>CAMCLK010000022.1 GCA_945875585.1 Candidatus Kuenenia stuttgartensis | reverse complement strand
ATTATGGAAGCCGCCGCGCGCAGCAACCTCAAGCGAGTCAGCCTGGAACTGGGTGGTAAAAGCCCCAATATCATTTTTGCTGACGCCGACCTCGATGCCGCCGTTGAAGGTGCCCACTTCGGCCTCTTCTTCAATCAAGGGCAATGCTGTTGCGCCGGTAGCAGGCTTTTCGTGGAAGAAAAAGTGCACGATGAGGTGGTAGCCCGCTTGGTGGACCGCTCTCGCAAAGCGCGCATGGGAGATCCATTCGACCCCGCCACAACCCAAGGCCCGCAGGTTTCACGCGAGCAGCAGGAGCGGATCTTGCGTTACATCGCCGTAGGACAAAAAGAAGGCGCCAACATGCTGGTTGGTGGTAAAGCCCCCACCGGAGATGGTTATTTTGTTGAACCAACGGTTTTCGACAACGTGACCGACACCATGACCATCGCGCGGGAAGAAATCTTCGGGCCCGTCATGAACATCCTCACGTTCAAAGACATTGAAGAAGTCACCCGACGTGGCAACGACACCCAGTTCGGGCTCGCGGCAGCCGTATGGACGCGAGACATTCGCAAAGCTCACCATATCGCCCATAACCTGCGCGCAGGAACTGTCTGGGTCAACTGCTACGATGTCTTTGATGCCGCCGCGCCTTTCGGGGGTTTCAAAATGTCCGGCATCGGCCGGGAACTGGGCGAATACGCGCTTCAGCTTTACACCGAGGTCAAAACGGTCACGATGGCGGGGGGATGAGTGGTTCGCTCGACCGGACAAAACAGCCACAGCTCCGCCCATGGATGGCATGACGCGGCAAGTCGGTTGCGCCATGCCACCAACGATTGCTTGGGGTTCCCCAGCTACAACGGATTTGCGCCGGGCGAACTCGATTTTCTGCTCGGCTTACCCATCAACAATATTGGCGATCCGTTTTTAACTTCAAGGTCGGGCACCCATCTGCACGACCTCGAACGCGACGTGCTTTCAAAAATATCCTTGCTTGCCGGGCTACCTGATACAAATGTGCGTGGATATGTCACCTCCGGCAGCACGGAAGCCGTGATTCATGCCCTGCATCTTGGGCGTGATACTCTCAAAATGGGTGGTGCCCCCAAGCCTGTAATCATAGCCTCGGACCAATGCCACGGTTGCGTGGTCAAAGCGGCCCGACTGCTGGACACGCCATTCATTCAGGTGGCATCCGCTCCGGATGGCAGTATCGATATCAACAGTTTTGCCGCGACACTTGCACACCATGCCGAAAATCCTTGCCTCGTCGTGGCCACTGCTGGAACCACGTTCCTTGGAGCTATCGACCGGACCGATCTGATGGTTCAGGCACTGGAAACCACCCACCGTGGCCGATACCGGCTTCATGTCGATGCGGCACTCGGTGGTTTTCTGCTCCCATACACCCAAGCCAGCGGATGGAATCTGGAAACTGGCGGCCACAGTTATTCTGTGAGTGGCCACAAGATGATTGGCGTTCCCGTGCCGTGCGGCATTGTGATATGGGAACACGATGCATACCATTTGCCCAAAGACCACCTTGATTATCTGTGTGGACCAGACACCACCCTGACCGGTTCCCGTTCGGGCTTGGCAGTGGGAGCTCTTTGGTTAGCCCTGCACCAATGGCCAGCCAACCGGCTTGCTGAACAGGCCCATGGATGCTTGGACCGCGCAGCCATACTGGTTGAGCTTCTGACACAAGCAGGGTGGCCAGCCCATCGGGGTAAATATTCAACGACAGTGATGTTTCCCAGCCCACCGGTAGATGTGTGCACGCGATGGCAGTTACCAACAGAAGGTAACCTCGCCCATGTGGTGGTTACTCCGCGGGTGGATCGAACACTGCTGGACAGATTTATTGCGTCGCTTGGAACCGGGCCCGGAATTTCTTCTGGTTTTCTCCCAGACCGCCCAAAACTTCGCTAGCATAAGAACCAGAGAACCCTTTGGCGGGATGGTCCCCATGCATCGCGAAATCTCCCACGCCGATACCCAACTTCGGGACGAAAGTCCCGTCGGGCTGTACGCCATGGCCACGGTTCTAGGCGCGCTGCTTGCTGCAGACCTGTGGCCAATTTTGGTGGATGGGTTGGGCTCGTGGGGGGCATCCCTACCACGTTGGTCGAATGAATGGTGGGGAATCAGGCTGGCCCTTGTTGCCGCCGTTTTGGGAGGTGCTCGCACCCTCTATGGTTCGCTGGAATCACTTTTACAAGGCCGTGTTGGGGCCGACCTTGCCGTAGCCATTGCCGTACTTGCAGCCATTTTGCTGAAAGAACCGCTGGTCGCGGCTGAAATTCTGGTGATAGGCCTTATCGGCGAAATTCTGGAAGATTGGACATTCCGCCGCACCCGCGCCGCCTTGGGTGGTCTTGCACAACTAACCCCCAAACGCTGCTGGCGAGTCCTCGCCGATGGCACCGAAGAACGCGTGCTTGTTGTCGACCTGCGTGTTGGCGACAAGGTGCGGGTGCGCCCCGGCGCCAAAGTACCGGTTGATGGCGTGGTGCTGGAAGGCGTTTCATCTCTGGATACGCGCGCCCTCAGCGGAGAAAGCATTCCCAACGACACGGCACCCGGCGACGAAGTGCTGGCAGGGAGCGTGAATGGAACCGGCGTGCTGACCATTGCCGCCCGCCGCGTGGCAGAACACACGGTTGCCGGACAAGTTGCTGAGCTTACAGCCCGTGCCTTGGCCGACAAAGCACCACTTGAACGTCAGGCCGACGCGTTGGCCCGATGGTTTTTGCCTGTGGTCTTGGGCATGGCGCTGATCACCTTTGCAGGCTCCATGGTGGGGCATTCATGGTCCTCGCGCGCCGCTGGCCTTCCCTACGGTTGGGCCGACCTGTTTCGCTTGGCGGCGTATCCAGCACTGGCCGTGCTGGTGGTTGCCTGCCCTTGCTCACTGTTATTGGCCACACCAGCGGCAATTATTGCCGCGCTGGGTCGCCTGGCGGGCACGGGAATTTTGGTTAAAAGCGGTGCGGCACTCGAACGCTTGGCCGGAATCGACACCTTTTGCTTCGACAAAACCGGAACCCTCACGCCCGGACAGCCCGAACTTGTCACCATTGTGCCTCTCGACCCGTCGCTGGATGAAACCAGCCTTTTGAAACTGGCCGCCACGGTCGAAACCGGAAGTGATCACCCTCTGGCGGTGGTTATTGTCGCGGCAGCGCGGAAACGTGGCGTGGAAGCGGGGGAAGCCACTTTGTGCGAGGCCGCGCCGGGGGGAGGCATGCGCGCCGTCACCGCCGAGGGTACGGTCCGCGCCGGCACAGCCCGATGGCTAACCTCCGAGGGTGTGGAGCTCCACACATCGCTTGAGCTTGCGGAACGCGCTGAAGAACGCGGAGAAACTCCGGTATTAATTTCCGTTAATACCATGGTGGTCGGATTGCTGGGGCTGCGCGATGCGCCACGGCCCGAAGCGTCACGTATCATCCGGCAATTGCGTGATCTTGGCATCGGAACAGTAGAAATTCTCTCCGGCGACAGACCAGCCGTGGCGCTGCGCGTGGGCACCGAACTGGAATTGTCCGCCGAATCGGTACGTGGCGGACTGCTTCCCGCCGACAAGAGCAGGCGAGTAACCGAACTCCGGGAAGGCACTCCCAGCCGACGTGTGGCTATGGTGGGCGACGGTATCAACGATGCCCCAGCCTTGGCCTCGGCTAATGTCGGGCTGGCAGTTTGCCCAGCAGGCACAGGCAACGACCTCGCCGCCGAGGCGGGCGATATTGTCCTGATGGGCGATCCTCTGGAAAACCTACCCCTATTGCTGAATCTGGCGAGGGCTACCGAGCGCACGATCCGCCAGAACATTCTGATATTCGCGTTCGGCGTGAACCTGTTCGGCATTGTCCTGACCGCGTGGCTTTGGCCGTTTATCGCGCCGGCAGGATGGCGTCTGCAATCGCCGCTGGCCGCCGTCATTTACCATCAATTCGGATCGCTGCTTGTACTTATCAATTCCATGCGGCTGCTGGCATTTGCCAGACCTGCCCCCAAGTGGTGGAACAGCATCTCAACTGGTGCCGAATGGATTGGTGCCAACATCGACAGGTTGGCTCCAAGCGAGGTTATTCACCTTGTTGAGCACAATTGGCGCAAGGTTCTGGCAAGTCTTGCACTGGCTGGCTTCCTCGCCTGGACCTGGACTGGGTTCGTCATTATCCGGCCGTGGCAAGCTGGGCGTGTGTTGCGTTTCGGCAAACTTCTCCCAGCGGCCCTTTCGGAAGGCTGGCATTGGCGCTGGCCGGTACCCATTGAAACCGTGGTGCTGGTTCATCCGGAACGATTGCTCACGCTGGAAATGGGCTTCCGAAGTACAGCTCTGGCCCCCACTGTTGTTGGAAGGTCATGGTCGGCTGCACACGGTAGCGACGGCATCCTGCGCTTCCCCGACGAAGCGGTGATGATCTCGGGTGATGGCTACCTTGTGGAGGTACAAGCCAGTATTCGCTACCGTCTGGATTCTGCCGATCCGTTTTTGGCCAGATTCGATGTGGCGGACGCCGTCAAAGCCCTGCGCTGCGCCAGCGAGGCGGCACTGCGCGAAATTGTGGGGTCGCGGCCTTTTGCCGACCTTCTCACCAATGGCCGGGAATCGCTGGAAGCCGAAGCATTGACTCTCATTCATTCCAGATCAGCACGCGCGGCACCCGGAATGAATGTTGTCGCCGTGGCGTTGCACGATTTGCATCCCCCTCAGGAAGTTGTCGCCTCCTACCACGAGGTCACACGCGCCATGGAAAACCGCAGCCAAAAGGTTTTGCAGGCCAAAGCCCAAGGGCTCAGGCGTGTCGGCGAGCAGATTGCCCGAGATCTGCAGATAACGGCGGCATCCGATGTCGAAAAAACCGAGCGCACCAGCCTCGCCCGAGCGCACGCCGACGCCTTCAATCTGAAACTGGCGGCCCGCCGGGGCGTCGAGGCGCTTGCGGACTTCAGGCTACTGTGGGATTCGCTAGGCCAAGCATTGGCTGGCCGCGACAAAATTGTGATCGATGCGGAAGGCGTGCGCGGCAGGCGCAATCTCTGGCTGTTCCCGCCAGAATGGATGCGATTGCCAGCACCAGCGCGCCCAGCACGCAATGAACCGGAGGCACGCGAACCATGATTCTGAAATCGATTGCTGGCATCTTCCTCGCAGCCATTGTCTGCTGGAACTGCCTGTACACTGTCGACCGCGCCGAGTTCGCCTACCTGACCATCCTCGGGTCCCACGCCGGCACACTCGATGGTGCCAACGACAACCAAGCCGGCCTGCATGTGCGCTGGCCATGGCCCATCATGGAAATCCGCAGAATCGACAGAAGATTGCAGGTCCTCGAACTCCCTGGTATTGAACAACTGACTCGTGATGCCCAGAAAGACGGTATCGACCGCACCCTGACCATCGATGCCTACATGTGCTGGCGCATCGCCGATGCCGATGCAGTCGATCGCTTGTTCAAGGCCGCGGGTGGTTTGGATGAGGCCAAATCACTGTTGGCTCAGAAACTCGGAAGCGAATTGGGCGCTGCCTGCGGCACATTGCAGATGGACGATCTGGTCAATAGCAAGGAACCGGCGCGCGTGAAACTCGAACGCGAAAAACTGCGCACACGGTTGCTTGACAGACTGGCTGGCCCTACCCGCGACGAATACGGCGTGGAAATCATCGATGTCCGACTAAGGCGTGTCAGCCACCCTGCCGCGGTTCGTCAGGCCATCTTCGACCGCATTATCGCGGAACGCGAACGCAAGGCTGCTGAATACCAAAGCATGGGCGAACAGGAATCCGCGAAATTGCGGAGCGATACCGACCGCGAAGTGGGCACGTCGCGAGCCAAGGCAGAGTCTGACGCTGTGCGCATTCGCGGCGAAGGCGAGGCCGAGGCCGACCGGATCCGCTCAGAAGCACAAAAATCCGATCCCGACTTTTACTCGTTCCTGCGCAAGCTCGAAGAATATCAAAAAATCCTCGGTGACAACCGCACCACCCTCTTGCTATCAACCCATCGGGAGCTGTTCGACACGCTCTTCAGCCCTCCCAAACCAGCGGCAGCTAACCCGCCTGCAGCCCCCAAACCGGTGACAGCACCATGACAACCCTGCTGCGCGCCATTTTGTTGTTAAGCCTTGTGGCATGGATCATGAGCGGCATCGTATTTGTGGCCCCGCATGAGCGCGCCGTGGTAAGGCGACTAGGTAGGGCCCTGCCCCCATTGCCTCCGGGCGCCCATTGGTTGATGCCGCGAGGCATCGACCGGGTGGATCGCGTCGCTGTCGACAGGGTGCGCTCTACCCCCATTGGCTATCTTGAACTCGACGATTCTGCCCAGGTGCCTCCCGGGCAGATGGTGACGGGCGACCACAATCTGGTGCATGTGCGCGTGCTGGCCCAATGGCGGGTCGATCCTGCCCGCGTGGTGGATTTCGCTTTGGCAGGCGGCACGATTGAAGCCGTCATGACTCAAACTCTGGAAGGGGTTCTGGGCGAATGGGCTGGAGCGCGGCAAGTTGACAGCATCTTGCTTGAAGGCAAGCAGCGGTTGGCTGACGAAGTTCTCACTGAAGCCCGGGCTCGCTTGAAGGCTCAAGATCTGGGAATCGATCTGCTCGACCTTCGCCCCGAACTGCTTGCCCCACCCGAGGAGGTTAAGCCGGCGTTTGCAGCCGTTGCGCGCGCGGAAACAGGTAGGCAAACACTGTTGATGCGTACCGAGCAGGAATGCGAAACCCGCAGACGCACCGCCCAAGCAGACATCTACCGCATGGAACAAGACGCCAAGCTTGCCGCTGAAACAGTCAAGCGCATGGCTAAAACCGATGCCCAACGGTTTCTGGCTCGTTTGGATGGATATCTTCGCTCTGGCAGAACAGCGGCTTATTTGCGCCAAATATGGGAAGACGAACGGGGACGTGTCTTTACCAAGCTCCGCCAATCGGGCAAGCTGGGGCTGCTCGATCACCATCTAGGACCTGATGGACTCGACATACAGTCGGCACCTCTGGCACCGTCTGCGCGATAAGCTTCCACGGAGGGAAACATGCATCAGGTACTGTTCCGCATTCCGGTCCCCGGCTGGTCTGACGGAATTCCCATTCAAGGCTTCGGCCTGATGCTGCTGCTGGCTTTCCTTTCTGCCAGTTGGCTGGCACGTCGTATCGCCCTCCGTGAACGTGTTTCCGAAATCATGGTGCAGGATATTGGCCTGTGGCTGTTTCTGGGCGGCTTGGCCGGCGCGCGCGCCCTTTTCATGTGGGAACACACCCGCAGCCTTTCTGATTTTGCCGTCCGGTTCTTCCGGTTCAATGAAGGCGGCATCATTCTGTATGGCGGCTACGCTGGTGGATCGTTGGCATTAGTCCTCGGGTGGTATCTCAAATACCGCAAACAGCCTGTCAGCCCATGGCGGTTGGCCGATGTCTATGCGGCGCCACTGGCGCTAGGTGTGGCGTTGGGCCGGGTGGGTTGCCTGCTGAACGGTTGCTGCTACGGCCAACCTGTGCCACCCAATTACGGAACGATTGCCATCCACTATCCAATGCCTGCCGCGGCGCGGTTCGATCTCTCCGCCCGCGGACTGCAATCGCCCGCGGGTTTCACGCTCGATTCATCCGCTTTGCCCCGTGCTGTTGTCGGGGCCATTGAATCAGGATCCGGTGCAGGGGTCCTTCAACCGGGCGATCACATTGTTGAAGCTGCGGGTCATCCTATCTTTGGCGCTGAAGACCTGTCTCGCGTTTTGATAGAAGATCTGTCCGACCCACGCTACCGAGGCGACAACTATCTCGACTTGGTGGTGCTGCGCGACGGTGAGCGCGTCAACATACGGTACGCGCCCCAAACAATTGGCCTTCACCCAGCCCAAATATACGAAACCATCAGCATGCTTTTATTGACGCTGGTGATTGTGGCGTATCTCCCGTTGCGCGGACGGGAAGGCCAAGCTGCCGCTCTATTCGTCGGTTTTTACGGTTTTCACAGATTCCTGAATGAATTGTTGCGCAGCGACCCGCGCCCAATCGGGCTTGAAAGCAACACAAGCGTGATGCTGGTTCTGATGGGCATTCTGCTATGGCTTGGCCTGCAATTCGCAACCTTGCCCATCAGGCAGGTTCCGGAACCAGAAGGTTCCCAGTGATATCCGGCCTACTTCTTGGCCGCTTCTAGCACCACGGTAACCTTTGTCCCTAGCTTGGGAATGCGCTCCGTCCATGCCTCGAAGTCGAGGTTACCGTTGTCTTTCGAACTGGCCACGGGCAGGTCAAGCATGGCTGTATCGAAGTTCGATAAGCAGATCACATCGCCATCGTTGGCCAAATAAAGTTTGCGGCCGGGGGTGTTTTGGTCGTCGAGAATTTTGCTACCCGCGAAGACCCAGTCAGAATCGAGTTCCTTACCCGTTTTCCGCTGCTTGATCCACGAACGCGCAGAAACTTCAGTGACCTTGCCATCGTCACCTGTCACCCGCACCAATACCCGCACCCGGCCACCGGAAGCCGCTTTGTAAACAGGGTCGAACCGAACCGGAGCGCCCGACTCAACACCTGCCAGCAACAACGCTTTGTGGGCATCGCGGGCATCGATGTCGGCTTTAAGAATGCTCTCGTGCTCCTTGGTCTTGCTGCGGCACAAAAATTCTTCCAGTTCCCCTTCGCGCTTCACCACCTCAGCATCAATGAGCACACGTCGCACTGGCCCGGCGACTTCGAGCCAGACCCCGGGTTTTTCCCCGACCTGAACCTTGCGGACAGGCGGACGCTCCTGGGCATGTGCCAAAAAGGCCAGCAAAACAACAAGAAACAAGGTGGCGTTGGCTCTCATGTGGACTTCCCCAAGAGTAGAGATTGATTTCAATATATTGCAAAGTGCGCTTTCAGGCAACAAGCGCCAAAACCACCACCGCGGCTTAATTTTCGATATCATCTCCGCCGGCGATTCATACAAAACAAAATACGACGATGCTAGGCCTTGAAAAGCTTGTCACGCGGACGGGAAAGGGAACACTGGCCATGAAGAAGGCGTTGCAGGTAATAGCGGGCACCATTGCCGGGTTGGCGGTGGTCTTTTGTCTAGTGATTGCGGTGGAAATCTTCAGCAACTGGGTTCATCCTCTGCCGCCGGAATCCGAACACTCGATAGAGATCATGTGTGCCCATGTGGCCGCCTACCCCCATTGGGTGCTGGCTGCAGTGGTGCCGATGTGGGGCGCGACAGCATTCGCCGGGGCGTGGGTGGCCAGATCCATCGGCCGCGCCCTCGGCGCGTGGGTCGCGTGTAAGGGGCAAGGAGCAGCCGCTTTTCGATCCATGCGTTAGCATTACCAACCATTATAAACCTGTTTAATTTTGCAATTCATGTTCTAATAGCACATAATCTGGACAGGCTTGAATTTTCAAATAGAGTGATCGAAATCTATTGAAGAAACAGCATATTTCTGCCAGGGAGTCTGTGGCCCCTTACTTCGTGCGGGGCTCTTCGGTTTTGCGATGGGGCCCCCCTGGCGGCAACGAAGAGCCCCGCACGAAGTAAGGGGCCACGTGCCAAACATCAAAACATAATCTCACACTCATTACCCTTGCCCGCAAGGCGCGGGCCAGCCCCCCGAAGACTTGCAACATGTCGATGTTGCCCCACACGGCTTGGTTCAAAGGTTGTTATGCCAAGAGCATTTCACCTTTTATTTTGAGGCCCATTGAAAACGAATCAAACCACTTAATGAGCCATTTAATATTAACCAAAATAAGGTATGGTGTGATTGATAGTACCTAACAATGTCAGCAAGCCGGGTAAGGCTGTCATTAAGGTCTGAGGGCAGTTGGGATTTTGGCCTAACTACCCATCATGCAATGAGCGATACAACGTAAAACGGAGCAGCAATGCTTGCCATTTTTGCCATTTCTCTCATCACTTTTCAAACAGAACATCCACAAAAGGAGCGTTTGTATCACGCTGAAAAATTATTGGTGGATGAGGATCCCAAAGTCAAAGTGATTCCCTTTGCAGAAATCCCTCAATATGTCGACAAAATATACAGCGATCCTTGGTTTAAAGAACGTTATAAGAATCCCCAAAAACCAATTATCGAAAAGGGCAAATTTGGAAACAATGGTTACAGCACCGGCAACAGGATCGGATTTCCTCCTGTAGCCACAAATATCGTCATACTGCACGAGATCGCGCATCAACTTACCCCCAAAGGCATGCATGGTCCAAAGTTTGCGCGGGTGCTCGTTGACCTGGTTTGGAAATTCATGGGGCAGGATTCTGCAGATCGATTGCGAAAGATCTACTTGAAGCAGGATGTCAACTGGCTGCAAAAGCCAAATGGGAACTAATCATGTGCCCACCCAGTCGCCTTGAAGGCATTTGTTCGTAAAGATCCGTCAGCAACCGGAACAATTCCACTTCGACCAGCAATCGGTTGCCCCTTACCGAAACGCTTCATACATGCTTCAGCTTCTTGCCAACCCGAAACCTTGTAGCTGCCTGATGTTACAGCCGGTTTCCGACGCCTACAATTCATGGAGCGGTTTGCGGAATCATAGTGTATCCTGACATGGGTTTTGGGCGAAGGGAGTATGGGAATGTCGAAACAGACGACGGCTTGGGTGGGTACGGGTTTGCATCTGCTGATCGCGGCGCTGATGGTTTTCAGCGGTGCTGCCAAGCTTGTCAGCCCAGACACCATGGTTGCGGAAGATGTCGCACCCGGAATCAAACAGCACCTCTCGGTGATTGGCATTGGCGAGATCATTTCGGGGCTGCTGCTGCTTCCAGCCGAGTTACTTCCCATTGGCATGCTTCTGACCAGCAGCTTTTGGGGCGGCGCTATCTTGGCGCACATGCAAAAACCGGAACCGTATGTCGCTCAGTCGGTCTTGCTCGTCTTAACATGGTTGGGTGGAGCCCTGAGGCGCCCAGATTTGTTGCCGTTTGGCGCGGATAAGCCGCTGCCAACAGAGCCATTTCCGGGTCCGCCCCGCGAGTAAACGAAGAGACCGGTCGGCTGATTGTCCGATACCCCGGCAACGGGTATGGTGGTGGTTCAGTCAGCCCGATAACCGGTCAGACCATTGTGGAATCAGATATGCCACCACTTATGCGGCTCATCGACTGCTCTGCCGCCAATGGCGCCGAGGAGTTGCTGCGCTTGCGTACGCTCCTGGGTGCCGAAGGCCAAGTGGTATCGGAGCGTAGCCGCGAACTGACCCGCCGTGTGTTTGGCGAAGACCTCACGCCGTTGCAGGTTGTGGACCGTGTTTGCGATTCGGTCCGGACAGAAGGCCTGCCAGCACTGCTGCGCTTTACCGAGCATTTTGATCGCGCAACACTCACAGCCGAAACCATGCGGGTTTCAGCCGCTGAACTGGCCGAAGCGCGCTATGCCAGCCTGCGCGAAGCACCAGATTTCCTAGCTGTCTGCCGACGCATCAAACGCAATATCATTTCGTTCCAGTCGGGAATTCTGCATCGCGATGCCACAATGCGCCAGCCAGGCCGCATGGAACTCGGACTACGCTACAGGCCTGTCAAGCGGGCAGCCCTTCTGGTTCCTGGCGGCGCCGCCGCCTACCCCTCAACCCTGCTCATGACAGCCTGCCCGGCACAGGCAGCGGGAGTTTCTGAAATTGTGGTGGTGATGCCTCCCACCCCATTCGCCGGATACCACCGCGACATGCTGGCTCTCTGCCACGATTTGGGTATTTCCGAAGTCTACCGCGTGGGCGGTGCGCAAGCGGTTGCCGCCATGGCCTACGGCGTGGAAGGTATTGCCCCTGTGGATCTGATTGTTGGACCGGGCAACTTGTTTGTGGCGTTGGCCAAAAAGCATGTTTTTGGCACCGTGGGAATCGACTGCATCGCTGGCCCCAGCGAGGTGGTGGTGCTGGCCGACCCACAGGCCCCACCCGAATTCGTGGCTGCCGAACTGCTGGCGCAGGCGGAACACTCTCCCGGTTCAGCAGTGCTGGTCACGTGGTCGGCGCGCCTGATTGAGTCGGTGATTGAAGAACTAGAAAAACAACTGGCAAGCCTTTCGCGGGCCTCGCTGACGCGAGACGCCTTGGCCCGGTACGGTGCCCTTGTGTTGGCACGCGACGCCACCGAAGCGGTATCGATTGTCAATCAACTGGCCCCGGAACATTTGCAGATTGCTGCCACAGACCCGGAAAGTCTTGGAAATCGCATCGTGAATGCCGGCGCCATCTTCCTAGGGCATTACTCTCCGGTGGCACTGGGAGATTATGCTGCTGGCCCGTCGCATGTTTTGCCTACCGGTGGCAGTGCCCGGTGGGCCAGCGGATTGACAGCGAACGATTTTCTGAAGCGAACCAGCGTAATCCGGTTTGAACCGGAAGGATTTCGCCGCATTGCCGCGGATGTGGAATCACTGGCAGAAATTGAAGGCCTGACGGCGCACGCCCGCAGTGTGCAGGTGCGCCGCGAAGAACTGGAGCGGCGCCAGGCGGTGCCGGCGCGCACGGCACCATGACTAGTATTTGCTCCTATTTGCGTCCCGATATCGCATCGATGGCCGGTTACACCCCGGGCGAACAGCCTAAGGTGGGTGAAATCCTGAAGCTGAACACCAACGAAAACCCGTACCCGCCATCACCTGCCGCACTGGAAGCCATCGGATCGTTTGCCACCCCTCGCGGTGCCGAGCTTTTGCGCCGCTACCCAGACCCGGTGGGTGTGGATTTCTGCAAGGCTGCCGCGGGCGCGCTGGGTGTGCGGCCTGAAAACATTATTATTGGCAACGGCTCGGACGATATCCTCACCATTCTCACCCGCGCCTTCGTGCCTCAAGGCGGCACCATCGTA
Source organism: Candidatus Kuenenia stuttgartensis (assembly GCA_945875585.1). GTDB lineage: Bacteria > Planctomycetota > Planctomycetia > Gemmatales > Gemmataceae > REEB421. Next base: position 61,764 of record CAMCLK010000022.1, on the reverse strand, counting down.
TCGCCAACACCCAGCTACCTGCTTTACGAAACCTTGGCCCGATTGCAGGGTGCTCGTTTTGTTACGGTTCCCTTCACAGACAACTGGCAACTCCCCGATCCGTGGCCACAGAGAGGCGCATCGATCACCTTCCTGCCCAACCCTAATTCCCCTTCGGGAACGGTACTATCTCTCGACTCCATACGCCGGCTGACAGAACAGCTCAATGGGCCCCTGATCATCGACGAAGCCTATGCCGATTTCGCCGATGGCAACGCCTTGGAACTGGTTCGTGAGGGTTTGCCCGTTGTGGTCACCCGCACCTTCAGCAAAGGCTACGGTCTGGCCGGGCTACGCTTCGGTTTCGCGGTGGCGGACCCAACCCTCATCAGCCATCTCGTTAAAGTCAAGGATTCATACAACTGCGACACGATCTCTCTGGCAGCAGCGACAGCGGCTATCAGCGATCAACATTGGCTACTGGAAAATCGTCGTCTGGTGCTGGCCACTCGGGCTAGGCTTGCCAACGAACTGGCAAACCTAGGTTTTGAGGTCACTCCAAGCCATGCCAACTTTGTTTGGTGCCGCCACCCGTCACATCCGGCACCACCGCTTTATACCGCACTTAAAAACGAAGGAATTCTTGTCAGGCTGATGCATTACCCTCCCCACGCACCCGGTCTCCGGATCACCGTGGGTACAGAGGCAGGAACGAGCCGTTTGTTGGCTGCGTTGGCACGCCTTGTTGGTTGATCCGCGGAACCCTACCTATGGCACGCACGGCAAGCATCGAACGTCGCACCGGTGAAACACAGGTCTCCATCGATATCAATCTCGATGGTCAAGGTGCGGTGCGCATTGAAACAGGGGTTGGTTTCCTCGATCACATGCTGCACCTGATGGCACGGCACGGGTGCTTCGACCTCAAGGCAGTGGCCAAGGGCGACCTGCATATCGACAGTCATCACACTGTGGAAGATGTCGGCCTCACACTCGGCCAGGCTTTGAAACAGGCCTTGGGAGACAAGGCAGGTATTCGTCGCTACGGCCACGCCATTGTGCCGATGGACGAGACACTTGCCACGGTGGCCGTGGATCTTTCCGGCAGGCCATTTCTGGCGTGGAAGGCACAGATTCCCAACGTCATGCTTGGCGTTTTCCCTGCTGAATTGGGCGAAGAGTTTTTCCGCGCCTTTTCCAACAGCGCCCAGATGAACCTGCATGCCATTGTGCACCACGGCAGCAACACCCACCATCAGTTGGAAGCCCTTTTCAAGGCTACCGGTCGCGCGTTGCGCATGGCTTGTGAGTTCGATCCCCGCGCGCCTGGAATTCCCAGCACCAAAGGCGTGCTGTAAGCCAATCCAGCGAAGAATTACCACTGGCAAGGCAAAGCGGTTATACTCAGGCTCCCCGGAGGGCACCTGAATGCTCAATCTTGGCGCCATCAATGGTCCAACGCGCCGATCAATCATCACGCTAGGTGCATGCGCGGCCCTTGGTTTATCGTGGCGGCACATGGCCAGGGGCTTATACACCCCATTAGGTACAGCGAAACGTGTTGTTCTACTGTGGCTATGGGGCGGGCCCAGCCAACTGGACACGTTTGATCCCAAACCACTGGCACCTGAAGCCATCCGCGGGCCGTTCGGCACCATTCAGACGCGAATCACAGGTATCCGCTACAGCGAACTGTTCCCAAGGCTTGCCGAGCGGAACGATCAATTCGCTCTGGTTCGCTCCATGCGCACCCATTCCAACGACCATGGTGTGGCAGGCACCATTGGGCTGACGGGCAGTATTGGCGGCGCTGTTGGCCTCAATGGCATTCCACAAGCTGGCTCCATCAGGCCTGCTCTGGGCAGTACCGTGGCGCGCGCGCTTCCCGCCCGAGGCCAACTCCCCCCGTTTCTGGTTCTGGGAGGCAAGCTGCATCAGGGGAAAAAAGCCATTATTGGTGAGGGCGGCGGTCCACTCGGGCCTGCTTATAACCCATTTAGAATCAACTATGGACTCGATGAAGGAATAAGCCTGCCCGATCTCGAATTGAATCCCGCACTCAAACCTGAACGCCTTGCTGACCGCGATAGCCTTCGCTCGGCCATTGATCGCGTCGCGGCCCAAGCAGACGCGCAATTGTCTGGCCTCGATGCCCACAGGGCGCGTGCTCTGGCTTTACTGACTGGCCCATCCGCGCTGAAGGCTTTCGATCTGGCATCCGAGCGGCCACAGACACGCGCCGCCTACGGCCACACACGTTTCGGCCAAGCCTGCCTGCTGGCCCGGCGCTTGGTCGAACGCGATGTTCCTTTTGTTCAAGTCAACTGGTCCGACCATGTCGAGGCCGAAGAAGATGCCGGCGACGGAGGCTGGGATCACCACTACCGGAATTTCACCCTCATGGCAGATCGCCATGCTCCATGGCTAGACCGCGCAGTCTCGGCACTGCTCGACGACCTTGCGGGCCGTGGCCTGCTCGATTCCACCCTCGTCATTGCCATGGGGGAGTTTGGCCGCGCCCCGAAAATCAACGACAAAGCAGGCCGAGATCATTGGGAGCATTGCTACACCGCGCTTCTGGCAGGTGGAGGCGTGCGGGGCGGTACCGTGCTTGGGTCTAGCGATGCCACGGCATCGTTCCCGGTGGACCATGCCGCGACACCGGTAGACTTGGCTGCAACCGTGCATGCGGCGTTGGGTCTTACCAGCGAATCGTTGGTGAACCTCGGTATTGGCACGGGTGGACGCGTGATGGACGAACTTTTTTAGGATGAATCGAGAATGATGATCTGGTTACTCGTTTTCTGCTGCGGGCAGGAATCGCGAGCCCTTACCAACGATGGCGCGTGGAAAGGGCACCTGCAGTGGTGGCCAGATGGCAGCCAGTTGCTCTATTCCCGAATCAAAGCTGGCAAGCTTGAGGTCGCTGTCATGAGCTCCAAAGGCGGACAGTCACGCCCACTGATCAAGCCACATCCGGGAACCCCGCATTTCGATGCCCACCCCGCGCCCAACGGTTCTCGCATTGCGTATGTCCACGATATTCTTCAGGGAACCGATGGCAAATTGAATATTTACGCGTGCAAAGCAGACGGTACGGCTGCGGAACCACTGATTCCACACAAGGCCTTTGAGGAGTCGCCACGATGGTCTCCCGACGGCAAAACCATCGCATGGGTTAGCACGCGTGATGGAAATCAGGAGCTCTACGTGTCGCTACCTGATGGAAGCGACATCCGCCGGCTGACCAATCACCCCGCGCCCGATCACCACCCAGCATGGTCGCCGGATGGGCGGTTTCTTGCATTTACCAGTGCGCGCAGTGGCAGTGAAGCTGTGCACACCCTCGAAGTAGCCACGGGAACTCTGCGTAAACTTGCGGGTGGAAAAGGACTCGAATCTTGGCCCGCATGGTCGCGTGATGGTAAACGGATTGCTTTCGCCCGGCACCAGCACGGCAGTTTCGACATCGTAGGCATCCGGCCGGATGGCACAGGAGAACACCTGCTGGTAGGCGGGCCAGATCACGCCACATTTCCGGCTTTTTCACCCGACGGAACCACCCTGGCCTGCATCTCCGACAGGACAGGTGCACCAGAAGTTCACCTCTTCAACCTGTCCCCTTGATTTCCCACGGCCATCCGTCACAATACAGTTTCACCACAGGCCGAAGTGGCGAAATGGCAGACGCGCCAGCTTGAGGGGCTGGTATCCGCAAGGATGTGCAGGTTCAAGTCCTGTCTTCGGCATTGAGTTTTTATAGCCAACCGCGCGATCGATAAAACCAGTACGTGCATGATCCCGCTACAACCATCAGACAAAGGGCCATCGGATAACCGATGGCCCAATTTGTTTCAGGCATCTCCTTGAAATTCATGCCGTAAATGCCCGAAATCAGCGTCATGGGCAGAATGATGGTCGATACCGCCGTCAGCACCTTCATGACCTCGTTCAAACGGTGTGAAGCATGTGCCAGATGGTTTTGCAACAGGTCGGAAACCATTTCCCTGCTGTTCTCGAGCATTTCCGCAAACCGGAACAGGTGGTCTGAAACATCGCGGTAATAAGCCACTTCCTTCTGATCGATAAACGCAAACTCACCACGCACCAACCGGTAGAGCACCTCACGTTCGTGCAGCACCGTTTTCCGCAGGCTCACAATAGTGCGCTTCCAAGCCAGCAACTGTTCAAGCACCAGGCATGCGGAAGAAGCAAACAGGTTGGTTTCCATCTCGTCGAGCCGATTTTCAATGGTTTCAAGCAACGGCACATAACCATCGACGGTGGCATCGAGCACCAAATGCAAGAGAAAGTCTGGTCCACGTTCTGCCAGCGTCGTGTGACGGTGCAGCTGCGATTGCACTTCATCAATTCCCGGCAAAACGCAGTAGTGAACCGTTATAAGCACATGGCGGTTGAGCACTGTGGAAAGCTGGCAGGCATCGAGAGGGCCGGGTTCTTCCAAGCGGGACGACTGAACAGGATTGGTGATGATGAACAAGTAGTCGGCAAACTCTTCCACTTTGGGAAGGTGCGGCGACTGCTCAGGTAGTCGGCGTGGCCGGGAAATATCTTCCATGGTCAGATCGTGGACGGGAAACCAGCGTGCCAGCAGAAGTTGTTCTTCTTCTTGGGTAGGATTCTGGGCATCGACCCAAATGACATAGTCTTCGGAATTCGGCGGCAAGCTGACTAGCAGACCGCCATCCCCCCACTGCGTTGTTCCGTTGCGTCGGTCAAGCAGAAACACACGGATCATGGGAAGACTCCAAGGATCTTGATGTTCAATAGCCAGAACCGAAGAGCCCCGCACGACTGAGTAAGGGGCCACAGACTCCCATGCGAAAGCTCAATGACATTTGCAATGGCTTCAGATCCCGACACTTGGCACGAAGCAGCCAACACTTTGCGACTCACCCAAAAAATGTGCGAAATTCGACGGACGTGAGCAGTGTTTGAAACATACGCTCAATCTGCTTTCGAGCAGATCATCTCAACAATATCCAGCCCCCTCCAGGGCAGTCGACAAAAAGGTAAGGTTCTTTTCTTTTGTCGTGTCAGATTTCCCGTTCGAATCAACTAGACCATATAAGGAATTACGTTGCGCCCAAGAACCTCTTTTTTGATGCGAACATTCCCTATCGAGGCACTCATATGAACAACCCATCAAGACGAAAAGCAGTAGTCGGCGGTATCGCAGCGGCATGTGCAGCGTTGATCGCTGGAAAAGCAACAGCGGCTGTCTGCAGTTCTTGCCAAGGTGCTGGAACAGGACCTTTCGAATGCACTCCTTGTAAAGGAACCGGCAAAAGCGGTCCATTCAAATGTATTTTTTGCAATGGCAAAGGATTCGGTAAATGTACTTCCTGCAACGGAACCGGCCAAAAGTAAGTAAAAAATCCTTAAAGAAGATAAGCTTGGTCAAATCGAGTTACCCGATTTGATCAGGCTCACCATCAAAGCGAATTCTGTTTAGCAAACAAAAATCCACAGAAACACGTTATTTTCGTCTCAAAATAGCTCAACCACTGGTTTTGCTTGCTCCAGCGGGGAAACCGGCCTTCCGGAATGATCAGTCAGCATCAGATCGGGCCGAATGCCCAAAACTTTATAAACAGTCGCATGCAGTTCTGCTGGGCTCACGGGGCGTAGACGTGGCGCCTGACCCAGCTTCTCGGTTTCGCCAATAATCCGTCCACCTTGAACACCGCCACCCGCCATCACACAGAACATGGCGTTGCCCCAGTGGTCGCGACCAGGAGTTCCCATACTGCGTGGGGCGCCACCATTACCCCCATCGTTCATCTTCGGTGTGCGCGAAAACTCACCCATCACCATCACCAATGTTTTGTCGAGCTGGCCTCGGTCGTCGAGATCTTCCAGCAGCGTTGCCACGGCGGAATCAACCTGAGGCAGGTAGTTTTCCATGCCCTTTTGCAGATCCCAATGGTGATCCCATCCACCCAGAGTAATGGTGACGAAGGTTGACCCGGCTTCCACCAACCGGCGTGCCACCAAAGCCGATTGCCCCCAACTGTGACGTCCGTACCGGTCGCGTAGGCGTGGGTCTTCACGGTCCACCTGGAATGCACGTCTGGCGGATGCACCACGCACAAAGTCGAGCGCCTGCTGATCGAACTTATCCATCGCCTGAACCGTGGCGGATTTGTCGAGCGCAGCCGTCACCTGATCGAATCGCTGCTGCAAGGCACGACGGTCGTCCAAACGGTCGAGTGAAAGACCACCAGCGAGATCGAGATTTTTCACGGAGTACCGGGCGGCATTGGGGTCGCCTCCGGGCATGAACGGATCAAACGCCTTGCCAAGGAAATGACCACCAAAATACCCGGGAACCAGACCAATGCTTGAGGCATTGGGCAAACCCACGTAGGCGGGCATACCGGTTTTACGAGGTCCTAGTTCCATGCTGGCAATGGAGCCCAGTGAGGGGAACTTGGGCATGTTGTTGGCACCGCTAACCCCCATGTCTTTTCCCGTAAGAATGCGGTGGCCGCCAGCAAAATGATCTCCTGTTCCGTGGTTGAGCGTACGAATGATGCTCATGCGGTGCGCTGTTTTCGCCTGACGCGGGAACAGTTCTGAAATATCCATGCCCGGCGCGGTGGTGCGAATGGGTTTCCAGATCCCCCGGTATTCGGCAGGCGCTTCGGGCTTGAGGTCGTACAGATCCATGTGGCTGGGACCGCCATCCAGCCAAAACAAAATGACGCTTGTATCGGAAGATGTCGCAGGGGCTGCCGAGCGCGCCCGGGCAATGTCAGCAAGCGAAAGGCTGGCAAGCCCCGAGGCGCCTACCTTCAAAAATGACCGGCGGCCCATGGGACCGGCGTGTCCGGCTGAGCGGCCAAGTGAAAGGTTCAGCATCGCGCAATCCTCCAATTAATCGCTTAAACAGCGCCTACAAGCAGCGCATAAAGATCCTGACGGCCTCCCTGTTCGCCAACGAACAAGATCCGGCGGCCATCTAGATCGAAAAAGGGGTGGTCAATACGGTCGAACCCGGCACCGCTAAACAGGGGTGTCACGGCACCCGTGGCGACATCAAGACGACAAAACGACGGGCGGCCAAGGGTACGTCGGCAAAAAACAAGCCATGCTCCGCTGGAGTGCCATGACGGCCTTGTATCTGAACCATCGTGACGGGCCAGTCGGCGGACGCCACTACCATCGGCAGCGGCGACATAGATCTGAAAAATGCCTTCCCGTGAGGAAGAAAACGCAATCCGCGCCCCATCTGGTGAGGCTGCGGGATGCTCATCGATCCCCGCGCCGCTGGTGATAAACGCGTGATTCTTGCCAGCAAAATCGCACCCAGCCAGATGCTGCCCGCCGGGTGCCGCTTGCGCGAAAACAATTTTGCCAGATCCACCGACAAATGTAGGATGCCTCACGCCGGCAAAGCCGCCTCCCGGATCGAAAATTGATTCGCCCGCTGGGCCCTTAATGACCAGTTTCAGATTCAGGTTGCCACGATTCTGTAGAAATGCGATCGTTTTCCCATCGCCAGACCATGCCGGCTCGAATTCAGAACCTGTTGAAGAGGGGTGCAGTCGTGTGTTGGCACCGCCCCCGGCAGGCACAGTCGCCAGAGCCAGAAGGTTGGGGGCCACCTGCACGGAAAATGCGACCGTACCAGTACCGGGAACAGGACGAGGGTCCGTCTTCAGCCTTCCATCGGTGGTCAACCGTACGATCGCCATCAGCAACCTCAAAACAACTCGTGGATCAACCTGCCACCGCGCAGAACACCCAATTCGGCTCGTGCTTGGCTGTCGAATCCAAGCCGTTCCATCATGGTGGTTCCAACATGCACAGGATAAATCGGCTCGGTGATTGGGTCTTCGCCTCGGGAATCAGATTCGCCAATGAGACGACCGGGCACCACGCCTCCCCCAGCCCAAAGCGAGAAGTAGCATCGAGGCCAGTGATCGCGTGCCGCCTGCCCGGTGATTCGAGGGGACCTGCCAAATTCTCCCATGGCTACCACGAGGGTGTCTTCCAGAAGACCGCGTTCGGCCAGGTCGTCGAGAAGTGCCGGTAAGGCACGGTCCAGAATGGGGCAAAGCCGGTCGGCAAGCAATTCAAAATTATATATGTGGGTGTCCCAGCCGAAGTCTGTATTCGGAGTCATGGCCTCCACATACTGGCTCCAGTTGACCTGAATGAACGGCACACCCGACTCGACCAACCGACGCGCCATCAGACAGCTTTGGCCAAATGCCGTTGTGCCGTAAGCCTCACGCGACTTCACAGTTTCCCTGCCAATATCGAGGGCTCGGCGCGCTTCGGGATTATCGAGCAGATTCCACGCGGTATTGGCCGACTCGGCCCATCCTTTGGCCTCGAAACCGGCACGGGCGCCATCGAGGGCACCAACAAGCCGGCGGCGATCGGACAATGCCTCGGGAGTCAGGCCAGGCATCAAGGTGAGGGCTGGTAGATCAACCTCACCCTCAGGCGAACAACCCACCAAAAACGGATCCCAGCCCGTTCCCCAGTTCCCGCCTCCATAGCCTTTGCACGGGCCAACCACATCGCGCGGGTTACCGCGCCCGGTGGCCACAAAACCCGGCAGGCCAGATTTGTTGGCCCCCGGCTTAAACGCGTGCATTCCCTTGGCGGCAATCGAACCAAAGCTCGGCGCGAGGCCATCTGCCCCTTGGGCAAACCCTGTCAGGCCAATCGTTCCAGCTTTCAAATGATCGGCGTCGCTGTTCTTGTGGGACCGGATCAAAGAAAAACGATCCGCGCGCGCCGCCAAATTGGGCAGCAGTTCCGTGAATCGTACGCCGGGAATTCGCGTGGGGATCGTGGCAAACGGCCCGCGGTATTCGGCCGGGGCATTGGGTTTGGGATCGACCGTATCGATATGGCTGGGGCCGCCCCACAACCAAAGAAGCACCACTGATTTCACGGGCCGTACCGTTTCCGCGCGGGTGCGGCCAAGCATCCACGGAAGGGTTCCCGCGGCTGTCAGAAACGACCTACGTGTCGCACCTTGGCAGACCGGGCCGGTGAATGATCCTAGATGAAGCATGAGCAAAGGCCCTGTGTGGCCATGAGGTAGGCAAACAAATCTAACCGACTAATGGACCACAGGCAAGAAGATTCGGCTAGTGCAGCATCATGATAGCCAATTAGCGGTGAAGGATGTGCCAGTGCCGGGATTTTCACGGTGCTCGGTTGTCCAATCGAAGACGGGAACTAGAACATTGTTGTCAATCAAGACAACCTCGATAAAGGCCACTCGAAGCCATGCCCATGCCCGCGGCAATGATCGGTGATGCTCATGTGTGCCCAATGGTCACCGGAGTGGTGCCACATGTGGGTGGGACGATTATCGGCCCCGGCAGTCCAACCGTGTTCATTTGCAACCTCCCAGCGATCATCGAGGGTGACGAGGCTGTGTGTGTGGGCCCTATGAATTCTTTGGCTTTAGGAAGCCCAACTGTGAGTGCTGGGGGCATGCCTATCTGCCGCGTTGGCGACTTATGCGAGCACGGCGGAACCGTTGTTGGACCCGGAGCCCCTACTGTTTTCATCGGGCCCTGACAGGCCCGATGTTTTCAGCCGCGTTGCGAAAACCGGAGCCGGTCTGTAGTCGAGGAGCAAAAAGTGCCAACCGTTCCGTTCACCCTTGAAACCCCTCTTGGCGAAAATGTTTTTGTAGTCCTTGACTTCAAAGGGCGTGAAACCTTTTCGGGGCTTTTCGAATATGTCGTGGTCGCGGGGACGAAGCGCCCTACTGATTTGGCCAACCCCGATCCAAACCCAGATTCGTTACTGGGCCAAATGGTAACCGTAACCTGCGATCTGGGCCAAGGTGGCTACCGCTATTTCAACGGCATGGTTGCAGAGATCGCGGAGCTGGAACCTGCACGAGACATGTGCTGGTACGAATTGACTCTGCGGCCGAAACTGTGGTTGCTGTCGCTCAACAAGCGATCACGGATTTTCCAGTCGATGTCTGCGACCCAAATTCTTAAGGACATTTTATCAGTCGTAGGCGGCGGTTTGATTGAGGTGAACAATCTCCCCGCTACGCGCAATTACTGCACTCAGTACAGGGAAACCGACCTTGAGTTTTTCTTCCGGCTGTGCAGCGAGGAGGGGCTCGCACATTTCTGGATCCACTCACGCGCAGGGCATCAGTTGGTAATTACCGACAACACCCATTCAAACCCCTCTGTGGGACAAATTCAATATAATGCAGTCACTGGCACAGCGATCAGCATCGACACCATCCACGAGTGGAACACTCGCAAAAGCATCCGTACTGGCGCGGTAGGAATCGTCGACACGCATTTTCAGGTTTTCAACAGGGTGTTCGAAGGCAAAGCCAGTGTCAAACCAGCCCCGGGTGACGCGATACCAACGGTGAACGATAGTCCTTTCAAAGCGGTTTGGCAGGCACATGATTTGGGTACCGCACGCTATTTCGACCATTTGAACGAAGCCGGCTTGGATAATCCAGATGCCATTCCGAGCATGTACGACTCGGCTCAGAAAAGGGCGGCAGCCTTGGCTTTAGCGGCGGGTTCACAAGTTCAAGTGGCGCAGGGTAAAGCCCGGAGCACACTTTTGGCACCGGGCGTGCTGTTCGAGCTTCTAGGTCATCCGTCGTCGAGCGGAATTTGGATCGTGCTGGAAGTGGAACACGAGGCCCGCCAAGAGGGCGTGGGGTGGACTTCCGAAAGTCCAGAGATCCGCTGCTCAACTAGGTTTCGTGCCGCCCCTGCCGCTGTTCCCCAGAAACCGTGGCCTCCAGTGGCACGGCCTAAGGTTGGCGGGGTTGAGACAGCTATCGTTACTGGCCCTGAGGGCACAGAGGCTCGCATCGATCAATTCGGCCGTGTGAAAGTGCGTTTCTGGTGGGACTCGGCGGACTCAAACGGGGGCAATAGTTCCTGCTGGATCCGAGTGGCTCAGCCATGGGCTGGTAAGGGTTACGGGGCATTCTTCTGGCCACGGGTCGGCAACGAGGTGGTGGTGGCGTTCGAGCACGGCGATCCCGACCGGCCGATCATCATTGGCAGCGTCTACAACGCGACCAACATCACACCCTACACACTACCCGAAATGACCTATATGTCGGGTTTTCATTCCAAAACCGAGGGCGGTAACGCGCATGATAACTTTCATCGTATCGTGATGTCGGACGCCAGAGGGTCGGAGAATATCCTGATCCACGCCGAGTCGCGCCTGCTGACAACGCAGGAAATGGCACAGATTCTCAGGCGACCGAAATCAAGCATCGAATGGCAGTGAGGTGGATTCATGAGCGGATTTGGCGGCGACGCTTTGGTTTGGTTTCGGGACTGGCTCTCGGAGAATAGCGCGGCATATCAAAGCTTCAACGGCAACGGCACGCGCCAAAACCTTTTTGGCGCCCAAATCACCAACTCATTTGGATCATCGCTCACGGCCCAGCTTGACATGGTCAGGCTGTGGGAAAAAATAGACATCGAAACGAAAACTTTTCAATATCAGAGGCCTGACCCAAGCCCTTTGCTGGAAAAAGATATCGCCAACTATGCCATTTACAACCCAACTACCACAAGCAGGATCCTGGGAGCTCTCAGGGCTATCGGGGCTGGAAACTATCAATACTTCACGCAAAATTCTGGAATACCGGGCCTTCGTGTCACCTCGGAAGCTGAAAGGTTCGCCGTCAACTGGAACGGTTACCTCACGTTGATGCTCGGCGACTCCGCCCAGATGAACTTAAAGGGCGACCTGATGTCAGTCAACAGGGCCGTCAACACCCTTACCTACGCCTCCGACATTGACAAGCAAAGTCAATGGACAGCGGTTGATTCAGCCATGAAATCTTTCTTTTATTTTGTTTATTGCCTTAGTGTTTTGATGAAAAATGTATTCGACACGGTCGTCGAAATGTATTCCTCGAGCATGAGCGCCACGGCGACACTCGTTGTCGAGATCATCGAGGCTATTTTCCTCATCTTTGTTCCCTACTACCAGAACAAGTGGTCCAAAGAACTTCTTTACAACGAGAAAACAAAAGCACAGGCCTTCATCGCCGACGACTCCGAGACCGCGGTTATGCAGGATGAATTTAAAAGAAATAGCGACACATTGAAGCAACTCATCGACAGCAACACCACCGCTCTCATGGATCTCCAAAACGCCAAGGGATCGCTTGACAACGAAATCGCCGGCTTCAAGCAGGAATTGGCCAAATTGCAAGCCGATTGCGACGCCTACAAGGCGAATGTGCAGAAAAGTCAGGCCGAGGTGGATGCCCTTAAGACCAAACTTGAAGGGATGCAGAAGACGTTCGAGGCTAATACCCGGACTTTGGTCGATGAATTGAATGCATTGCAGGCGAGCATGGAACAAGACCGCCTTGGTTTCACCTCCGCAATGAATGGTCTGAGCGAAAAGTACAACCAAAAGCTCGAAGAACTGACAGCAATTGTCAACAGCGAGATGGATCGCCTGAATGATTTGAAGGCTGAAACCGAAGAGCAGATTGCCAAGCTGAATGAGGAATACGAGAAGGAACTGGCCAAGGTGAAGGCGATGGTGGCCGAGGGGGACAAGTCTAACCTTCTCGCGCAGGTGGGAATGCAATACCAGGTGAAAGCCACCCAGTATAACATGGCCCTGCAGGGGTATTTCCTTCTCCAGCAGGACATCATGATTGCCATACAGGAACAAAAAACGGCTAAAATCCTTAATAGAAGCATTGAAGAAAAAACAGTTGTGTCAAACATCACAAATCTTGAGCAGCAGCTTGACTTCATCTTGATCCAAACATCCGAGATTAACGGGAAACTCACCGACTTGCCGTTGGTTCAAGATCAATTCATCGCCCAGATGCAGTCTACAAGTGGTGTGGGCGTCGCGACGACCAACGGTGACGGCGCTTCCGACCTTAATCCCTCTGCCGCCGGCATAGCCGCTCTATTGGCTGGATTGGACGCGGACATCAAGGCGGAGCAAGAGGCCATGTCGACCTTGCTGATAGCCAAGGGGAATGAGTTCAATGACACTCTTCTAGAGTGTGTAAAAGCGCTTGATGAATCCGCTGGTCGCAGTTTGGCGATAAGAGCAGCTCACAAAACCACAAAAATGGCCGAAAAGGGATTGAGAACGGTCGGGGAATCTGCCACTTTAATCGGGAAAGCATTTTGGAGGTAACTATCCTCGTGTGGAAACCACTGGTAAATTTTTATGAAAGCTAAAGGGGGATCAATCGCATGGGTGCCAAGGGAGATTACTCCGAGCAAAATTGGTTTCAGGCCTACAACTGCGTTGACCTCACGGCGCTTGCGGGGGTCTTCAACATCACCAGTTTCGGGTTGGAATCAATTGTCAGTATCTCTGCCAGCCAAAGCGCCGCCATCGCCACCGATGCCTGCAGTCTCGGCCTAGTGACGAGCGCGGGTTCGGGAGCGGTGAGCCTTGGAGCATCGGGCCCGTTGGCAAGTATATCCCTTTCAACCAGCGGAGACGGTCCCCATTCTAGCTTGATGATGAACAATGAGAACGCCCTCTTAGGCACTGGGTTCGGGTCGGCTGCATCGGTGTTGTCGTTGGGCATGGCGTCGGCGTTGCTTAAAGCCTCGGGCGATGGGATGGAGGCATCGGTGAAGGTGAATCCCGGGCAGATTCTTCTACAAGTGGGTGGAACGATGCTGTCGATAACCGCGACAGGCATTACCTTGGCTTGTGGAGAAGCCAGCTACAACCTCACCACCGCTGGAATCCTTGAGTTGTTCACGGCCATGAACTCGCGCACGGTAAGTTCCACTGGCCACACAATTGTGGGGGCGGAAACGAACCAAATCATTTCCGCGGAAACAAAAATGATGGTCGCAGCCAGCGGAATCACAACGACGACTGCGACATTTATTAATGAAGCCGACGCCACGACCGAAAACGAGGCCACCGGCGTGACCAACACATTCGACGCGGAAGCCAGTTCGACAGCGGGAATGACAACCATCGAGTAGGAGTAGAACCATGAACGAAGGAGAATTGCCCAAGGGGCCTTCGAACCTTGCTGAGTGCGAGGAAATGATGGTAGGCAAGCTTGAGCAACTGCTACCGCTGCTACCAGCAGGCGTGGCCCTCGAGATGGGACGCTCGCTGGTGGTGGACATGCGGGAATCGGCCAAGACCCGACGCCTGATGAACGGCCTCGAACAGATCGCGGTGAAGGCGAAGGAGTCGTTCAACCTTCGGAGAAGCCGCGTTCAGTTCGCGATGGCGGAAGGCTTTAAAGGTTTACTCGAGGCGCATGCAACCATGATGGAAAAGCTCCGGCCAACTGGACAGTCGAAGACATCACCGGCTAAGCGCCCGTCGCCCATCGTGTCGAAGCCACCGGCAAAACCGGAATTCGTTCTGCTATCGGCAAGTGACCTGCGCAAGGGAGTCATGGGCATACCGCTGGCGGGCCAGGAGCCTATCAGGACCACGGGCAACATCTGGGAGGGGTGGGCTCCGTCTGATTCGCACAAGGCCTCCGATGTGCCACCCAAGAAGAAACCCGATGACAATCGGCCTTAAAACGATGTTAAATTTGGTTTTTTAGCCGGCTGGAGGAATCGTGTGATGCCAGTTTTAGGTTTGCGTGCGATGAATCAAGCCGGTCTGGTTTTGGAACGCGCCCCCATGGATGCGACCGGGAAGATAGCGGAAATCTTGAGTCCGTCCGCCCTTCAGAGGCCGGCACAAGACCTCTGCCTTCTGTTCCGGTTGCCTGCCTGCGCGTTAAGCCTACTAGACGATCGCCCGGCGGTGGGCGTGGCGCTGGAAAGGTTTATCGCTGCTGGACACCTCGCGGAAGCTCGCCGCCTAATGGCTCATTCTATGGACAAGCGCGATGCTGTATGGTGGGGTTACCTTTCGGTACGAGAGGCGATCCGCCACCGGAGTGTTGAGCCGGAGCACATTATCGGGTTGGAGGCAGCCCGAGCGTGGATCAATGATCCTACCGATGCGAACAGAGCGCGCTGCAAAGCGGCCATCGCCGCATGCGGGACAACATCGATGGCTGGTATTCTTTGTTTTGCGGTTTGGCTTTCGGGTGGATCCATTTCGCCTACACCTCTGCGGCACGTGGAACCGAAACCTCATCTGTGCGGAAAGCTCTGCGCTGTCGTCGTTTATCTGGCCTCGGTGCATTTCGACGCTGGAAGGTACAGGCAATACCTCCGCCACTTCCTGTCGGTGGGCACGGAAATTGCCCAAGGAGCATGCCCATGGACCTGAATTCCGGGGGGGTGCCGCCCACGCTGCTACCCACCATGCGGCCCGTGGTCATTTCTGGCGCTGAAGCCGCCTTTGTGGTGGCATCGCGGACCAAGCTGAGCGCGCGAGCGAAAGCCCTGACAGGTGGATTGAACTCCCATTTATTCGTGACGGACCTGATTAAGCTTGGCCGGCGCGCAGATGCTGTGAAGTTTATTGCGGCATGGCTCCCGCCACGGGAATCGCTCTGGTACGCAACATTGGGGGTCTGGCAGACCTACCGTCTGCTGAATCAATCGGGCGCCGAGGAAATACTTAGAAGGGTGGCGGCATTTGTTCGCGTGCCAACGGCTGACAATCTGACGGCGATAGGTCAGGCCAAGGAAATCCTGCGTGACGGCGGCACGGTGGGTTTGTTGGCGCAAGCGGCGTTGTTCACGGGTGAAAACATTAGTTCCGTGCCTGGTAAAACCATCAAACCGGGAGCGCACCTGACCCGAAAAATGGCGGGCACCGCTCTGGTAATCGCTGCGGCCCAATGGCCCGGTTCGAAAAAACTGGCATGCCTAGACCAGTTCGTCAGCATGGGATTAGACATCGCGGAGGGACTTCATCTGTGGGAACCCAACCCGCAACAGAAGCATCCCGGGCTACGTCATGTGCCTAATTTCAATATGGCCACGCAAAAATCTGGGAACATCTGGGAAAATTGGAAATAGCAGAAATCGAAACCTCACATGTTCCCTTGCAGGTTCATGTACACCAAGAATTAATTCGCAATAAAAAAGGTCTGGCGAATTCACGCCAGAGCCATGGTTAAACAGGTTGTCTCGTTGACTCAGTAATGCAGCATCACCTGGGCGTTGAGCATGTTGCTGAATAGCCCAAGCCATTAGCAGACATAGGGTTGGAGCAAATCACGACCAAACCATCTAGATTTTTCAATGTTACCTTTATTCCGATTATTCAGGTCGTGCCAGCTAAGTTATTCCAACCAAGATCAAGCATCTGCAGGCGAATGTCTGTACTTCGTCTGGATGATGGTTTAACCTCGCTTTTCCATAAATCATGCAGGGTTCATGAGATTGCCCATGAAACGTTTCCACAGCCGCCGCGAAGCCTTGATTCTAGGTGCTGCAAGCGCCACCGCCGTATGCACCGCACCAATGGTTCGTTCAGCCCAGAATTCGTTACCACGCGTGGCCTTTATTGGCACGGGCGGTCAGGGCAAAAGCAACATGGGGGCTTTGATGAAGCTCACCACCCCTGTGGGCGTTTGCGATGTGGACAGCACCAGACTGGCAGAAGCCGCGGCTATGGTGGAAAAGGCCCGCCCCGGCGTGGTTGCCGAGAAGGACTACCGCAAAATTCTGGACCGCAAAGATATCGACGCGGTTGTTATCACCACGCCAGACCATTGGCATGCGCGCATGACCATCGATGCCTGTGCCGCAGGCAAAGACGTGTATTGTGAAAAGCCACTCAGCCTTACAGTTGCTGAAGGCCGGTCGATGGTGAATGCCGCGCGCAAATATGGCCGCATTGTTCAAACGGGCAGCCAGCAACGCTCGGCAGCCAATTTCCGCGACACGTGCGAACGGGTACGCAACGGCTTGCTTGGCAAAATCACCACGGTTGAAGTGGGTATTCCCGGCGTGAATTTCAAGGGGCCGCCCGTGGCCGACGGCATGCCACCGGCTGAACTTGATTACTACCTGTGGCTTGGGCCAGCGCCCATGCGCCCCTACAATCTGAAACGGGTGCATTACAATTTCCGCTTCTTCTGGGATTATTCTGGCGGCCAGATGACCAACTTCGGGGCCCACCACCTCGATATCGCGCAATGGGGTCTGGGGCGCGACAATTCGGGTCCTTCGCATGTGAAAGGAACCTTTGAATACCATCCCATGAAATGGTTCGAAGTCCCCATGAAAGCGCGCATCGAGTACCGCTACGACGATGGCGTGACCATGATTCTGGCTCAAGGCGACGATGCCATCAGGCAAGGAACCAAATTCATCGGCGAACGGGGCTGGATTTACGTAACCCGTGGTAAGACTGAAGCTTCCGATCCCGCCTTGTTGAAAGCAGCCCTCCCTTCCGGAGCCACCCGCCTGATTAGCAGCAGCAACCACCACAAGAACTGGCTCGACTGCATTCAGTCGCGCGAAAAACCGATTTGCGATGTGGAGATCGGCCACCGCAGCGCCACAGTCTGTCATCTGGGCAACATTGCTGCCCGAGTTGGGCGTGCCATTGCCTGGGATCCGGTCAAAGAAACCATTCCCGGCGATGCGGAAGCCGCCAAAATGCTGTCACGGCCATACCGCGCCCCATGGCAGGCCCCCTTGGCCTGATAAACACGTTATATATTGCGGGTTATTCACGTTAATTGAGTTGACGTGGGCCTCCCACCTCGGGCATTGCTCGCAGCCGGATACGAGTTATCGATCCGGGAGCGAACCATGGTGCGTTGGTATTGGTTGACCGCTGCGATTCTATCCGTGGTCGCTCAGGGCGTTCGGGCAGAGGAACCGGTCCCTGCCATCGATCCACCACCTGCCCCGCCCGTGCTTGAAACACAACCGACTTTCCTCGAGCGCTTGAGGGAAGGCCCCATGGATATCCCTGCTGAAGGCCCTCGGCCCAATCAGTACGGTGAGGCCATGGTGTTGCCGCCACTGGTAGGCAGTGCCAGTAAGTTCCCATCGGTACAAATGGGCGGAGTATTTCAGATTACCTCCGTGTTTTATTCGCAGACTGAAACCAACCGGCAAGTGCTAAAAAATGAAGACAACCTGACCGGGGTCGAACCGGATGGAACAGGTATCCGACGGGCACGCCTCACTGCATTCGGTTCGGTTGCCGAAAATGTCGATTACCGGTTTCAGTTCGATCTGGGCGGTTTTGGCCGGCCGACTGTCACAGATATTTACATGGATATCAAGGAAGTCCCCTTGCTGGGGCACGTTCGTATCGGGCATTACAAGCAGCCATTTAGCCTGGAAGAACTGACCAGCTTCCGATTTAACCCTTTTATGGACCGATCGAGCCTTTTTATCTTCCATCCATTCCGCCGAACAGGAGTTGGGTTTTTCGACTGGACAGAAGACGGCAAGTGGACATGGTATGTTTCCGGATTTCGGGGATTCAACGATTTCTACGGAAATGATCTCACCGATATTGGCGGATATGGCTTGGCTGCGCGCGGGACCCATTGCGCCTATTACGAAAATGAAGGCGCCGATCTGCTTCATTTAGGCGCCGTTTACTCGATTATTGCCCCTTCCAATTCCAATATCCAATTCGGCAGATTTGGTGGCAACGCGCCAGAGCTCGGACTCATTCAGGGGCAATTTGGCACATCCGGTTTCAGACAGAACCAGTCCATGGTCAACACTGGAACGCAACTGACAAGATACAAAGATCCGATTACAGGCAAATCGTATCAGGGAACCGATTATTATCAGGATTTCCACCTGGAAACAGCTTGGGTCCGTGGCCCATTTTCACTGCAAGCCGAAGGCGATATCGTGCCTGTCAGTATGAATAATGGCCAAACGCCGATCTTTGGTGGTGGTTACATATTCGTCACTTATTTCCTCACAGGTGAACACCGCACTTACGACCGCAACCTTGCATTGTTCGACCGCATCAAGCCCAAGATCAACTCAGGCAAGGGACACCCCTTTGGGGGCGCATGGGAATTGTGCGCCAGGTTGAACTACATCACACTGGATTCATCCGGGGTGAAAGGCGGAACCTTGCTTGACCCGACCTTCGGGTTCAACTGGTACATGAATCCTTACACGAAGCTGACGTTCAACTACATCCCCGTCTATCTGAATTCACCGGAAAAATACGGCGACGCCAATAGCCCTTCAGTACGCAGCCAAGCCAATGCTTGGGGCTTGCAAGCGCAGGTGGATTTCTGAGGCACGAACCGGGCCTGACGATGCCGTTTTCGACTCACCAACCGCCAAGTTACTTGAATTGATTCTAGAACGGCGCTGCCTCGCACTGCTCTAGGATGAATCCAAACCGCGGTAGTATGGCTCAAGCCAAATAAATGCCAAATACTTCAACCAAAACCACTGCTTTTCACCGATCAGACCCACAATTCCTTTGACACCATGCTCAAATTGTGGGAGATAAGAGTACCCGCCTGTTCATCAACTATCTGATGAGTAACCATCCCGCCTTCAGCCGGAAACCATGTCATGCACCTTGGAATGGTTGCCACTGTTTTTTTGTGGGCACAATCGCTTTGCGCGGCGCAACCTCTTCACTTTGAAAACGACATCCTGCCCATACTCGGCCGCCACGGTTGCAATAGTTCTGGCTGCCACGGCAAGGCAGAAGGTCAGGGCGGCTTCAAACTCTCCGTTTTCGGCTCAGATCCAGACGCTGATTTCATGGCCATAGTCATGGAAATGCGCGGAAGGCGTGTGTTTGCCTCGGTGCCAGAAGAAAGCCTTCTGCTGCGCAAGGGTAGTGGCCGCATGGCGCACGGAGGCGGAACCAAGCTCGCTTTCCGCGGCGAAGATTATCTGGTGATCCGCGACTGGGTTGCCTCAGGCATGCCGCGTGGCGCTTCTGATGCCCCGTTTGTGACCAGTCTGCATATCGAACCACCCTCCCGAACCATGGGCCAAAAAGCCTCACAGCAGCTAGTGGTTTTTGCGCGCTACTCAGATGGCAGCCAAAAAGACGTGACTCGCCATGCCCGATTCCAAACGAATGCCGAATCGGTAGCCACAGTAACCCCGGGCGGCTTGACCACCACTCTGGAAGCACCCGGCGAAGCGGCAATCATGGCTGGATATCAAGGCGAAGTGGGGCTGTTCCGGGTTCTCGTTCCCCAACCGGGGTCTCAGAAAATCAACAAGCAGCCCCAGTTCAATTTCATCGACAAACACGTCGATACCAAGCTCGCCAACCTCAATGTGCTGCCTTCAGAAATTTGCAGTGATACCGATTTTCTCAGGCGCGCGTTTCTCGACATTACCGGGACACTGCCCACACCCGATCAAACCCGCCGTTTTTTGACCGATAAAAGCCCTGCAAAACGACAAAAAACCATCGAATCGCTCATCATTCAACCCGAATATGCAGATATGTGGGCCATGCGTTGGGCAGATTTGCTGCGTGTGGATCGTGAACCTCTGGGCCACCAGAACGCTTTCGCCTACTACACATGGATTCGCGATTCGATCGCCGCCAACAAACCGCTTGATCAATTCGCGAGGGAACTGGTCACAGCGGAAGGACCATCCGCCGACGTGGGCCCGGCCCATTTTTACAAGGTAGTTACCAAGCCCGGTGATATTGCCAGCACATTGTCCCAGGTTTTGCTGGGAGTACGGATCACCTGCGCAGAATGTCACCATCATCCATTCGACCGCTGGCGCCAATCCGATTATTACGGCATGACCGCGTTTTTTAATCCGGGAACTGTCAAGCATCCACGCACACAGGCCGTCATTCATGCGCATGCACTTGGCACGGCCATGCCCGCAACGACTCCACAGGGAGACAAACGGTTGGTACTGGCCGATTGGATGGCCCGCACAGACAACCCTTTCTTCGCGCGAAACATGGCAAACCGTATCTGGGCATGGATGTTGGGTAAGGGCTTGGTGGAACCAGTTGACGACGTCCGGGCCACGAACCCTCCCAGCAATGCAGAATTACTCGATGCTCTTGCCAACTACCTGATCACCAACAATTTCGATGCCCGCAAGCTGATCACATTGATCGCAAGCTCGAGGGTTTACCAGACTTCCGTCACGCCCAATTCCAGCAACGAAAAAGATGATCGCAATTTTTCACGCGGCTATTTCAAGCGACCAGATGCAGAAGTGTTATTGGACATGATCTGCCAGACTCTAGGAGTGCCTGAAAAATTCCAAGGCTCACCCACCGCGGCACGTGCCGTGCAAGTGTGGGACAGCAAAGTTCGACACGATTTCCTGAAGCGATTTGGCCGGCCCAGCAGGGTGACAGCGTGCGAATGCGAACGAACACGCGAACCGTCTGTCAGTCAGGTTCTCAACCTGCTGAATTCGACCCTCATTCAGGATAAAATCACGCATGAAGGGGGCAATATTTCGCTTCTGACGCGCCGGATAGCTGACGACAACGAGCTGATTGGGGAAATGTACCTGCGATTCTATTCCCGATTACCGTCGGAAACGGAACGTGCAGCAGCGTTATCGCACCTGAAAAAATCTGCCGCAGGCCGGCGTCAAGCAGCGGAAGATCTGGCATGGGCCATGCTGAACAGTTCGGAATTCCTGTTCAATCACTGATCAAACAACGAAAGGTCAGGGTGAAACAATGCATCCATTTTGCGACGGCCGTTCCCGAAGGGATGCGATACGTTTAGGCACCGTTTCCCTTTTTGGCGCCAACATTGGTCTTGAGCGTTTGCTGTGCGCCCGGGAGTCGGGTAAATCCAAAAAAGATGTCTCCCTCATTTTCATTTTCCTGCATGGTGGCCAAAGCCACCTCGACACTTTCGACCTGAAGCCAGACGCACCCGCTGAATTCCGTGGTGAATTCGCACCGGGCCAGACCACGATTCCCGGTCTAAAAATCTGCAATCTTCTTCCAAAAATGTCGCAATGCACCGATAAGTACTCTCTTATTCGTTCCTTTCGGCACCATAATTCCGATCACGGTCCTGCCGACCACTTCATGCTGACGGGCTATTTTCCAGCAGCCGGGTTCAATCCTTCGTTGAATCCCAACAACCAGCGCCCCTCGGTCGGATCGATCGTCTCGCGGATGCTGGGTGCAACAGGCTCAGTCCCGGCGTATGTTACCCTGCCCAAGGTGCATCCGAGCGGTGGGCCAGCGTACCTTGGCGCCAACCACGCGCCATTTGTGATTGATGCCGACCCGAGCTCTCCCAATTTCAGCGTGCCAGACCTTGTTCCACCTCCCACGATTGCCTCCAACCGCATCGACGACCGCCGCAGTTTGCTTCAGACCATCGACAGATTCCACAAGTCCGCCGAGGAAAAAGCGAATTCACAGGCCGGCGCCATCAGTACTTTCCGCGACAAGGCCTTCAACCTGATGACCTCGCGGCAGGCAAAAAAGGCGTTTGATATTCATGCCGAACCAGACAAGCTTCGCAATGATTATGGACGCAACTCTCTTGGTCAATCGTGCCTGATGGCACGACGACTGGTGGAAGCGGGGGTCAGGTGTGTCACCATCGATCACAGCAACTGGGACACACACGACGCCAACTTTTCAGTACTGAAGAACACACTGTTACCTGTTTACGACTCCGCCATGAGTGCGCTTTTCCGGGATCTGGCCGATAGAGGAATGCTCGACAGCACACTCGTGGTGGCCACTGGAGAATTTGGCAGAACTCCGCGGATCAACGCCAATGCCGGTCGAGATCATTGGGGCCCCGCATTTACCGTGCTCTTGGGTGGAGGCGGAATCAAGGGCGGTGTGGTGGTGGGTAAAACCGATGCGCGCGCTGAAAAACCGATCAGCGATCCACATGGCCCGGAAAACCTGTTTGCCACCATGTTTTCGCTCATGGGTATCGATCCCAAGGAAGAAATCCACATGCCGGATGGTAGGCCAGTAGCACTTGTCAACAACGGTAAAGTCATTCAGGAATTGGTATGACTTGGGCATTAGACTACGTTGGTCTCGCAGGTAGTGCGACATGAACCGTTACATGGGACTGGTACTGCTGGCTTTTTCGGGTATGTGCGCTCATTCATGGGCCAATCCACCCATTGCCAGTTATGTTTTTCCGGCCGGCACCCAGCGCGGTACCACTGTTGATATTCGTGTCGGCGGTCTTTTCCTGCACGAACGTTGTGGTTTTGAATTAACCGGAAAGGGCATCAACGCATCACACGATCTGGTGCCTGCCCGTAAAGTCTGGTTCGAAGGAACCGTTCTCCCACTACCTGATTCCCAACGGCAGGAAGATTACCCTTCTGATATGAGCGGTAACGTTTCGGTTGCTAAGGATGCGCCATTGGGCCCACGTCGAGTACGTTTATTTACAGGGCAAGGCGGCGCTTCGGGACCTGTTTTTGTTGTTGGTGAACTTCCAGAAATACTCGAAAACGAACACGATGGTGATGCCATCCCCCAAACAGCGGCACTTCCTGTGACAGCTAATGGCCGCATCTTCCCGCGTGATGATGTCGATTTGTGGGAATTCACAACAGAACCCGGCAAAACCTACACTGCTTTCATTCATGGACCTGCCATCAATTCACCCATTGTTCCTTTAATAGATGTTGTCGACACTCTGGGCCGTGTTGTCGCCAGAGCCATGACCTACCCATGCACGGAAACCGATGCCAGTGTGAAGTTCATCCCCAAAGATTCAGGCCCATATCGCATCCGTGTCACCGATGCTCGCTCCCATGGCGGCCAAGCCTTTGTTTATCGGCTTACCATCACCGACAAACCAGTTCCCGATTACCATCTTCCCTTCAAAGTCTCCGCAGTAGGTCGACCCGATGCACTGAATCGTTCCACAGTACATTCGGTTCCCGTGGCCCTGAGTGGTACCTGCGCCCGGCCAGAGGAAGTAACGCCATGGTCGATTAACCTCAAAAAAGGCGTCAAATACAGCTTCGATCTTCAAGCCAAACGGCACGGCTCACCACTTTGTGCTTCGGTTTCCCTCACAGATTCGGCTGGTAAGGAAGTAGCACGAGCCGTGGCTACAGAAACGAGCGATCCTTCCCCACTTCTTTTCTCACCGCCTGTTGATGGAATTTACAAACTGAATGTAGCAGACAAATTCCGCACCCGGTTCGGCGCACCATTTGTTTACAGGGTAGCGGTTACTGATTCTGCCGACTTGTCCATGGCTGGTTTCCGCGTACTGGTTCCCAGCGATGTCACCACCTTAATGCGGGGTGGCAACACGAAATTGAAACTGACCGTTGATCGCTTCGGCGGTTTCACCGGTCCGATCGACATTCGCGCCAACCACTTACCAGCAGGAGTGGAGGCCAAACCGATAACCGTTGCGGCCAATCAGGTTTCCATCGACTGGCCACTGACAGCGGGTGCAGAGGCCAAAACAGGCTCAACTCCCTTGCATATTATTGCAACAGGAACCGTCAATAACGTTCCAAAATCGATTTCTGCTGTTGCTGGCGGTAACTCCATGGCCATTCCGGAAGAATCGGACCTGCGATTGGCAATCGCCATACCAACCCCGTTTAAAATTGTTAGCACCTATGTGATGACAAGCGCGCCAAGGGGCGAGTTTTACCGGCGCAAATACTCCATTGAACGGAACGGATACGATGGCCCCATCGCTGTACGCACGTCGGACAAGCAAGCTAGGCACTTGCAGGGAGCACAAGGCCCGGTAATTACGGTGGCACCTGGGCAAACAGAATTTGAGTACCCCGCATTTTTGCCTCCATGGATGGAACTGGGCCGAACCTGCCGGATTTGCGTGATGGCCACAGCCCAAGTGCGGGATCCGGTAGACGGCCAGCAGCGGACCGTGAGTTTCAGTTCCACAGAACAGAATCAACAGATGATCGTGGTGGTCGGTCCGGGCAGGCTGGATGTTTCTGTGGAAAAGGCCACTATTCCAGGTCATGGCACGGTCAAGCTACCCGTCTCCATCGCCCGCGCCGTTGGTTTGACCGGTCCAGTCGCTGTGGAATTGCTTGTGCCCGATCACATAAAGGGTGTGAGCGCTCGTTCCCTTATTATAGCCGCAGACCGTAGCGACACGGTTCTGGAAATAGCTTTTGCGGCCGGTGCCGGCCCCTTCAATATGCCACTGACTGTCAAAACGACGATCCAATCCCCAAGTGGCCCTGTGGTGGCAGAAGCACCCGTACAGCCCGTAACGACTATTCCATAAAGGCTTGGTTGGTATTTACCAGCAATATCGGTATTAAGCAACGGCTTAACTTCGGACAGCGCATCTGCTGCCAACCGTTTTCCGGAATCCTGCCATTATCAGAATACGGGCATCGGAATACCGTGGAACAGGTGATTGGGCCTGTCTTCAGCGTCGTGCCACGCGGCTGTAGCCGGCAAACCCAAAGCCGTGTAGATTGTGGCAGCGAAATTTTCCGGTGATTGCGGCTCTAAAATTGGATATCCGCCTGTTTTGTCGGTGGCTCCCACCACGCGGCCCGGACGGGTTCCCCCACCGGCCAGCAACACGCTTTGTGTTGCACCCCAGTGATCGCGCCCTGCACCCTTGTAAAACTGGCTGAGGGTGCTGGTGCGCGGCGTGCGGCCAAACTCGCCTGCGACCACCACGAGAGTGCTCTCCAACAGACCCCGCGCCGACAAATCGTCGATCAGTGCCGAAAGTGCCTTGTCTGTTGGCGGCAGCAGCTTGTTCTTCAGGTGCGGGAAAGCGTTGCCATGCGTGTCCCAAGTTTCATTGTTGCCAAGGTTGACCTGCACCAATGAAACGCCCGCTTCAACCAATCGCGCTGCCATCAGCAACGACCAGCCGAATGCGTTACGGCCGTAAAGATCAAGATCACGCGCTGGCGCATGATTCAGGTCGAATGCCGAGCGCACTCGCGCATCGGTCAATAACGATACCGCATCCTGACGGTGGCGGTTAAAACCGGGGCCTAACTGGTCGAGGGTTTGGCGCTGGGCATCGATATGTGCCAGAATGTCGAGTCTATCGTCGAAGCGATGGCCATCGACTCCCTGAGGCAGACTGAGGTCTGGCAGCACAAAGCCTGTGCGTTTGGGCCTATAGGCACGTTGCTGATGATCAAACTCGTGGGTAGGGTAGGCGCCATAAGCTTTGGGATCGAAACCCGACACCTCCAGAAACCATGGGTCACGGCGCCGCCCCATCTTGCCCGCAAACTGTCCAGGAATCACGCGACCGGAATTATGCACAATTCGGTCTGGAAGCACCACGGCAGGAGGCAGGTTATTGCGTCTGGGCATCATTGCCCCAGCCACGGCAGCAATAGAAGGATGATCCGTTGGTCTGGGTGCAGAAGGGTTGAATCCCACAGGAATTCCGGATTGCCCGGTCAGCATGATATGGTGACCGGCGGAATGGTCGTTGGAACGATGGCCAAGACTGCGCACCAGTGTGGTGCGATCGGCACGCGCGGCAAGCAAAGGCAGGTACTCGGAATAGCGGACTCCCGGTATCTTGGTTGCGATGGTGCCAAATTCACCACGGATGGTATCGGGGGCATCCGGCTTGGGATCAAAGCTTTCATGCTGCGCCAAACCACCCGACAAAAACACAAAAACAACAGCACGATGGCCATGTGACGCTGGAGCAGACCTCAATTGACGCCATTCTGCCTCGCCCAGTCCCAGAATGGTGGAGGCGCCAGCCTGTAAGCTGACACGTCGGCTGAATAGTGGATGTGATGCCATGATCCGATCCTTTTCGATTAGGCTATCCCATGAGGGCCGCTACGGGCTTGCCACCATCTGTCACCGGCACAGGCCGAGTGCCATCCATCAGTTCAAGTGCCGGGTCAACACCCATGGCAGCCAAAATGGTCGCGTGAAAATCGGGGATTGAAACGGGCCCCTCGATGATTTTCTTACCGGAATCGTCGGTAACACCATAAACACCACGATGGCGCAAGCCTCCGCCCGCAAGCACCATGGTGAAGGCCGATCCTTGGTGTCCACGTCCACCTCGGCCATCAAACTCGGGAGGACGGCCAAACTCCGTGGCGACAACCACCAATGTTGAATCGAGCATACCACGCTGCTCAAGATCAATAAGGAGTGCGAAAAGTGCTGTATCAAGCTCACGAATCAGCAAGTGCTGGTTGCGGATGCCCTCGTTGTGAACATCCCAGCCTGTTCCATTCAGAAAATTGAGATTGTGGGACACCTCGATGAAGCGCACCCCGGACTCCGCCAGACGTCTGGCCAATAAGCAGCGCTGGCCAAACTCGCCGCCATAGCTGGAACGGACTTCGGCATATTCTGTTTTCAAATCAAAATGACGCAGGAATGCGGGACCAGACAGGCGCAAGGCCTGCTCCTGTGCCTGCCGGTACGATGCCAGCGACGTGCCCGATGGGGAGTCGCCAACCAGTCCTTTCAGCAAAACCTCACGCGCATGGGCGCGGGATGCATCCACTGCGGCGGGCCGTGAAAAACCAGAAGGCCCCGTTTCGGTATCGGTAAGATACACATAACTGGCACGCGCACCCAGAAAGCCCGGTCCCCGGCTGACATTGGGATAACCAATCAACATGTATGCGGGAACATCGGAGGTTCCCGCACCCCGAGTATGTGCCACAAGGGACCCAATCGATGGGTAGGTGACATTTCCACCGATCATACGTCCGGTATGAACCAGATTGGTTGCAAAAGCATGTTCGTCAACAACTTTGTGATTCACCGTGCGCACAGCGGTTGCACGATCCATCAGTCGTGCCATCTGCGGCAAATGCTCGCAAACACGCACACCGGGCACACAGGTTGGAATCGATCCGTATAGAGAGCCCGGCTTGCCGGGCCGACTGGAATCGCCGACAGCCTTGGGGTCAAATGTATCCATTTGCCCCATCCCGCCTCCCAGCCAGAGGAATATGCAGGAATCTGCCTTGCGGAAAGAACGGGGTGCGGCAAGGAGCGGCGATGCCATTGCCGCGCTAAGGCCTGTACCAATCAGTTGGCGACGGTCTAAGCTTGGAGTCATTGGCGAGCCTCCTAGCGCGTATGCGCGAACTCGGGTGTGTTGACAAATGCCCAGATCACATTTTCCAATCGACGGCGCCAGTCTGCATCGAGCATGGCACTGGGTGGATCCCCTTCCTTGGCGCGAGCTTCCTGACGCTGCCTGACGGTAGTAGCTTCTGGATCAAGGTGATTCGACCACGATACATACGGTTCGGGAATTCGCTTCGTGGCTGGCAATTGCACATCTTTCAGCCTGCGCTCTGCGTAACCAGGCATCAAAACAGCCAGCAATGTCGCCGATTCTTCCGGGCTTGGTTTACGTGTTAGGAAGCGAAGATACAGTCGATCGATCAACGCCTGTACCGGAATATCTTCGAGAGCCAACTTGGTGATGGCGTGGTCATCACTCAGGGTTGTTAACCAGAGTCCCATGGTTCCATTCGCCAGAATCGCCGGTTGAATAACCTCCGCATTGTCATCGCGCACAGCTAGTGGATCCTGCCTTGCCCCACGCCAACCAAAAGCAGTCAGTACATCGGATACTGCCTGTATACGCGGTAAAGAAAGGCTAGGTCGGTCGCGTTCGTTCGATGTGGAAGTGAGCATCCATGCACGTCTTGGTTGCCCCAGCGAGATTGAGTTGCCCAGGTCACGAAGGCCATCGATATCGAGGCTCACTTCCTCAAGGCGCATCGGTTTACCAGTGGCAGCAAAAAGACCATCCACTACCTGCTCGGCAGCCAAACGGCGCCGTGGCTGGGCACGGTAAAGCGGATCAACAGCTGCAAGCGACGAGGCGCTGGCTCTTTGGTACGCCTGACTCGTCATCAGCAAGCGGCGCAGAGCGATTTCATCGTAACCAGACCGCACCAATTCGCGCCCCAACCACTTAAGAAGCTCGGGGTGGCTGGGTTTAACCCGGTCCCAATCGTCTGGCGGTTCCACCAAACCGCGGCCCATCAGATCTCGCCAGATCCGGTTGGCCTGAACCTCGGCAAAACGCTCATTGGCCGCACTGGTCAGCAGCGCCGCCAAACGATCGCGTGGAGAGAGGGCCGGGGCATCTATTTTATGTGCAACAATATCGTTAAAACGCCAAGCGGGCTGAATCGTACTCCCCGACTTAAGTGTCACGTTGATCAACGCTTTTCTGCCACCAGAATGCAGCTTGTCAACAGCCACACTGCTGGTGGCCGGTACAACAACCGGCTTATCAGCCAGCATGGCTGCGAGGGAAAACAAATCTTCCTGCAGTCGGCCACCAGTAGGAGCATCGTGACATCGGGCACACTTGAGCTGCACACCTAGAAAAGCCCCTGCCAAAACAACACCCTTGGTGGCCATGGGAGCATCATTCTGACTGGCCACACCAAAACCCGCGGGGCCACCAAACCGCTCACTCCCTCGCATCCGCACCAATTCTGTTGCCATCATGTCAAGCGGCTTGTGGTCAAGGAGTGCCTCGTGCAACCACCATCGAAACGGCCCGGTATTGTTCAGCGTCGGGTTCAGAATGTTCGGGTTTTCCGCCAATAGATCCAGCCATGGCGCAATAGCATGGTCGGCCCAGCGTGGATCGTTAAGAGCTCGGTCGATGGCATTCTTACGGCGCGTGGCTGAAGCATCTGCAAGAAATCGGTTGATTTCATTTTGGCTGGGTGGAACGCCAACGGTATCGAAATAGACGCGTCGCAAAAATGTAAGGTCATCGCAAATAGGGGCGACATCTACTCTGGCAACACTTCCCAAAGCAGTGGGCCAAGGTGCCCCCGATCCCAACCATTCGGCAAGCAGAGTTATTTCAGCAGGGCTGAGCAGCGCGCCTTTGGGGGGCATGCGATCCGCGGGATCCACTGAGCGGACACGCGTTAACAAATGCCCTTGGGCCGGAGCCACAGGGTCGAATGCTTTACCAGAATCACCACCCTTTAAAAGCGCCTGACGCGAATCGAGGCGCAGGCCACCCTTGGCCTTGGTTCCGCTATGACACTGAACGCACCGGGTTTCCAGCAAAGCAACTGCGCGCTGGGCGCGTGGATCGTTCGTTTCCTGCTGCCCTGTTTTCCAGACTTCTTCAAGAAATCGATCTACAGGATGAGCGCCCTTCTTGCCATCAGGCGGTATCAATTCTTTTTGTTGCGCCAGCCACGCTGCATCTTGTGTGCGTTTACGGGTCCAAGCTGGCGCCTCAGTGGCTCGACAAGCAGCACGCGCCTTGGCATCCACATCATCCAAATGCCGGTTGCGTTCCTCTGAATAAGCCTCCCACCCCGCGTCTGTATAAGGAATCACAGAATCCGTTGGAGTAGCCAAAAACCACTGGTTGGAGCCTTCCAGCGACCAAGCGACAACTGTTTCTCCCAGTTCTGGGCGTCGCCTTGCCTTACCTAAATACCCGCCCACAATTGTTTCCAGAACCGCAAGAGTCTTTTGGCCCTCTGAAATAGTTACTGTTGCAACTGCTTCGCGGTTTCCTGGCTGAGCAAAACGGAACGATGGACCAAGGTTCAGATATTTGTCAGGGCCCATCACGATACCGTGACCACCATTATCAGAAGGCGGAAACGGCGTGGTCAGTATCACCTTACCATCTAGCGTTAGGCGCGTGGCCCCTCGGGCCCGCAGCAAAATTTGATAGCGACCGCCCTGCAAAGGCAAAACTGCCGCTGAGCGCACAAACAGCGGATTGCCCCGATCTGTTCGAATACCGGTGTCGGTGTAATGCTGCGGCAAGCGAAACAAGCCAAGCGCCCGTTCACGATAACTGTGATTGGGCTTGGGAGCTTCTTCTGGCCAGGCATTTTTGTCGGGCAAGCCGGTATCACACAACTCCACCAACACTTCACCCACAGGCAATGAGTCTGCAGGCACTTTCGGTGGCGGATAATCCTTCAGTGCCAAGACCTTGGCAGGCGCGGGTTTGGAAGATTTTCCCGGTTTTGCACCAGCATCATTGATTTGGGCAATGCCTGAGCCCGCCAGAACAACAGCACATAGAATGGCAACGCGCGCTTTCATGGTTGATTCATCGGCGAAGAATGTTTCGGAGGATTCCCTATTCTGGATTCAGATTCCCTCTGGCGCAAGCCTGTGAGTCGTATGATTGAGGAAATGGATCGCCTCGTTGACATCAGATGATAGCCGCATAGAATTAGTAGTGTACTGTTTTTCCGGAGGATTGATAATGGATGCCCCCAGTTACCGGTTCGGCCTTGTTGCCTTGCTCGTTGCTTCTGTTTGTGGAAGTCTTGCCTTGCAAGCGCAGACCCGCCGGCCCGGTGCACGACCAACGCCTGCTCCTGCCGCCCAGCCAGCGCAAGCAGATGAAAAAGCAGCGTCAGGCGGTTCCAAACCGTTAGGTGCGGAATTAGCCATCCGCGCAGCCGCGGACGATTACATGAAGGCGTTCAACGCCAGAGATTTCCAAGCGATCGGACAGCAGTGGACTGAACAGGCTGAGCTGCACACCGACAATGGCAATGTGGTGCGCGGCCGCGACGCAATTGTTGCGCTCATCAAGGCTGCCGGGAATCACCGCCCCAAGGCGAAGATCAGCATCAATATTGATTCGGTAGTCCTTCTGGGGGCCAGCGCAGGTCGCGTTCACGGGACCCTACACTTGAAAGACGAAGGTGAAGTTGGCAGTTGGGCCACCCGTTTTAGTAGCCTTCGTGTTCTGGAATCGGGCCAGTGGCGCCTTGCGGAATCGCGTGAAACATCGATCGCCACGGCCGCAATCGATGATCTGGCTTGGCTTGTTGGAACCTGGAAAGCCGAAGGCCCGGCGGCGGATCTGACCGTTCGCTACGAAAAGGCCTTGGGAAACAAGGGTCTTATCGGCAAAATCTCCGGAAAATCACCAGCGGGTGATTTCGAAGTCGTTGAAGTGATCCAACTTC
The DNA here is from genome assembly GCA_945875585.1 of Candidatus Kuenenia stuttgartensis. Taxonomy (GTDB): domain Bacteria; phylum Planctomycetota; class Planctomycetia; order Gemmatales; family Gemmataceae; genus REEB421. The sequence continues at coordinate 29,977 of CAMCLK010000022.1, read as the reverse complement.
GTGATGGGGAACTGCGAACCTGGATATTCGATTCATCAGGCCTGTCCGGAGAAGGATTTTGGGAGCATGACGGAGCCCGATTCAACAGAACTATCCATGGCACCAGTGCCGATGGCGCTCCCGCTTCTTCCGTCCAAGTCGTTACCAGAACCTCTTCTGACTCTTTCCTGTGGAGTCCAATCGAACGCATGCGAGGCGGCAGCCGTTTGCCAGACCTTGCACATGTCAAATTCACCCGTGTGAAGTAACACCACATCTGTTTTCAACAAAAGGAGATTAAACAATGCGCATTTACAATTGGATTGCACTGGGATTAGTGACTGCGGCAACAGGCGGCTTGTTCGCCCACGGCGTCGGTGGCGGAGGCGGCGGATTCAGACCGCCAGCAGGCGGCGCTGGTGGTGGCGGTGGGTTCCGGCCAGGCGGCGACGGTGGACGACCCGGCGGTGATGGCGGATTCAGGCCGGGCGGCGACGGCGGACGACCGGGCGGTGATGGCGGGTTCAGGCCAGGTGGCGACGGCGGTCGACCGGGCGGTGATGGCGGATTCAGGCCAGGTGGCGACGGCGGTCGACCGGGCGGTGATGGCGGGTTCAGACCGGGTGGCGACAATGGTCCCAGGCCCGGAGGCAACAACGGCCCTAGGCCAGGCGGCGATAACGGCTTTAGGCCCGGCGGCGACAACGGCTTTAGGCCCGGCGGCGACAATGGCTTCAGGCCCGGCGGCGACAACGGCTTTAGGCCCGGTGGCGACAACGGCTTCAGGCCCGGTGGCGATAATAATAGATTTGATGGCAATAGAGCGAACAACTCATTCAACAACGACCGGTTTCCCGGGGAAGTCAATCTTTCACGCGTCAGCAATAACAATGCTTTTGTCAACAACCGGGGCAACAACATCCAGTCGTTTTCGAATGCCAACCTTCAGAACCGCGGCGCGCTTGTCCGCGGAAATTTCTATGGCAACAACTATGGCCGCGGCTGGTACGGCAACCACTTCAATCCTTGGTGGGGTGGAGCGGGTTTCGGTGCGGGCCTGTGGGTCGGCGCTACTTGGGGCAGTCTCGTACCATTCTGCGGTTTCAGCTCGTTTCCCGTGTACTACGACTATGGAACATCTGTTGTCTACTCTGCCAACAGCGTAACCGTTCAAGGTGAGTCAGTAGGCACGCCACAGCAATACTCCCAACAGGCCACAGCCATTGCCAGCACTGGATCAAAAGCAACGGAAGACCCTATGGAAACATGGCAGTCGTTGGGTGTTTTTGCTATGGTCCGTGCCGAAGAAAAGGACCCTAGCAATTATCTGCAATTGGCCGTCAATAAAGATGGAATCCTGCGTGGAAGTTATTACAACAGCATCGAAGACAACACGAGCAAGGTGAAGGGGGCCGTTGATAAAAAGACGCAACGCGCCGCTTGGACCATTGGCGACAAGGCCAAGCCTGTCTATGAAGCTGGGATTCTTAACCTGACACGCGAACAAACCACGGTTCTTGTCCACAAGGCCGACGATAAAACCGAGCAACTCCTGCTCTTCCGCATCAAGCCAGAAGACAACAACAACGGCGCAGATGCCCCTAAATAGCCCTGAGCCCCAACTCTTACAATAACCCCTACAAGGCCAACCGCTTCCCCAAAGGATCGGTTGGCCTTGTTCCTTTTCCCCCATGAACGGCAGGATATGCGGCACGATGGGGTTACCATCGCGTGCGAGCAACCGTGGCGCCCATTTATGGCCAATCCAAGCAGAACATTACCTTGGCCCAGACGGCTGATTGTGGATCTGCTCCACTTCTCCCGCCGTGTGCCTTCCATTCCCGTTGAACGAATTTTCAAAATAGGCAAACTGGTAGAAATTCGCTCGTCTCTCGTCGAACGTCCGGGTTGGACCGCGTTGTTTGTGAAAGCTTTTGGCATCTTGGCTCATGAAACCCCAGCCCTGCGTACCAGCTACCTTGGGTATCCATGGGAGCGACTGGTAGAGCACGACACCAACGTTGCTTCCATTGCAATTGAAAAGGACATAGACGGGCAGTCTGCGGTTCTTTTTGCCAAGATTCGCGGCCCGGAAAACCGCTCCGCACTGCACATTGAACAGCTCATCAGCGTGGCCAAAAGCTGCCCCGTACGAGAGTCTGCAACGTTCCGCTTGGCGCATGGGGTCTCCAAGCTTCCCACCTTCATCAGGCGCATGATCTGGTGGTTGGTTCTTGAATGGTCTGGATCTTGGCGTGCGCGCAAATTCGGAACCTTCGGAATCAGCTCTTACGGAATGCTGGGAGCAGAGTCACTTCATCCACTCTCTCCACTCACAGCAACCCTCACCTTTGGGCCGATCAGCCCCAAGGGCAAGGTCCGGGTGCGCATTATTTACGATCACAGGGTGTGCGATGGCTCGGTCGTAGCACGAGCCTTGGCGCGGCTGGAGCAAATTCTCAACGAGGATCTTTCGGCTGAGCTCCGGGATTTAGGAGCGGCCCGGGAATTGGAGGCGACCACGGAGGAAGCCCCTACGTCAACAATCAGGGACAAGAAAGCATCATGACTACCGACAATCTCTGGCATAAAGATGACAGTGCGCGGGCATTTTGGGACCAGCACCACGCCCGGCCCTACCAGGAACTTCTGGACGATACCCTAGCGCAAGCCAACCCTAAGGCAGGCGAGCATTGGCTCGATATCGGCTGCGGTGGCGGCCAGCTTTCAGCAGGGCTTTTCCGCAACTCCCAACGCACCGTTGCCAGTGTTGTTGCCGTCGATTGCGCCGCTGCAAACTCTGAGGCCATCGGGCACTTGCGCGATAAACTGGGTCTGGCAGATCAGCCCGAACGCCTAACCTTCAAACAGGTTGACCTCAGCCTCGGCCTCCCCGGTTTTGCAGACAATTCATTCGATGGCGTAATAGCCGGACTATCGCTTTCGTACGCTGAAGCCAAGGATCCAGTGACTGGCAAGTACACCGATACGGCGTTCAGGGCGATCTTCCGCGAGATCCGGAGGGTCTTGAAACCCGGTGGCAGGCTGGCTTTCTCGATCAATGTTCCTGAGCCAGATTTCTGGAAGATCTTCTGGAAATCCGTGTGGCCGCCGAAGCGATGGCGCAAACCCCTCAAGCTTCTTTCGAATATCTTCGAGATGCAGCGCGTGGGCAAATGGTTGAAAGCAGAAGCCCGTACCGGTCGTTTCCACTATCTCCCCATCGAGAAGTTGCAACCGCTGCTGATAGAAGCCGGCTTTCCCAATGTTCAATGGCGCCTTTCATACGCGGATCAGGCTTATGTGATCACCCTAGTGAAGCCAGCAGAAGGCGCTGTTTCAGCAGCCTGACATTTTTCTTGAATTCCTAACCATCTGTGGCGAAGTGACATTATGAGGCACGGCGCACTCGGATTGAACCGAGCGCACCCTGCCAGTGTCAGGGGCCACACATGGTTGTCACGTTCATCCACACCGCTGATTGGCAACTTGGCAAACCGTTTGCCAAGATCAACAACCCTGAAAACCGATCGATACTTCAGGCGGAGCGCATCGAAGCCCTTCAGCGCCTTGGTGCCTTGGCACGCGAAAAGAATGCCAAATTCATTGTCGTGGCTGGTGACCTCTTCGATTCCCGCCAACCTACCCGAGCGACTGTTTCGCGCGCTTGCACCATGATCGGTGGCATGGGTGTACCGGTATATGCCATTCCCGGAAATCACGATCCGGCAGGCCCGTCTGGCCCCTATGCGCAAGATTACTTCCGATCCGAACACGAAAGACTGGCACCCAATCTCACCATTCTGACCGAGGCCGTTCCCTTTGTACGCGATGATGCCGTGTTGCTGCCCTGCCCACTCCTGCACCAGCACGTCAATGCCGACCCAACTGAATGGCTACGTGGTGACCTCGATACGCAGGCTTGGGGAAACAAACCGAGAATTGTACTAGCACACGGTAGTATTCAAGGGTTTGGTGCGGAACAAGCCGACGATGAGGATGGTGGAATTGGTGGTGTCCCGAACCAACTGAATCTGGATAGGCTCCCAAATGGCGTGTTCGACTATATCGCCTTGGGCGACTGGCACGGTTTCCGGGAAGCGGGAGCCAATGGTTTCGCTTGGTATTCGGGAACTCATGAATCCGATCGTTTTCCAAGATCAGACTCTTATCAATCCGGATTATCACTTGTCGTTACGGCAGAAAGAACCAAGCGTCCAATAGTTCAAGAAATAAAAACAGGAGCATCCGTTTGGCGAAAACTGTCGGTCACCTTCCATGCCGACAGTGATGTGGAACTTCTGAAAGAACGCTTCGCCTCACTCTTTCCGGCGGGAAGTATCAAAAACCTTCTGGAACTGGAACTGGCCGGTAGCCTGAGCCTCGAGGCCGGCCGACAACTGGAAGAAATTCTCAGTCTTCTGGAGGCGCGACTACTGCGCTGCAAAATCAAAAACCATACCACGGTAACACCGACAGCGGAAGAAACCGCCCGTCTGGCGGACCCCGCCAACAACCCGCTCATCGGCGCGGTGGCGGAAGCGTTGCGCGTTCAGGCAACGCTACCAGGAGAAACAGGGGAAACTGCTCAAAGGGCGCTACGCGAACTCTTCAACATGGTCCATGCCAATATCTGATTTAGGAGAATCATCATGCGCGTTCATCGGCTGACTGTCCGTAATTACCGCATTCACCGCGATGTCACGGTTCGTTTTGACGACCGGTTGACATTGATCGCCGGTGCCAATGAAACCGGCAAAAGCACGCTTCTGGAGGCGTTGCACCGTGGTCTGTACCTTAGGCCTAGGGCAGCCGGAAATGCCTTGCAGCAAATGAAAAGCGCCACGCACGATGGTGCGCCCGAGGTGGAAGTTGAATTCTCGACAAATGAGGCCAGATACACGGTGCGAAAAGTGTTTTCTGGAAACACCGGAACCATCCTGCTAACAGCCGCTGGAAAACCTAATTTAACGGGGCAAGCTGCGGAAACAGAACTGGCTGAATTGCTGGGCATTGATGGCCTTATCGCGGCCGGTGGAATTGAAAATCATGCCGTGTCCATGGGCCATTTGTGGGTGCGTCAAGGAAATGCCATGGATGAAACCGGAACTTACGTTCCCGAGGGGCCCGACCTGTTGGAACTCCTGCAGCAGGATGGAGCTGCGGGAATTTTGATGTCTGAGGCCGACAGAGCACTAACATCAGCCATCGATACCACAGTCGGTACCATTTACAACCAAGCCCGAACCGCATTTCTGGTAAATTCGGAAGCAGGAAGGGCTGAGATCGCCTTGAATGCGGCTCGTAACACTTATGGAACAGCCGCAGCCACGGTCGCGAGACTTTCCACGGCGTCAGCCGAATTGAGGGAATCGGAAAATAGCGCGCGCGAATGCGCCACAATTGCCGCAACAATCCAGCAAGAGATCTACGCCAACGAAATTATTCTGGCCAATATTAATGAATTGACAAATCAAAAATTGACGCGTGAGTTTGATGCGCAGCAAGCGAATATTCTTGTTAGCTCTCTGGAATTAATCAATAAAAATATAGACACAATACGCTCGGCATTGTCCAGCGCCAAGGCGGAACTTCTGCCACTTGAAACGCATGTTGCTGGTTATGAAGCATCTTTACAAGGATCACGAGTACAATTAGCAACTGCAGAAACCAACCTGACCAGAGCCAGGTCCACAGCTTCCAAGAGCCGCGCTCGCCGTGATTTCGCGCAGCATAATGTCACAAGATTACAAAAGGAGATTGAACTAAAACAGCTTGAATCAAAACAGGAAAAAGTATCCCTATTTGACGCGTCAAAAAAAAGCTACCAACAGGAACTCGAACGCACAGCTTTAATTGATCAAAGAGCCATACGCAGGCTCAATAGATTGCGTGATAAAATCATCGCTTCGGAAGCGGAACTCAATGCGGTGGCAACAGGAATTATTGTGGAATCTGCGGCGGAGACCGTGAGCGTCGGCGGTGTGCAGTTTCAGGCGGGCCAATCCTGTGTGGTGACAGCAGATACTACGGTTTCGGTTGGATCGGGTACCACTATTCGTATCCGGCCAGGCGGCGGTGCAACCCTCGAAGAAAAGGCCAATGCCCTGCGGGCGAACAACTCCGACCTTGCCGAACAATTATCCGCTTTGCGCGTGACGTCTATCGAAGAAGCAGAATCTGCCGTCGATACTCGTAATCGAATCGAAGCTGCCATAAGTGCTATCGAGGAAAATCAAAGCATCCTCCTGAATGGCGAAAGTGATCTTTCAGCCAATCTTGAGCGTCTGCGAAGAGAAGATGCCGATGCCGAGCGAATGCTTCGGGCAGCTGAATCGGCAAGTGATATGGAAGTCACCACTGATTTGACTCAAGCCATTGAAACGCTAGCCTCAACCCAATTGGCCGTGACCCAATCGGAAAGCGCCGAACAAGAATGCCAGTCCGCATTCGAACGCGCGCAAAACCACACAAGAAGCATTGAAAAAGAACTTCAACGCAACCACATTGAAATTACCAATAAAAGAAATTCCGTTGGTACGCAGACTGCGTTGCTGGATAATTTGATCGCTAATCATGGTCACGATGACGCTAGGTCCGAACAACTGGCCAAAGCAAAAAATTCCGCATTAGTTGCTCGCAGGAATCTCGATATCGTGGAAGAGTCGCTTGCGAAATTGAATCCGGACAACGCGAATCTTTTGAAAAATCGATTAGCCACCAGTCTGACAAACAATTCGGCTCGGCTCGAGGCAGCCAACGCGAGAATCAATCAAGCCAAAGGAATTCTGATGAGCATGGGCCAGGAAGACCCCGAAGAAACAGCGGCGATAGCCCGAGCCAACTTGGATAGGGCGCAAGAAGAATTCGACCGGCACAGCAAGCGCGCCAAGGCGCTCAAGCTTATTGAAGAACTCATTCAAACTGAACGATCGAATATCAATAATGCGCAAAGCGTTCCATTGACGAGCCGAATGGAGCCGTACCTGCGAACTGTATTCGGACCCGAAACCAATGTCGCGGTCAGGTGGAACGATAACAACGAATTTGATCACATCGCCATTGAGCGCAACTCACGCGGTGAGGGCGCGCTTCCCTTTGCCGCCCTCAGCGGCGGCGCGCGTGAACAGGCCGGGGTAGCGTTACGGCTAGCACTGGCAGAACTGATCAACCAGAAGAGCGGACAAGACCAATCGGTTATTCTGGATGATACGTTTGCCAATTCAGACCCCGACCGTATCCGCCAATTGCAAACCATGCTTTATCTTGGCGCGGAAAGGGGATTGCAGATTGTGGTGCTCACATGCAATTCCACCGATTACGCAACCTTGGGCGGAACCAGACACGATCTGGCTTTTGTCCCCGCTATGCGTGGTCGTGGTTAAGACCGATCAAGCCAAATACTAATACGGAACGACAAAATGAAAGTGGACGACCGGATCACACCGGTCGTCCACACTTTTTTTCAAATTAGCAAACGTCAGTCAATCTTGAACTCGAACCGGCCGGCGCCTTCCTTCAGGTCCACCACAATGGGGCTGGTGGCTGGGGTTTTGTACTTTTCCGGAATGGCAACAGCAGGCGCAGCGTTTTTATCTTTGTTAACATCGCTCACCAGCGAAGGCGCTTGCAGGAAGCTGACCTGATATTTGCCAGCTGGAAGGCCATTGGTACCGCGGGGACCGAACATCTCAAAGCTGCCATCCGCACCTGTGCGTGAGTTTCCAACCAAGGTGCGCTCTTCGTTATTCTCTTTCACCTTCGTGAACAGCACCATGAGGCCGGAACGTGGCTTGCCTTCCATCATCACAACGCCACGAGCTGGCACCAATCCCTTGGGAAGAACCGCGGGAGGTGTACCCGACTCATCGGTAACAATGGGCGTCAGGTCATCGCGGTAAATGCCATGAAGGCCGATGTGCGAGACAACAGGTCCATTTTCCTTCATGGTTACCCATGCAATCTGATCGAGCTCACCGTACTCAGCGCCACGCATGGAGCTGCCACCGCCCGTGGTCGCCAACTGATACAGGTTGCGGCCGTTGCGGATAAATTTGTGAAACACGTGAACGTGTCCGCAGAAAGCGGTGTACTGCTTGTCCGCAAGCAATTTTTCGACTTCGAGCCAGCCATTGGATTCAAGATCCTTAGCATTCCAAATGGGATGGTGCAGGAAGATGAACGTGTGTCGGGGATTGGGGTGTTTTTTAAGGGCTGCGGCAAGCATTTCGATCTGTGCCTTGCCAACGCGAGGCTTGCGGTAACTGGCATCCGCCTTGGGATCATCCACGCTTTCATCGCTCGTGTTGATACACGCAAAAAGACAGTTTTGATAGGCGAAGGAATACATGCGTCGTCCATAAGCTTCCTTCCACACATCTGCCAACGAGGCGTTGGCTCCATCGTGGTTGCCGGGCACATAGAAGAAAGGCATCTGCAACTGCTTGATGAAACCGTTGAATTCCGTCCACTGCTTGCGGCTGATATCAGCATCTTTGGAACCTTCGATGAGGTCGCCAACAGACATGACAAACTCGGGCTGAAGCAGGTTAAGCTGCTGGATAGCGCGCGAAAAAACGCCAGCACGGTGGCCACCCGTCCGGTCGGAAACGATGGCGAACTGGAACTGCCCGGGAGCCACGTTGGGCTTGAGCGACGTCCACGGATTTTTCTGCTCCGATGCGATATCGAAGCCTTCTTTAAGGGCGGGCGTGGCACCCGGATCGGAAATGCCGCGGGAAAGCATCAGTGTGGCGATCACACTGAATGCGACAAGCGCCATAAGGGCAAGCCGGTACATGAGAAGCTCCAAAAGGGCGTGGAGATTGCGTCAGATTTTTATTAGCTCAGAGCATTCAATACGGGTCAAGAACGATCCGGTGATCCACATCAAAACTTCTTGCGAGCCCGTATGAATTGCCTACATTACGATGGAATGGATGCCAAAGAGGAGGATCAGATATGGGCTGGATGTTCCACAAACGAATCCGCATCTGGCCAGGTGTATACCTGAACATCAGCAAGGGCGGATTATCGCTATCGTTTCAGCGCAAAGGCGGTTCGGTGAACATCGGCAAAAACGGCCCCACGGCCAGCGTGGGTATCCCCGGCACCGGCCTAAGGTATGGTTTCAGGTTATGCCGCAAAAAATCCAGTTGACGCGGCGTGCCTCAGGCAACGATTTCAGAAATAACACGCGGGCCGACCGCGGGGCCGATCAACCGGTGGTCCAACCCCATCTGCCTGAATGAGAATGTCAACGGATCAAGGCCCATCAGATGCAGAATAGTCGCCTGCAGATCGTGCACTTCCACCGGATTCTCAGCCACGCGCCAACCTAGCTCATCGGTGGCGCCATAAGACAGGCCCGGCTTGATCCCGCCGCCAGCCATCCAAACCGTGAAGCAGTGAGGGTGATGGTCGCGGCCCAGTGACTTCGACCCGCCCCTAGCCTCGTTCATACTGGTTCGCCCGAACTCTCCGCCCCAAACAACCAGAGTAGACTCCAACAGCCCCCTGCGCCTCAGATCGCGTAACAGTGCCGCGATCGGCTGATCGATCTCCTTGCATTTGCGGGGAAGGTGATTAACGATATCATCGCCCGGGCCGGTGCCGTGGCAATCCCAACCCCAGTCGAACAGTTGCACATAGCGCACGCCCTGCTCCACCATCCGCCTTGCCAGCAGGCAGTTGTTGGCAAAGCTACCCTGCCCCGGCTTGGCCGCATACTCTTCCAAAATACGCGCCGGTTCTCTGGAAATATCCATCACTTCGGGTACCGATGCCTGCATTCGGTACGCCAGTTCATACTGGTCCACACGCGTGCGGGTCTCGGGGTCTCTGCTACGGAGCAATTCAATTTCATTAAGCGATTTCAGAGCATCCAGACTTCGGCGGCGACCGGCACGATCGAGCCCATCAGGGTCCGACACATAAAAAATGGGTTCAGATCCCGAACGACACTGCACTCCTTGGTGAATCGATGGCAGAAAGCCTGAGCCCCAAACGCTTTTGCCCGCGGTCGGATCGGTGCCGCCGGAAACAAGCACCATGAACCCCGGCAGGTTGGAATTAAGAGATCCAAGCCCATAACTCGCCCATGCACCAATGGCAGGGTATCCCGGGCGGTTTTCACCGGTGTGAACATAGAGTTCAGCCGGGGCATGGTTGAATTCCTTGGTACGCATCGAGCGAATGACCGTCAATTCATCAGCCACAGTCTGCAAATTGGGAAACAGTTCGCTGATACGCTGGCCAGACTGACCACAGGAAGAAAATGCAAAAGGAGATCCCAAAAGTGTTGGATGCCCCTTGATGAACGCGAAACGCTCACCCTGCAGCAGACTGTCCGGACACGGTTTGAGGTGAAACTCCCTCAATTTTGGTTTGTCGTCAAACAGTTCCTGCTGCGGTGGCGAACCAGACATGTGCAGATAAATCACCGATCGCGCCTTCGCAGCACGCGACGGCGCCTGAACGCCACCCTGCGATGCTCCCGCCAGAAACATCGAGCCCAAGCCCACACCGCACCGTTGCAGAAATTGACGGCGTGTTCCATCGAGTACTCGAGCCTGATAATCGTTCATGGTTTTTCTCCCTAGCGTGATTTAATTACGGGTTAGGAACGCATCAAGGTTCAGAAGAACATTCGCAACAACGGTTGCTGCTGCAATCTCCGCCTTGGTGGTGCCAGAAGGCAGCTCGCCAGCACCAGCGAGCTTGGCTGCATCGGCAGCATTGGCCTGAAATACTGTTTTTTCTGCATCCAGCAGGCGGAGAAGATAATCCCGCTCGATCGTGGAAGGCGCGCGACCAAGGCATAGTTTCCATCCCCGCTCGATTCGCCCCTCCCAGGTGGTACCGCCCTCGCGCGCCATTCGGCGTGCCAGCGCCTGCGCAGCTTCCACATAAACAGGGTCGTTCAAGGTGACAAATGCCTGCAAGGGCGTATTGCTGCCTATTCGCCTGACCGTGCAGCTTTCGCGACTGGGCGCGTCAAATGCCTGCATACCCGGAGGCGGCACCGTGCGGCGCCAGAAACTGTAGATACCTCGGCGATAACGATCTTCGCCCATGCTGGTGGGGTAGGTACGCTCGCCGTTGAACGCCGCCTGCCACAATCCTGCTGGCTGGGGCGGATAGACAGAAGGACCACCCATTTTGCCTGAAAGCAATCCACTCACAGCCAAGGCCTGATCGCGCACCATTTCGGCTTCAAGGCGCTGCCTTGGGAAGTGGGCCAGCAGTTCGTTGCGCGGGTCAATCCTTTGATGATCATCCTCCACACGCGCATCTTGTCGGTAAACGGCTGAAAGCACAATCATCCGCATCAAGGCCTTGGTATCCCAGCCCATGCGCACATATTCGGTTGCCAGCCAGTCGAGAAGTTCAGGATTCGTGGGTTTTGAACCCATGATTCCGAAATCTTCCTCTGTCTCAACCAGCCCGCGACCAAAGATCTGGGCCCACAAACGGTTCACAGCCACGCGTGCCGTGAGTGGATTTTCAGGCGAAACGATCCACTGAGAAAACGCAAGGCGATCGACTGATCCTTTTGGCAACGCATGGAACGCCGAGGGCACACCGGCATTCACCGGATCTCCCTTGGTGAGAAAATTGCCTTTCACCAAAATGTTGGTGACACGCTTTCGGTCGGCAGGCAGCTCCTGCATCACAGGCGTGCTGACGATTTCCTTATCCACTGCCTTCAATTCGGTATCCAACCGAGCCATCTGGGCATTCAGTTCAGCGCGGGCAGGAGTGACCCGGTTCCATGCCTGCTGAACCATATCGCGTTCGGCAACAGTCCAGCTTCGGGTTTCTTTGGCAAGGGCAGCAACAAGACCTGCGCTAGCAGCGGGCGGAGGCGGAACCTGCCGAGTCACACCAATGCGAAATCGACCCATCACATGCTTGGTGCCATAATTCTGAGATACCACCAGACGGAACTGCTCGTTGGACAACGCTTTGACCAGCGGAATAACCAGCGCCTGATCGGCTCCTGTGCCTCCACCCAGCCCCCAACCAACCTTGGCACCAGATGTCCCCAAGGCCGCGCGCGCTGGAAATCCGGGCTGCTCGTGCGTGGCGGATGGTTCACCGAGAGCCACGGTCAGGTCACCGGCAACAGGCAAGGCCACGCTTACAGCCGGTGCCTTGGTTAATACCTGCTTCCAGATCGGTTGACGTTTATCATCCAGCAACGATGCCACCATACCGTCCATGCGGGTGTACAACCCGCCATCAACACGGGTGAAGATGACCACGCGGTCCACGGCAGAGGCTTTACCGAGGTCAACCTCCCACCACGGATTATCAGACTCCGCTGTATGGGTGACAGATCCTGAAACAAAATGCCCATCAGTGTTGCCATCGATTCCCTTGGCAGCATCGCCACCAAAGGCGGTTGTCGATTGGCTGGCCTTCCCCTTGCGGGCGATATTTTCGTTTCCTTGGAATACCTGGGCTTCGGCGATGTGAATCATCTTGCCATTACCGGGCAGATCCAACCGCAGATACCGTGCTGTAACCGCTGCCGCACCGGGCTTCGACTTTTCCAGCCGGAGATTGTCAATAACCACATTGCCACCGGCGGAAGCACCATCTTTGGGTATTTCCAGACGGATTGCTGTCACCCCATCCAGTTCATTACCAAGATCCACGGTGGTGACGGTTGCCGCCGGCACTGGCGATGTCAACCGCACCAAACCATCCGCACCCACCGTATAGGTTGCCGCTTGTGAACCATTCACGGCTTTGGGGACCAGTGGTTTGAAAGCATTTTCAGACGAGGCGATGGCCTTCCGCCAGATTTCGTAATCGGGGCCTTGCAGCGGCGCCGGGGCATCGATTCGACCTCGCAAATCAGCCATTTTCTTAGCAATACCAGCCTTCCGCGCCGCCTGTTCAGCGGTGGGTGTGGGCAGGCGAGGCAGATCTTCGGGGTGGTCGTTGTCTGCTGTCTGATTGAAGATCGCGAAAACCTGATAATATTCCTTCTGTGTGATCGGATCGAATTTATGCGTGTGGCACTTGGCACATCCCAATGTGAGCGCCATCCACACCTGGGCGGTGGTATCCACCCGGTCCTTTATCGCCGCGACACGAAACTCCTCGTCGTCGGTACCACCCTCGGTGTTGGTCATGGTGTTGCGGTGAAATGCCGTGGCCAAACGTGTTTCATCGGTGGCATTAGGCAGAAGGTCACCCGCAAGCTGCTCGATGGAAAACTGGTCGTAAGGCAAGTTGCGGTTATAGGCATCAATCACCCAGTCGCGGTAACGCCAAATATAAGGACGCAACGGATCGGATCCGTAGCCCTTGCTGTCGGCGTAGCGGGCTAAATCGAGCCATTGGCGCGCCATACGTTCCCCGTAACGGGGACTCGCCAATAGTCGGTCAACCTGACGATCCAGTGCCCCGGGTTTGGAATCAGCCATAAACTGATCCATTTCCTCAGGTGTTGGTGGCAAACCTGTGATGTCGAGAGTCAAACGGCGCAGAAGCGTGGCGCGGTCTGCCTCGGGGTTGGGTTTCAGCCCCGCCTTGGCCAATCGCGAAAGAATAAACGCGTCAATGGGCGAACGCGACCATGGATTGTTGGTCGCCGGCACCTCGGGCCGCATTGGTTTGCGGAAGGCCCAATGGTCGCTTGAGACCCTGGCGACAGAGTCGTCTGCAAATGGAGCGCCCGCGTCGATCCAGCGGGCCATGGCGTCGATTTGCGCCGGAGTCAGAGGATCGCCCTTAGGGGGCATCCTCTTGCCTTCAGTACCGCGCACCCGGGCCATCACCAGACTTTCAGCAGATTTACCCGGAACAATGCCCTTTTTGCCCGTGTCGCCAAAATCGGTGGCGCCCGCCCGGTTGTCGAGCCGGTAACCACCCTTCTGCTTCGAGCCCGTATGGCACTCGACACAACGCGCCTTTAATACGGGCTCAATGTCCCGCTTGAAATCCACAGGCGGTTTCGCCCCCGGATCAGCGAGCAACGCCGGCGAGGTCAGAATCAACATCCATAGTGCAGTTGTTCGCATGGCATGCTTCCGTATTAGTGGCCGTGCCCGTGGCCACCCTTGGTGAACAGCGGATGCTTAGGATCACCCTTGGCAAATACAAAACTGAGCAGATCCAAGACTTCGTCACGGCTGAGTTTGTCGAGCAGCCCCTTGGGCATGAGCGAGACCTTCGATTCCGTACGCGTTTCAATCTGATTAAGCGGTATAGCCGTGGCGGTGGCTTTGGCTAGCGGATTTTCCACCAGCAGCAGGTTGCCATCTTTCTCGCCCATCACAAGTCCGGTGACGGTTTTGCCATTCTTAAGCTCAACCACCTGCGACTTGAATTTTTCGTGGATACGCAGCGATGGATCCAGAATCTCGCGCAGCACATCGACTGGTTTCCACTTCGGATCCAGTTCTGTTAGCTTGGGCCCAAAATCGTTCCCCTGATCTCCCACCTTGTGGCAAGAGATGCACGAGGCCATGGTGAACATCTGCCGGCCACTGTTGTAGTTTCTGCCCGGTTCCAAATGCTCCACCGAAAGCGCCAAATCTTCCAGCTTCCATTCTGTACGAGGGCGGCGATCTTTCAGCAGCGCATCGGCGGCAGGCATTGGGTTTTTCGCCAAATACGCTTCCGGGTTGGCCAGATAGGCATCAAGATCGTCAACAACATAAAGGGCACCGTACATGCGGCGCCAGTGCCCCGGATAGGTGCACACATACGGGTAAACCCCGGGCGTCGCGGGCGCCGTGAACGCGAGTTGCTGCGATTCACGTGTTTGCAAAAGCCTGCTGGAAAGCAGAATCTTGTTAGAATTGGGGACAAATTGCCGCGCCTGGAACTCCGGATTAGCAGCACTCGCCTCGGCGAGCATGCCAACTTCCTCCAGTGCGCCCGGCTTTGTGATCACGAAATTGTGCGGCATGAAATCGTCGTTGCCAAGCACAATTTCTAGCGGCTTGCCCGCCTGCACCACCAGCAGTTCCTTGTCGTATGCCATGCGTTCGGGAAGTGTTCCGAGGCGTATCACACGCACGGCCAACTCACCCAAATCGCGGCGCAGGGCACGGGATTTCTCGGCTGGTAGAAGTCCCGCAAGGCCATCGGCAAACTCGACGTAGTCGATCGCCGCGGGGCCGGTACGCTCATTGGCAGGAATGCGCTTGATAACTCCAAGCACAATGTCCGCCAGTGCCGGTGCCTCGGCACGCGACCAAGCGGCGCGGGGCAGACGCGAAAGGGCACGAACAGCCTGTAGACGGTCCTTGTCGGCCTTCACGCGGTCAGCCAAAAGGGTAAAGGTTTTTTCTTCCTGCCCACGCACCGCTACCAGCGCCAACATCGTTTCAGCCCGCAGGGCACGATCTGGAGACTCGCCTCCCACATCTACCTTGGCGCTAACAGCAGGCGCTGGCAGGCCGGTTTTCTCGAACAACACCTTGCGGGCACTATCGAGAACCTTGATGGTGTGGTTGGAAAGGCGACCACCCAGATTGCCATCGGTTCGATTATAAATAACCACTGTGTCGATCGGGAATTCACCTCCCAGATCAAGCTCCCACCAAGGGTTGATCGCGCCCTCTTGGGTATGCGTCTGGCTGCCCGAACCGTACTCGCCACTTCGATTTCCATCGATGGCGCGGCTAGGTTCGCCTCCATTCGAGACGCTGCTTTGGCTGGCCTTGCCCTTGCGGGCGATGTTCACGCCATCCGACATCACTTCAACTTCGGCCAAGGTCAGCGTGCGCTGCCTGCCGGGCAGTTCCACCCGCACAAAGCGGCCGTTGACCTGCTTCGAGGCCTTCACATCCAAACCCTTGGGCAAGCCATCGAGCAATGGTGCGATTTTCGGATACAGAGTAGCGCGCATGGCGGTATCACTTAGCATGGGAATAGCCCCCACCAGATCGCGCAATCCGCGCACCGAACCGCTGGCCAGCGTCCAGACCTTGTCGGGAACGCCATCAACCGTCAGCAGCATCACATACGCCACCTGCCTCAGAAGTGGCTGGCGGCCATTGATTGCCAAATTTTCAATATCCGGGCGAACCTCGCCAAGTTCAGCGGCAGGACGCCCCGGAATCAGCCGGACCAGTTCCACAAGCGTTGCCTCGTCGCGTGGTTCTGTGGCGGCGCCCGTCCCGCTGATCAAATCCAGCAACGTCTTCATTTCAGTACGCTTGCCAGCGCGGGCCAGATCGGTCAGGGCAGACCGGCGGGCTTCATCGCGCACACCCGGACGCAGCAAAATTTCAGTCAAGGCCGCAGGAACGCGTGGTTGTTTCAGCAGCGACTCCACGCTCAGAGTGCGCAGCAGGTAGCGATTGGCCGCCTCGGTGGTGAATTCGACCTTTTCACCCCGAGCCAACGCCTCCTTATAAAGTGGTTCCAGCGTGCGCATGGTTTCACCACGCAAGAAGTCGATGTAAACATCACCCGGCTTGGTTCCGGCAATAATGGGAACCTCAACAGCCTCGGCGCGGTTCACCCAACTCGCGGCACGCACCGCCTCAAGCCGAACTCGAGGATGCTCGTCGGCGGCCAATGTTTTCAACAATGAAACCGTATCGCTGATCCGGTCGCGCCAAGCGCACAGCACCCGAACAGCAGCAGCGCGCGCATGAAAGTCCGAGCTTCCAAGCACAGCCTTCAGCAATTCCGGATGTGGAGCATCGAGGTGCTGCATCACCCAAAGGGCCTCGGTGAATTCACGGGCATTGGCCGATGGGTTCTTGCCTTGCAGCCAAGCCTTCAAGGCTTTTTCGACATCGGCCGCGGGGCGCGAGGCCAGTTCCATACGGGCCAACCCACGTGTGCGATCCACAGGGTGGTTTAAAAGCGCGACCACATCAGATATCGGCCTGCCAACCATGGCTGGGGTTTTCTGCAAAGGCCTACCTTCGTAGGTCACGCGGTAAATGCGGCCGTGCTCGCGATCGCGGCTAGGATCGCGCAGGTTGTGCTGCATGTGGCCGATGATCGGGTTATGCCAGTCGATGAAATACAGCGCGCCGTCTGCTCCGAATTTCAAGTCCGATGGACGGAAGTTCGGGTCGGTTGACGACAGAATTGGTTCCAGCTCCTCGGCTCCGAAACTGGAATCCTTGTCGAGTACTTTATAGCGCAGAATTCCTTGGAAGCCGATCACGTTGCCCACCAGCAAGTTCCCCTGAAATTCTTCCGGGAAATGCTGGGACGAAACATACTCCATTCCGGGGCACGGACGCGTACGCTGCTGGTAAACCTGCGGCGGGCGATTGTGCTTGTTGGGGTACGGTAATAATCCGCTGAACAGTGTGCCGTGGTACGGGTTCGAGCCTGTGCCATCCACCACAATATCTTGCCCCCATTTGTCGAAGACGTGACCATGGGGGTTGGCAAAGCCATAGGTGACATAGACTTCAAATTTCTGCGAACGGGGCTCGTAACGGAATACTCCGCCGTTGGCGCAACGCCATGGCGCTCCAAACGGTGTTTCCACCTGCGTGTGGTGAAACGTGCCTTCCTGGAAGTAGATGGCGCCTCCCGGATCGGTGGCAAAACTGTTAGCCGTATGGTGGGTATCAGCGGAATCCAAGCCATGAAGCACGCGCTTGCGCACATCTGCCTTGCCGTCGCCATCGGTATCGGCCAAATAAACCAGATCCGGCGCCTGAGCCACCAGCACGCCACCATTGGCAAATTCAAAACCGGTAGGATTATGCAGTCCGTCTGCAAAAACGGTCATTTTGTCGGCTTTGCCGTCACCATTGGTGTCTTCCAGCACCAGCAGCTTGTCGTTCATGGGCTCTTTGGGCTTCCAGTGAGGGTAGGTAGGCCACACAGCCACCCACAGCCTGCCCTTGGCGTCCCACGCCATCTGCACCGGATTGGCGAGTTCTGGCCAGGTTTCTTCCGAGGCAAACAAGTTCACCTTCAGTCCCTTGCCAACAGTCATTTTGTCGATCGCGCCCACAGCGGAGAGAAATTCATGCTTGCCACCTTCAAGCTTCCCCGGCTTGTTGGTAACCACCGGTATGAAATCGGGTGTAGAATCGCTGCCCACGGTTTCCTTGCGACCTTGAGCAGCAGCCCAAACCACCTTGTCGCGGTTGGCAGTCATGGCGTCGAGAACTTCCATCTCGCGATCCATGACCACGCGGTTGGTCTGCCCTTCCACGAACCTGAGATCAGCACGCCCACCATAGATGGAGTAACCATCTGTCGTGCGGTAGCGATTGAACCACATGAAATCTTTGTCGAGCACGGTCTTGCGGATGGCTTCGAGTCGCTCGGGCGCCGCTTTGACGGGCGCGCCAAACAGCGCCCGGTCGATGATATCCGCCAAGGCGGCATATCCATCGTCCGTGAGATGAATTCCATTGATAGTGAGGCGCTTCTTTGATCGCGCCATCAGCTCCAGCGTGGGATTATAAAGATCCACAAAAGGCAAACCAAGCTCGCCCGACACCTCAGCCATAGCCTTGGTGTAAATCGCGAGATTCCTGTTGGCGGATTCGCCATCCGGAAGGTGTGCCGAGTGGTGGTTCTCGAAAGCAATCGGCGAAAAAACGACGACACGTGGTGGCTGTGTCCCATCGAATTTCTGGCTTCGGTAGCCCGCCAGCACTTCCTTCAAGTCTTTCCGGAAAGCTTCCAGCCCTGCTGGACCTGCCCACGACTCGTTGTAACCAAAGAACGCCAGAATCAGGCTCGTTTTGGTTTTGGACATCCACTGTTCCGGCGACCCGAAATTGGACGACCTGAGGCGCGTCTTCAGTTCATCGCCCGAGAACCCCATATGGCGCAAAGTAACGCCATGCTCGGGGTAGCGGGCCTGCAACCTCGCCTCCAAATACCCCGTGTGCTGCATCCGATCTGCCAAGGTATTGCCGATCACCGCAACCCGTTCACCCTTGAACAACACCAAGGGATCCGCGGCCGATACCAATAACAAGGTTGCAAGAATACTGACGACGATCATGGGGAGGGTTCCATTCAACAGTACCTGGTAGGCGAATCAGCACTCTAACACGGGTCGCCATGGCATTCCAGCAGTGATTTACTGCTGATTTTAACGCACAGGCAACCAGCGAACCGCATCGGCAATGACATAACCATCGGTGCCTTTGTTGGAGATTTCGACCTTGGCCGCGCCTCCAGCAAACCGGTAGGTACCCAGAACCGTGTATCCATCTTTACCCGCAGATTTGCGCTGGTTCATCACCACACGCGCCTCTCCGCCAGCATGCGTCACCACGACTGGAACATTGGTCGCCCTGTTGGCATTGGTGCTGTAAAATACCGCGACCGAATACATGCCTTCAGCAGGCAACATCGCTGTAAACGTATACTTCTTGTCTCCCTTGCATTCGTTGCCATCGTGCCGATATCCATTGCCAACAAAGGGCGGGTTGGCGTTGCTGGCAGTCCATATTCCAACCGAAGTTGCAGACTCATCATCCACAACAATTCCGGGTATTCTGGCTGGATCTAGGCCCGACAAACGCTTTTCGCGTTTGTAACTCAGAACCTGCCCATCCTTCAGCAGGCGACTTTTCAGTGCCTCATAAGGCACTTCCTGAACGCTGATATTGCCCTCAATGGCCATCGCCGCCGCTGTGCCTGCTGATTGCCCCAGCACGAAAAACACGGGCTCCATGCGAATGGACCCGTACGCCATATGGGTCGACGACAAGCAAACCGGCACCAGCAAGTTCACACAGTCAGAAGCCTTGGGTGTGAGCGCCCGGTAGCTGATGGCGTAGGCGCCGCCGGGGCCAACCTGAATGTCACCCTCGTTCTGCACAAAGCCCTCGGAGGTCACATAGCGAGCGCAATTGTGTGAGTCCATGTTGTAAGACCCCATTCCCACGGAATCGTCGATGGGATCCAATGCGCGGCAGTGGCGCTCGGTCTGCACCAGTGCCCCGCGCATGCGTCTGGCTTCACGCACATAAATCTGGTGCGGCCAATGGCCTGTACCCACAAATTCGTCTCTGGAAAGGCCCCATTCAGCCACGCGCGCTCTAAACGACTCCGGTATACGCGGGTTATGAGACAGCGTGTAAAACAGCCCCTTCTGGTACCGCTCATGCGCGCGCTCAATTTCCCTGCGGCGGGCGTAGCTCGCTTCGGGGTAATCGTAGTTCTGGCCTATGTAATCGGTGCTGACAGCACAGTTGTTGTTCGTGTCAGTCTTGCCGTTCGGCATCATATCGGGCTTGAACGGCATGCGCTGGTCACCCGACTCGATGGTGCGCAGCAAAAGCTCGTAATCGCTTTCCTGATAGCCTTCAGGCATAGGCCAGTCAACCTTGTTGGCTTTCACTTGGGTCATGCACAGCCGGTAACAATAAGCCTGCACTCGTTTGTCTGCCGAACCATCCGGCGGCAATGTCGCCTCGATGCCCGGCAAGAGCCCGCTCTGGGGATTACCTTTAATCTTGTAAGGATCCACATGGTGGATGAACCGATGACTGTGCACATTCAACCTACGCTGAACACCCGCTAGCGATTCATTGAAATCGGAAGTGGATTCACGCCCAACGTGGTAGGGAACCCCAGCCTCAGCCATCAGGTCGCCTTCATAAGTTGCGTCGATAAAGACTTTGGCCGAGAGTACTGAACCGCCGCCTTCAAGCCTGATCGACGTTATTCCCGTACCTTTCCGCACCACTCCCGCACCCTTGTCGCGCAGCAGCCGCTGGTTCAGGCGCGGTTCGATTCCCTCGGCGCGCAGCATGGCGAGCAGAGTAGCCTCAGCCACCTTCGGCTCAAAGGTCCACATGGCATCTTCGTTGGAGCGTGCCGATCGATTGTCGTCGCGTTTTTCAAATGTCCACGCGGCGGGCTGCTCGTAATGCTTCTTGATGGCCCGGTAAAATTCACGGGATATGCCACCAACAACCGCCTTGTCTCCCGAATCGGTGAAACCCAAGCCGGATGCCGTCAGTCCACCCACATGCGCCGTTGGTTCCAGCAGCAGCACGGAATGGCCCATCCGCTTCACCTGCAGCGCGGCAGCTATTCCAGCTGGAGTCGCTCCGTAAACCACAACGTCTTCACCAGCCAGCAACAAACATGCGTACAGGATCGTGTTCATGGAGTGTTCATCCTCGTGGGAGTCCAACAGTAGAATGTCTTGGCTCAAACCACCAGATGCAAACAGATTTCATGGCGCTTGCAGGCACCATGAATATGGCACTGCACGCGGCGAATGAATGAGTGGTATATTCAAGGCTTGTACGCAGCAGGAGCCACACCATGTCTTTTGAAAACATCGTCGCATCTATTCTCGAAGGAAAATTCGTGAATGAGGAGGCCAAGCATGAGCTGTTCATGGCCGACGCCAGCAATCCCGACGTCAAAAACCAAGGGTTGTTTGCCAACGTCTCCGGCCACTTGATCATGCTCATTTGCAAGGAACGGGGCATCGTTTTTGAGGGCATCAACCTCATCGACCTTCCCAAGCTCAGGAACGCTTACGCGTATCAAGCGCGCTTCACGTCGCGCGCCGGAGCCGAATTCAACTGCATGTGCATCAGCGAAATACCCCAGGTGGGAACCGGAAGTTTTCAATTCCTTGCCGGATCCATCGATCATTTGGCCTCCACCGAAGGATGCTCTGCATGCGATTACTCGGGTGGTTGTGAATCGTGCGACCGAACCCAGATGACGAAACTGGCCCCACCAGGGTCTGGTCTTGGTCTGAAGGAATCGGAAGCAGGCCTGATTTCTGCTCTGGGCCAAGGTACCTACGACTCTCTGATCGACCTATACGGTTCGTACCACGAATTCCGCCGCCAATTGCAGAGTGGTGCTGCACAAAACGATCCCACCGCCGAACTGCCGGTGGAAATGCCAGAACCGATGCGGCAACTCTACATGACAGACTTGCCGGTTATCGACTACGCCTTAGCCCTCCTCCGCCGGGCAGCGCGCAAGGCCAACGATCCGGAAAGCGCTACGGCGCATAAGTTGGTGGATTGCCTTCATGTGGAAGACAGCATGAATATTATTCAGGCCCAACTGAAAGGTTTCAGAGCCTTCGTGGCACGCGTGAAGGCAGATCCAAAGGGCATGGCAGACCGGTTTCGGCAGCAACATTCGGACGACGAACCGGAAAACGGCAGCGACGAAGACAACTAACGGTTGGCTGATTTGCAATTGCCTGCTATAGTGATCCTGACAGCCGGAGTGGCGGAATGGCAGACGCGCTGGATTCAAAATCCAGTGTCCGCAAGGGCGTGTGGGTTCGAGTCCCACCTTCGGTAATTCATGTCACCTATTCTTCTTGCCGATTTCATCTTCATTGCATTGCTCAAGGCACCGTTTAACGGGTAAGCTTCCAAAACTTAATTGGAGCTTATTTCATGATCCGTAGATCAGCATTCACTCTGATCGAACTTCTTGTCGTTATCGCTATCATCGCGGTACTTATCGGTTTGCTGGTACCCGCTGTGCAACGCGTTCGCGCTGCCGCACTCAGGGCACAGTGCCAGTCAAACCTGCGTCAAATCGGTTTGGCAGTCCACCAATATTACGACCAGACCAATGGGCAATTCTTCCTGCACCATCCGTACGATGCTGATGTCATGAGTCTGGAGGTCCACAGCAACTCTTTTGCCGAAATCTATTGGGAAGACAAACTCATGCCATTCATTGGCGGGAAGCAGGAAGCCGATGAAAATCTTTCCCGCAACGGACAAATCCTCCCCAGCGAAACCATTTATCGCTGCCCCGCGGACACAACAGTACGGGTGCCTTACCTCGATAACGGGATCGTTAATGGTGTGGAACACCGCACCAGCTACCTCATGAACTCGCTCCTCAGCCATCGCAGCCGCAGATTTGGCCAATGGACCTTCAACCGCTTCGCGTTCGAAGTGGGCACATCGTCGTTCATCTGTTTTGTGGAACGACAAGGTGAAGCGTTTCTCACGGCCAACGGAGAGGATCCACGTCAAGACGATTTCGATATTTGGTTGGGTACCGATATCTTCAAAAACTGGATTGCGCACGACAGGCACACCCAAACCGCCAACTACCTGTATCTCGATGGACATGCCGCCACGCTCAGTTGGGATTCATCCCTGCCAGACATCTTTCCCGATAAAAAGGTAATGGTGCTAGATGGCAGCTACCAGTAATTTGATGTTTCGCAGTGCCATCGTGCTAATTGCCACACTCGCCGGATGTTCTGCTCCACGTGAATCTGTCAATCGCGATGGCCCGGCAGCGCGCGAGGCACTTGTCTACTACACCGCGCTGCTGGCCGGAGACAGTGCGAAGGCATGGTCGAATGTGCACCCAGACACTGTCAAAACAGTTGGAAAATCCGGGTTCGAGAAGCGCGCCAAGGCGCTGAAAACCGCATGGAACATCACCGACGCCACCGCTACCGTGACTTCAAGTCAGGAACGCACCGATAATGCTGTGGTGCACGTCGCGCTACGTGGCAATCGCAACGGAAAATCGGTCAGAATTACCGACGGCGTCACACTCAAACTCGACGGCGAAATCTGGCGGGTTTGGTTGAAATAGCCGCGAATCAATTTCAAATTGATCGTTCATTCCACCAACACAGAATACATTGAGAAGTGCGCCTGCCCCCGCATTTATTCTGGCGGACTTAAAAATACCTAAAGCTAAATCTCGCTGTGACTCGTCATTGTAGTGTGCGACTTAAGCCTTATCCGGAAGCAAATCGCGTCATAACAATCAGTATCTCCACCTTTGCGTCATGCTACCACACACCACAATCGCCCATTAACATATTGCAAACTACCGCGCAATAACACCTTAAGATTCCAAGTGCATTTCAAATAATTCTTTTGCTACAAAAAGATTTGACTTTGCTTTTTTCAGACCTACGGTTGCTCGGATGATTGCTCCATAGCAACATCCCGTGCTCGTTATCACATCTTTTTATCTTTCGGGAGTTCGCGCATGAAGCCATTCATTCCCTTGTATCGTCTCCTGTTCGGCGGCAACCACGGCACAGCACACGCTGCGATTTCGCAAAAAACAACCAAAAAAGCCAAGCAACCGATCCTCGAGTTACTCGAGGATCGCGCCAATCCGGCGTTTGCCTTTGGTATCGACAACGCCTGGGGAACGGGATTTCAGGCACACGGCGTGGTGGTCAACGATCGGGGTGCGCCCGCAGCCACATGGCGAGTCGAATTCGATTACAAGTGCGACATCAACTCCATTTGGAATGGCAAAATTGCCACACACACAGGTAACCGTTACACAATTGTGCCCGAGTCGTACAACGCGGCACTCCCTGTAAATGGCTCGGCCCAGTTCGGGTTCGTGGGATCGGGCACTGCGGCAGAAAGACCAGCCAATGTTGTCGTCACCTGGGGGGACGCTGCTCCAACTCTGTCCGTTGCCGACGCGAGCATTACCGAGGGTAATTCCGGAGCCAAAACATTGTTGGCCACCGTGAGCCTTTCGGGCGTGTCTGGTTCGCCAGTTACTGTGAATTACAGCACCCAAAACGGCACCGCTACCGCCGGCAGCGATTATGTCGCCGCCAACGGAACGCTCACATTCGCGCCCGGCCAGACAAGCCGGACAATCTCACTCGTGGTCAATGGCGACGCCGCGGTAGAACCGGATGAATATTTCACATTGACACTCAGCGGAGCGACAGGCGCCACACTAACCAGATCCGCAGCCACGCTAACAATACGCAACGACGATACCGGCCCGGTCCAGCCCGGTTCCCTTGCAGCCAAAGGAGACCTGACCATCGCCAGCGACTGGGGCAGCGGCTGCACCGCCACGGTTACCCTAACGAATACAGGAACCAAGCCTATTCAGGGCTGGAATTTGGCGTTCGATTTCCCTAGCACCATCGGCAATATCTGGAATGCCTCCGTCATTTCGCGATCTGGCAACCGGCTGATCATCGGGGATGCCGGCTACAACGCCACCATCAATCCCGGCGCCTCCATCAGTTTTGGTTTCAATAGTTCGCCCGGCAATGTGAAGGCCGGGCCGACCAACTGGGCTCTCAACGGCACAGCGATCTCCTCGAGCTTCAACGGCAAGCTGGAAACCCCGACTCCGGTAAGCCCTCCGTCGCCACCATCCATTTCAATATCGAATGCCTCGGTTCTCGCGGGCAGTCCGACATCGGGCATTGCCCCCGGGTATTTCAAAACTGCCGGAAACCAAATTGTAGACGCGAATGGGCAAGTGGTTCGCCTTTCGGGCGTGAACTGGTTCGGCATGGAAAGCGCCAATTTCGCGCCTCACGGACTTTGGTCGCGTGGCTATCAGGAAATGATGGACCAGATGAAACAAACTGGCTTCAACACCATTCGACTTCCAATATCCAACCAATTGCTCGACCCGGGCAGCACGCCCAATAGCATCGACTTCAGTAAGAATGCCGACCTGCAAGGGCTTAACGGACTTCAAATCCTCGACAAAATCGTCGCCTATGCCGGAAAAATCGGCCTGCGGATCTTCCTCGACCATCACCGCTCCGATGCCGGCGCCGGAACCGATGGATCGGGGCTCTGGTACACACAGGCTTACCCTGAAAGCAGATTCATTTCAGACTGGAAATTGCTGGCAACCCGCTATGCCAACAACCCGACCGTGATCGGCGCCGACCTGCACAACGAACCTCACGGTCCTGCCACATGGGGAGACGGCAATCTGGCAACCGACTGGCGCTTGGCGGCGGAAAAGGCTGGAAACGCCATACTCGCCGCCAACCCCAACTGGCTGATCATTGTTGAGGGAATCGAATTCGGAACCTCCGGCAACTACTGGTGGGGGGGCAACCTTTCCAAGGCCGGCGCCTTCCCCGTCAGGCTGGATGTCGCCAACAAACTGGTGT
The DNA here is from genome assembly GCA_945875585.1 of Candidatus Kuenenia stuttgartensis. GTDB lineage: Bacteria > Planctomycetota > Planctomycetia > Gemmatales > Gemmataceae > REEB421. The sequence goes on along the minus strand of CAMCLK010000022.1, from coordinate 4,152 downwards.
ACTCCACTCACGATTATCCTGCTTCGGTTTATCAGCAAAGCTGGTTTGGCGCGGCAAATTATCCGGAAAACCTGCCCGGCATCTGGGACAAAAACTGGGGCTACCTTTTCAAAAATGGCACTGCCCCGGTTCTGGTGGGCGAGTTCGGCACCAAATTCGAGTCCACCAGCGACAAAATCTGGCTGGATGCCTTGGTGAAATACATGCAGGGCGGCATCACCGGCGGCGCGCTTCCCCCCGGCCAACAGGGCCCAAGCTGGACTTACTGGTCGTGGAACCCCAACTCGGGCGACACAGGCGGCATTCTTGCCGACGACTGGAAGACCGTGAACCAGGCAAAACTGAACATCATCCAGCCCATGCAGTTCGCGCTCAACACCTCCTCCGACGGCAAGGTTGTCGCCAACTTCGAGGTAACTTTGTCACAAGCCAACGCCACCACCGTTTCGGTGCGTTACCAAACGGCAGATGGCACGGCCAAGGCGGGGAAAAACTATGTTGCGGCTGCCGGCACGCTAACCTTCGCGCCGGGAGAAACCAAAAAAACGGTGGCCATCACGGTGCTTCCCGATCCCACGATGTTTTCGGATCTGGTCTTTTCCCTACAGCTTTCTTCGCCAGTCGCGGGCGTGTTGACTGGTGGAGGAATGGCGTCGGGGACCATCCGGAAAGCATGATAGATGGAGGCTTATTGCGAGCGACTGCGCACCCCCCAACTCACGTTGGGGGCTCATGAATTACACGGGAAACGCGACTGCGTAGTTGCTAATTACTGTTTTGCTTGCACAACACCCAACACGTTTTTGTGAGCCCCCAGCAGCAATCTCTAGCAGCAGACCCCGCCAAAATTGTGAAGATTGTTCAAATACACAAGCAAACTGAGCTTTTCCTGAACAAACAAACGAAATACCGGGTAGAATGGGCTATAAGTTGTTACTTTACTTCCGGTGAATGACTCCACTCAACGTAAAGTCATTCTTCGCTAGGACCTTGGATTGTTTCCATGGAAACATCGCTCTCCCTGCTGAAAAGATTGCAGCTTGGCGAAGATGGCCAAGACTGGGTGGCTTTTTGCGAACTGTATCACCCATTGCTCATGAACTGGTGCAAGCGTCAGGTTGGCAATATCGAAGACACCGAAGACGTGGTGCAGAACGTTTTCATGGATATTTTTCGCAACATTAAATACTTCAAACACGAAGGTAAACCAGGCACACTTCGCGCCTATCTCAAGCGGATCCTCCGTTCCAAAGTCAGCAATCTATACAGGGAACGAGTTCCGGAACTGATCGATTTTGACGAACTCGAAGAATTGATCCTATTGAGTCACTCCAACAACACCGCCGAAGCCTGTGAAAAACTCTTCCGCCAAGCCTGTGAAATCGTCAAGCCTGAATTCGAAGAAAACACATGGTTGGCATTCATTCGAACCCACAAGGGGCATGAAAAAGCAGAGTCAGTAGGTATCGACATGGGGCTTTCGCGTAATTCCGTCTACGTTTCTCGTTGCCGCATCATCATCCGCATCAAGGAATGTCTGGCCGACCTTATTATTTAAAAAAATCTGAAAGATTGAGGTTTCACCCGGGGTTAAGAGGGTAAGTAGGTATCCTACGAATAATATTAAGGGCAAAACACCATGCCTCTTGCCCAAACCTCCATCGGCACGTGCCCTTCCGATACCGATCTGCGACAATTCACCCTGGGTACCGGCCCTCCGGATGCCATGAATGCGTTTCTAGAGCATCTGGCTACTTGCGCACTCTGCCCAGATCGTATGGACCAGATCTGGAACTCGAACACCTCGCAAGCCACATCTTCCTCCGTTCAAAATGCGAAAGAAGTCAATCAGCTTTTAAGTCAAACAATATTTGAAAAACTCGATCTCGACCAACTCCCCCCGTCTGACAACACCAATGCCTATGGCCGACTCGGCAGGTTCGACCTCATGCGCGTCATTGGTGCTGGCGGGATGGGGATTGTCTTTTCAGCCATCGATACCCGCGATGATAGCACAGTGGCTGTCAAAACATTAAGGTTCTACCAATCGAAAGACAAATCCCTACGCGAACGTTTCCTGCTTGAAGCACACGCCATGCAACGGCTGGTTCATCCAGCATTCGTCCCTGTTCTGGAAATTGGCGAAGATCGCGGCATTCCTTTTTTTGTCATGCCACTGCTAAAAGGCGAAGATTGTGCCAACCTGATCAAAAGGTTAGGCCCTCTGCCCTTTCCGATGGTTGTTGACATTGCCCGCCAAGCCACCGCCGCACTGGATGCCATCCATGCCAACGGCTTAATTCACCGCGACATCAAGCCCTCAAACCTCTGGATACAGATTCTCGATACGGGGAAACCGCTGGTCACCCTCCTCGATTTCGGACTTGTGTGCACCAACGAAAGCGATTCATCACTGACCGGCACCGGCGTGATACTGGGCACGCCTGCCTACCTGTCTCCCGAGCAGACAGAAGGCGCCGATGCCAAGGTAGGCCCGCGTAGCGACCTATTCAGCCTTGGGTGTGTGCTCTACGAGGCGGTCACTGCCACCCCGGTCTTTCCCGGCACCACATCCCTTGATATCCTACGCAACCACATTAAATTCAAAATCACACCGCCTTATCGGCTGCGGCGGGATCTACCACCCCAACTTGAGCGCCTAATCATGGGGCTTTTGGAACGCAATCCAACCAGAAGAACTCCCAACACATCGACTTTGGCCCGGCAACTGAATAACCCCAATCTGCTGACAATCCCCCTGGTTTCCAGACGCCAAGCCATGTGGGCGGGCGCAACAGTTGCGGCGACGGCAGCTCTATCCGCATCGGGTTGGTGGCTGACACGCCCTAAACCAGAAGCCAAGATCACCCCCGATCTGGTGATCGACGTGCCGGGTGCCGTTGCGCTGGCAACGGACCGCTCATGGAAGCAAGATTCCCTATCCCACGCGTTGGTTTGGGCCGATAGCACAGGCACTCTCTACCGAAAAGAAACAAATGGCGCCCTCGAACAAACATGGGGGCGTGTCGATTTTCCGGTTCAAGAAATTCACATTTGTCACGGCAAAATGGTGGCCATATGCGGCACCCATGGGCAACTGCAATTTGTGCCTTGGCAATCCGACGGCTGGAACCCGGGATTCGCCTTCGTGACACCAAACAAAACGATTCGGCACGGCTTGATATTGAACACTTTGAAGGATTTATTTTTCACGATAGATGCCGACAATATAAGATCCTACAATTACAATACAAGTGCTAAATTCACAAATGGACCCAGTTTTGACTCTCCCATTATTCATGCCATCAAGCATCCATCGACTAACAACGCCATCATTGCCTTGGAATCTGGTGAAGCTGTCGGACAAAACATTTTAACTCGAGGCCTGATACTGAAGTCAATGCACACATGGATGAGAATACTCGTCGCTTCCAAACCGTTTCTTTTGGCATGCCATGAGGATAGCATTTCCATGGCATGCCTCGACACGGCAGGCATGCTTACTGTGCGAAATTTAAATAATCCAGAGGTAGTGATCCAGCAACGGAAAATCAATTTCAAATCTGACAACGTCAAGTTGCTAAACTTTTTTTATAAAGGCAACACCAACAAAATTCTGACGCACTGGAAAAACGACAGCACAACGACAGCATGCTTGATTGATTATAACACATCAACAATAACCACTCAACTCGAGGCCCATGCCCCGTTGCTGGCAGGCCAAATGGACGGGAACATCTGGCTTCTGGATTCCGATGAACGCTGGAAATATTATTCGAATTCTTGATTTTAGGTACCCCTTCAGCCGTATGCCGCGAAATAGTTTGGGTGCGGATCTGAAACAATTGGCAAGGCCCGTGCAGTATCTGTCAAGCAGCCCGCGGCCCAACCATCAGATTTGATCCATCCCAACACGTTTTTGTGAGCCCACAATGCCGTCTCCCATGAGCCTACAATGCCTTGTCCCATGAGCCCACAACGCCTTGTCCCATGAGCCCCCAACGTGAGTTGGGGGGTGCACAAGCGCCTGCTCACCCCCCAACTCACGTTGGGGGCTCATAAATAACACGGGAAACACGACTGCCGTAGTTGCCAATCACAGTTTTGCTTGCACAATTCCAAACTCGTTTTTGTGAGCCCACGCCCAACACG
>CAMCLK010000021.1 GCA_945875585.1 Candidatus Kuenenia stuttgartensis | reverse complement strand
TCTCATGCCCGTGCGGGCGCAGGCCACGGCCAGAGAACGCGCCACGTTGTTACCGTCGCCCACAAACACCATGGTCCGGCCTTCCAGCGAGCCAAAGGCCTCTTGAATGGTCAGCATGTCGCCCAGCGCCTGGCACGGGTGGTTGTAGTCGGACAGGCCGTTAATCACTGGAACCGTGGCGTGTTCAGCAAACTCCTCAATGGTGCGGTGGCTGAATACACGCAGAACCACCGCATCGCAGAATTGGCTCAGAACACGCGCGAAGTCCGCCACCGGTTCACGCTGGCCAATAGCGCCGTCGGTGGAACTGAGAAACACGCTTGAACCACCTAGATGCGCCATGGCAGATTCAAAGCTGACACGGGTACGCAGACTGGGTTTTTCAAAAATCAGACCCAAAACCCGGCCGGGAAGCAGCGCCGGACGGTGCCCGCGGGCCAGATCGGCCTTGAGGGCACGGGCCTTGTCCAAAAGGGTGTGCACTTCGTGGCTGGTCAGATCCATAAGGCCAAGAAAATGGCGCATGATACAAGTCTCCAGAAGGGGGCTTAGTGCCCCACCCTGTTGCGTCAGCCAGCCAACCCGGCAATGGCATCCTCGAGAATCGCGCAACCAGCATCGAACTCGGCATCGGTCAGGTTCATGGCTGGCAAAAGCCGGATGACGGTTTGGTGGGTGCAGTTCACCAGCAGCCCGTTATCGAGGCACTTTTTCACCACGGGTGCGCCATCCACCGAGAGTTGGATGCCAATCATGACACCGCGCGCCCGCACTTCTTTAATCCACGGGCAGCGTTTGGCAAGAGCTTCAAACCGGGTGCGGAACTTTACTTCGAGTACCTTGCTGCGTTCGATCAGGTTGTCTTGCTCGATGGTGGCAATGGTTGCCAAAGCCGCCACCGCGGAAACCGGATTTCCACCATAGGTAGAGGCGTGTGTTCCGGGTTTCAGCGCGACCGCAACTTCTGGGGTGGCCAAAAGCCCGCCGCACGGAATGCCGCTGGCCAAAGCCTTGGCCAGGGTGACAATATCGGGCTTCACATCCCAGATCTGGTGGGCATACCACGAACCAGCACGCCCCATACCAGATTGCACTTCATCCAAAATCAGCAGGCAGCCCTTGCGGCGTGTCAGTTCTCGCAGGCCCTGTAGGTAGCCGGGAGGCGGAAGGTTAATGCCGCCTTCACCCTGAATGGGCTCAAGCAGCACGGCGCAGGTTTCCGGCCCGATCAGGCGTTCGGCATCTTCCAGATCGCCAAAGGTGGCATAGGAGAAGCCCGGAACCAACGGTTCCACGCCGTGGTGGTATTTGGGTTGCCCGGTGGCACTCAGCGCGCCCAGTGTGCGGCCGTGGAAACTGTTGAGCATGCTGACCACGCGGAACTTACCGGCGGAGTGGCCCCAGAGGCGCGCCATCTTTATGGCACCTTCGATAGCCTCAGCCCCACTGTTGCAGAAAAAGGCCTGAGCGCCCCACCCGGTGCGGGTGGTGAGAGCTTCAGCCAGCAAGCCTTGGGCTTCGGTATGCCAACTGTTGGGAACATGGATCAGGCGGCCTACCTGATCGCGTACGGCGTCCACCACGCGGTGGGGGCAATGGCCCACGATGGCGCAACCCCAACCGGGGAAGAAGTCGAGATATTCGCGACCGGTATCGTCCCATACGCGCGAACCGTCACCCCGTACGATACAGACCGGGTACCGGTTGTAGTTGGGGACAACGTGCTGGCGGTACAATTCCCCGGTGGCGGCATTCATCGGTGGTATCTAACCCCACTGCATCTAGGCGAACGAAAAAATCACTATATCCGCCTGTGGGGCACTGCACAGCGCATTCAGGAACCAATCTTTCAACCCGGAAGGATTTCTGTTCCCACTCCGGCTTCGGTGAATATTTCAAGTAGCAACGCGTGGTGACGCCTGCCATCCACCATATGCGTCTTGCGAACGCCTTGGGCTAGGCTTTCAAGGCACGCTTCAACCTTGGGAATCATCCCACCAACAATCACGCCGGAGGCTATCAGCTGCCTGCATTCTGTGCCTGTCAGCGATTGCATCAGGCTGGTGGGATCGTCCCGGTCCCGCATCACACCGGGGATATCGGTCAGAAACACCAGCTTCACCGCCTCAACCGCTGCAGCCACGGCGGCGGCCGCGGTGTCGGCGTTTACATTCAGCCACTGTCCTTGGGCATCGAGCGCCAGCGAAGGGATTACTGGAATGACGCCACCCAGACAAAAGTCATCAATGAGCGGTTTGTAGACGCGGTCCACGGTCCCTACGCGGCCAAGATCCACCGTTTGGCCCGATTCTTGAACGGTCATGATCGAGCCAAAGAGCGATTGCAGCGGGCCGGTGTGAAGGCCAACAGCGCGACCGCCCAGTTCGTGAATAATCCTCACGATTTCCGCATTGGTTTCGTTGCGCAGCACATCAGTCACAATCGCCAAGGTGGCTTCATCTGTGTAGCGGCGGCCCAATACCTTGCGGGTGGGCAAGCCCGCATCGGTAACACGCCTGTCGATTGCTTTACCACCGCCGTGCACCACAACGGGCCTCAGGCCAGCCGTTTGCAGGAACACAATGTCTTCCAACAGGCTGCGTACGGCCTGGGGGGCGTCCATGGTGCTGCCACCCAGTTTGATCACTATGGTCTGGTGGCGGAACCGCCTGAGGTAGCTTAAAGCCTCGATCAGTACGGCGGCTTTTTGGGAAGGATCAAGCGTATTCATGTGCCCACACAACTCCAGATGCATTCGAGGATGGAGTTGGTTATAGCAAAACCCGTTGAAACCTGATTTTTCGGGTGGTATTCACTTGCATTGTCGTATCCACACGATAATTTTATCTGTGGATCAGGTGTCACTTGTATGAATGGGAGATTCGGATCATGAAAATTACGACCGCTGTTCTTGCTTCTTTGGCTCTTGCTTTCGCCCTCGTGCTGAACACCAGCGCTCAGGAAAAGAAGAAGGAAGCTAAGGCTACCACGCTGAAGGGCGAAATCGGTTGCCTGAAGTGTGGCTTCAGCGTTGCTGAAAAATGCAGCAACGGCATCAAGGTAAAGGAAGGCGACAAGGAAACCATTTACGCATTCGAAGATGCTGGTGCTAAGGCTCCTTACCACAAAGAAATTTGCACCGAAACCAAGAAGGGCTCCGTCACCGGCGTTGTTGTCAAGAAGGGCGACAAGGCGACCATTAAGCCTTCCAAGGACGGCGTAAAGTTCGAGTGATTGTCATCACTCATGTTTGAATTCAAACTCAGACAGCCATCCGGTTTTCGGATGGCTGCTTGCGTTATAAGTATACCAGTGGAAGAAAACCCAGGGACCGGGGCACCATTGCCATGAAGATTATCCTTGCCAATCCGCGCGGCTTCTGTGCAGGCGTCAACATGGCTATCGAAAGCCTGGAACGGGCACTCGACCTGTTTGGCGTACCGATTTTTGTTTACCACGAGATTGTTCACAACCGCCCTGTGGTGGAACGGTTTCGCGCCAAGGGTGTGGTGTTTGTCGACAGCATCGACGAAGTGCCGCGGGGCGGCACACTGCTGTACAGCGCCCATGGCGTATCCCCCGCGATCCGCAATGCCGCTCAGGCACGTTCACTGCGCGCCATCGATGCCACATGCCCATTGGTAACCAAGGTGCATGTGGAGGCGATCAAATTTGCACGCGAAGGGTATCACATTCTCCTGATTGGCCACGAAGGCCACGATGAAGTGCTCGGTACCATGGGCGAAGCGCCCCATGCCATGACCTTGGTTGAAGATGTGGCCCATGTGGCGAGGCTCAACCTGCCAACGACCGACCGTTTGGCCTACCTCACACAAACCACGCTCAGCGTGGATGAGGCCGCGGAAATCATCGCGGCCCTTAAAACGCGCTACCCTGCCATTGTTGGTCCCAAAAAAGAAGACATTTGCTACGCCACGCAGAACCGGCAGGAAGCTGTGAAAACAATCGTGGGCGAGGTTGATTCTGTGATTGTTTTGGGAAGCCGCAACAGTTCCAACAGCAATCGACTGGCGGAACTGGCTCAGGCTAATGGCAAACCAGCGCGGCTGATCGACACAGCAGACGAACTCGATCCAGCGTGGTTTACCGGCCACGAAACCGTGCTGGTGACAGCGGGTGCCAGTGCCCCTGAAGATGTGGTGCAGGCCTGCATCGAGCGGCTGAAGGCGCTGTTCAATGCCACGGTTGAGAGCCGTGTGGTGCGCGAAGAAAACGTGAGCTTCCCGCTGCCACGCGAGCTGACTGTTCTGGCCAACCGCTGATGATGCAGCACCCCATTCTGCCCCCACCCATTGTTCTGCCTGTCTGTCGGTATACGGGGATTGGAATCTTAGGGGCGGGGTTCATTGTGGACGATTGCCATCTGGTGGCATATCGATCTGCCGGCCTGAATGTGCGCGCCGTGGCTTCCAGACAACTGGAGCGGGCGGAAAAAGTAGCCCGCCGCCACGGTATTGAGGTTTTCACCACCGATTTTTCCAGCGTGATGGACGACACTTCCATCAATGTGCTCGACATTGCGGTACCGCAATTGGCCCAGCCGGAACTGATTCGCCAAGCGTGCCAAAGGTCTCATATTAAAGGTATTCTGGCGCAGAAGCCGCTAGCGATGGACCCTGCCACCGCGCGAGAACTGGTTGAATGCTGCGAGCGCGCTGGAAAGATTCTGGTTGTGAACCAGAACATGCGCTACGACCACTCTGTTTCATCATTGAAAACGCTTCTCGATGCCGGATTGCTGGGCGAACCTGTGCTGGCCAGTATCGATATGCGAGCCATTCCACATTGGATGCCATGGGCTCGCGATGCCCGCTCGCTGGCAACGTATGTGATGAGCATTCATCACCTCGATACATTCCGTTATTGGCTGGGAAATCCCGATCGCGTGTTGGCCAGCACACGGCCCGACCCACGCACCCAATTCGCGCACACCGATGGCATCAACATGTACATTCTCGAGTTTCCCGGTGGAGCTCGAGCCACGTCCATCGACGATGTCTGGGCCGGGCCAGCGCGTGAAGGTGTGGAATCTGATATTGGCATCCGCTGGCGTGTGGAAGGGACAGAGGGGCTGGCCACGGGAACCATCGGTTGGCCGGGTTGGCCCGAACGGGTTCCAAGCACTATCGATTTCGCTTGCAAACGGTTGGGCGGCGTTTGGCACAGGCCGCGCTGGTCCGAGGCTTGGTTTCCAGATGCCTTTATCGGTCCCATGGCAGATTTGCTGGTTTCGTTAGAAACTGGCAAGCTGCCTGCTATTTCTGGTAGAGACAACCTCGGTACCATCGCCCTATGCGAATCGGTGATGGTGGCGGCACGTGAGCACCGGGTGACCAGTCCGCTGGAGTGGTTGTGTTAGTTCACCCGGATTGGCACTGGGTGACGTGTCACCTCAGCGATGCCAAAAACTCCACAAGATCGCGTAGTTCGCGGCGCGATAGTTTGTTGACAATGTCCGCTGGCATGGCAGACGGACCACGCTCGTGTTCGTCGATATCGGCCAGGGGTACCGTTAACTCAATGCCTTCAGCAGTGACCAGCTTCATCTGGCCGCCTGTGCCGCTCCGCAGCACGCCGGTGATGGTTTTGCCATTTTTCAAAGAAATCACCACGGTTTCGTACCCTTGGGCGATGGCTTTGTTTGGTTCCACGATCGATTCCAGCAGATAGTTGCGGTCTTTTTTGATAGCCAAGGTGTCGAGCGCCGGGCCAACTATGCCGCCAGTCCCTTTCAGAGCGTGGCAGCGCACGCAACTGACCTCGGCCTTGTGGGCGTAGATGCGCCTGCCTGCTTCAGCATCTCCTCCGGTAAGGCAGTCGCGGTACTTACCCTTCTTTTCCAAGTCGTCAATAACGGAACGTTCTTTGGGGTTGGTCGCTTGGGCCTTTGCGGCTTCGGCCACTTCCAGTGCCAGCCCTGGTTCCACAGTGCCAGCTTTCAACGAGTCGATCAGAGGGGCTAAAAGGGCCTTGGAGTTGTTGGATTTGTCGGTGCCCAATGCGACAACAGCAGCTTGCTTTTCCCATAGCGTGCCAGTTTGCAGGGCTTTTTCCACCATGGGGCGTGCCTTGGTCGCATCGCGGCGCGCTGTCAGTGCTAAGGTGCGTGCCCGAACCCGCGGTTCAGAATCGGCCATTCCCTTGCTGACAAGCGAGTCGAATTTCACGGCATCGAGACCGAACAGTGCCTCCAAGGCTTCCACACGCGCCATGGCAGGAAGTGCTGCATCCATGGCCAGTTCACCCAGAGCAGGGGCTAGATCTTTAAGCCCCAAACCGGCTGCTGCCTGTACTGCCGCGCTGCGGACCGTCGCTGGAGAAGCCAGTAAGGCACCCAGATTCGCGCGAATGGCTGTGCGGGCAGGTTCTGCATCGCGCGCTTCCAAGGGTCGCCAAAGGCCAACAACAGAATCGCGGCCAGAAGGTTTCGCCCACGTGGTCAAGTAGTTGAGCGCTTCCACACGCAGACTGTCAGATACATTCGGACGGCCTGCAAAAGCTGCCAATGCCATAGCGTCTTCAGCTCGGCCCATGCGGTAGCGCGAGGCCAAAGCACGCCTTAACAATGCTTCCGGTGCACCGGGAGTTTCCGTCTTTTTGCCAAGGGCTTCGCGGGCGCCATCAATTGGCAGGTCGTGAATGACTCGGGCTGCTTCTGTGGCCACTGCGGCATCGCCATCGTTGACCAGAACCGCGGCTACTGCCGGGGATGGGTTTTCCATGCGGCGCAGAGCCAGAACAGCGCCCAGGCGAACAGCAGCGCTAGCATCTTTAGCCACTTGCATCAGGCTGTTGGCATCTGAGGAACGCGCCAGCAGAAGTGCGGCCGCATGCCTTAAAACGGGATCGCTATTGTCGTTGGTGCGGAGCGCTGTTATCGATTGGGTGGCAGCATCAGGTGCGGCATGGCGCGCCAAAGCCAAGGCGGCGCGGGCAGCCACTCGCGGGTTGGTATCGAGAACCAAGGCCTTGAGTGCCTTGGCAGAATCGTTCCCAGACATCTCGCCCAAGGCGCGTGCTGCTTGTGAACGAATTTCAGGGTCTTTGTCTGTGCCAGCAGCTAACACGGCGGCGGTTGCACCTGCGGTTTGATGACGATTTGCTACCGACAATCCCCATATGGCGTGAACGCGTGCCAACTGAGAACTGTTGTTCGCAAGTGATTGGCTCAATGTGGCCACATCGCCACGGCGGGCTAGTTCCAAATGAGCTTCCTGCCTAACCCGGCGATCGGCATGGCCGAGGCATGAGGCCAGCAAGGAGGTTTCAGCCTTGGTCCAGTCTCCTTGCAGGAGTTTCTGGGTGTCTTTCACAATTAGCTTGGCGTATTCCGCATCGTGCCGCGTGCTGTAGATTCGGCCTTTCATGGGCAGGCCCCATCCTTCGGTCCAGTCGCTCACATACACCTGGCCGTCTACCCCGAATTCAACATCGGTCACCAGCAGCGACCAGATGAAGTCCTCCCGGCGGATAAATTCAAAAGTGGCGCCCTTTGGCTTGTGCCAAATGGCGTGCACGCCACTGCCGCCCGAACCTCCTCGGAAATCGCACATCATGAACGAGCCGTTGTATTTTTCAGGCAAACCTGTGCCGGGGTAGGCAGCTAATCCAGATGGGCCAGCACCAACATTTGCCAGTGGCGGAATAATGTAAGCGGGTTGCGCCGGATGCCGCGGCTTCCACATTCCCTCGAGGTTCCACGCTCCGCGCGCCGTGGGTTTTTCTAGGAATTGATACCCAATACGCCAGCCGCTATCTCCCTGATCTACCAGGTGTGTCCAGCGTGCTTGGTCGCCCCCGTCGGAATTGTTGTCGCCTGTGAAGAGTTCACCAAGGTCATCGAAGGCCAGCTCCTGCGGGTTCCGCAGGCCGTAAGCAAAGACTTCCAGTTTCGATCCATCGGGCTCGCACCGCAAAACCGCGCCGGTATCGGGCAACACAGCAGGGCCCTTAAGCCCAGGCACATTCAGCCCGCGATCTCCAATAGAGAAATAAATTCTACCATCGGGCCCCATGACCAGACCGTGCAGGTCGTGGCCGAGAAACCCTACATGCACGCCGTAGCCAGTGGACAACGACTTGCGCTTAACGGCCTTGGTGCCAGCGCCTTCAGATTCTAATAACCAAAGATCTGGAATGCATGTGAACCAAACCTTGTTGCCCCGGGCCAGCAAACCGGCGCCGATACCATCGACCCTGTTTTTGAAGCCATCGGCAAACACATCGGCCTTGTCGGCCACGCCATCGCCATCGGTGTCGAACAGCACACGCACCCTGTCGTGGTGTTCGCCGTAGGTGGCTGCTTTGTCGCCCAGCTTTTTTTGATACATGCGGTCGCGGTCAGCCACGGTACGGCAGGCGAGGTCGTCGTCGAGCCAGTCCATGTGGCTACGGATGTCGGTGACGCCGGCATGCAGCCGGAATGTTTCGGCAACATAGCAACGCAGTTGGTTGTCGAGTGTGAAAGCTACGGGATTGGCCAGCAGCGGTTCCGCAGCAAACACACGCGAGGAAAAGCCCGCGGGGAGTTTGATGCGCTTGAGCGTTGCGGCAGGTTCAGCGGAGGCCCCCTTCACCATGGGGTTGTATTCGTGCTGGCCCAAAACTGTTGTTGTTAGCGCCAAGACGAGCAGTGCCGATAGGATCCGATTCATGAAAACTCCTATTGTGAATGGTGGGCTTTGGGCCTGATTCCTGAAAGTTTTGAAGGTCAATGGTTCTCAACCAGATACTGAATCTGTGTTTTGTATGGCTGAAACCAATGGTATTAAAGAAATGTTAGTAGTGTCTGGTTGCGCTAATTGTCGCGGAATGCGTTTGGGCATCTGAACTAGTGGCCTGCCAGATTCGATTTGTTGAGCCCTGAGGTTGGAGCCAATCAGGTCAATATCGTTGCTGAAAACTTCAGCAAGTCTTCTACGAGTTGAGCGTATCTCTTCGGTAAGTGGGTCAGGTGTCATTGTCTTGTTCCATTAACTCGTCCGGAGTGGCGATGATTGGCGGTTCGAAACCGTTGTATCGGCACACATCCTCAATTTTTTGTCGGAGGGTCGCATTGGCAATGTGTTTGAAGTTCCACGTCAATAGGTAGTGTATACCATGTGCCGCAGCAATGGCGATATGGAATGCGTCACGAGGTTCCGTTGCCGGCACAGCGTTGTTCATGACAAGCGACTTATCTAATTGGTCAATCATCAGGTTGGCATCAAGCACGTCAATTTTCGCGATGGCCTCCAACCTCTCAATGGAGGCGTTAGGGTCTCCATTGGCGCATTCATCCAGAACAAGTTGGGAAATAAAGGGTCGGTATTTTAAACGTGTTGTTATCCACCAATGGCGGGTCGATATTTGCCTCGCAGCCACGACGGGATTGTGGTGAATTCTTCCGGTCAGGTGGCCTACAAAAGTGGTTTCGAGATAAACCGTTTTCATGTCTAGCCAAGCCGGGGCTTGAAATAATAAAAGAGCCGATCATTGCTGGCCGGTATGGTTCAGCAATGATCGGAAGCAACAACTACCAGTTCTGGCAAGGGATCTAAATATCCCTGAAAAACCTTATTCAATTAGGTGGCGCAATCACTGAACGAACAGAAACTCCTTCGTGTTCAGAAGGGCCCAGAGGATGTTTTCCAAGCCGACCTTTTTGTCTTTGGCATGTTTTGCCAAGTGGTCAAGCGCGGCTTTTTTCTGCTCAGGAGCCGGAAGCCGACCGAAGGCGCGCAGGAACAGGTCATCAATTTTGTCAGCATCTGGGCGCGTGTCCTTGGCCAGCACGTCGGCACGGCCACCGGCGCGCGTGAGCATGCCTTGGATTTCATCGGAGTTCAGCAAGTGCAGGGCTTGCGCCAAATTCGCTTCACCAACACGTTCGCATTCGCAGGCGCTGATTCGCTGCGGACGGCCGAAAACATCGAGGAAATAAGAGGCAAATGACTCGTCAGGCAGCATGATCGCCCGACGAGGGGCGTTGGTATCGGATGGCACGCCGCCAAACCCAGAGGGGCTTGAGGTAACCTGGCAAACGGCATCAAAAATAACCTCAGCAGCCAAGCGTCGCGGGTAGTAGCGCGCGAAGTTCTGCTTGTCGTTTTTGTTGGTGTCGTTGGGCTCTGCCGACAACTGGTACGTGTGGCTCTTGCAGATGGTTTTCACCAGATGCTTCAAGCTATACCCGCTGACTATCAATTCTTTGGATAGGGCGTCCAACAAGGCAGGGTTGCTGGCTGGGTTAGTCAGCCTCATATCATCGAGAGGATCAACAATTCCCTTGCCAAAGAAATGTGCCCAGTAGCGATTGGCTACGGCACGGGCAAAGAATGGATTTTCCTTGGCTGTCAACCAGTCGGCAAGCAGAGAGCGCGGGTCGGTTCCCGGTGCCACGTCCATGGGTTTACCATCGAGCGGTTTGAAAGCGGCAACTTGCTGGGTCCGTTTGTTGGTAACGGATCCTGTTTTCTGATTGAACACAACAACACGCTTCACCGCGGCGTTGGATTCATCCGATCCTTGGTTGATCTCTTTTTTGCCAATCCGGCCGAAAAACGCGGCCAAACCCCAGTAATCGTCTTGGCTCCACTTTTCGTAGGGATGATGGTGGCATTGTGCGCATGTCATGCGCAGCCCCAAAAATACCTGAGCGGTATCGTCGACAAACTGTTCGACACCAGTCAGGCTCTTGGTCCACAGAACGGGCGGGTGCATTGTTTCATCGCCGGTGCCCGCAATAACGGCACGGGCCATCTGGTCGTAAGGCATGTCGCGGGACATGGCATCGCGCAACCAACCATGGAATGCAAAGGTACCTGCAGTGCGTCCGGCATCGCCACCACGTTTCACACGCAGGATGTCCGCCCATTTGGCTGCAAAGTAGTAGCTGTATTCGGGGCTATCTACAAGGCTGTCGACCAGACGAGAGCGTTTGTCGGCCCCGGTGTCCGCCATGAATGCCTTCACCTGTTCGGGGGTTGGCAGGGTACCTGTAATGTCGAGGTGAACGCGTCGCAAAAAGACCAAGTCCCCAGCGAGATCGCTAGGTGTCAGCCCGAGTTCTTTCCATTTGCTGGTGGTGTGCTTGTCTACCAGCGTGTTTTCGCTGAATGTGAACGGCTTAGGTTGGCGTGTGACTGGAACCACGGCACGGAATGTGGATACCTGATCCTGAAACCGAACCATGATCGCAGCTTCGCCGCTCATGCCATGGCTTCTGACAAGAGCGCCGGTATCTACCGTGGCGATTTCTACGTCGTTGCTTTCGTACTGGGCCCGGCGGGTAATGTCTTCCTGGCTGCCATCCGAGTAGTGGGCCAGAACAGCAAACTGCTGGCGAGATTGGCGCGACATCACGCGGCGCTCTGGGTGTACGGAAATCGATTTCAGGGTTGGGTCGGTTGGTTTGCCATAGGGCATGCCGCTAGCAATCCAGCGACGGACCAGTTTGTATTCGTCGGAGGCTGGATCCAGTTTGCGACCACCGCCGTGAGCGATGGTTCCGGCTCCCTTGGTGAGTAGAAGGCTGGTATCGGGTGAGGTGGGCATGGTCCGGCGGCCTCGGCCTTCCTTGACCAGCGTCATGAAGTCGATTTCTGGTTCAAAACCAAGAAGGCTGAGTTTGAAACCATTTTGTCCGCTTGCCTTGCCATGGCATCCGCCACTGTTGCAACTGAGCTTGGTGAAGATTGGAACGATTTGGTTGGGGAAGTTGATGGGAAGCACGGTGTCGCATGATGCTGCTTCCACGGGAATTTGCGCCTTGGCTCCAGCAAAGGCAACCGTGATTTGGCCGTTGCCATTGGCGAGAGGTGCTACTCGACCGGTTGTGGAAAATTTGAGGCCTGCCCCGAGCGTGCTTGAAATCTGGCTGTCACCAGTGACATCGACTTCGGCGCCATCTTTCAGAACGGCGGTAACAATCATTTGCACAGCATCGTCGAGCCCGCGCAATTTGACAGAGGGAGGGTAAACCGCGAGGTGCGCGATCTCTTCTGCTCGTGGTAGAGCCGCGGGAGCAGCAGGAACTACTTGCTTGGCTGGTTCCGCAGCAAATACTTGTGCGGACACCATCGTCCACAGTGCCAACAGGCGGAGGTTCATAGCGCGTTCTCCGTTCGACCTCGAAGCGGGGCGAGGTGCATCAACAATGTGAAGCAAGTAATTCTATTCTGCCTGAGAAGTTTAGGTAAAGCAACAGTTGCAGTGTTTAAAAATAAACACGGCCTACTGCAAAGCAGAAGGCCGTGTATGTGGGCCGGATAGGGCAATATTAGCGGGCCGGAGGAATCGGCACGGTGACGCGCTTGCGAACATCGAGTTCGATGTTGCCGAAGTTCTGCTCGTGACGTTGAATGGTCATGGCGAGCGCGCTGAGAAGCCTCTTGGCGGTATAAAAGTTCATAATCAACCGATGGTTGACAGAAATTTCTTGCTTGCCAGTGGCG
Organism: Candidatus Kuenenia stuttgartensis; assembly: GCA_945875585.1. Classification (GTDB taxonomy): domain Bacteria; phylum Planctomycetota; class Planctomycetia; order Gemmatales; family Gemmataceae; genus REEB421. The sequence goes on along the minus strand of CAMCLK010000021.1, from coordinate 63,170 downwards.
AATGGATTTGGGTTAAGGGCGAAATCGACGATGACTTCTTCGGGGGTGGCAGTCACCCGAGCGAAGTTGGCATAGGCGGCGTGCGCCTCATTTTCATTGACCTGCATCTCGACTTGGCCGTCTTGCTGTCCTTCGGACATCGATGACACTCCTTAAAGATTACCTGATCGGAACCAACATCGGATCCCAATGGAATGGTACGTAGGCTCTTATGCGGATTCAACCCTCTTCGCACTTGGCCTTTAGGCGGATTCATTCTATATTAAGTTTAAGGCATCCGTAGCTCAACTGGATAGAGCATTGGTCTTCGGAACCAACGGTTGGGGGTTCGAATCCCTCCGGGTGCAGTCGGATCAAATGACCATTAATCAAGATGGTCGCAGCCTCGAATATTATTCGAGGCTATTTCCCTTAAATAATTTCAAGTTGCTATCTGCGGATCACTCGGCTCCAGTGAGAGTCGATTACGTGGTGTGTTTCTTTCAAAAGTTGTCAAAGCCAATTCCGGAAGTGACTACAACAAAAAAGGCGGGGAAGAAATCATCCGTCCCCGCCTCTCTAATTTTTTAAGCAGTCGTTTACCAGTCGCTGCCTAAAACGCCATTGTCGTTGGGGTAGTTGGCGCTCAGCCATGTGGCAACAGTGATGCTGGTATTAATGTTGCGGACGCTGCCATCACATAAGCCAACCTGACATCCGCTGGAACCAAAGGCTTGTGGTCGGGTGGGATCGCACGCAGCCTTGGTAGGAGCCGCTTGTGGCGGGTTGTTGTTGACGTTGATGGCGTATGTGGACATCCATTGCCACGTCCATGTGCCATGGCTCCATAAACTGCCGTTGCCACCACAGGCCCCATATTTTTCGGCAAAAAGGATGGTGTTAGATGTGCCGTCTTGGATATTGGCGATGCGGCGCTTGGGGTTCCATTGCACATTGGGTTCACCAAACACACCGTGGTTTGCAGCGTAGTTTGAAGCAGCCCAGTCGCCTGTGGCAATACCGTTGTTTGTCGTGGTGTCCGATGGGGCCAGAAACGGTTTGATAATTGCGGATCGTACAGCAACCGTGTTGTGCGGATAGAACGAAGTGTCAGCGAGTCCAAGTTTGTAAATGGCTTCCTGCTCGATGTATGGCAGCAGCCAGAAGTGCTGTGATGCACCAATAATTGTTCCACGGCCTTCCCACTGCCCTGGAATGTATCCAACGCCATCGTTGTGGGATTGGACAGCAATACCTAGTTGCTTGAGGTTATTGGCGCTGCTCATGCGGTTGGCAGCTTCGCGCACCTTTTGCACAGCGGGAACCAAGAGTCCAATAAGGACCGCTATGATGGCGATAACCACCAGTAATTCGATGAGAGTGAACCCCGAACGGGTTCTGGGATTGAGATTTGACAACATGATACACCTTGCCTTGGAAGAAATGACTTACCAATAAAAATAAATGAACCTCATCCAAAAAATCGGGTGCAAGCATTTAAGCTGGCCCCAGACAATTAAAATTACTTGATGAGTTCATCTGGCAACCTAATACCTAAAAGACGATGGGTCAAGCAGAAGCTTGTTCGGAATCAGTTGGTTTCCTTGCGTGGTTCTAATCTGTCAATAAACTAAGGAGGCTGAAGGGATTCTCGACAATTTTTGGTGTTTCATTCTGGTTATAGAACAAAATGAGCCCGGTGCTCATTGTCAAGCACCGGGCCGATTTAGTTCAAAAACACCAACACATAGAGTTATTTCAGGTCAATGTTGTTTGTCTGTGTGCCTGATTTGATGGTAAATGTCAGACCAGATTTAGCCTTGTCGCCATAATTTGCAGGAATAGTAACGGGGGCCTTGTCCGATTCACCGGGCATGGCAGGAGTGCCTGGTGGCCGCGCTACTGGCTTCATGCCAGACATAGCTGATGCCAAAACCTTGACAGTGATCGTGACATCGCCCAAGGGTGCGTCGCCAACAGTATAAGTGCCATCAGCGGTGATTGGGCCTGAACCGCCTCGCCCATCGGCACCATGCACCTGAACGGTACCATTGGTCAGCGGTGCACCTTTGTAGGTGATTTTGCCGGTCATTGTGCCCACTTTAGGGCCAGCGGAGTCGCCACCGCAACCAGCAAGAATAAACAAGCATGAGAACAGGACAGAAATACCTGTAACGCGGGGAAACAAAGACGCCATAAAGAACTCCCAGAGTAATTGAATCAAATCCTTTTGGGCTGAGGTTTTAATCCTCAGCCCGGATAACTCCAAATGTTATTTATCAAATTTACCAATCTGTTCCAAGAACAGCGCCATCGCTGGGGTTGTTGGCGTTGACCCAAGTGGCGGAGGTTATACTCGAACTGACGTTGCGAACGCTGCCGTCAGCCAAGCCGATCTGGCAACCGCTGGAACCAAAAGCTTGGGTTCTGGTCGGATCGCACGCTGCTTTGGTAGGTGCCGCCTGTGGTGGGTTGGCATTCGTGATAACGTTATAGGCGGACATCCACGGCACATTCCAGTTGCCATGGCTCCAAAGGCTACCGTTGCCAGCGCAGGCGCCGTATTTTTCGGCAAAGATAATTGTGTTGGAAGTGCCGTCCTGAATGTTCGCAATGCGGCGCTTGGGGTTCCATCCAGCAGTGGCGTCACCGAAGACCAAGTAGTTGCCACCATAGTTGGAGGCAGCCCAGTCGCCAGTAGCAATACCGTTATTAGTGGTCGTATCTGAGGGGGCGAGAAACGGCTTGATGACAGCGGACCGTACAGCGACTGTGTTGTGTGGATAAAACGAAGTGTCGGCGAGTCCGATTTTGTAAATGCTTTCCTGTTCAATGTAAGGCAGCAGCCAGAAGTGCTGTGATGCACCAAGAATAGTGCCTCGACCTTCCCATGAACCTGGAATGTAGCCTACACCGTCATTGTGTGATTGAACGGCAATACCGAGTTGTTTGAGGTTGTTGGCACTGCTCATGCGATTGGCAGCTTCGCGCACTTTCTGCACAGCTGGAACCAGCAGACCGATGAGTACTGCGATAATGGCGATGACCACCAGTAACTCAATGAGGGTAAAGCCTTGTCGGCCCCTAGGAGAGGGATTCGAAAACATGTGACACCATGCCTTTAATAAAAATTAAGAAAAGACGTGCTCGAATTGAGATTAATCAATAAAGGCCAAAGTATTTCCGCGATGCAAAGCCGTTTTGGCTCGACTAATCTTGAAAATTCAATGAACGATCAATGAATAACCTGTGAAAGATATAGGTCGGAAAATCTTAGCGGTCAATCTAAAATATTCTGCAAATTGAATGAGACCGACTTCAATGCTTCCAACAGCGCGGCGTCGTCTGTTGGAACGACTGAGCGCAAATCGATGAGAATCCGATCATCCTTGCGGCGGACAAGCACGGGTAATGCCGTCAAACGCAGCGTTTTTGCGGCTTCATCCACGGAAATACCTCGGGGCTCAATAGCCACCACAGCGGTTGGTAACTCCATGCCCGGCAATGAGCCACCACCCACCAATGTTTTTTCCTGACGCACCTCAGCGGATGCCACCCATTCCTGTGTGCGCAATTGGCTAGCCAGAACTTCCGCGCGGCACAACAACCCTTCCAGTGAAGCGCGCAGAAGCGCCAGAACCGGGATTTCGCGCCAAGCACGTTCGCTATCCAAATGGATTCTGAGCGTTGCTTCGAGGGCTGCGAGAACCAGTTTGTCGAGGCGCATGGCGCGGAACAGCGGGTCTTTGCGGATTTTTTCCACCAGATCGGCGCGCCCTGCAATCAGGCCTGCTTGAGGGCCCCCCAGCAGCTTGTCCGCACTGCAGAGCGTTAGGTCCGCCCCTGCATTTAAGCCATCGGCTGGACCCGGTTCTCCGGGTAGGCCGCACAGGCCCATATCGGCTACGGCTCCACTGCCCACGTCGTCTAACAGCAAAATTCCAGCATTCTTGGCAACAGGTGCCAGGTCGGCAACCGATGGGGAATGGGTGAACCCCTCCACTCTGTAGTTGCTTGGGTGAACCCTCATAATAGCTGCGGTTTCGGGGCCAATGGCACGCTGATAGTCTTCCACACGCGAGATATTGGTGCAGCCTACCTCGCGCAATCGGGCACCCGAGACTTCAAAAATTTCAGGCAAGCGGAAGCTGCCACCAATTTCTACCAGCTGACCACGCGAAACAATGACTTCCCTACCACGGCACAGAGCGCGCAAGGCAATGACTGTGGCTGCGGCACAATTGTTGACAGCGGTTCCGGCAGGGGCGCCAAGCAACTGGGCTATAAGCGGGGCAACGCCGGCTTGCCTGGAGCCGCGCAAACCAGTTTGGAGGTCGAGTTCAAGATTGCAGGCGCCTGCCGCGGTGAGCAGGGCATCGATCGCAGCTTGAGCCAGCGGTGCGCGGCCAAGGTTGGTGTGCAGCACCACGCCGGTGGCGTTGATAACGCGGCGCAAATGGGGTTGAACCTGTTTCTGAACTGTGTGAGCCATTCCCCGGATCAATTGTGATAGCAGCGGAGGTTCCCCGCCCGCCATGACTTCCGCGCGGGCGGCATTGGTGAGCGCGCGCGCAGCATCGGCAACCGCGCGGTGGCCGTGAACGGCTTCGAGTTCCCGGGCCTCGGGGCTGCTTGTCAGCAGGTGAATGGCAGGTAGACGGCGCAGGCGCGCTGTCAGTTCTGGGTTGGATGTGCCAGCCACCGGAGGTCTCCTTCGCGGCGTGTTATGCCAATGCGGTCCAGATATTCGCACAGCGGCACGGCAAATTTGCGTGTTGTGCCCAACAGATCTCGAATGTCGGCCACTGTCATGCCGGTACCTTTGAGCGCGCGTTCTGTCAGGTTCTTGACGACCAGAGCCCTCATTTCGGATTCCCTTGCCGCATGGAGCCACTGCTCATCCGAGAAAGGCACAATCCAGCCTTCAGCCTCGCACACGTTGAGAATTTCTTTGAGATGATTCGCATTGGTTCCAGCCACAGCGCGCAGCACTTCAGGTTCAGGTGGTTGAAATGCCGACTCTTTGTACCGTTGAACAATCTGTTCCTTGAGTCGGCGCTGGGCGGCGGTGAGGCGTGGTTTGAAGTCTGGCAGGCCTACGCGCCCCATGGGCCCTACCAGTGCCTTTCGGGCGATCAACCGGTCGAGCACAGAAGCAACAAGAGGTTGGTCATTCAGGTAATCCAGTCCTGATTCGACTTTTTGCCGTTCGTGGTGGCCCAGCAATGGAAATTTGTTATGCAGTTTGTCGGCTGTGGCCAATAGCCTTTCTTCGAGTTCTGTGACTCTTTCAGCCTCAAGAACAACGCGCCGAGTGCCACCAGCCGACATTTCTACCAAATGGCCGGAAAGACGACCCGAAGCAATCCATGCTGCTGCCGCGTCTGCTTGAAGTCCTGTGTCGCGGACTAGGGCGCCAGCGGAGACGCCGGCAAATCCGGCGAACCAGCATGCCATACGGCAGCGGGTTTCTGAATCGTCTCCCGCCTGCTTTTCGAGATGTTCGAGGTCTTCAATATGCCGACGGCGTATTTTTCGGGCTGCTGGCTGAATGATCTTGCCGCCGCCCAGTGTTGTGCGTCCTGAAGCATCGCGCAGTACCACTGCCTGACCCCATGTGGCTGTGGCAGGGGTTTCGAGAAACAGTTGGGCCAGACCTTCTTCGCCCGGTGCCACGCGGTCGCAGTCGAGTAGTGAAAGGGTTGCCAGACATTCGAGGGTTCCCAAGTGGACCCGCAATTGTTGGCGATGGCGCAGGGCGCGGGGGGCATTGGCTAGCGCTCGAACGCGCAATGACAGAACCCGTGCAGGAACCAGCATATCTGGAGTGGCAAGCTCCTGACCGCGGGCAATTTCGTCGTGGCGAACACCGGGCAGGTTCAGGGCTGCGCGCATGCCCGCTGATACTTCTTCCGCGGGTTTGTCGTGCCGGTGAATCGCTCGGATGCGAACGCTCTGCCCTGTTGGAAGCCAGGCAACTTCGTCGCCGATGCGGAGGGTCCCCGACTGTACTGTTCCGGTAACCACGGTGCCATGACCTTGCACCACAAACGAACGGTCGATGGCCATGCGGAACCACCCGGGATCGGTGGCATGTGGTTGCAGAATCCGCTGGTGGCAGATCGAAGTCAGGGCCTCGCGCAGTTCCGGTAGGCCCATCCCGGTGGTGGCGGCAGTATGGATGATGGGTGCGTCGTGAAGAAAGGTGCCCTGAACCAGGTCACGGACTTCCATTTCCACCACTTCACGGGTGGTGGAGTCCACCATATCGCACTTGGTGAGCGCAATTACGCCGTGCCGCAAACCTAGCAATCGCAAGATTTCAAGGTGTTCACGGGTTTGGGGCATGATCGAGTCGTCTGCCGCGACTACCAGCAGGGCGAGGTCGAATCCGGTAGCACCGGCCAACATGTTGCGGATGAAGCGTTCATGGCCGGGCACATCGACCACACCGAGTTTGAACCCCGGGAGGTCGAGTTGCGCGAAGCCGATGTCAATCGTGATGCCACGGGCTTTTTCTTCTGGCAAGCGGTCGCAATCGATGCCGGTGAGAGCCCGCACCAGCGATGTCTTGCCATGATCGATATGTCCGGCAGTGCCCAAAATGAGCGACCGGGTGCTTCCATGGTTCATGCGAGGATTGTACTGGATTCCCTCATCAAAGGGGACGCTGTCCATGAAATCAATCCGCCATACCCATCCAAGTTTACCGCCCTGCTGGGCTTCCCTGTGGTTTGGCGACTGGTGCGCGCTCGACATCCGCAAAGTTGGGGCCTTGGCCTACAACGGTGCCTCCAAGCATCAAGATCGAATCGCCATGAGGGATAATTCGATGGACAATACGCTTTGAAATAGTTGTTCCTGCTTTATCCCAAGACTGGCCGTCTGCAGAAAGACGGTGTAGGAGACCGTCGGATGTGCTGAGTAGCAGTTTTCCACTAGCGGTGGCGGCTGCTGGGCTGAACCCGATTTTCTGGCCAGGAAGTGGCGGGCCAACAGTCCATTTTTCAGTTGCCAAATCGAAGATGTCCACTCGCTGCAGAATCTCGCCCTCATCATCCATTCCGCCAATAACATAGACTTTTGTTCCGATCGTTGCGGCAGTAAGCGCGCGGCGTAGAAACGGTTGCGGTACGTGCCGCCAATCTGGTTCTTTGGCGGATAGATCCATGAGCAGCGTGGTGTCGTGCCAGTAGGGCTTGGTTCCCTTGCCGCGCATCTGCCAGCCAGCGGTTACTACCAAGGTGTCGCCGACAACAACGACCTCGTGCGAAGAGCGCGCGGCCGGCATCGGTGGCAGTGCTTCCCAACGGCCTGATTTTGGATCGAACCGTGCCGCGTCCACCACGGAAACATTGTCGGTTGGTGATCCTGGTGCGTTTCGCGGTCTCATGCCGCCGACACGGTAAATCTTGCCTAGATGGGTTGCCAAATTGAGTCCCTGAAGGATGGGGCCTCCTTGGAGTGGTTCCCATGCGGTTCCGCCATCCAGTTTGAAACGGTGGAAGGTGCCGATGACCTCACGGGAAGAGTAGGCGTGGGTTTTTCCAACGTGACCGCCGTAAATGTAGGCGTACCCATCGCATTCGATGGCACCAATGCTAGATACCCCAATGGGCAGGGAAGGAACCTTTGCCGATTCGGCGCGCACGCCGTTGCATGTGAAAAGACCAAGCATGATCCATGCTGCGAAATGTGCCAACCGTGGCATGTTCATTGATGACTCCTTGCTGATACCGCGACCTTGATTGTTGCCATTGTGAGTCAATGAATGGGAGGCGTCCATGAGGGGAATCCCGGATGCGGCGTCTTTGGTAGAATTCTTGATTGTTTGAACTGTAGATCCTTCTGTCGATTTCTGGGCCGTTTGTGAATACGCTGGGAAGAGTTGATGGACGCAGTGCAGGAATGGAGGTTGTTGCAATGATTGGTGTAAAACTGAATCCAGCAGCGTTTTTGCAGCACGTTGCAGATCTGACCCGAAAGCTTGACGCGGCCCAGGTTCAGGCGCTTGGAAATGCTGTAGCTGAGTGCTATTCCCGCGATGCCACGGTGTTCATCATTGGCAATGGAGGCAGTGGCTCGAATGCATCTCACTTGGCTGAAGATCTGGCCAAGGGGTCGTTGAGGCGCGCGGATTTCGATGATCCAACGGTTCGTCGCTTGCGGGTGATTTCACTCACAGATTGCACGCCCGCCATCCTTGCTTGGGGCAACGACGAAGGTTACGACCGCATCTTTTTGGAACAGCTCAAAAATCTGGCGCGACCGGGGGATTTGCTGATTGCCATCAGCGGTTCCGGGAACAGCCCCAATATTCTTCGGGCAGTGGAGTGGTCGAACAGTCGGGGCGTTAAAACCTTTGGAATTACCGGCTACGACGGAGGAAAACTCAAAGGAATGGCGGGAGGCGGTTTGCACGTCGATTCATGGGACATGGGCGTTGTGGAATCGTTGCACCTGATCGCATTTCACTGGGTGGTAGATGATATGCATCGACGTATTGGCTTACGCGATGTCCCACAGTCTGAAGTAGTGGTTGATGCGCGACTGGGGGTATGAGTTTGGGTCAGTCTGTTGCCCATTTCGTATCATGGTTTGGAATGGGTTGAAGTCTCTTGTGACAGGGGGTCCGGAATGGTCGGCAGGCTGGCGCTGGAAGACGGAACAATTTTCACGGGCAGGGCTTTTGGTGCCACGGGGAAGAGTGTTGGTGAGGTGGTATTCAACACCAGCATGACCGGTTATCAGGAAATTTTGACAGACCCGTCTTACTGTGGCCAGATTGTCACGATGACGTGCCCGCACATTGGCAACACAGGTGTCAACGACGACGACCTGGAATCGGGATCTGTGCAGGTTCGTGGTTTTGTGGTTCGGGAACTATCGCCGGTTGTTAGCAATTACCGTTCCCAGACCGACCTTGCCAAGTATCTCGAACGGGCAGGTGTGTTTGGTATTGAAGGGATCGATACGCGGGCCTTGGTTCGTCTGCTGCGAACAGGTGGCGCCATGCGTGGAGTCCTTTCAAGCGGGCAGGAATCGGACGTTGATTTGGTGGCCATGGCGCGCAGCAGTCCCTCGATGGCTGGTAGCGATCTCGTGCGGTTGGTGACTCCCAAGGCTCGTTACCAATGGGTGGACGGCTTCACCAATCCGCTGGTGACCTATCTTCCAGCGCACGCTCCTGTTCGCTCCGTGGTAGCAATCGACTACGGCATGAAGCGCAATATTTTGAGGTGTTTGACGCAGATTGGCTGCGCTGTGACTGTTCTGCCGGGCAATGCTACAGCAGAGCAGGTTTTGGCGTTGGATCCCGATGGTGTCTTTTTGTCGAATGGTCCGGGTGATCCAGCAGCTGTGACATACGCCATCGATACGATCAAGGGATTGATTGGTAAGAAGCCGATATTCGGGATCTGCTTGGGGCATCAGTTGCTGGCGTTGGCCTTGGGTGCCAAAACGTTCAAACTGAAATTTGGCCATCGGGGCGGCAATCATCCGGTTCGCAACATACGCACGGGAAAAGTCGAGATCACCAGCCAAAACCATGGATTTGCAGTCGATCCGGCAACGCTTCCCGCCGATGTGGAACCGAGCCATCAGAATTTGAACGATGGCACATTGGAAGGGCTCCGCCACAAGACATTGCCGGTCTTTTCCGTCCAGTATCACCCCGAAGCATCCGCGGGGCCGCACGATTCGAGTTATTTGTTCCTTGAATTTGCCAAGCTTCTGGGCATTGCTAGTTAGTGTTTTCAGTAATTAGCGCAAATTCAATTGTTTAGCATCAAGTATTTGATTGTAATCTGCAACTTGGCGCGCATCTGATTGCGTATGGCTCTGCCTGCGAACTAAGAAGGTGGGACAGGCGTCCCGCCTGTCTTTTTTGGATTACAGCGGCAGTGGAAGTGGAATAAAACCGGCGGGACGCCGGTTCCACCATCACAAGATTTTAGTGCGCATTTGATTTCGTATGGCTCTGCTTGCGAACTAAGAAGGTGGGACAGGCGTCCCGCCTGTCTTTTTTAGATTACAGCGGCAGTAGAAGTGGTATAAGACCGGCGGGACGCCGGTTCCACCTTCACAAGTAGTTAGTGGAGGTTGATATAAATTGCATCGGCCTCACATCATGCTGCCGGGGTCGACATCGATGGCGATCTCGGCACCGCCATCGGGCCGGCATGAAGCCAGTGCCGCGCGTGCCACGGCATGCAGGTGGCGTGAGTCGGCTGACAGAATTAAAATGTGGCGGCGGTGGTAGTCGTTGAGTCGACTCACCGGCGCTACGGCGGGGCCCAATAGCCGCAATGGCTTCTTGGGTGTGGTTGATTCATGTGCCAGACGGCAGGCCCCAGCAAACCTTGCGGCGTAATCGTCTGCTGCTTTTTCGTCGTGGGCCCGGATGATGATGCGGATGATCCTCTGATAAGGAGGGTAACCAAGGACTTCTCGTTGCTCCATTTCGCCTTTTGTAAAGGCTAAATAGTTGTGGTGTGCCGCCAATGCCACGGCTTCGTGCTCGGGATTGAGCGTCTGCACAATCACACGCCCGGGCTTGTCGCCGCGTCCACATCGGCCCGCGACCTGAGTGAGTAGTTGAAAGGTCCGCTCGGCGGCCCGGAAATCGGGCATATGCAAACCGGCATCTGCCTGAATAACACCAACTAGGGTAACCCCTGGGAAATCGAGGCCCTTGGCCACCATCTGCGTACCCAGCAGTACCTGAACCATGCGATTACGGAATGCTTCCAGAGTAAGGGCGTGGCTGCCCGGCTTGCTCATGGTGTCGCTGTCCATACGCCTAATCACCGCTCCGGGAAGGTGGCGTTCCAGTTCCTCATGCACTTTTTCGGTGCCAAGGCCCTGATAGCGGACCGTTGCTTTGCGACACGATGGGCATTCCTCGAGCGGGGGTGTCTGGAAACCACAGTGGTGACAGAGCAGTACCTCGCGGGTGCGGTGGAAAGTAAGCGCAAGATCACAGAAACGGCACTTGGCGGTTTCCCCACATGAAGGACAGACGATAAACGGTGAGTATCCGCGCCTGTTGAGAAACAGGATGGCCTGTCCCTCATTTCGTATCGTGTGGCGCAGCGCGGCTATCAATGGGTCGCTCAGTGCCCTGCCGGGGGGGACCCGCGCGGGTGGGTGCCGCATGTCGAGGACTTCCACTTTGGGCAGTGGCCTGTTTTCAACGCGTTTGGTGAGGTCGAGGCGCGTGTAGATGCCTCGCGACGCGTTGAACCATGTTTCAAGCGATGGCGTGGCGGAACCGAGTACGACCGGTATTCCAAGCAGGCTGGCGCGCATCACTGCAACATCGCGGCCGTGGTACCGCGGTGTCGATTCTTGCTTGAAGCTCGGTTCGTGCTCTTCATCCACCACGATGAGCCCAAGATTGGGGGCCGGGGCAAAGACAGCCGAACGGGCACCGATAATTACCTGCGCGCGCCCAGCGGCAACCCGCCGCCAACGATTCTGGCGCTCGCTCTCGCCCAAGTGACTATGCAGGACTGAAACGCTTTTGAAGCGCGCGGCAAAGCGGGCCTCGGTTTGGGGGGTCAGGCTGATTTCCGGAACAAGCACCAAGGCCTGTCTGCCGCGGGCGACCACCTTTTCGATGGCGCTCATGTAAACTTCCGTCTTACCGCTTCCAGTGACCCCCAGCAGCAAGAACGGGGCGAACGCGTTTCCCGTGAGTGCGGGTTCCAGAAGGTTAAGAACGGTTGTTTGCTCGGGTGTCAAATTGGGCGCACCGACTGCATGCGCCAGATCCGGAAGGTCGCCTTCCGGCTTGCTGGTTTTCGAAGCAAAACCCCGTTCAACAAGCGCATCGACAACGCTGCTGGAACAGCCTACGTCCTTCAGCAGTTGAGAGGTTTCCAAGCCGGTGGGGATGGTACGAAGATGATCAAGGGCTTCCTGCTGCCGGGCTGTTAGTTTTGGGGGAATGGCAGGCAGATCGGCAATGGGGGTGGGGACCAGCCAAGAAGCCCGGCGAGGTGGAGCTTCTGCCCGACGCCGCACCCCTGCCGGGACAATGGCCTGCAGGACCTGTCCCCAGCCGCACAAGTAGTAATGAGCCATCCAGCGGGTCAGTTCCAGTAAGTGGGAATTGACAAGAGGTTCCGGGTCGAGAACCCTCAGGATTGCTTTGCAAGGGCGGGAAGGTGCTTCGGGGCGCATGGCCACGCACCAACCTCGGTCTGGTTTAGATCCAAGCGGAGCCAAGATGCGCTTACCGATGGCTACTTCAGAAACCAATTCATCTGGAACGGCATAGGTGTATGGGGTTTCAAGGGGCCGGTCGAAAACGAGATCCACGTAGAGCGCAGCGGCTTGGGGGGCCGGCGTGGGATCGGGAGCGTCGCCAAAGAGCGAACGGGTTTCTGTCATGCGTCCACGACTCAACCGGAAACTGGCACCATTGCCAGAGGCTGCATCGATTCTAGCGGGACTGGTGCTTGTGTGCGTCGTTGGTCGCAATGTCTTCGATAAGACTGCGCCTCATGTCCGCCGAAAGGGGATTTCCTGCTTGGCTGTACGTTCCAGATTGAATGGCGCACCACACTTGAATGCTTGGTTCTGCCAGAAGTTCAAGATCGGTGGTATCTGGCAGAAACTGGATCCAATGGGCCGTGCCCCAGCATCGATCTGCCGGGTCGGCTGAAAGCATGTTGGCCCGTAGAACTCGATGCGGTCCAAGATGCATGGAAATCCCTTCACCCCGCAAGGAAGTCCATGTTTCCGGATCGGCACTGGAACTGGCTGGAGTATCTAGCAGTAGAGCGGCTTGCAAGCCACCAGCGGAGGGCAGCAAACGGTTGTGGAACTGAAGTTCCCGTTCCTGCGCGCGTGGGTCGGTAATGCGCGCGGTGGCAATCAGATCTTGAACGCGGAACCAGAGGGTTTGCCTGTTTTCAAAGATCAGCGTCACCCGGGGACCCAGACGCGTTTTGCGATAACGCTCCACATAGCGCATATGGTCCGCCAGAAACTCCGCCTTGCGGGCGAGGAACTCTTCGGGTGGAACAATCAGGTCGAGGGTAAGCGGTTGCACGCGGCGAGCCTCCGGTTGAATCCATATTTCAACCTTTATTCGCACACGGGATCAAGCCTGAGCCTTCTTGGGGGCATCGGTATCGCAACGATAGAAAACTGCGGTTAGCATGAATCAAGATTAACGGGGGGACTTGCCATGTCGGGACGGAATCTGGGCTGGCTTTTCGGGGTAGTGATGGCGGGTGTGTTTGGGCTGGCTATCAGCCAGTCGGCACCCAGCGCTGCCCGTGATAACGACTACGAAATGGCGCGTCTGGTTGTGGACGTGTTGCAAGAAGTGCGCCAGCGCTATGTGCGCGAGCTCAAGCCGGAAGAGCAACGGCAATTTGTCGAGGCCATGATCAACGGTGGGCTCGAGCGCTTAGATCCGCATTCCAACTACATTAATCCGCAGGATTTCAAGCAGTTTTCCCGTGTCAGCAAAGGTACATTCGGCGGTGTTGGTATCAGCCTTGGTGTGGATATGCAAAAAGGTGGGCGCCTCACGGTGCTCAGCCCCATTGTGGGAACGCCGGCATATGCGGCTGGAATTCTGGCTGGCGACATCATTACCAAGATCAACGGCAAGGTCACCGAAAATCTGGGGATCAGCGAGGCGATCGACCTGATCCAGGGCGATCCGGGTTCAGAAGTCACCCTGACAGTCATGCATGAGGGGGAAAAGAAACCGGTCGATTATACCCTTAAACGCGATATCATTCGTGTGCAAAGTGTGATTGGCGATACCCGTAAACCTGACGGTACGCCAGAATTCATGCTCAATAACCCAGACAAGATTGCGTATTTGCGCATTGCAACGTTCTCCGAAACAACGGTAGGTGAGTTGAGGACAGCGCTTGCTGCCATTCAGGCTGCTGGTGCGCGTGGATTGGTGATTGATGTCCGTTACAACCCGGGCGGTTTATTGGCAGCCGCTGTTGAGATCTGCGACTTGTTTCTCGACGACGGGGTGATTGTCAGCACGCGTGGCCGCAATCAGCAGGACCTCGTTTATTCGGCTCACCGTGAAGGCACAATGTTTTTGCCAGCCAAGGAATTCCCCATTGCGATTCTGGTGAATCGCTACTCGGCGAGTGCCAGTGAAATTCTTGCTGCCGCATTGCAGGATCATGGCCGGGCCGTGATCATTGGCGAGCGTTCCTATGGAAAAGGCAGCGTTCAGAATGTGATTCCTATGGAGAGTCAGTCGAGCGCGTTGAAATTGACCACGGCGAGTTACTGGCGGCCCAGCGGCAAAAACATTCACCGTTTCCCCGACAGCAAGGAAACCGACGAATGGGGCGTGAAGCCCAATCCCGAAATGGAAGTCAAGCTTGAGGACAAGGAACGTGTGGATTACCAGCGCTGGCGTGGCGACCGCGATGTCGTGCGTGAAGTTGGTAAACCTCACACACCGTTGTTGCCAGACTTCAAGGATCGTGTTCTGGAAAAAGCGCTCCAGACGCTCCGAGCCGCTATGCCGGCTAACCCGCCGCAATGAGTGGCATAGCGCCGGCGCAGGTATTATTTGAGGACAACCATTGTTTGGTTCTCTGTAAGCCGGCCGGTTTGTTGACACAGGGCGTGACAGGGGCAGCACCTTCTCTGGAAGAGGCTGCCCGAGACTATTTGCGCACCACATATGATAAAAAAGGCCGCATCTATTTGGGAATTCCCCATCGACTGGACCGCCCAGTTTCGGGCGTGGTTATGTTTGCCAAAAGCTCGAAAGCGGCAGCCCGGTTGGCGGAACAGTTCCGCGACCGGGTGGTGCAGAAAACATACTGGGCCATCTTGCAAGCTGAATACTCTGCCAGGGCTTGGGCAGGTACGGCACAATGGTCGGATCACATGTGCAAAATAGCAGACGAAGCCCGCTCGGAACTGGTGGACGCTGGTGCCGAAGGCGCTCGCCTTGCAGAACTTGAAATTGAATGTTTGGGCGCGTCGCCTTTGGGTATGTTGGTGGAAATGCGACCGCGCACCGGGCGCATGCATCAGTTGCGTTTGCAGTCAGCCAGCCGGGGCATGCCGATTGTTGGTGATTTGCAATATGGGGCCACGCGGGCTTTTGGGCCTGAATCAACCTCATCGCACGACCGTGTGATTGCCCTGCACGCGCGTTGTTTGAGGTTTCTTCATCCAATTCGTTATGAGCCTGTCGAGGTCGTGGCACCGCTTCCAGAGTATTGGCCCACTCCCCAATGAAATTTCCATCAACTTTTCAGATCATTCCCGTGCTTGACCTCATGGGGGGCGTGGCAGTTCATGCGATTGCTGGCCGTAGGCATGAATACCGCGAGGTGGATGGCGTTTTGGGCCGCGGTGCAGACCCGGTGGCGTTGGCGATGGCCATGACCAGACGATGCGGCACCCGCAGAATTTATGTGGCAGATCTGGATGCCATTGGAGGATTGCCCGGGCACCTGGATGTGGTGACCGACTTGGTGGGGCATGGCCTCGATGTTTGGCTGGATGCGGGAATAGCGGGCCCCAACGATGCGATGCCTTGGCTCGAGGCATTCGAGTCATTGAGCCTTGTGCTGGGTTTGGAAACCATTTCCGGGCACGAGGCTTTGGCGGCGACAAGCAGGCTTGCTCCAGAGCGTATGGTCTTTTCTTTGGATTTAGACAATGGCGTGCCGCGCATGGCGGGTTCATGGGGCACAACTGAACCAGAGGATCTGTTTCGGCTGGTGGCAGAGGCAGAGATTAGCCGCTGCTTGGCCATCGACCTTGTGCGAGTGGGGACAGAATCGGGCCCGTGGGCAACAGGACTGGTTTCTGCTTGGCGGCGTTCAGGATCGTTTGGCAACCTGTTTGCCGGCGGCGGCGTGCGGGATGCCTCTGATGTTAAAACATTGGCAGACGCCGGCTTCAGCGGGGCGCTGCTGGCCACGGCACTGCATCGCGACACGCTGGCATAACAGAAAAGCCGCGCACGTTCAGTGCGCGGCTTTGGATACTTTCAATTCATTGCTTTGTTAGCGAACGGGTGGCGCTGGGATCGATAGCGGTGCTGGGTCGAGCGATGGCGCGCCCGGAGGCGGTGGCAGCATGTTGGGAGCGCCGGCAGAAATGGGCGGCAACGCTGGACCCGGATCCGCAGGGTAGGGCGCCGTTGGTTCAGGCAGTGTGAGCGATGGCGGTGGCGGCGCATTGAGGCTGGTGGCTGGAATGCCTGGCGCGCTGGGAATTTCTGGAAGGCCAACCGGTTGGATTGGTGCCGGAGCCAATGCTGCCTTGGGAGCAGGTGACAAAACCGGTGGAGCCATGCTCAATGGATTGGGTGTCACAGACTTGGGTGCTGCAATAGGGCTGTACGTTCCCGTGTTTGCTGGCATTGCACCAGGAGGCGGCATGGGCGCTTTCGCAGGCGCAGTTTGCCATGCTGGAAGTGGCGCGGCAGGCTTCTTTTGGCTTGAACCATCTTTGCAAAGGAAACACGAACTTCCCGAACAACCAGACAGGAGAGCCGGTAACAGAGACAAACCTGCGAGCCAGGGCTTAATACCCATGCGACACCCCCTTGCGAATCTATTGGCCTGAGCGGATGGCACGAGGGCCAGCCGAATGCGGCGCTAATAATCAGGGGATTCAGGAAAAACAAGTCCGAAACCAGATCAGTCTGTCCACACGGCTCCAATGAGAAGCCCCATCAGCAGGCCTCCGGCGTGGGCATGGTTGGCAACAGCCGCCCCACCCATATTGAATTGGCTTGAAAATCCGGCAAAAAACCAAGCCATCATAATGAACGAAGTCAGGCCATCAACAGCGAGTCCCCGGCTGGGGGCCCGGGACATTTGCACCCATATGAATCCAAAGATGCCGTAAACCACGCCAGACATGCCACCAAAATTGTGATGGGGCACCATCAAACCCTGAGCCAAATTGGAAAATATGGCCAGAGCCAGAACTAGGGCAGCGTAGCGGTAGGGGCCAATAGCTCGCTCCACCCGCGACCCCATGGAGATGAGCATCAGCATGTTGAACACCAGATGCATAACACCAAAGTGCAGGAAAATGGGTGTGACCATGCGCCAAGGTTCCATCCAAGGAATCTGAGCCTCAGGTTTCCCGATGTGAGCCGTTGGGTTTGCGAAACTCAACCACCTCACGACCTGTTCTGGAGCACCCGCGTCGAGATTTGAATCCTGACGGTTGACCAAGGAAATGGAAAAAAGGGATACAGCTACCGATACCACCACCAGAAAGAGGGTGACTTGGTCTCGGGCTGTTCGAGTCATTCGCTTTTCGATGCGGTGCTGCAATCGTTCGTATTCGCGTTCGGTTTTGTTTTCTTCCGTGCGCACTTGCTTTGCTTTGTTTCGAGCTTCCGCATGGCGCGAGGCCTCTGGATCTGCCAGAAACGTGGCAAGGAGTTCTCTGGCCCGGTTCAGGCGATCTTCGTCGATAACCCAGACTTCCATCCCGTTGGGGGTACCACCAAGGTGGGTCTTGATCCCTTCAGCCAATAGAACATCGGCCAGGGTAGATGCTTGGGATGCTGGTAATGGCGGACCAATCTGCCTCATGCGGCGTTCTCCGGACGCGTTCAACCTGCCACGCGTACTATCAATGCTAGGCAACAACGCCCGGACTTGAACCCCGCTTGGCTGAAACTACGATCCAGATATGAAGAAATCCAATAAAAGAGCGCCCTCTGGGGCTAGCGAACTCATAACCCGGCTGGCGGTTCTTTACCCAGACAGCCGTTGCGCGCTGAATTATGAGTCTCCGCTGCAATTGCTGGTAGCCACCATTCTTTCGGCCCAGTGCACCGATGTGCGCGTGAACATGGTCACGCCTGCCCTTTTCGCTCGTTTTCCAGATGCACAGACATTTGCGATGGCAAGCCAAGCCGACCTTGAGAGTCTGATTCAATCGACCGGCTTTTTTCGCAACAAGGCCACCAATATTATCGGGTGTTGCCAGATGCTGGTGAACCAACATGGCGGAGAAGTGCCTTCCAACTTGGAGGCCCTTGTGCTGCTGCCGGGAGTCGGGCGCAAAACAGCCAATGTTGTGCTTGGCCACTGCTTTGGTATTCCAGGCATTACAGTGGACACGCATGTGGGGCGGTTGAGCCGCAGGTTGGGCCTGACAGAGCAGGAAGATCCGGTCAAGGTCGAGCACGAATTGATGCAGCAGTGGCCCGCTGAGGTGTGGACTGTAACCAGCCTGAGGCTGATCGACCACGGTCGCGCCGTATGCGATGCGCGCAAGCCTGCGTGTACCCGATGCACTTTGTCCGATATGTGTCCGCGAGTGGGTGTGGCCAATGTTTCGGAAGAGAAACAGACGACTCCCAAGCCTGCCAGGTCGCGCAAGTCCAGTTCCAGAAAGGACGGGGAAACATGAATCGCCTTCTTGAATCGTTTTGCAAGTATGTGCGGGTAGACACCATGGCGGTGGAGGGAAGTACCACCTACCCGAGCAGCCCCGGCCAACTGGTGCTGGGACGCATGCTTGCCGATGAATTGCAGGCGATGGGGGCCCAGTCGGTTGAGCAGACACCTGAGGGAATTGTATTTGCCACTATACCGGCTTCTGAAGGGGCTGTTTCTCCGGTAATCGCGTGGATTGCTCACGTGGATACGTCACCGGAAACATCGGGCCACGGCGTGCATCCGGTGGTGCATGCGCTTTACAGTGGAGACGATATATTTTATCCGGCTGTGCCCGGTTTGGTTTTGCGGGCTTCAAAAGATCCTGAGCTGGCCCGGTTGCGTGGGTCAACCATTATTACTTCCGATGGAACCACTCTGCTGGGTGCCGACGACAAAGCCGGTGTGGCGGTCATTATGGAGGCTGCCCGCCGATTGCTTGAGAATCCAACGTTGCCTCGACCCACCATCCGTATCTGCTTCACGTGCGATGAAGAAATTGGCCGTGGCACCGACCATGTCGATTTGGCCAAACTTGGCGCGCGCGTTGGATACACGCTCGATGGTGGCGGTACAGGGGAGATCGATTCAGCGACATTTTCTGCTGATTTGGCGATTGTTAAAGTGCGCGGAATCAACATTCACCCGTCTATAGCCAAGGGGCGCATGGTGAACGCGGTGCGTTTGGCGGGTATTTTTATTGATCGCCTTCCAAGGCAACTGTTGTCTCCTGAAACAACATCCGAAGATCAAGGTTTTCTTCACCCTTATCGGATTGATGGTGGGGTAGAGGAAACGCGTATCCAGATTCTCTTGCGCGATTTTCGCACCGAAGCTTTGGCGGAACAGGCGCGATTCTTGCGTGAAGTGGCGCGGCATCTGGAATTGGAGTTTCCCGGCGCTCACATCGATGTGGAAACCCGCGCCCAATACCGGAACATGGCTGATGGCCTTATGTGTGAGCCCCGCGCTGTTTCACTTGCGGAAATGGCCACGCGCCGGGCCGGTGTTGCCCCACGGGTAACCCGTGTGCGAGGGGGCACCGATGGCAGCAGGTTTACCGAGAAAGGCTTGCCTTGCCCCAACCTTTCGTGTGGAGAACACAACCCGCATTCTCCGCTCGAATGGACATGCTTGGAGGAGATGGACGCTGCCTGCCGTGTGTTGTTAGAACTTGCGGCATGCTGGGCCGATGTACGGGGATAACATTATTTGGCAGACTGGGCGGCCAGCGCCAGTGCGCCGTAAAGAACGACTTCCTCACCCAGTGCGGCGGGTACAATATCGAAAAGGCCAGCAAATGGTTGAAAGACCCGCTGGCTAACAGCTTCACGCACGGGTGTGAAAAACAAATCGTCGCCCATCAGTGATACGCCGCCACCGATGACAAATCGGCGCGGGCAGATAAGAGCGGCCACTTGGCAGATGCCCCACGCTAGTGCATCGGTGGCCTCGGCAAGCACTTCCTTTGCCAGTGGGTCGCCCGACCGCGCGGCGTTGGCAATTTCCTGCACGTTGACTTGCGCATGGTGCTTGTTGGGTTGGTGCGCCTTCAAAGCGGCTGCAAATCGCTTCTGGATTCCCCAGCCAGAGGATACATGCTCGAGGATAGTTCCTTGCCGATCGACCATAAGGTGGCCAATTTCGGCGGCCCCCAAGCCGCAGCCAGAGTAAATGTTTCCTTTTAAAATCAACCCACCACCAATCCCTGATCCGACGGTGATGTAAAAGACAGGATCGTAACCGACCCCGGCGCCTCGGGTGGCTTCACCCAAGCCGGCAACGTCGGCATCGTTACCTACGATGGCATCTACTCCCAGCAAATTGTGGAGCCATTCTGCCAAGGGGAATTGCTCCCATCCATGGATTTGATGGGAAATAATGGTGGTTCCTGTACGGGCATCAACCGGGCCGCCAAAGCCAACGCCTATGCCTCGGATCTTCTGGCCTGCTGGCAACCGTGACGCAAGTTCAGGAAGGCCAGACCGCATGGCTGCGCGAATACCATCGGCTTGCAATTGCGGATCGACGGTGGTGCGCCAAACCTGATGAATGGTGCCATGGCTATCAGCCAAGCAGGCTTGAAGTTTGGTCCCGCCGATTTCGATTCCCAGAAGCATGGGTTGGATAACTCGCATGTGATTGATTGGATTGGCAATGGACTCTAATCTAGCGGGGCCTTCGCTCACCGGAAAGCCTGCAATTTAGGTTGATTGCAGCCCAATCCGAAAGATTTTAATGAGTCGCGCGATAGACCGTGGACGATTGCGGCGTGAGCAGTGTCGCATGAACGAGAAATGAAAATCGCAAGACCTTCATATTTTTTACTTGTATTTGTCGGCGGTTTTGGTGAAAGTCTAATAGCCCTCCCGAATTGTTAGTTCACATCGTACTAATCGTGCTTTGCACGGGGGAGTTATTCATTGCGTTTGTCATTTCTATTGATTTTTTTGGCGTTCATTGGTGCGGCGGGATGCGGCGGTGATGGCCGAATCCAAGCCGAAGGCGTTGTCGAATTTCCCAAAGGAACTCCGCTAGCCAAAGGATCGATCCGCTTTTTTCCAGGTCCTGGCGGTCCTGCTTCCGAAGGATCGGCTCCAATTGTCGCGGGGAAATTCAAATTTGAAGCAGGCACTGGGTTGTTGCCTGGTAAGTACAAAGTGACAGTTTCATCGGCCATTGGGCCTGCAGGGCCTGAAGATCAGGGAATGCCTGGCCCGGGTGGCATGAAACCTCAATTCAAAGATCTGCCTGCCAAGTATTCCTCCACTTCGGAAACCAAGCTGCAATTCGAGGTGGCTCCTGGTAATCCCCTGTCCATCATACTTGAATGACTCATATTTCTTATTCCCAATTCAAGGAGGGATTATTCCCATGTTTTATCGAGCATCACGGAACGCATTCACGTTAATCGAGTTACTTGTTGTTATTGCTATTATTGCTGTGCTCATTGGGCTTTTGGTGCCAGCCGTGCAGAAGGTGCGCGAAGCGGCCAACCGCATGAGCTGCACCAATAATCTGAAGCAACTGGCAATGGCCCTTCACAGTTATGAAAGCGCCAACGGCCAATTGCCTCCTGGCTATGCCAGTTGCTGTTGGGGAACATGGCAGGTTTTAGTGTTGCCTTATATCGAGCAGGAAGCACTATTCAAAATTTATGTCAACTGGGGAGGCGACGACTCCACTGGTGCCAGGTACGGTGCTGCCCCCAATAATGCAGTGTCTTCTGCGCGGATCAAAACGTTGACGTGTCCATCGGATACACCCAACACACCTATCGGTACATTGACCAATCATAATTACGCTCTGAATTATGGAGAAGTCAATATTTATGCAGCCAGCAACGGCAAGATTTTTAGTAATGGAAACACTCAGAGAAAGGGTACCCGCATTACGGATATTACTGACGGCACGTCCAATACGTTGTTTGCTGCCGAGGTGATTCAGGGAATCGGCTCCGATTTGCGCGGCTTTGGCTGGTGGGGAGATGCTTCTGGATTCACCACATTTGCCCCGCCCAATACCACAACACCTGACCGTATCTACACGGCGTCTTACTGCAATAGCGCGGCATTTCCAAGAAATCCGCCATGTGATGTTTCCACTGCTGCCAACCCCACCAACTTTTATGCGCGCAGCAGGCATTCTGGTGGTGTGAACGGGGCTTTGGCAGATGGTTCCACCCGGTTTTTTACCAACAGCATCAACCCCACTGCGTGGTTGGCATACGGTTCCGCGCGTGGTGGCGAGGTGGTTAGCGAGTAGTCGGCGGTGCGACAACATTCCACACCCATACAGATCCATCGGCCGTGGCAACCCCAATCCCATCGGGTGACATGGCCATTGCAACTGGATGGCGTGGCCCCGGTTCGTCCCAAATGGGCGAACCGGTGGTTGCGTCAACGCGCTCTATACGGCCGTCGTCGAGTGCTATTCCTACGATGCCGTTCTTGATATCCACGGCCCAGGCGCGAATGGGCTGAGTACGTTGAACCACAGTTTGCCACATTCCATCGGTGTACTTTTCCAGTTTTTGTTCCGTTAACCTGTATCCATCGGGTTGTTGTTTTGAAAGATTTGGCCAGGTCGATACAGAAACAGATCCATCGGCAAGAATAATTCCCGAAGTGGCGATATCTCCGCGAAAACCTTTGACGTGCCATTGGCCATTACTTCGAGTCATATCTTTAATTATCCAACCATTCAGTTGATATCGAATAGGCAAAGATAAAATTGTTGTAGACTGGCGTTCCCATTGATTTGTGGAAGCACTCAAGTGAATGACCGAGTCCGATTGCCACATGGCATGAGCTGGCCCCTGCACACCCCGCATCAGCCGGTTGGCACCACTGTTGCAATTCCAGAATTGAGCAATCCCATCGCCCCAAGTGAGACACTGTTTTCCGTCGGGAGCCAAATTCAAACCTTCGATAGAAGTGCCGGGTGTCATCCAGAATTGAAGGCCTCGCCCTTTGACACCATCGAGCATCCTAAGTTCGGTGCCTCCCGCGCTAGCCAGTATGCTGCCATCGCTTGAAAACTCCAAATGCTGGCAAGGCCCCAACCGCGGTTCGAACGCGGTGTCGCGTTGCCCAGTGGAGGTGTTCCACCTGTAAATTTTATCTCTTGAGGCGGCAACTACCGTTAGGCCTTCCGGGCTTGGAGCAAATGGAGTGGTTGCTCCTGCGATGCTTACCAGCGCGCGACCGGGTTGCCAGATGTCGAGACGCTTTTCGGCGTTCCAGACAATGGCCAACAGTGGAGATTTGCGGGCTTCGGCCCAACGTGCCGCGGGGGCATTACCGGTAATTGTGGCAATAGCCTTGAGTGATTCGTCGAGAACTTCAAGTGCCTTGTCGTTCCAGCGCGCCAAATATGTGCCATTGGCGTTTACCGCCATCCCCTGCCATGGGCCAGCGGGAGTTTGGTGCAAGCACTGTCCACTGGCATCAAAAACAAATATACCACCAGCATCGTTCAGTACCCAAGCGCGACCAGAAGAGTCTGTTTTCAGTACGCTGGCAATTCCCTCATGGTCGAGCTTGGTGGACGTGCCATTTTCAGCAAGGAACAGTGCTTTGCCTTCAGAATTTGATATCAGAATGGGCCACTTGCTGTTCTTGTGGTCGATGGTTGAAACGCCAATATGCGACGAAACGTGAAGGACTGAACGGCCTTCTTGGGCTCTTGATCTCCACAAACGCTCTTCGAAGATTGATTCGGTGTCGTCATCAACAGGGCTAATCAGGCCTAGAAACCGCGTCCATTGAAACCGATCCCATGCCCCTTGAGCAGCGGCCATACGGGTGAGGCGCGCTTGCCGGCGTGCCTCATTCAGTGCTTTTTTTGAAATAGATTGTTCAGCCTTAAGCTGTCGGGCTTCATCGAGCGCCATCAGGCCAAAGGTCAGGGAAAGAGCGGTGCCTGCGACAATGGTGCCTGCAAGCGCCGTGAGTAATCCTGCCAGCGATGGATTGCGGCGAGTCCATTTCAGTCCGCGTTCCAGTCGGGTGATGGCGCGAACGCCAATGGGGCGGCCATCGAGCCAAGCGGCAAGATCGGCCGCGAAATCGGCTGGTGTTCTGTACCTTTTATCTGGATCTTTTTTTAGGGCATGCAGGCAGATGGTGTTGAGGTCGGTAGGGATGGCTTCGTTGATCGTGCGAGGAGGGATTGGTTCAGCCTGTTGGATTCGCTGCATCACTTGCAGGACAGTAACGCCCGTAAATGGAACACGTCCTGTCAGGCATTCGTAGAGCATCACGCCCAAAGCCCAAACATCGGTGGCAGGCCCAATGTGGTCCGGAGCGTTGATTTGTTCGGGCGCCATGTAGGCAGGTGTGCCGGCAATGGCATTGTCATGCGAAGTGCGGGCGTCGGTAGATTTGGCCAGACCAAAGTCCGCCAATTTCAAAATATTCCCGCTCGCTATAAGTACGTTTCCCGGCTTGATATCACGGTGAATGATGCCTGCCGCGTGGGCATGACCCACCGCGTGGGAGATCGTGATAAGCGTCTTGCATGCTTCTTCCAAAGGGAGTGGGCCGTCTCGCAGTCGGTCTGCAAGGCTCCCCTTCGGGCAGAATTCCAAGCTGTACCATTCCACCGCGCCATGGACGCCGAAATCGTGAATGCGGATGATATTGGGATGGTCCAATCGGGCTACAGCACGGGCTTCCGCCAAAAAACGGTCTCGTTCCTCGCGGTTGGCGGCGGCATTCAGCAGTCGTTTCAGGGCAACAATCCGCTCGAGGCCTATGTGCCTAGCCTTGAAAACCTCGCCATTACCACCAGCACCAAGCCTGTTATAGATCTCGTAACCGTCTGGACACCATCCAAGTGCACCTGCTGGGGATTGGTTGGCTTGGCTCGGGTTCGTGTTTTCCGGTTCATTCGGCACATGATTGATGGTGTTGTCCGCGCTCACTGGCAATCTCCCATCGAAAAAATGTGTTATCGTCGGGATCTTAAGCTTGCTAATTGCCATCGTATCAGAACGGACCCCATGGCACCTGTTGCTATGCCAACGAGGAAAATTCGCCAAAAGGATCCAAGGTTGACAGTCAATTCGGGTTGTGGAGGCGGATCGCCCGTTGGGCTTTGGTCTGCTGTGGTAGACCCACCATTGTCCGTGGCTACGGTTTGAGGGGGAGTATTCTTCAGAACTTCCAGATGGCGCCCCAAAAGCCGCACATGTCGCATTTGCCGCGCATTTGCCAGCTCCTCCAGAATGCGACGTGCCTCATCTGTTTCACCAGATGCGTTGTTGACCTCACCCAAGAGCCAATAAACGCGGTTGTCGAGAGGCATCCACACAACCAACTGGCGTATCAGATCGGTTGCATCTTCGGGCAGTATTTCCCAAATGGCGCGCCCGGCAGGCCCCGCTCGGTACGCATCGCCATCTGCAAACAGTGGACCTTCAAAAACCGAATCTGGCCCTGCCTGATTCAGGTCGGTGCCCGGAGCGCTTGAAGTGGCTTCCAGCAACCGACCCCGCATGAGTTTGAGTTGCAGTCTTTCTGCATGAAGTAGGAAGCGCCACGTGGGTAACGTCCAACCTGCCGGGGCCTTAGCCACGTTATCGGGCCATGCTTTGATGGCTTGGATTTGAATGAGGTAGGCGCGTTCAAGAAAATCGCGGCCTAGACCGCGTGAACCCAGTGCTAGGTAGGTGGTCGCTAAATTCGCAAGAATTTGGAACCGTTCGGGTGCTTCGGGTGGAACCCTAGAAAGCAGAGCTTCCAGAATCTCCCGGGCTTTCTCTGGCTGGCCCAAACGAAGTTCGCAAACACCCAGATCCATCAACTCGGAAGTTGGGCCGCTGGGAGGCGTGGTCTTCAGTCGCTCGCGCAGGGCCAAAAATTCTGCGCGCAGTGACCCAGATACCACGGGGCGCACCGAGTCGTGCGTTTCGGCGTCGCGCAGTTCACCCAAAAGAAGGCGTATGCTCCGGTGGGTGTCAGGTATCGGTGGAAGCTTTTCGAGACGGCCGTAAACCCCTGCATGGGCAGACGTTCCAGCCAACAGGATCAGGAGTGTTATCAAGTTGCATCGCATGGAACTCATCTTATGCCAGTTGAGGATTGGTTGACAGGTTTCGACCAAATGGTCTATGGGTGTCCGACTTGAGAGGGAATGAGGTACTGGCATGGTTTTGGGGATCGTGTTTCTGCTGGGAATGACGTTGGGTGGTGACCCCGCTCCGCCTACGGTATTGCCCGCGGCGCGTCCGATATATCCGCCACACTTGCCGGTATTCGACGTTCGGGCCCGCATCGACCCGGGCAAACGTTTAGTTGAAGTCAGCGAGAACATCATTTGGACCCACCCCGGTGGGCCTGCTGTTGATCGGGTAATCATTCAGGCCCATGCGGCATTTGTGCTTCCGCCTTCAGAGGAGGGCGGGATGGCAAAAACATTGGAAATGCTACGGCTTGACCCGCGCGATGCTTTGGGCGTTAAGCGCCCTGCTCTGGAATTTCAGACTGTGGCGTTGGTTGACGGTGATCGCACCGTAGAGCAGCCAGCGCGGTTAGGGGGCCCAACAGGGACCGATCTGGAGGTTTCACTTCCCAATCCGGTTGGCCCGGGCGGGAAAGTGACGATTCGGTTGGTATTCCAGGTGCGGCTCGATGAAAAACAGGGGCGCTGGGGCCTTTGGAATGGTGTGGTAAACCTGATGCAATGGTTGCCAATACCTGCCTATTATGGTGCTGAAACAGGCTGGCAGCCTTCTCCCTTTCTTCCATGGCACCAGCCATTTCTCAATGAGGCGGGGCATTACCGCGCCGCCATCGAAATTCCGGATGGATGGGAGTTGGCTTCATCGGGAGCCAAAGTCGCAGAAGTGCCGGCTGGCCCCGGTTGGCGTGAAATCAGCCTCGAAGCTTGGGGTGTCCGTGATTTTTCCCTCGCGGTCAGCAGCAAATATATCGTCGCAACCGCCAAGGCCCCTGTTGCCGGGCGCGATCCGGTTGTGGTGCGGGTTTTGGCACTTGAACACCATAAACAACATGCCGAAAAAATCGCAGCGCTTGCTGCTGATGCCATCACCACTTACAGCTCTTGGATGGGGGCTTATCCGTGGCCGGAATTGACCATTGCCGAAACGTATTTTGGCTGGAATGGCAACGAAGGCGGCTCGATCATCATGATCGATGAGCGGGTTTTTACACTGCCGGCGCTTGCCGATGGATTTATTGAATATCTCATTATTCATGAAACGTGCCATCAATGGTGGTACAACGCCGTGGGTACCGACGGGTACCGCGAGCCGTTTATGGATGAAGGGTTGGCCACGGCACTCAGCCACCGTCTGCTAGACAAGCGCCGTGGCAGAAATCATGCCATGCTGAATTTTCCCACCGGGCTTGGCTGGCTTCCTAACATTCCGCGAGACAGTTATCGCAATCGTGGTTGGTCCGGGTTGGCCCATGCGGGGTTTGACAGCCCTGTTCAACGTGGCATGCAGGAACATGGGAATCTGGCGTTACTGTTCGGCACGGCATACGACAAATCGAGCAAAGTGTTCGACATTCTGGCAGAGCGCATGGGAGAAGCTGCATTTCTGGAGTTTTTAAGATCGGTTCAGCGTGATTACCGTTACCGCATCTTGCGGGCAGCCGACTTTGAGCGTGAACTTGCCAAATTTACCGGTCAGGACTGGACAGGATTCTTCGACAGGTGGTGGCGCGGACCGGGCCAATGCGATTGGGCCCTAGACCGTGTTGAAACCATCGATGGTAAAGGGCCCAGAAGCCTTGCATGGAGTCGGAGGCGGCAGGAGCAAACCCGAATTCGGGTGGTGATTTCCCGAACGGGGCCAACCGACGAAGCTACCAGTCTGGGTATAAGGCTTCCCGGACAAATGGGCTATCCAATTCGGATACCCGTTGCCACTGGCCTTGAGTGGCACGGTGATAATCCGCCTGCCGAAGTGACGCCTCTGCCGGATGGCAAGGTTCAGGTGATGGTAACCCTGCCTGTGGAACCCGAATCTGTGATGGTGGATCCGGATATGGTTTTGCCTGATCCGAGGCTGCATAACAACCACACAGACGTGGCTCCGAATTTTCGCCCTACGTTTCTTTACACAACGGCAGATGAAAACGACCTGACAACTGCGAACGATCGCTGGAACGTGATTGTTGGGCCTTGGCTTTACGGTGCCACTTACAGCAATCCGTGGTACACACGCACCACAATGTTGGGTGCAAGGGCAGGAGCGTACCGCTCTCAGGAGTTTCAGGGCGGTATTTACGGTGCCTACCGAACCGACTATCGCGATGTTGTTATTGGGTTCGATGGGACCTTCGAGCATTGGCCTGACAGCGCCTGGCAAACTGGATTCAATGCCGAGCAAAGGGTCTATGAGTTCGAGGCAGGACAGTCTTCCCCGGTCCGTGCCACTCTGTTTACCCGCAATATCACATTTGCGAACACCAGTATTTATCAGCTTCCTTTTGATTTTACAGAATTGTACACCACCTATTCGGGTAACTTTCTGCCTTATAGCAGCCAACTACCACAAGGTGCGGTCCGATATTCCAACACCACCACGGCAGGCTGGCACATCAGACGCAACCGCCAAACGCCATATTGGGACCCCAGTATGGGCTGGCAATTCGATGCGGTGATGGAAGGTGGTGGAGCCGACCTCGATGTTTACTCCGGCATGTTCCGCACATGGGCACAGGGTGTGCTTGTCAAGCATCTGCCCGATCTTTCTGAAATTCTGCCCGAGGGGCGTGTGCGCGAAGCGGTTCGCCCATTGGCCTTGGCTTTGGCTGAAACCAAGGTAGCCATGCGAGCCTATGGGGGCACAGCCCTCCCCGGCAGGGGAGCCTTCTTCCCGCTAGGGGGTGGTGAATCGTTCCGTGGATTTGATTTGGCCCAGCGACAGGGCAGCACCGTTTGGGTGGGGTCTGTCGAGTGGCGTATACCGTTGGTTAGGCATCTAGAAACAGATTTTTTTGATCACCTTGCGGGCTTAAGGACAATCCAAATGGCATTGTTCTATGATGTGGGTGATGCGCTGGCAGCTGGGCATTCCGCGGGCCCGGTAGCGCATGCCCTAGGCGCGGGCGTGCGCTTTGATGCTGTGCTGTTGAGTTTTGTCGAACGCGCCACATTCCGATTCGACTTTGCCCAGACATTGGGGCAGGAGACAAGGCCCCAATTCTGGTTTGGCATCAATCAACCATTTTGACGCGGCTCAGCGCGCAGGGGCCACAGCAATATCGCCCGTTTCCGAAACGAACAGCCAAACATTCGTGGCCTCGTCTTTGAATACTTCAATTCCAACGCGCTTGGTTTGTGCCCCCACTTCATTTTCGCCCGCCTTGCGTACCGCCACCACCGAGCTTGCCTTCCATTCTGGTGCCTTGGGTTTGGTTTCTTGCCAGGCTTGGGACTGGGGCAAAAGCTGCGATGTAGCCATGCCTGCTGCAAATACTGCCATCAATGTCAGGGTGCGCATGAGTGTTCCTTTTCTACCGGAATGTCGCATGTCCGGTGTGCTGCAATCTTTTTTTAAAGAGGCAAGAATTCCTATTGATCTTGCCGGAGATCAAACTTATAGGGCGCGATACATGCCGTCTTACATGACGGTTGATTCGGGTCGGAAAGGAGGCCACGGGTGGCTGTATTCAAGAGAGATATTCGGTGGCGTGGCCGGCGTTGGCTGAGCTGTGCTCTTGTTGCGAGCCTGATGGGGCAAGCGGTCCATGCCGGGGTGCCTGCGCATCGCGGGATTGATGCGGGTTTGCACTGGTCTGCAACAGCACCGTCGCGTGGTCATCAGGCCTTGAACGCTGCGATTGAGTGTCAGCGCCGTGGCGACTACGAAGGAGCGCGCAAGGCCATTGGCGATGCTCAGGCTCGTCAATCAGACCTGAGTCCTGTTGAAGTCACTGAATTGGCGACCCTGGTGGAAGCCAATAAGGCTGCGCTGGAAGCCCGCAAAAAGGGCTCCTCTCAGTTGGACGCCATTGAACGGCTTTTCGCTGCCGGCCAGAAAACAACCGCCACAGATATGCTGAAGCGTTTGG
The DNA here is from genome assembly GCA_945875585.1 of Candidatus Kuenenia stuttgartensis. Classification (GTDB taxonomy): domain Bacteria; phylum Planctomycetota; class Planctomycetia; order Gemmatales; family Gemmataceae; genus REEB421. Next base: position 33,208 of record CAMCLK010000021.1, on the reverse strand, counting down.
CGGTGAACGAACAGTTCCTCAGCGCCGCAGATCAGGACCGATTGGCGCGCCTGCAGGGCCAATCATCCCCTACGCCTGTCGCTGCACCAACTCCTAAAGCTCCTGTTGCTGTTTCGCCAATGGCGATGCCTGTACTTGACAATCTGCCTGTTCAACCAAGCAATTCTGGCGCGGGCAAAGGCGATCCACGTTCGATGCTTGTTGTGGCTCGCAATTTGATGCTGATTGGCAAGTTTGACGAAGCCACGGCCTTGGCGGCTCAGGTGGACGCCAAAGGCATTGCCTTTGCTCCCAACGAAGACAGCCCGCAAAAGCTCCGAGCGGATCTTGCTAAATACCAGCGCGATCCTCAATTCTTGCTGGCGGCATCGCATCAGGCTTTGCGAGCTAACGATTTTGACCGCGCTGAGGCTTTGGCCAAGCAGGCTGATCGTTTGGCCGGCGCAACCACATTCATGTTCACGCCCGATAGCCCTGCCAAGGTGCTGAAGCAGATTCAGACAGCGCGCGCACTGGGCACGCCCACTTTCACCAACAAGCCCGCAGCTAAGCCGCCAGCAGTGGAATTGGCCGCCAAGCCTGTGATGGAAAAGCCCGCGGAATCCGTTGCGGCTCCCAAAACGGATGCTACTGCTTCCGCCAAGCCAGATCTTTCGCTTACCAACAAGCAGTCGCCTCGCGAAATGCTGGTGGCTGGTCGCCGTGCATTGACTGAAGGCAAGGTAGACGAGGCATTGCAACTCGCCCTCAAGGCCAAGGCAGCACCAGGTGCGCGGTACGGGTTGTTTGAAGATAGTCCCGATCGTTTGAAGGCGGATGTGGAACGTGCCCGCGCACGCAAGGATCAGGCCGAAGTGGTTCGCCTGATGGCGGAAGCGCGCAAGTTTCAGCAATCTGGCGATTTGGACCAGGCCGCCAAGCTGGCTTACAAAGCACGTCAATTGCGTGGTTCCACAAATATGTGGGATTCAGGCGAGCGTCCAGAAAAGCTGATCGCCGAAATTCAGGCAGCGCAAATGAAGGTTGTTGGCGCTGGCGATCCACTGAGCAAGCAAGCTCGTGCCCAATTGGCTGAGGCGCGTCAGGCGCTCAAGTCTGGTAATGTCGCAGCCAGTCGTAAGTTGCTGGAGCAGGTTGAGTCGATGCGGGTGACGTTCGATCGCCCGGGTGAAGATTCTCCCTCAATTCTCCGCAAAGATTTGGAAGTTGTGGTGGCCAGCCGTGTAGGGGGTAATGCCCCGGCAGCAGCCATGATTCCTTCGCAATTGACGCCACCTGCAGGCACCGCTTCCGGTCTTCTGGTCGAAGCGCGCTTAATGCAGAAGCAGGGCCGATTGGTTGAAGCCCGCGCCAAGGCTTTGGCTGCTCAGAAAATCGGTGGGGTCACTCAGCCGGGTGAAGATACGCCCGATGTTGTTTTGCAGCAGTTAAGCCGACAGGCGCGAGCCACTGTCGATTCGTTGGTTGCTCAGTCTGGTGTGACCGCAGGTAAGGACAACGCTCCTGGCCGGTTGGAGCAGGCAGATCGCGAGCTTGATCAGGCGATGGCCCTTGCTCGTGGCTTTGGTCTGGATGAGCAAGCCGTTGTAGCCAAAAAAGAGTGGCTCAAGGGGCTGAAGAAGGGGGCTAGTGCGGTTGTGGTCTCTGGTGCGCCGATCGGTGTGCCGCCAGTTTTGACCGGTCCTTCTGGTCCGATTGGAGTGCCGCCAGCTTTGACCGGCCCTTCAGGAACGCCAGATTTTCCCGGCAGTCCAATGGCAGAAGCGCCTGCTGGCCAGGGCAAAACGCTTCTTGAGAAGGCACGCATGGAGCTTCGGTCCGGGCAGTCCACAAATGCTCGCCGCCTTGCTGAAGAAGCGTTCCAAGGTCCTTATGGTGTGAAGGAAGAGGCTGCAGCCGTTCTCCGCACCATTGATGTGGAAGATCTCAACCAGAAGTCTTTGGAAAGCCGCCGCACCTTCGATGCTATGGTGAGCGCTTACAACCGCAAGGAATACGAACAGGCGAAGAACCTGCTTGCGGCCGTTAACGACAAGCTTTTGGACAAGGAGCGTCAGTCGAGGCTGAAGGAAATCCTGTCCACGCCGAGCATGCTGCCAGGTGCTCCAGTGGCTCAAGCTGGAAGTGCTCCTGTCCGTGGTGGCGCCCCGGGTTTGACCATGCCGTCGTTGCCATCGGCACCCGGTAGTGTGGCCGTTCTTCCTCCAGGCATTCCATCAACGCTAAGTGCGGAACCTAAGCCTGATTCCCTGAGCCAAGCTCAGGCCATGCAGAAAGTCAAATTTGACAAGATGCAGCAGCAGGGTCTCGACGCGCAGCGAGAAGCTGCCGAGAAGTTCCGTGCTGGTCAGGCTGATGCGGCTCTCGATATCCTTTCGGATTATGTTCAGGCGCTCGAAGGCGCGGGCCTGGAAGCGAACAAGGTGGCACAGTTGCGCCGACCTGTGGAATCGCGGCTGCAGCACTTCAAGTTGCTGAAAGCGCAGAAGGAATTCCTCGACAAAGACAGCACGGCCAAGGACGGCAAAAAGAATGCGATCGGCCAAAAGATGCTGGCCGAAGAAAATCGCAACAAGAAGGTTGCCGACCAAATGAAGCTGTTCAATACCTCCTTCAAGGAAGGCAAGTATCTGGAAGCTGAAAGCTATGCCATGCGGGCCCAGGAACTGGACCCAGACAACGCCATGGCTGCCGCAGCCGTGAATATGGCCAAAACCCAAAGGGCTCTTGTTTCGGTTCGTGGTAACAAATCCGAGAAAGAGAAATTCTTCCTCGATGGTTTGAACGATACCGACAAGTTTGGTCAGGCCCTGACCATCGACAAACCGCTCGATGTCGGCGAAAGCATGACCGATCGGCGCAATAAGCGCACCTCGCTGAGCACCCTGACCAGCCCACAGCGCAAGAGCGTGGCTGAACGTGAAATCGAAGGCCGGCTCAATCAGCCTGTCAACCTTTCCTTCAACAACCAGCCACTCAAGGATGTGCTCGAAGACATCCGGGCGATGTACCAGATCAACATCGTCCCCGATGTGGCAGCACTCGAAGCTGAAGGTATCAGCCTTGATCGTCCCATTACTTTGAAGCTCGAGCAGATTTCTCTCAAGAGCGCGCTCAATCTGATGCTGCGCAACGTTCATCTCACCTGGGTGGTGAAGGATGAAGTGCTTCAGATCACCACGGAATCTCAGGCCCGTGGCAAGCTGGCCACGGTCACCTACCAGGTTACCGACTTGGTGTTGCCTGTCGAAAACCATGGCCGGGATAGCGGGACTAGTTTCAATCCGCTTCTCACACGCGGCACTGGTGGTGGCGGTGGTAACACTCCCACGCCGATCGGTACCCCCATGGGCCTCAATGGTGGCACTGCCGTTGGATCGTCGACTGGCAGTGGCAATCAGTCTGTCAGTGACTCGGGCAAGTGGAACAAACGTATCGGGACCACCACCGAAGACGCTTTGATTCGCATCATCACCAGCACCATCGAACCGCAGTCGTGGAGCACGGTGGGTGGTTCAGGTACGATTGAGTACCATCCATTGACCATGTCCTTGGTTGTCAACCAGACACCCAACATCCAAGAGCAGGTTGCCGACTTGCTGAACAACTTGCGTCGCCTGCTCGACCAGGAAGTTGCCTTGGAAATCCGCCTGATCAGCATCGCGGAAGACTTTTATGAGCGTATCGGTCTGGACTTCAATCTGAACATCAAGACCGATCGCAATACTGCTAAGTTTGAGCCGATGATTACTTCCAACCAGTACAAACCGGCTGGATACATCAACGACCCATACTTCAAGAACATGGTGGGTGGCATCACGCCAGCCGGATCGTTCACCAGCGACCTGGACATCCCCATCAAGCAGAACAGCTTCAACATGACCAATCCTGCCTTTGGCAACTACTTCGGTGCGCCGGGTGGTGGATTGAGCATGGGGCTGGCGTTCTTGAGTGACATCCAAGTCTTCTTGTTCCTTGAAGCTGCACAGGGTGATAACCGCACCAACGTGATGCAGGCTCCTAAGTTGACCTTGTTCAACGGCCAGACTGCAACACTCAACGTTGGCGATACCCAGTTCTTCGTCATCGACGTGAGCTTGCAAACACTTGCCAACGGTAACGTTTCCTTCAGCCCGGTGGTTCAAGGGTACTTCAACGGTATCCAGCTCACTATCCAGGCCATCATCTCCGCCGATCGCCGTACTGTGCGCTTGTCTCCCAACATCAGCATGCAGAACTTGGCGCCCGGTCCAGTTAATCTCTTCCCTGTGGTTGTGCCGATCTTCCCGCAACCCGGTTTCAACCAGCCCAATCCTTCTGACCCCATTACCTTCACCCAGCTCATCCAACAGCCGATCATCCAGTCGGTTACGGTGCAGACCACGGTGGCGGTACCCGATGGCGGTACGGTTCTGATGGGTGGACTTAAGCGGCTCAGCGAGGCGCGTAACGAATACGGCCCACCGATCCTCAGCAAGATTCCTTACCTGAACAGGCTCTTCCGCAACACCGGTTACGGCCGTGAGGCCACCAGCCTGCTGATGATGATTACTCCGAGAATCATCATTCAGGAAGAAGAAGAGCAGATTCAGACGAACTTCCGTCCGGCTCCCCAGGTAGCTCCCTAATATTAGGGTCATTACCTGAGGTACCTGACCGGGCCGGCTTCGAGGGGAGCCGGCCCGGTCTTATTTCGTTTATGCCCAAGGAAGCGGGGGATTGCATCTCTTTGCAGGCAGTGTAACCTCAGGGCTCTAGAAAGTGCTTGCCCTCGGGACATACCAAACCATGATCATCCAATCGCGCTTCTGCCTGACCATGGCCTTGCTTCCAGCCTTGGCATGCGTTGTCATCGCTTGGCAAGACCCTGCCACAGCCCTTCCGGGTGCCGTGCCATTGGTTGGGCACAAAGATGCCGTATACGGTGTGGCATTTTCACCAGATGGAACAACACTGGCCACAGCCAGCTTTGACAAAACGATAGGTGTTTGGGATTCATCCACGGGCCGTTTGCTTCATCAGCTTGGCGGACCTCAGGGGCATACCGACTCGGTTTTATCGGTTGCGGTGGCTCCCAGCGGTGCGCTTCTGGCTTCGGCAGGAGCCGATAACACTGCTCGTATCTGGGATATGCCCCGTTTTGTCCCAAGTAAGACTTGGCTTGCCGACCAATCTGTGCCAGCGTTTTCTGTTGCCGCTGATGGCAAAACCGTTGCTGCGATTGGTGGCAAAGACGGACTGGTGATCTTTCAACTCGATGCCATGGCACCGGGCGGTACCAAGCAACTGTTGAAATCCCCACTGGCTGACAAAACCACTGCCTTGGCCTGGAGTCCAGATGCCAAAACGATTGCGCACCTCGATTCCGATGGCCATATCCACTGGCTGATAGCTGCCGATGGCAAGGAAATTGCGGCATGGGCGGCAACGGAAGGTCCGGCACAGGACTTGGTATGGCAGTCTTCTGGTATTGGAATCTTGGGTACTGACGGCATGGTGCGTACGGTTACCCCGCCAACAACTCCCAACAAAGCCTTAGGGAAGTCTGCTGTGGCCCGTGTGGAGTCTACTCCCGATGGTGGGTTTGTGGCTTGGGGCGGTGGTTTGGCAGGATTTGCCGTGCTGAATGGGCAGGGTGAAACAACGCGGGAAGTTCCTGTGGCAGGAGCACCCCCAACCCTAGTGATTCAAGGCGGGCCTGGTAACGGATGGACTGTTACGCAGGGAGACGAAGTCAGCATTCTACAGCCAACGGGAGCTGTTATAGGTAAATTCAAGCCGGGTGCTTCGGTAACATCCATAACATGGCATCAAAATCGCCTCGTGCTTGGCTTGGCCGATGGCAAGCTAGCGGCATGGGAGGCTCCACCTGCTGCCAATATGCCTTGGAAAAACGTTCCGAACGCAGTACCGGCACAGGCTCATGCAGGTGCCGTTCTTGCGGTAGCCTCTATTAGGGATCGGCTTGTTTCGGTTGGAGCCGATGGTCTGAAAACGTGGAACACTCTGGGCCAGCCCGGACCTGCTGCTGCTGCTCCGGGTGGACCTGTTACTTCTGCTGCCTTCACCCGCGATGGGCAGGTTGGCGTTCTGATTACCGGGAAGTCAATCGCGGCCATACAGCCTTATGAGGCCAAGATTGTCAAATATTCACCAGTGATCACAGAAAGTGCTTCGGCAGCTTTAAGTGCTGATGGCAAGCGGTTGTTTGTTCTTGGTAAAGACGATCAAGTGAGAATTGTGGACCTGACTTCAGGCGATATGGTAGGCCGCAAGCGTCTGGTTGGCGCGACTGCCGTGGCTGTGCCCGGACAGGGAACCACCATGGTTGTAGCGACCAAGGCGAAACCGCCAGAATTGATTCCTGTTCCTGCCATTGCCATGTTGTTCAAAGAAGGCAAAACACCGTTGCTTCGGTCGAGTCCGAACGGGGCATGGCTCGTGGCGCGTGGACCATTGGAAAGTATTCCTGCTGGCCGGCCGATGCCGGAAAAAGCATGGCCACAAACCGCCCCAATTTTGGATGTTGTTGTCGCCAAATCGGGGCAGATCCTGGTTGCCAATGCTACTGGCCTGACAGTAACAGCTCCCGATGGCAAGTTAGTGGGTGCCATTCCGTTATCTGGATTGCGTGCCGCAGTTCCTCACCCAAGCCTTCCCATAGTGGCGCTGTTCACCGCAGCGGGAACGCAGATCCGATCTATCGCGCCTGTGCCTATGCAACCTAATGCAGAACCATTTGGCAAATTGCTTCAAACGTTACCGCTGGTGACGATTCCTGTTGCTGTAGCATGGATTGGAACCGAAGGAGATTTTGTTGTACTAGGTCCCAAGGCTGGAATCGATGTCTGGCGGATGGCTGCCGAAACGCCGCGCAAAACGTTGGCGCACCCAGCAATTGTGGCGTGTGTGTCATTTTCTCCCGATGGTAAATTGGTGGCCACAGGCTGCCACGATGGCAAGGTCCGGATATGGGATTCAGAAAAGGGAACGGTTGTTCGTGAAATTGCAGCACATGTGCCGGTTCCGCCCAACACACGTGCTCCACAGATTTATGCTGTGGCGTTTCATCCCAACGGCACTATTTTGGCAAGCGCCTCAGAAGACCGTTCAATAAAGCTTTGGACTGTGGCCAATGGCCAATTAGCGCGAGAAATCAAAGGATTTAACGAAAAAGACGCTCCTAAGGGACATCACGACGCGGTGTTCTCACTGGCTTTCAGTGTCGATGGTGCCCAATTGGCCTCGGGTTCGGCAGACAGGTCTATCAAGATCTGGAATTCGGGCGATGGAGCTTTAGCACGGGAATTGGCGGATCCCAAGGTCGCGCCGTTTCCTTCTATTGTCGGCCAACCACCTCTGCCCTTGGCTGCCCATGGTGGATGGGTGACGGCTGTTGCTTACGGCAAAGATGGCAGCCTCGTGAGCTTGGGCTTGTCACCGAGGCAAGGTGCCACAGTGGCGCGATGGCCCGCAGGGGCAACCAATCCGTCCAAAGTAATTTCGCTGCCTGCCGGGCCTTGGTATTCCCTAACACTCGATCCAGTAAGCCAGCGGTTAGCGTTTGGAACGGGCGCTAACGATACTAAATCGATCGAGATCAACCGAAGTTGGATTGCCCCTTTGCCGTAACCATGAGCCAGTGCTGAGGATTTTGTTAGGCTTCATTTTGTTTTCGAGCTGTAAAAGCTCGGTACATTTTTAGCTTGCCGTAACTGATTGCGCCCCCCAGCTTTTCAAAGATCGGAGAAAGGCCTGTTGCCTCCTGGCCTAGGAAAGCAGCGCGCATTCGATCCGACTCTTCAGGTGTGTAAAACGCAATTGGTTCCAGATTTTCCCCAAATTCAATGGCCTGGGCCAAATGCCCCTCAATGGTTGAAAGAGTAAAACGCCGCGCTTCCGCAATTGTTTCCATCGAATCTCCGGCACGAAACCGTCGGAGTGTTTCAAGAACCGTGGCGCCAAGGGCTGCCGGAATTGGCGGAGCATTCCTAGGGGCACTGGGCGATGGCTTGAGGTCGGGAAATGATTGGCGTGGATTGTCTTTTAACCAATCACCCACCGCTTTGATAAATGGGCCTCCAAATTCTGTGAGTTTCCGTTCTCCCACTCCGGGCAACGCCAGAAATTCCGATTCGGTGCATGGGTAAGCGCGCGCAATGTGCCGCAATGTGACATCTGAAAAAATGACATAGGCTGGAACGTTGCGTGAATCTGCCAGACTTTTGCGAATGACGCGCAGTTGCTGAAATAGCCCGTCATCGCAAGGAATCTCGCCTGCCTTGGCAATCGGGGCTTTAATAGCAACGGTATTCACACTGGCAGCGAGAGGGCGACTCAGGTGCACGGCAATTCTGTCACGCAGGGCAGCCATTCCTTTGGTGGTGATGGTGACGGTTGGATATTTGTCTTTGCCTACTTCCGCGAAACCCAAAAGGGCCAATTGCCTTCCAAGTGCAATCCAATCCTGCTTGGGCTTATCTTTGCCGATTCCGTAAGTGGATAGGGTGTCATGCCCCCACGAGCGCATCCGCTCGGTCTGAGCACCAACCAACACATCGGCAAGATGCTGCCAACCCACAGCAAACGAGCTTTTTTGCGCAATCCGGCAGATACAACTCAGCAATTTTTGTGAATCGATGGTGGCGTCCCACGATTCGCGGGGTTCCAGACAATTATCGCAGTTGCCGCAGTTGGCTTCAGGCCAATTTTCACCGAAATAACGAAGCAGGTACGACCGTCTGCACCCCGAATCTTCAGCATAGAAAACCATCTGGTCCAGTTGTTGGCGTGCTACCTGCTGGGCCTGCGGATTGGTGATTTCATCGAGAAATGCCAGATTTTTTATCAAGTCGCCGCGTGAAAACAGCATCAGGCAGTCTGCCGCGAGGCCGTCACGCCCGGCGCGTCCTGTCTGTTGATAATAACCCTCGACATTTTTGGGCAGTTCAGCGTGAATAACATAACGCACATTGGGTTTGTTGATACCCATGCCAAAGGCGACAGTGGCACATACGATTCGCGCTTCGTCGCGAATAAATGCCTCCTGATTTTTTGTCCGATCCTCCGGTGTCATACCCGCATGGTAGGCTATGGCGGGTAGACCTGCCTCGCAGAGCACGGCGGTCAGGCTTTCGGTGGCCTTTCGGGACTGACAATAGATAATACCAGAGTCCATAGGTCTGGAAGCGGCATATTCCCACACTTGCCGGGCGGCCTTTTCCCTTGCGATGACACGATAGTTTAAATTAGGCCTATTGAAACTCGACAGGTGTATCGATGGGTTTCGCAGTTTGAGCTGCCCGATAATATCATCGCGGACCTGAGGAGTGGCGGTTGCTGTCAGCGCAAGGATCGGCACCTTCGGATAGGCGCGACGCAGTTCACACAGGGTGCGGTAATCGGGTCGGAAATCGTGCCCCCATTCGCTGATACAGTGTGCTTCATCCACAACAAGCGCCGCGATGCTCCACTGGCCCAGTTGTGTCAGAAAATTGCCTGCCATCACACGTTCTGGCGCGATATAGAGTAACTTGTACCTGCCTTCTCCCAATTCCTTGCTGCGTTGGTGCTGAGTGTTGGCATCGAGCGATGAATTCAGGAAAGTTGCTGCAACGCCCGCGGCAAGCAGTTGATCCACCTGATCTTTCATAAGGGCGATGAGTGGCGATATCACCACGGTCAAGCCATTCCGAAGCAGTGCCGGAAGCTGGTAGCACAGACTTTTACCTGCTCCTGTTGGGAGAATGGCCACGGTGTCCTGCCCGTTCAGGGTGGACACCATGATATCTTTTTGGAGCGGACGGAAATCGTTATGCCCAAATACCTGCTTGAGCAGGATGGTAAGTTCTTCGTTTTGGTTGGTCATCGTGCGCCTCGCCATTCCAAGCTGTGGCTATGAAGCCAGAAGATGATCCATTCGGTCGTGTTGCGCAGGATTACTCAAAAAAAGTACCCGCCACCAGATGGTAGCGGGTACTTGAAATATCAATCAGGCTGTGGCATGGTTTGGGCTGCCAGTCACCTGTTTGCCTTAGTTTGAATCAGGCCTTGATCATGTCCCGAACGGTCATGCCGCTAGGAATCATGGGCAACACGTGCTCGGCATGCGGTACCATCACGTCGAGGATATATGCCGTTTTGCTATCGAGCATTTCGTGGATAGCAGAATCCAGATCGCCCTTGGCGCTGATCCGCCTAGCCTGGCACTTGAAACCTTTGGCGACGGTTACAAAGTCCGGGAAAGGCTCTTCGTTCAGGCCCGCACCAAGGTAAGTGTGGCCACGATTGCTTTCAAAGAACCGGTCTTCCCATTGAACAACCATTCCAAGGTGCTGATTGTTCAAAAGGAGAATCTTCACCGGAAGTTTCTCGGTATGGCAGGCTGCCAGTTCCTGAATGTTCATCAGGAAGCTGCCGTCGCCATCGATATTGATGCATGTCTTCAGCGGATGGGCAACTTGCGCACCCATGGCTGCCGGCAAACCGAATCCCATGGTTCCCAGACCGCCACTTGTAAGCCAAGTGCGTGGCTTGGAGAAACCAAAGTACTGTGCCGCAAACATTTGGTGCTGACCTACGCCCGTTGAAACGATGGTGTCATCGAGTTGGCCGCGATCGCGAAGAATTTCCCACATACGCTTGATCGCATGCTGCGGGAGAATGGCATTTTCCACATCCCGGTATTTCATTGGTTCGGTTTCCCGCCAATGCGTGATCTGCCTGTCCCATTCGCGCAGATCCTGAGTAAGCGGACCGGCTGACGATGGGCGTTGGTCGATGATGCGAACCAAATCCTGAAGGGCTTGGCCAACGTCGCCATGGATTCCCAAGTCTGCCTTTTTGTTTTTGTTGAGCTCCGACGGGTCGATGTCGATATGCACAATCTTGCCATGCTTGGCAAATTCGCTCAGCTTACCGGTTACACGGTCGTCAAAGCGCACGCCAAACGAAAGCAGCAAGTCGGCTTCGTTGATGGCGTAATTGGAATAGACAGTGCCGTGCATGCCAAGCATGCCAAGACTCAGGTAGTGGTCGTGTGGAAAACCACCCAGACCGTGAAGAGTCATGGCCACAGGGATGCCTGTCTTTTCGGCAAAGGCCCGAAGAGCTTCTGCCGCACCCGAGTGAATGATACCACCGCCTGCGTAAATGATGGGCTTGCTGGAAGCCTTCATCATCTGCAGAACCTGATCGAGCTCCCAACGCGTGGCGCGGCGATCTGGCTTATAGCCGGGCAGGTTCATGGGCGGATCGTAATCAGGAGTGATCACCCGGGTCTGGACGTCTTTTGGCACGTCGATAAGGATCGGACCAGGGCGACCTGTGACCGCCAGATGGAACGCTTCCTTCATCACGCGCGGAATGTCTTCAGTCCGCGTGACCAAATAGTGGTGCTTGGTTACAGCGCGGCAAACTTCGACAATGGGTGTTTCTTGGAAAGCGTCTGTACCAATAACCGGTGTGCTCACCTGACCAGTGATGGCAATAATTGGAATCGAATCCATCTTGGCGTCGGCAAGCGATGTCACAAAGTTCGTGGCACCGGGGCCGCTCGTGGACATGCAAACGCTCACCTTACCAGTGCTGCGAGTGTACCCTTGAGCAGCAAAGGCGCCGCCTTGTTCGTGGCGCGGCAGGATGGTGCGGAGACGATCGCTTACCCGTGTCAGGGCTTGGTGCAAGGGCATGCTGGCACCGCCCGGATAAGCGAATATCGAGTCAACACCATGGTTGATGAGGCATTGCACGAGGATATCGGCACCGGATTGGGGACCGTTGGCGAGTGGTTCGGGCATGAAAATGTACCTCTGGTCAGTGACAACTAGTAAAACATTATACCGGATTCGGTGGAAGTTGGTCGAGCCTTTATCGTGAGGAAAAACTGGAATTACATCAGCACCAGTTCGCCGAGTCGCTGCAGAGCCAATCTAAACACTTTGCCCCAAGCCTTGATTGGGGCCAAAGTGGTCAACTGATGATAGTCCGACGATGGCTCAAATAATCCCAAACCACGAAACGGTCGAGGTCTCGACCCGAGGGGAAGAACACCCTACCATTGGTGGATTTTGCGAGACGGTAAGCGAACTGCACGTCCTCGGAAGTTTGATTCCAGCTTTGCAGCAGGAAAATATTGATGGTAACGCCTTCACGCGCGCACAATCCTGCTTCGCGAAGTGTCGCTTCCTCCGTTCGGGGATCTGGCGGATAGAGTAGATAGAGGAATTGCTTTTCAAGATGGGCTGTGGGCAATCCATCTGTAATAAGAATAACCTGACGGTTGGGCGTATCCTGACCGGCCAAAAATTTGCGCGCCAGGTTCAATCCGTGTTGGATATTGGTGAAATGCGCTGGAATGCTCGATTCATCAAGGTCTGGACGGGAGAGGTCGGCACGCAGGCGTACCACCGGGTCGAACAGTGTTACGTGTTTGGGCATCAGTGAAACGATTTCCGAGGAATGTCGGGGCTTGGCAAGCGACGACATCTCGATGAATTGAAGATAATCTCCAGGAAATTCAGATCGAATAAGTCCGTCAAGCGCCAGTCCCATGCGTTTGACGTTCATGTAAAGGCCGTCGTATCGCATCGAACCAGACATATCGAGAAGAACGACCGTGGCACATCTGGGTGTTTTGTGCGTTCGGTGCACCATCAGATCGCGGTGCTGCAGGCGCAGGGGAGAACTGGTTCCCTGTCGGAGCATGGCATTGATGAATGAACTGGGTAAATCGAGATGAGCAGGTGAATCGCCATGTTCGAACGAACGTGTTGCTGCAGATTCTGTAACCCCATCTCCTTCGACATGAACCGGGTGCCTGCCGGTACGTGAATCGCGAAGTTTGTCGAAAATTTGTGATAACAGTTTGCGTTGGAAGAGGCGATAGGCTTGTGGGCTCAGGTTCAGTGCCCCGCCTTCACCTTCGACCAGTCCCTGTTGCTCCGCGAGGTGTTTCAAGAGATTTTGAATGTCTTTTTGGAGCTGGCCGAGGCTTTCAACGTCTTCCGGTTCGGTGAATCGCGACAGTTCATCGAGGTCGATGATGCCGAGCTGCGCAGTTTTTTCGGCTTCTTCAAGCTGGGCCAGTAATTTGTCGATAGCCTCGAGGATTTCCTTGATTTCAAGAGCCTGAGGCACCGTCATTGGTGTGATGCCGCGGAATGGGTATTTCGCCGCCAGTTCGTCGATCTGGTAGAGTTCTCCCATGCGTTCCATCAGGTTCAGTACCTGAGTGGCAAAGGGAGAGCGTTCGTCGCCAATCCGATACCACAGCGATTCGAGATCGCCAAGCTGGCGTTCGCGTACTGCTTTATTGAATTCTTTGGTAAGAGGCCCCGGAGGCTTGGAAGCCCTGGCCTGAGAAGTTACCGCCTGATCGGCCTCTTTGAGGACTTCGTCAGTAGAATATGTGTCAAGGATCTTTTCCTTGCGTTTGGTGAGGATCTCGCGGAGGTGTTCAATACTTGGACCTAAATTGCGGATCTGGGAAGGGTCGAGCTTGATGGCGTTGGCAAGTTCCTCTTCCGTGAATCGCCGATTGGTTCCGTGGCGCAGCATGTGTTCGAATGCTGGCGAAACCATATCCGGAGGCGGTTGGCTAGGAGGCGGCACCAACCTGGGATCGTATTTTTGATACACGTGAATCACGCCCGGTGGCGTGTTTCTTTCTTCGGCAATGTCCCGCAGCTCTTCCATGGTTCAATCCTGTGCGGGGTGATCAGCGGATTTCGTAGGTCATGCGGCCATGTTTCTGGCTACGGCTGATACGGTCTGTGGCGTACAGGCCAGCCAGAACAAATTCCAGACACGAAGCGCGCACAGCCAGATTCTCATCTGGATTCACCTCGAACGCCTTGGCCCAAGCTGCCGGGGCTCGTTTAAGCCGTTCGGCGTAATGCTCCGAGGGCAGCATGTCGCCCACCTCCACGCGCACACCCTTGTTGAAGACGCTAACAATTGCTTCAAGCCCGGATTTTTCAACATACTCGTTGAATACTATGCCAATAGCTTCGGCAATGATCGCTTCCAGAACCTGTTTTTCTGTCATCTGCTGGCTGCCCATCATATCGAGCTCAAGCTTTCCCAGAGATGATGTTGGAAGATGAGCGAGATCGGAAATGCGGGGGACTGCAGGTTTTTCATCCAGCCGCACGCCACGATGCCTGGCACTGGCTACCATGGTGCGGTAGTTTGCCATGGAAAAACGCGCGCTGACACCGGACTGCTGATCAACCAACCTCGATTTTCGGGCGCAAAGACTGATCTGTTCAATGATTTCCTTCATGAACGGTGGTACCAGCACGGGGTATTCGCCACCAAGATCGACATTGGATTGCTGCTCCATGATGTCGATGCCAAGAGCCCGATCGAGAGGGTAATGGGTTTGAATCAGGCTTCCAATTCGATCTTTGAGTTGTGGAATAACTTTCCCCGACCGGTTGTAGGTGGAGGGATTGGCTGAAAAAAGCAGCAGAACGTCGAGGTCGAATTTGATCGGATATCCGCGGATCTGCACATCGCGTTCTTCGAGGATATTGAAAAGGCCCACTTGCACCAATTCGTCTAGTTCAGGGATTTCATTCATAGCAAAAATGCCACGGTGCATTCTGGGAATGAGGCCGAAGCTGATTGCTTCCTCAGCAGACAGGCTCACCCCGGCCACAAGCTTGGATGGGTCAATTTCACCCAAAACGTCGGCAAACTTGGTACCTGGTGCCAAGCGTTCAGCGTAGCGGTCTTCACGGCGCCACCAACCGATGGGGACTTCGGAAGCAGGAGTTTCCGCAACGAGACGTTTTCCGGGGCTGGTGATGGGCTGGTATGGGTTTTCGTGAACTTGCAGGCCGGGGTATTCGAGGTAGGGGATTTCTTCATCCAAAAAGCGAACCAGCGATCGCATCAACCGGCTTTTAGCCTGCCCTTTTTCTCCGAGGAACAGGATGTCATGTCCTGCGAGAAGCGCGAGGCTGATTTCCGGAAGAACGGTGCTGTCGTATCCAACAATACCGGGAAACAGAGGCGCGTTTGCCTTGATTGCCTTGAGGAAGTTAGCTCGGACTTCGTCTTTAACACTGCGGGCAGTCCAACCGGATTCGCGAAGTTGCTGAAGAGTGCGTGGTCGATCTGTCACGGGATGATCCTGCCGCTGGCCTGCTGATTTCGGGAAACCCTAAATCATCATAGGCACAAAGTGAATGCGGCGTGATACATTGCGCCCATCAACGCCGATCTTCTGGATAAATATCCGGAAGTGCATTGTTTAGAATGGCATCGCCAAGAACAACGGAATCGTCATCGTTGCCGCGTTGAGCGGCATGAGGTATGGGCTTTGCGGCGGCCTGAGGCGGGCGCGGGGCTTCCTTGGCGTTCACATTGATGGTGCAATCAAACGCGGCGGCTTGGGCGCGAGGCGGGGTGCCATTTTTTTCCACAACCACACGGTAGCCATAACCAGCAATCGTGATCTGGTCTTCCGACATCAGGGCAGCTCTGCGTACGCGTTGGCCGTTGACACGCGTTCCGTTGGTGCTGCCGAGATCGCGCAAAAAGAGCATGCCATCGGCTTTGACGAGCACGCAGTGCATTTTCGAAACACTTTTATGGTCTAGTTGAAGGTCGCAATCGTCCTGACGCCCCACAAGAGTGAGGTCCTTTACAAGGTCGAGAGGGCGGCCGCCATCAAGCGGCACAAGTTGAACTCGCATCCGACTCGCTTTCGATCGCAGCAAGGACATGTTCATATCGAACTCTAAACTATGTTTCACACATGAGGCAAACTAAATCTGGTCAGGTAAAGCGTTAAGCCAGGTTGAGTGTTCCGCGTGTAAGGCCCACGCGGCTACTGGCTCGTAGGCTGCGCCATAAACCGTGGCCATCATCCCGTCCACCTAGGACGCGATTGTAAAGAGTAAGCAGGTTGTGGATTTCAGATGGGGTTTCGCCCAAAAGTTCGATCCTGAAGTTTCTTACCCCCATTCCAATTAATCGGGGGATGTATTCGGATGCCGACTGCACATGGGCATTGAACACAGTATTGCGGCAACCCGCATCTACCATCACGGGGAAATGGGCACCGGTTGGGTCTACCAGCCGGATGCGGTGTTGCTCGCAGGGCCTACCGCAATCGGTGTGGTCTTTTCCCGTCGAAAGGTGGGCCGCATAAACACAGTGTTCGGTGTGGAACATAGGCATGGCAACGTGCGCGATGCATTCGATGGCATCTGGACGATCATGTGCCAGCCAAGCTTGAAGCTGCTGCCAGTTCAAGTCGTGGCCGGGAGTCAATCTTTTGAGCCCTTGAGCAAAGAACCATGCTGCAGTTAAGTCGTTGACAATGTTCAACGAATGGTCACCCACCAAGGGAATTCCACTGCTGCGCAATAGTTCTAGCGTTGCAAGGTTGCGCACAAGAACGGCATCGGGCTTAAGCCGGGCGGCGCGGGTAATCAGCCCTTCTTCACCGGGTTTCACAATGCGAAGGGGGGCGAGGCCAACATCAATGGAAGCGCCACGGCAAATGGCGATAGATTCTTCCCATTGGCGTGGATCTTCAACATCGACCCAAACCATGGCCAAAGGCGCAAGCCCCGATTCGTGCTGCCATGTGCAAGCGGCTTGAATCTGCTCGAGCGTTCGCGCTAACAAAATCAGCCGGGGAGATTGGCTATCGGCGGGCGTGTGTGTTTGTCTGGCTGCACGCAGGCGATCCAGTGCACCCGGCCGTGTAGCGGGGGCCGATGGTGCCAGTGCAGATTCCAAGGCAACCACAAGGTCCCTACGCAATGTGTTGAGAACGCTGGCAGGGAGGAGTACCGGTTCAGGCATCTCGCATTCAACGCTTCCCAGGCAAAACGGGGTGCCTCCCAATCGTCCAAGACATTTGGTAAGGGTTCCCGGTGGCGCTTCATGCCGTGCTGCAACCAGCGGGCCATCCCATAACACAACTGCTGTAGCACCATTTTCAAGCGTGCCAGTGAGCTTAAGCGCGGATCCCGGTTGGCCTGTGAGTCGAAAGTTCAGCACGTGTCTGCCGGGAAGATCTGGATCTGTCCATTGCCGTTTGCAGCGGGCATTAAATTCCGGATCATCAGTTTTCCATAACCATGCGCCAGCTCCGCCTCGGTCGCTGGGAAGGTCTCCCGGACCAATGTCTACCCATACGGTGGCTTTTTCGCGTCCTGAACGCACACTGAAAACCCTGCCGCCAGCTTCGTTGTGTTCCGGGCGGGCTTCGTCGAGTACAACGCCATCGCCGGGTTTCAGGATTTCTGCCAAAAGGGTATTTGGTTCATCCAAGGCCACCAACACACTGTTGCGGTCGCGTCGCAGCACTTCCCCTATTCGGACGCCTCGTGCTCGTGGGGACCTGCCGCGCACCAGCTTTTGATGGTCGATTCCGCGCAGAAAACCGGTAGTGAATCCGCGTGAAAAGCCTTGTTGAAGATCGCGCCACTCTCCCGCACCGGGGGAGTGAACGGTGCCATTCAGCGCGGCATCGATGGCCTTTCGGTACGTGGTAACGGCCGTTGTGACATACGATGGCCCCTTGAGGCGGCCTTCGATTTTGAAACTGACCACTCCCAGTTCAATGAGTTCCCTTACCGCTTCCGGAGCTGCCAGGTCTTGCGGGCTCAAGTGATAGGATTTGTCGCCTGTATCGCGACGCTGGCCGTCCACCCACAATTCGTATGGTTGTCGGCAGGCTTGCGCGCACTGTCCACGATTGGCGCTTCGTCCACCCAGGGCTTCGCTGGTTAAGCATTGGCCCGAGTAGGCAACGCACAGAGCCCCGTGAATGAACACCTCCAAGGGAATATCGCATGATGTGCGGATGCGTCGGAGATCGGCTAGCGACATCTCACGCGCAGCAACAATCCGGCTGATTCCGAGGCTGGTTGCAAGATGCATACCACCGCCCTCGGTGAGTGTCATTTGTGTGCTGGCATGAATATCAAGCCCGGGTGCCACTTCACGGCAGAGACGTACATTTCCAATATCCTGCACAATCACCGCATCGACACCGGCGCGCGCAATCGCCTCAAGGCATGCTTCCGCAGACGGAAGCTCATCGCTGAAAACCAGCGTGTTGAAGGCCACATATCCTTTCACCCGGTGCCGGTGCAGGTACCGCATAATCTCGGGCAGGCGATCGATTTCAAAATTGGTCGCGCGGTGGCGCGCGTTGAAGCGGTCGAGGCCGAAATAAACCGCGTCAGCGCCCGCGGCAACAGCGGCGCGCATGGAATCGAAATCACCAGCAGGCGCCAATACTTCAGGACGATTTCCAGCCATGGTTCAGGCCCCCCGAGGGCGATTGGTCGGCTGGCCCAAGTATCGTTTTTCAACGGTTGACAGAATGGAATCAGCCCCTGCATCGATGAGAGCGCGCGCCACAGATTCTCCTAATTCTTGAGGATCTGCCAGTGGCCCCTCATGGGTAACTTCCAGTCGCCTTGCTCCGGTTTCATCCAGAACCACTGCCACTAAGCGACCCGTAGTTCCTTCTGTGGTGCTGAAGACCCCAACCGGCACAAGGCAACCACCCCCCAAGGCGCGCAGCATGGCACGTTCCGCCAGCGACGTGGCCCACGCTGTGGGCTCGGTTAGAAGTTTCAGTAGGTCCTGAGTGGTTTGATCGTCGGCGCGGCATTCAAGGCCAAGGGCTCCTTGGCCCACGGCCGGAAGCATCCATATGGGGTCGAGAATTTCACGGATTTCAGCATCAAGCCCAAGGCGACGAAGGCCCGCTTCCGCCAAAATAATGCCGGATAATCCTTCATCGGCCAACCGGCTCAGCCGGGTGCCTATGTTTCCTCGAAGATCCTCAACTTGAAGGTCGGGACGGCGGTTGAGTAATTGGGCTCGGCGTCGCATGCTGCCCGTAGCAACTCGTGAACCAAGTGGGACATCGGCCAAATGGGGGTAAATGCGGCTGACCCACGCATCTCCCTGCGGGCCTCGGGCGGGAATGCCTGCAAGAGTCAAACCCGGGACCGCTGCTGTCGGCAGGTCCTTAAGACTGTGGATGGCTACATCTGCTTCGCCTGCAAGAACAACTTCCTGAACTTCGCGGGTGAAAAGTCCATCTCCACCTAGTTCATGAAGTGGTCGGTCAATGACCCGGTCTCCCCGGGTGGTCACCATTACCAATTCGGCGCCGTGGCCCACCGCTTGTAACAGGTCTCGCACGTGGTGGGCCTGCCACAGGGCTAATGGACTGGTACGCGTTGCCAAACGAAGTGAATTGGGGCTCATGCCTTGGGAGCTCCCAGTTCTTGAAGAATGGTGACAATTGATGCGATGGTGGAGGCCCGTTCACTGGGCTTGCCCTCGAGGATTGAACGCAGGGGCGCGTTATTTTCCTCGCGGTCGATACGTACCCAAGCAGGTTTTAAATGCTCATTATCAGATATCTGCCTCGGGAATAGATGCCAGTGTGGATGTTCCACCTGATTCCCCAGCAGTTCGTAGTTCAGCTTGCGGGGTTTGAATGCTAAAGCAATGGCTTTGGACAACCACCAAACCTCAGACATCATGCCGTCGCGTGACAATGCAGGCAGATCGATCGGTTCATGAGCGTGCTCCCGTGATATCAGCACGCAGTAACCCTGATAAAACTGCCAACGGCCAAGAACAGCAACGCTATTGGGGAATTCCCAAACAAGGTCCGGAATGGACGAAGGGATCGCTTTGATCTGAATGCAGAATGGGCAGATAGTGGTCATGAGGGTCGTATCCGTCGTCCGGATCAGTGTCGGTGTGACAGTGATCCGATCCAACGATCATAGCGCATGCATGGGAAGCGGAATCAGGCGTCTTCGCGCTGAATGTTTTCGATGATCCAGCGATTAACGTCGTTGAGCATATCTTGATGCAGCTTGTGATTGCAGGCGTAGGTTTGCATGCTGACATTGAGGCCGGCAGAGTAGAGAAGACGATGGTCTTCACGTGCCATGCTCAATGGAACAACGGAATTTGCAAGCCCATGGCCAATGAAAACCCGCAGGTGGCGGAGGGATTGGGGGCGTAGTAAAGGGCGATTGAAACGTGGCATGGAGCCATTGAGTGCGATCAACCCGCCAAAGCATGACCCGTGGCTGAGTGCAAGTCTGTAAGCTTGTGAAGCACCTTCGCAAATTCCGGCAAGATAAATGCGTTCGGAATGAACATGGAACTGTTTGCGAGTCTGTTCAATGGCGCGGAAGACATAGTCTTCCACCATATGATCGGACTGGCCGTCGTTGCTCCAGGAGTATGTTGGAGAACCGTCTGACTTGGGGTCTGCCAGTTCCGAACCGCGCAGGGCAATCGAGATGAAGTTGCGGCGGCTTAGGCGTGGTGCCAATCGCAGGGCGCGTTCTTCCGTACTGCCGTGCCCGTGAAGGAAAACAACAAGTGGGTACGGGTAATTGGGTTCGTAACCCATGGGCAGGAAAGTGCGCATGGGCAATGGTCTGGGTAACCGGACATCAAAGTCGTAGAAGCCTTCTGCGGGTCTTACTGCCAGATCACTCACGCCAATCTGAGCCATGTTGATCGTACTCCCGCCAATTAGTTTGAGCATGCCGCGATGAGTTTGCTGGATAATCCGGTTGTGCGGGTGCCCCGCTTGCCGATTTCACCAATGCTCCGCGGATCTCCTCAAGTCACACAACTATCTAACGATGGGAGTTTAAGTTGCGGGAGTGGCAGGTGTCAACGCAGTGGAGGTTGCGACTTGAGCGAAAATGATAAAAACCGGAAGTTCTCGATCCACCTGCAACGATTGGATGGGGCAAGTGGGTTTGGGGTAAATGGGGGGGGGACGTGTGTGGGTAGGGTTGCTTAGAAACGATTTCCATGGCTTCAGGTCGTTCGGATACCTGCGGAATGTGGGATCAAAAGCTTTGAAATCAGCCATTTCTCTAGATATTAATGCCTTGATGGAGGGCCGGTGAAGGCTCCCACCCGCTGCAGAGATTCAGCTGCAACAGCAGGTTTGCTAAATTCCAGACTTGTCACCTACTTCAGCGGGGAGTTTGTCCCGGAGCCATAGGAGGCGGAAAGCCAAGAAGGTCGATCATTTTGGGTGGTGTTATTGGAGCTGTGATCGGCGTGGGGACGCTGACCGCAGCGGGCACAACAACCGGAACGTTCTCAGTTGGAATCCGGGTCCCATCTGATTCTGAACGTACCTGAATGACACGCCCCTTGGGCCGTGAAGTGTCGAAGCGTGTTGGTTGCTCAGTTTCGGAAACCCCGACATTTCCCGCGAGGTCTGTGGCTTCAAGCCGGAAGTAAAATTCAAAACCAGCATGGCGGGGAATTTGCCAGTGGTACATGCCATCGTTGGCGGCGCGTTGCACCAAAGGCGTCCAAGGGCCTCCCTTACGGTTAGACACCAAAAGGGTTACCGCTTGTCGGGACAGGTTCTTGTCTGAAACAGTATAAGCGATATCGAGTCCAGCTCCGCTTTCGTTGTTGGCGGGTTTGACATTGATGATTCGGGCTTGCGGCCGTGTTGAATCCAATTCGATCCAGGCATCTGCAGGGTGATTAGGGCCGGGGGGCGGGTCGCCTCCACCACTGCCATTGACGGCGTGTATAACCACGCCAAAGACACCTTCAGCCGGCAGGTCCACAGTGGCGGGGCTTTGGAGATCGGAATCTTCACCTTTGCGGGCCCAGGTTTTTCCACCATCGTTGGTGAGCCAGATCTCTATTTTGCTGATACCGCTGGGGCCCACGCCTTCAATTTTGTAGTCGATTGTGGTTCGTGGATTGGCAACGAGCCGTGGCGAGTTGCCTGATTCTGTTGTCGGAGCGTTGGGCATTAGCGCGACAGGCGTCAGTTCATTATCGGAAGTGGTTGGTTTTGTCGCGGTGGATGTGCTGCCGGGCGGCATGCCGATGGCCAGCTCCGCCATACCGACATTCCCTGCCATATCCGTGGCCATGGCGCGTACCTTGCAAGGTACCGCGCCACCACTGGGTAAGGGATAGAGGCGGGTTTGGCCGGAAGCGGGCTTTATTTCGATCCAAGGTTTGCCCTCGATTTGATATTCCACTTTCACTAGAGCCGGATCCAGATGCCGATCGTCGCAAGCCAGTAAGGCGCAGATCGCATTTTCGTGGTTTTGGGGAGTCAGTTGAACGACAGGCGCCAGCGTGTCAACCATGACGCGCAAGGCCGGTGCCATCGTGTTGACATTGGGCGGGCTGAGCCTGCCTTGTTTATCACTCGTTACGATATTGAACCAGTATTCGCCATCGACAGGCACCATGAAGCGGAATTTGCCGGCAAGCGGTTCTTGGGAATCGTGGCGTCTCCATGCTTCGGCTGGACCGCGCACATAGAGGTGTACTTGGGCCACCTGCTGTTTTTCGGTTTCTGTCAAATGAAACGGAAGGATGAATTCACGGTTTTTGCTGAAACGGCGGCCCTCACGCGAAGATTCTTCCGCCGGTTTTTCTGCCTTGCGATTTCCGAATGCCGAAAAAAGACGTGGTGGCTCTGCGGCAGTAGTCATGATGCAGCTTGTTGAGAGCAAACCACCGCCAATGAACAAGCGCCACAATATGCGTATGGCGCGACCCGATTTGTTTTTCATGATCATGGTCCTCCTGTCAGTGACTGGTTTGGTCTGGCCGGGGCGTTCTGTTCTGGATCCGACCCAAGACCTACCAGAAAATCCAATGACTTTCGGGCCAGTCTGGGGGCAGGCTCATCTTTTTGTTCAACTTCGACCATGAGACTATGAGGACCTGGGTTGAGCTTTCCAGGCAAATGAAAGCACAGAGTCAGCCAGTGGCTATCAGAATCGGCACGTTGACGTAAAACACGAGCCGGGAAGCTCATCGACTGCCTTACCGTGGTGCGATCCCGAAGCTCCATGCGGACGGTAAAGGTGCATTCTTCGCGCCCTTCTTTGGCATGGTGTTTCAGTTGGTCGATTTCTAGGTAGGTGAGCAAGCGATCGCCGGGTTCATCGCCCCTGCCGGGGCGAAATATGTGCCCGGCGGGCCACGGATAACATCTGCCGTTTGCATCCACCGAACGCGCCAACGTCACGCGTGCGATGGCAAGTGGCTGGCGTTGTTCCAGACGTCTGGCGACTTCACGCAAGCGATTGGCGGCAGCCTTGGATGCATCTGGGGTGAGATTTTCAAAGTTTCTGGATTCTATTTGCTGCAATAGTGTGTTCAATTCTGACGGGGCAGTTTGGTTGGTCTTCGTTTCCGGAACAATTCGTGCTTCCGCAGGTGTCAAGATCGGGAAATTGGTGGACGGAACTACTGGCTTGCTTTCCCGAATGAACAGTTGGTTGGCCACGGGCAGTGCCGCAGGCGCTGGATCCAGAACGGGAGGTTTCGAAACAGTCAAAGCAATGGGCTTGGTTTCTGTGGGAGAGGCTGATTTTACTTCCCGAGCGGGTTGTGTTGGTTCGCTTCCAACCATGGCCATGGGAATGCAACCCGGCAATACTGCCAGAATAAGCCAAGTGAGCGGCTTGTTCAGCCGTGCTACATCCAGAATAAAATGGCGTCGGCAATGGCCCACAGACGGTCTCCTTCAGACCGTGGACCTATTGGCATTTACCAGCTGTGAATCAAGATCAATTGTTGCAATCAAAGCCAGAGTCGAAGCCGTTCGCGTAATGGGGAGGGCAGTTTGGCATCAACGACACGGCGGATTTCGTCTGGATGGTACCTAGTGCTTGCGTGGCCGCAAATAATCAGTTCATTTTCGAAACGGTCGGCGCGTTCCACGAAGTCGTCCAAATGCATGTGCCCGAACTTATGTACTTTGCTACGTTTGTGGTTGGGGCGGACAAAACTCATCTCAGCGATAAGAATCTTGGCTTTAAAAAAATCGGGGTTTTTGTCGAGGCCCTCGGGATTGGTGTCGCCCGTGTACGCTACAAGTGGAGTCCGAATTTCGCGCGTGATTTCAACACCTTGGAACTTCAGATCACGGATTTGCGGGCCGGGAAGCCCCAAGAATTCTTCCTTGAGCTTCATTTTCTTTTCCCAAACCACAAAGCCAAGGGAAGGCAGCGTGTGGGTTGTTTCAAGCGTGGTTATCACGTGATCGCGTGAGAGCGTGATTTCCTGACCAGCTTCCATCCCGCGCAGGTCGCATACCATCCGGCAACGGTCCAAACGCTGGACCACAAGCAGAAGGCGGCGCAGGTCATCGATGGCATAGGCGGGTGCATAAACAACCGGTGGTTCCATCTTCATCATGCGGCGTCGCGCAACGTACTGCGGTAGCGATACCATGTGATCGATGTGGACGTGGCTCAGGAACCAAGTAGGCGTACCCATGAATTCCCATGGCTGGCCTCCTAGGTCGAATCCGAGCTTTAATTCGGGGATTCGCCAATAAGTTTGGACGGCCGCGCGGGAATAGCCTTCAATGGTCAGGCCGGCGTGCTCGAGTGCCAATACGGGTGCGTTATCAACCATGCCCACATGTTTGCTCACTGTTCCGCTTACAGGGTCAACGTGAACGGGCACTATAAAGGGTTGGAGTCGGTCTCACCATGGATTTGGAAGGAATCGTGGCATGATCCTTGAAGGGATCGTAAGCACTATCAGCCATAAAGGTGCGCCCCACGCTGCACCGATGGGGCCACTGATGCCCGAAGATTCTCCATGGACCAGTTTTTTGCTGCGACCATTTACCAGTTCCTCGACCTGGGCCAATCTGAACCTGGTGCCAGCGGGTGTACTTCATGTGATAGACGACCCGCTTATATTGGCGCGTGCCGCACTGGGAGAGCCAGTTGGGCCTTGGGTGCCAGCCACTCAGGTTCAGGGGTGGCGATTAGCCGATGCCTGCAGGTTTCTAGAGTTTGAAATTGTGGAATCTTCGGTGGAGGGCCCACGGGGAAAGATGCTCGCCCGAGTCGTCAACGACAGCCATGGAAAGCCATTTTTTGGTTTCAATCGTGCCAGTCATGCGGTGGTTGAAGCAGCCATTCTGGCCACGCGGTTGCACATGATTCCTGTGGAGGAAATAAAACTCGAATTAGATCGATTGCGGCCACTCATCGTAAAAACAGGTGGGGCACGGCACCGCGAGGCATTCGCCCTGATTGAAAACCGTTGTCAGGTGGCGCCAACAGCATGATTCGAAGCGTTGTTGTGCAAACTCCAGCTCGCTTGCACTGGGGCCTGTTTCGACCCGCCGGGGACCCAGGAACCACCGTTTTTGGCGGTATTGGGCTCATGGTGAGCACTCCCGGGGTGGAAATCGAAGTGACCGCTGGGCCTTGCGCCTTGCCGTTGCCTTGGCCCGAGCGTCTGATCCCCATTCTTTCCAGACTGCAGGGCGGGCGTGCTTGTGACTCCTTGCAGATCAAAAGGGTCGCAACTCCTCCCGTGCACGCTGGTTTTGGAAGTGGAACGCAGCTGGCGTTGGCAACGGCATTGGCTGTGAGCAAGATTTGGGGGCTTTCCGAAGATCCAGATGAATTGATTCGAGCCAGTGGCAGGGGATTGCGATCTGGAATTGGTTGTCATGGTTTTTTTCGGGGCGGCCTACTTGTGGACGCGGGGAAAAACCAAGGAGAGTCCCACGTAGCCCCTTTGACTGACAGGATAGACCTGCCTGAACAGTTACGGATTGTGGTGGTGCTTCCGGAGGAACCGGGGCAGTGGCACGGCCGGCGGGAAGTTGATGCGTTTCGCAGATTACCTGGTTGCGATGTTTTGGCGGAACGATTGAGGCATCTGGCCGCGACGGAATTGTTGCCCGCGGCCCGTACTGGTGATTTGGCACGTCTTGGGCCGCTTGTGCATGAATTCAACAGGCTGGCCGGTGAAGCTTTCGCCCCGGTTCAGGGCGGGGTATTCGCCTCTCCTGCCATTGCCGAAGCTGTTGAATTTGCCCGCTCTAACGGCATCGATGGTGTGGGACAGAGCAGTTGGGGGCCGGCTGTTTTTGCCCTGTGCGAAGACTCTCGACAGGCGGAATGGCTCGCTGGTCTTTATGGGAGATTCGGGCACTATGGCCTATGGATCGCCACCCCTTCCCATGCCGGGGCGAAAGTTCAAATATGTGTTGAAGACTCCTGAAATATCCTGAGCCGGGAAACTGATCATGATTGTGGAAAAAGATGTTTCGCGTCGCCAAAATATCATACGCTCCATGGCATTTCTGATTTTGTCATTATGCCTTGGCATTCTGATTGTGGCGGACGAAGCATTACCAGGTGTGGCCAGATCGATCACTGGGCTCACCGGGATTTTGGCGATCTTTGTATTGCTGAGCGCTGCCCCCGATCGGCTCCCGTGGCGTTGCATTTCCATGGGATTGCTTTTGCAGGCCATTCTCGCATGGCTGGTTGTGGGGTTGCGTGTGGGAGACAGGCGGCCGGGCATGGAGTTCTTCCAGGCTATTGGGCATGGGATCGAGGGTTTGCTTGGGTTTTCCGCCGAAGGTGGACGCATGGTTTTCGGTATCCTTGCCGATCCTGAAAAGCTTCAGGCCAGCGTCGGCAAAGGTAATGGAATGATATTTGCGTTCACTGCCTTGCCGACTTTGGTATTTATTTCGTCGTTATCGGCGGTGCTTTATCAGGTTGGTGTGTTGCAACTCGTTGTGGGTGTGTTGGGGACTGTGATCAGGCGACTGCTGGGTACTTCCGGACCGGAAACATTTGGTTGCTGTGCCACGGTGTTTATCGGGCAGACCGAAGCTCCTTTGGTGGTTAAGCCATTCCTGGCCACCATGACACGGTCGGAGTTGCTGGCGTTGATGGCGGGGGGAATGGCGGCCATGTCTGGCGCCATGATGGCCGTTTACATTGGGATGGGAGCGGATCCTGTTGGGGTATTGGCGGCAAGCGTTATGGCAGCTCCCTGCAGTCTTTACTTGTCAAAAATGCTGTTTCCCGAGGAAGCTAATTCTTCCCGTGCAGCCCCATCCGAGTGGAAGGTCGAAAAAATGCATCATGGGATACTCGATGCCCTGACAGCCGGTGCTTCAGAAGGAATGATGTTGGCACTTCATGTGGCCGCCATGTTGATTGCATTTCTTGCGCTGATTGCTTTGCTGAGGTACTTGCTGCAAGCCTGTTTGCCAGGCGCGAGCCTCGATGACGGTCTGGCGTGGTTATTTCGTCCAGTGGCGTTACTGGCTGGGTTTTCAGGAGAAGATGCGCTTTTGGCAGGTCGATTGTTGGGAAAGAAATTCCTCACGAATGAGTTCATAGCCTATGGCGACTTGACATCCGACCCTATGTTTCAAAATTCTGGAGACCGATTCCAAAGTCTGGCAGCATGTGCCATCAGCGGCTTCGCCAATTTAGGATCGATGGGCATTCAAATTGGATGTATTGGGGCCTTAGTGCCCCAGCGGCGCGCATTGATAGCCAGCATTGCGCCGCGCGCCTTGCTGGCGGGATTTGCCGCGACCCTTATCAGTACCAACCTTATGGCTTTGTTTCGGGCCTAGAACATTTTTTGGGGAGGCAATTGGGTGAATCAGAATCCAAAATGGGCTGGTGTGCACGACCTTATGGCTGAAGCGGCATGGCGAGCCCGAGCGAATGCCTGGGCGCCTTATTCAGGCTTCAAGGTTGGTTGCGCCTTGCTGACTAGCGACGGCAGTATCATTGCCGGTTGTAATGTTGAAAATGCAAGTTATGGATTGACTCAATGTGCTGAGAGGTGCGCGGTCTGCGCGGCCGTAGCCAATGGCCACCATGCGTTGACAGATGCTGTTGTGGTGACCGACAAGTTGGATCCCGCGCCGCCTTGTGGAGCGTGCAGGCAAGTGCTGTTTGAATTTGGCGCGAACATGAATATCTGGCTTTTGGGTGGCAGTGGCGTGAAACAGTTTCACCGATTAGCGGATCTACTGCCCCACGCATTCAAATTCACACCAAATAACGGGCCGTAATAACGTTTTTACGCACACTCAAGCGGGTTCATATTCCAGAAGCAACGTTTCAAAACGGGGGTCCAAACGCAGATTTTCCAAATCGTGGTCTTCACGAATGTAACGGAAATCGCGGTATCCGATCTCCAGCGCCTTGCGAAGACACTCGATCGATTGATCGCGGCGATTAAGCAATGCATAACTGCATGCCAAATTGTAGTGAGACAAGGGATCGTGGCGTCTGAGTTGGACCAGACGTTTATCAACCACCAAACCCTCGGCAAATCTGCCCTTGAGGGTGAGGAGGTTGCCAACTACCCGAAGAACATCAACATAGTCCGGCATGTGATGCAGGACCTGAACGAAGAATTCCAGCTCGAAATCAACCTGCGGAGACGAAACTGCCTGAGAGGACGCAGAAGCGCCACCGGAAGGCTTTAAGGGCTTTCCACCAAGGGCCATCGGCAAATCCTCGTGAGGTGAAAGGCGTACCCGCTCCGCAAAACCCGGGATTCGTC
The DNA here is from genome assembly GCA_945875585.1 of Candidatus Kuenenia stuttgartensis. Lineage (GTDB taxonomy): Bacteria > Planctomycetota > Planctomycetia > Gemmatales > Gemmataceae > REEB421. Next base: position 4,822 of record CAMCLK010000021.1, on the reverse strand, counting down.
AACAATAACTAGTCCCGGGGTCGGTTGTCATTTCAGGCATCAGGTGCGTCGTCATCGTCTTCGTCGAGATCATCATCGTCATCGTCGTCATCATCGTCATCGAGATCGTCGTCGAGATCGTCATCTTCTAGATCATCGTCGAAGTCGTCATCGAAATCTTCGTCGTCGTCGAAATCATCATCATCATCGTCATCATCATCGTCGTCTTCGTCTTCATCCTCGTCTTCATCTTCATCCGCGCTGCTGGCAAGTACAGGCCTGTCCATGAGAAGGCCTACGCTGGAAGGCGAATTGAAAGTGCAGGATTGAAACGAAACAACGTCGAAGTCAGACAGCCAATTTCTACCAAGCATGGGTTTCCCTCTTCGGACCACTGAGACACAACTCTTGGGGCCTCAACACAACACATCCCCCGTGCAAATAGCTATGTCCTCAAAAGCCGGCGCCAAGGGGCCCGCCCCAAGAACATCCTTGAAATAATCTTGGCGAGAAGCCGTCAGAAATGCTAGGTCCGCTGCTGAAGTAAAAATCGTTAAATTTTTGCAGGTGAGCCAAGCCCCAGCCTTTGTGTCCAGAATCGTGCCGCAGGGGCGCCAATTCGTGGTAGTTCAACGCGAATTTGGTAGATTGGGTAAAGCATGTCAGAGAGCCTACCTCGTCTTAGTCATTGGAAGTTCAGCCCGACAGGCGGCACAGATGTAAAAGGGGTCACAACAATGATCGTTGCCAGACTTTGGTTCCTGACAGTCACCTTGATTGCTTTGGCCCAGTTGAGGGCGATGGGGCAGGCTCCAGCGAGCCCAAAGGTGGATCCCGGCCGAGTGAACATCAAAGCCGTTCCCGTCTCGAGCCGAATCGTTGCTGTTACGGTTTATTCCGACACGGCCCTGATAACCCGAGAAGTTGATGTTCCGGCTAACAAGGGGCTGATGGAACTGGAAGTGGGGGCGCTGCCTGCTCAGGTGGTTGGGGCTTCGCTTTATTCGGAATCTGGCGAGGCGGTGCGGGTTTTAGCGACTCGATTCCGCACGAGGCAATCAGAGGCGGACGTCCGCAAGGAAGTACGCGAGATCGAGGAACAGCGAAAAAAATTGAAGGCAACGGGTTCAAGGTTTGCGTCCGAATTGAAAGCGCTAGAAGGCAATGTTGCCTTTCTTGCCAAATTGGAAGGGTTTGCCACGGCCAACGTGACCGGTGCAACCGAAAAAGGGAAACTCGACAGTGAACAGGTCATCACTTTGGGCAAATTTGTTATGGATGGCAGGGCGACCAAGGCCTTGGAAATAACGACTTTGCAGGAAAAGATCCAAGACAACACGGACCAACTTGGATTTCTTCAAAGGCGGCTTGATGAAGCTGGTTCAAATACCGTGCGCATCGAACGTGACGCAGTCATGGTGGTGGAGAAGCTTAAAGATGGCCCGGCGAAGGTCAGGTTGAGCTACTTGGTGGGGCAGGCGGGTTGGCGTCCGCAGTACCGGTTACGCGTGGGAACAAAGGCGCTTGAACCTTCGCAGCTCGAGTACCTCGCGTCGGTGAATCAGCAAACGGGGGAGGATTGGGGATCGATCCAACTCACCCTCTCCAATGCCCAACCCATGTTGAACGCTTCGCCACCAGAACTGAAGGCATTGGCACTGTCGATTGTGCCAAGAACTGCCACGGGTGCCCCACTTCCTCCACCAAGGGTTCCCGGCCAACAGGGAGCGCAAGCGTTTAATTTTGCCATGCCCGGGTCCGGTTACAACGCGTTGCCAAACCCGGCTGGTTTGACCAATTCCATGGAGATCAATGGAGCGGCCCGCCAATTAAGGTTCCAAGCACAAAAGGAAATGAACAGCCGCTCGACCAAAGACAGTAGCGAGATTTTCAATTATGCAGGCGCATTGGAGCAGGCCGACGAACTGGTTTTGGCAGATGAATTCAAACGGCGCGCAGGGGAACCCATCACGGTTGCTCCCCGCGAGGTGGAGGGCCCCAGCCTGACTTATCCGCTTAAGGGCGCATTCAGTCTTACCAGTCGTTCCGACGAGCAGGTTCTCGAGATTGCCCGTTTGGAACTGCCCGGAGAGTTGTTCTTCAAAGCGGTTCCTGTGCTGACTCCGCATGTTTACCGCCAGGCCAGATTTGTGAACAAGACGCGGATGGTGCTTCTGCCCGGTGAAGCCTCGATGTACTTTGGCGGGGATTTTGTCGGCAAACATAATCTGCCTCTTGTCGCGATGGGCGAACAGTTTACGGTTGGGCTTGGTGCGGAACCACAGCTGCAAGTTGCCCGAAAATTGGTCGACAAAACCAAGGCTATGCAGGGCGGAAATCAGGTTCTCAAGTACGAGTACCGGATTTTGGTGAGCAGCTACAGGAGCGATAAGGTCAAGCTTCAGGTTTGGGATCGCCTTCCAATGACCGAAGGCGAAGCTGTTGGTGTTACGCCCGGAAAGATTGTGCCGGAACTCAGCCAAGACCCGTTTTATGTACGAGAAGAACGGCCGCGCAACCTCCTCCGATGGGACTTGGAAGTTAATCCAGATGCCAATGGCGAAAAAGCGATGACCATCAGCTATGATTTCCGGATTGAACTCGACAAGCAGATGACCATCGGTACTTTTTCAACCCGCTAGTGGTATGCCGCGGGAGGCGGAATGAGCAACACGGCAAACGGCGCGTCTCCAGTGGTTGGTGTGGTTATGGGTTCCCGTTCCGACTGGGAAACCATGCGCCATGCTGTTGAAACGTTGCGCGAGCTTAGGGTGCCCGTGGAGGCTCGCGTGGTTTCTGCACACCGAACGCCTGATCTGCTGTTTCAATACGCGGAAGGTGCCGCGGGTCGCGGAATTCGCATCATCATTGCAGGTGCGGGCGGCGCTGCGCACCTGCCAGGAATGTTGGCCAGCAAAACCTGGGTTCCCGTTTTTGGAGTTCCCGTGCAATCGCAGGCCTTATCTGGCCTCGACTCATTGCTTTCCATTGTACAGATGCCCGCGGGAGTGCCTGTGGGTACATTGGCTATCGGGCGCGCGGGTGCCATCAATGCGGCCCTTCTGGCATCTGCATGTTTGGCTGGCACCGATGCGGAATTGGCCGGGCGTTTGAAAGTATGGCGCGACCAGCGCAAACAGGACTTACTCGATCATCCCGATCCGGAAAAGATATGAAACGCATCGGCATCGTGGGGGGCGGTCAACTGGCTCGCATGCTAGCCTTGGCCGGCAGACCCCTTGGACTCGATTTTCTGGCACTCGACCCAGCGGTGAATGCGCCGGCTGCTTGTGTGGCGCGCCCCATCGTGGCCGCATTTGACGATACAGTAGCGTTGGCCAAGCTTGCCGATGCTAGTGATGTTGTTACTTACGAATTCGAGAACCTGTCTGCCCAAGCGTTGGAAGGGTTGGCGCGCATTGTCACGGTAAGACCAGAAACTCGCTCGCTAATGATATCGCAGGACCGGATCAACGAAAAACAGATGTTCGCTTCGTTGGGGCTGCCTACCGCTCCTTACCGCGCGGTTGAAACATTGGCGGACCTTAAAACTTCAATTTCAGTGTTGGGATGCCCTGCAATTCTGAAAACAAGGCGCTTTGGTTACGATGGCAAAGGGCAATCGCTGATACGCCAAGAAATCGATGCTGATCATGCATGGAGCGCCGTTGCTGGTTGTGCTGCCAAAGCTGAATTGGTTTTGGAAGGATTTGTGCCGTTTCAGTACGAAGTGTCGCAGATTTCATGTCGAGGCATCGATGGTGCCATTGTTCATTACCCGCTTTCCGAAAACGTTCATGCCGCCGGCATATTGCGCCGTTCGATACCGCTCGCGGAAGGCATGAACACATCGTTGGTTGTGCAGGCGCGCCAGGCAATGGAACGACTGCTTGTGGAACTCGACCATGTGGGTGTTTTGTGCATTGAGTTTTTTGTTGTTGGAACAGATTTGATTGTCAATGAAATGGCGCCGCGGGTTCATAATTCCGGGCATTGGTCGATAGATGGTGGAGGGGTGAGCCAATTCGAGAATCATGTTCGAGCCGTAGTGGGTTTGCCATTGGGCAATCCTGCCACAGTCCGTCCAGTAGCCATGATCAATTTAATTGGAGCAATGCCGCCATTAAGTGAATTATTGCAAATTCCGGGTGTAAGAGTTCACGATTACGACAAAGAATCCCGACCTGATCGCAAAGTAGGGCACCTGAACCTTCTAGCGGATTCGCCCAGTGGGTTACGAGCCAGCATAGAGGCCGTGGCCGATTATTTGCCGACTGATTCCCGAGATGCAGTATTGCGGCCATCGATCGCGGCATGGTGATGGTCATTGTTTTTGTTGCGGCCAGAGCTTACCGAATTCAAATTCATGGTGCCAAGGTATTTAATTGATCAGCTTTCCAATATCGTCATGGCTTAAGCCTAGTAGTTTCGAACCGATTTTAGTCGCCCTTAAGAGTTTGTTTGCATCGATTGCTTCAGTTAAATCTGTGATGATTGAATGCCAATATTGACTTGGATTGGCTGAACACATTCTTTTTTAGTCAGTATTTGCTGTTGTGCAGAGTGCTTTCAATCAGGCGCGCTAAATGGCTGTACCGTTTTTCTTCTGTGAATTCGGTCAAAACACGAAGATTTCCGGCGTTGCCCATGGTCTTGCGGGTTTCAGCGCTCCGGCAGAGTTCAGCGAGAGCTGATTCCAGATAGTGGGAATCGGATTCTGGAATGATCAAACCATCCACGCCGTGGCGCACAATACTGCCCGGTCCGCCAGCACCGAATACCACGCACGGTACACCAGCCGACCATGCTTCTAAAAGAACCAATCCAAATGAGTCGATGACAC
>CAMCLK010000020.1 GCA_945875585.1 Candidatus Kuenenia stuttgartensis | reverse complement strand
CAAAACCGTCCTGATCGAGCGACGGCCTCAAAGGCGCTCCAGAAACCGAGAAAAGGTCCGAAAGAAAACGGGAACAGAAATCGATCGGTCCGTATGATCCCCGCGATGTCAAAAAGGATGTCCCAAATGTCGAGGATTCTGTTCCAGTCCTCAGGAGAATCCCCCCAGGCAAGTGGATGCCCCACTGTGCCTGAGGACTGATGGAGTCTGCTGATTCCGGTTCCAGCCATTCGGCCTAAAGGCGGAATCTGTCCTTGCTCCGCTAGGATTTCATCTTTGCCTACTGTAGGCAACTGTTCGAAATCAGAAAGGCACCCGGGTAGAGCAACCTTCAATTGCTGGTACCGTTCCCGCCAATACACATTCGATGCCAAAGCCTCAGCCAGAATTCCTGCCTTGGATTCTCGGGCGCGGTTTATGGATGTTGGCGTGTCCACGTTCGATCTCAGCGGACTTTGTAGCAGAATAGAAGCTCCTGATCGCGCAAGAAAAGGAAGCCGTCCGAAAGTGCTGGATGCGTCCAGCGCCTTCCACCACTCTTGCGGATAGCGGATTCCACAGGGAGATTAAATCGAGAGAGTTCCTTGTAAGAAGCCGAATTCGCCTGAATCAAAGCCACAGCGCCGGTGTCTTCAGCCATGGCAATCAGTTTGCCATCTGCAAGAATTGCGCTTCCCGATCCCAGTGCATTGCGTTTGCCTGTCCAAACAGCATTGCCTGATTCAAGGTCTTGGCACGCCCATGAGCGTTTGCCATGGAACCCAAAAGCATATTTTCCTGAAATAACGAATCCGCCGAGATTCGATGAAATTTCCTTCGCGCTCCAAACTGGTTCAGCGCTTTTAGCCGCGACCTTGAGGAGCGTGGCTTCACCGCCGTATCCAGCCGTAATGTAAACTCCCGAAGGGGTAATTACTGGTGTGCATGCCACAATATCCGGATAATCAGCGTCTCGCTTGTAGACCCATGCGGTGGAACCATCGGAGGCGTTTACGGCTGCGGCACCGTTTTGAGTCATTGTGATATATTGCCTCACACCACCAAAAGTGCCAACTGTCACAGAACCGTAGGTGGCTTGTACTTTCAGCGAGTCGCTGCGCCATTGGACTTTGCCAGTGGCTGGATCCAGCGATGTGAAAAGACCACCCTGACCACCAGTGGCAACCACAAGTCTGGTTTGGTCGCGAAGAGGCGAAGCGGAGAAGCCCCAACCTATTTTTGCAGGGCCTCCACCCACAGGATTGACTTCGGCAGCCAGTTCCTTGGCAAGGTCAACAGACCAGATGTTTTTGCCAGAGGTTGCGTCAACGCACAGCAGAATGCCTTGGCTCCCCTGAGCATAGACGCGGCCATCGGCTACTGTCGGCGTGGCATTGGGGCCACCTGACCATGAGTTGCCCTGAAAATCAAAGATAGGCCCAATCACAGTGGACCATAGTTCCTTGCCAGAACCATCGATAGCCAAAACAACTTCGTTCTTCTCTTTGGTGCCGAGCAGATAAACCGTTCCATTGACGACTGCTGGGCTTCCGTAGCCGGCACCCGCTGCATTGAAAGTCCACTTCAGGGCTGGCCCGTTCTTGGGCCATGCAACCAAGCCGGTTTCGGCTGATACCCCGTCACGTGCCAGGCCACGAAGGCCGGGCCAGTCCGCAGCACGAGTCATTGGGCTGATAATCAGCCACAAGCCAAATGTTCCCATGAATGCGTTCAGGGGGCGTGACATTAGAAGGTGCTCCTCGAATGAAGGGGTACGTTTGTGTAACCCGATGTTTCCTGTTCTACACAATCTTCGGATTGTCGGAAAAAGCAAGGGGTGCCTTCTCCGGTACTCCATATTTCATTTCCCACGCTTTGGAAGCTTGATGGGCGGCATCAATATCAGCCTGCAGAAAACGTGCGCCTTGGTGCCATAAAACCCCAGCGACGAGAACCAGACCAGTTACGATAAGAAATCCGGCATTCAACCCACCAGGAAGCATATCTCCAGCCACGCCAATCAAGGTCGGGCTAATTACGTCTCCCAATGCATGAATGACAAGGATGCAAATAGCCATGGATTGGGCGCGTAAATGAGGCGGAGCCACGTTCATGAGAATGGTGTTTGCAGGTCCTGTGTTCAAAAAAAGTCCTAGGCAGGCAAAGAACAGGCAGAACCATGCCCATGGGAATGGGATGAAAACCATGCCCAGCATGGCAGGAAAAGCCAAATACATTCCCCAAGCGCACACCCGGAAATAAGCGCCAGGATCGTGGGGGCGAAGCCGGTCAGCCAAGATAGAACCCATGACTGTTGCCACCAATCCAGAGACAACAATGATGAGGCCGATCATCAACGTTCCTGTTTCGTTGGTCACCGCATTGCGTGTATCAACAACGTAATGAGGCAGCCAGTAGGCAATTCCACCAATGCAGAAGGTCGCTGCCGTATAGGCCGACACATTAAGGATGTAAGAAGGGCGATTCAGCAGGTATTTATATTCGGAAAGAGGAATTGAATGGGATTCTGTGACTTTTCGGGCGGGCGCCTCGGGCAGTAACCAGCATACGAGAGCAAGTGCTATACCGGGTGGGACAACCCCAAAGAAGGCCCATGGCCATCCAAGCAGCCCGCCGATGGCAAATCCCATCGCACTGCCAACCGGAACGGCAGTGTAAAGAGCAGCCATGACCTTTCCGCGGGAATGTTCGGAAAACCAATCGGAAAGCAGCGCGGGAGCAGCGGGGCCAAAAGCAGCTTCGCCCACGCCAACTAGACATCGTGTGGCAAGTAGAAATCCGTAACTCCCAGTGATTGTCAAAATCAACGAGGGCTGAAAACCGTCAGCCACCAAGATGTCTGCCTGAGTGCGCGCCAAACCCGCTAGTCCGCTAGCCCCGCTTGCCAAACTCCAGAGCAGGACACCGATGGCAATAAGGCGCGTGCGCGATATGTGTGGTTGCAACCAACCAAAAATCGGTGCCATGATCACAAAAGAGACCATGAATGCGCTCTGCAGGAGTCCTTTCATGGTGTCAGAGTGGGCAAACCCAAGTTGCTGGCTGATGGCTCCTAGATTAGCGCTGATGATGTACCTGTCGATGTAGTTAAACAAGTTAATGGTTGCGAGCACCACCAATGTGGCAAGGGGGAGTGATTTTGACATGCGCCGTCCTTTTGATGACACGAATCTTCTTTGCCGTGACAGTTGTCACGTTTTTACTATGATTTTCGCAAGCCTGATCTGCTGTTTGCCCCTGCCTGGGTCATTTGCTGGAGGATGTTGAAAATGTCACTGAACGGATCGCTGGGCCGCACCTTGAATATGGGGCTTATTGGCGGAGGACAGGGGTCATTTATTGGGAAAGTGCACTCTGTTGCTGCCTGTCTGGACAACCGTGCTGCGTTGGTTGCGGGGGCTTTTTCTTCTGATCCAGCTCGTTCCAAGGCTTCAGCATCTGATTATGGTGTGGATGCTTCGCGCGCATATGGTAGCTATCTCGAGATGATTGAGGCTGAGCTCAAATTGCCTCTCGGTAAGCGAGTTGATTTTGTTTCTATTGCTACGCCCAACCATACCCATTTCCCGATTGCCAAAGCGTTTTGCGAATCAGGTATCAACGTTGTGTGCGATAAGCCCATGACATTCACGTTGGCTGAAGCAGAGGAGTTACGGGAAATAGTAGCCCGGACAGGAGTGGTGTTTGCGTTGACCCACAACTACACGGGATATCCATTGGTCCGTCAGGCACGCCAGATGGTGTTGGATGGTTTGCTGGGAGAAATCCAAGCTGTGCGATCCTTTTATATTCAGGGTTGGCTTAGGACCCGGCTCGAGGAGGGAGGCCAGAAGCAGGCTGATTGGCGTACAGACCCCAAGAAGAGCGGAGCCGCAGGTTGCTTTGGTGATATTGCTACGCATGCATACAATCTTGTTCGGTATATCACGCGGCTTAAGCCATCTGAAGTGAGTTGCTCTCTTAAAACTTTCGAACCGGGTCGAAAACTCGACGATTACGGGACTGCCATTCTGAAATTCGAGGGTGGAGCTTTGGGTACTGTTACGGCATCACAGATTTCGCACGGCCGGGAAAACGACCTGTGGATCGAGGTGGATGGAACCCTTGGGGCCTTGGAGTGGCATCAAGAGGAACCCAACAAATTGCTGTTTCGACGTAACGGGCAACCTCATGCAATCTACACCCGGTCGGGTGGTTCTTACATTACACCTCCTTCGGCTGCTGCTTCTCGCCTGCCAGCAGGGCATCCAGAAGCGTTTTTTGAAGCATTCGCCAATGTTTATGTTGACGCATTCGATGCCATTGTGAAGCGTGCTGCTGGTGTGCCTGTTTCAGATCAGGATTCGGCCTACCCCAATGTGGCTGATGGTGTGGATGGCATGCATTTTATTGAGCAATGCGTTGGAAGCAGCCAAAAGGGTGGCGCATGGGTGAATCTCAGTCATTCTGCTTGCCGAAGTTGATCGTCTTGCTGGCAAAGTGAGTCAAGTCGTTGCCCGATGGTGGGTTCGCCGATAGGATTCAATACTTGACGGGATGACAGCGGTGCATGGGTCCCGCTGTATTTGAAAAGGGGTGCTTCATGCAGATCAAGGTTTCAACACGTCATGGCCACATCGATGACGACATGAAGGACCGCATCCGGGAAAAGGCAAATCGGCTTAATCATCTTTTTGACCGTCTGACCATGATTGAAGTGACGGTCGATCATCAGCGAAGCGATAATTTGGTTGAGTTTTTGGTTCAGGCCGAACACAAACACGACTTCGTGGCGCGCGAGTCGCATACGGAACTCATTGCGGCAGTCGATTTGGCCATGGACAAGATTTCCATGCAAATTCGCCGGTACAAGGAAAAGATTCAGGATCACAGACGTGACGTTCCCACCGGGGAAATTGCGCGTGATCTGGGTGATGGCAAGGGTTCCAAGTGAGGCCCGCGCATGCGCCTGAGTGAGTTTCTTGTTGAAGGTGCCCTGATCCACGACCTCAAGGCTGCCTCCAAGGAGGACGCCATTCGTGCCCTCGTTGGCAAATTGGTAGAAGTCGGCCGGGTTTTGGAAAAAGACGCTGAAGATATTAGCCGCGCCATTATGAAGCGTGAAAGCCTTGGATCCACGGCGATTGGCGGTGGTGTGGCGATCCCTCATGCGCGCCACGTCAGTGTGCAGTCTCTGATTGGGACAGTGGCTGTATGCCCTGGCGGAATGCCGTTTGAGAGCAAGGACGGGAAGCCAGTTTATGTGCTGGTGTTAATCATTTCTCCGCACGACAGACCTGGAGATCATCTACGAGCTCTGGAAAATGTTTCCTCAGCCTTGCGTGACACCAAGTTTGTAGAACTTCTCAGAAATTCAGAAGAACAGAATCAGCTCGCCCGATTGCTGTTGGGGACGGAATCCCCATGATCAGATGGGGATGGGACTCCGGTGTGCAATGCCTCGTCGGAATAACGTTCCGGGGATTCTGTTGATGAATGCTCTTGTGAGGAAGAAATTGCAGGTGACTCATCCCATGGGATTTCACATGCGGCCCAAAGCCGCATTTGCTGAAGTTGCAGGGCAGTTTCAGGCAGAAATTATGGTTTATTGGGAAGGCCGCGCTTTCAATGGCAAGCGGATGTGGGATTTGATGCTAGTTGCCGCAGCTATGGGAAGTGAGATCGAATGTGAAGCCAATGGTCCAGATGCCGAACAGGCGCTTGATGCTTTGGCAGCAGTTTTGGCATTGGATCACGATACGGATTCATAAAGCGATCAGTTTTGCCCTTGTCATTCCTTTGTGATTTAGGAAACTAATGATTGGACATGTTCTTCGAAGTACCAGAAGGTTCTTTGGATTGAGCGGTCACGGTGCCCCTTTTTTGGGGTGCGTTTAGAACAAACACGGGTGAGACGTACCTGATTCGAACCATCGATCAGGTTTCCTCTCTCCATCAGGATCGTCCCCGATTGCGCATATGTGTGCCTTTGGGGAGTTTGGGGTTCGAATCTCGGGCGGTTTATTCAGGCTCGCATTAGATTCGCACAACTCTCGACCATCCTGTTTGGATATCGGTCTCACCCCCGGCTTCGGGCGGATCTCATGGGTGAGGCTTCATTACTGCACTGGAATCCCAAGCACCCTTTTCGTGCCGCTGACTGTGCGTGTCGTTTTCGTCTGATTTTCCAAAAAACAGAAGACCTGATTTTTCTCAGTCATATCGACCTCATTCGCTGCATTGAACGAATATTTCGCAGAGCTGACCTTCCCGTTCGTTTGGCTGGCAAGTTTCATCCCATGCCAAGGATCATTGTTGCCTTGGCACTGCCTTTGGGCGTCCATGGCATTCAGGAAGTGCTGGACGTTGAACTGACAGAGCCATGCTTGCCCAACGAAATCTTGGCGAGTCTTCTCGAGCAATCTCCTCGCGGTCTTCATTTTTTGAGCTGTCAGCAAGTACCAGCTAAAGCTTCCAGCCGTGTGATTCGCCTTGGATACCGTTTTACCATTCCAGCGGATCGCCTCGGCGCCGTTGTCGCCAAATACGACACACTCCCGCCGCGTGGTCCTTGGTTTGTTGAACGTTGTGAGCGCCGCTCCACATTCACACCAGTATCTGGATTGGTGGCGATGGCGGAAGACGGTTTGGAATCTAACAACTTGGAAGAATGGGTCGGGCGATCGCACCCCATGACAACGTCAACCACCGCCCCATCGGGGCGTGTCATTGACTTATTTGAGATCACGGAATCGTTAACGTTCTCGGGCGATGGGCTCGAGGCGATTTTCAAGTTCGGTGACGGTGGCACAGGCAAGCCGGAAGAAATCCTCCGACTTCTTGATGCCGAGGACCTTGTGGGACAAGGGGAGCGCATCGAGCGATTTTTGCTCGAGGTAGCCGTAGATCGCGGTGGTACCAAGCTCACCCCAATATCGGGACATGATCCCGTGGAAGGAACAGACCAATGAAGAAAGAGATGCTGATCAACGTTCTGCAATCGGAAGAGTGCAGGATTGCAATTGTTGAAAATGGGGTGCTCGAGGAACTCTATGTCGAGCGCGCCAGCCATGAGAATTACGTTGGTAACATTTACAAAGGCAGAATCGTCAATATTGAGCCGAGTATTCAGGCTGCGTTTGTTGACTTTGGCGTGGGCCGCAATGGTTTTTTGCATGTGAGTGATGTCGAGCCAGCGTATTACAAGCATATTGATCCCGAAGCAGCAGCGGCAGAAGGCAGAGACCTTGATCTCCCCAGAGAAGGAACCGGGCGATCCGGACGCCCACCTTCCAACGGCGGCCGTGATTCCCGAGGTGGAAGTCGTGGAGGTCGTGATTCCAGGGCAGGCGGTGGCCGCCGTCCCGGAAACGATGTTGACCGTCGTCGCCAGCTTTATCAGGAACTAGAGCAGGATCTAGTTGCTGCCGATCATGAACTTCCAGTTCCCGAAGCTGTGGAACCCGAAGTGTTGGCTCCACGGAACTTGGAAGAAGTTCAGGATGGGGGAACTCCTGAGGAACAGGAAAAACAGCGTTCACGCAGACGCCGCGGACGTCCGGGGCGTGGTCGGCGCGGGGTTCTTGAGCGCACCGGTGAAGAAAATGCTCCTGATAATAGCGCAGAAGGTCCGCTTCAGGCGGGAGATGGTAATGTTTTGCCGCCCGCAGACGTTCGGCCCGAAGGACGTGACGAGGGTGGTGCTCCACTGATGGGTTCTTCGGAACACCGTACATCACCACCCGACGATGATGATGAATTTCTGGTTTTCAATCGGAAACGTCCTGCCCCTGAGGCAGTGGAGGTTGCGCCTGCTGTCGTTGAGCAACCAGTAGCGGCTGCCCCAATATCCTCGGTTCAGGCGACAACCCAGAAAATTGTCGTTTCGTCGGCAGCACCTATTTCCGCCAATGAAGACGAAGCTCCCTTGGTTTTCCGATCTAGCGCACCGCGTCCAGTGGCGGTGCCAGCCGTTGAAGTAGAAACGGCAGTTCCATTAGAAGGGGCTAAAGTTCAGCGGTTGAATGTGACGGGTACCCTGACCCCTGTTGTTTCTGAAACCGGTGATGAAGACCTGGTTTTTGGCCGTCCCGCGGCTAAAGAAGTGGTCCCAGTGCCTGTTCAGGAACCATACCGTGTCACAAGGGTTGAGCCGCGCAGAGAGCCCCGCCCTGCCCCGCGTTCCGAACCGAGGCATGAACCAAGGCCAGAGCGGATTGTGGTGGAAGTTCAGGTCAATGCTGGTGAGGATATCGAATCCGCTGAGGAGGGAGATGTCGAAGAGCGTAACCAAGGTGGACGCGATCGCCGTGGCCCCGGTGGTGCCGGCCCAAGACGTCGTCCCGGCCGCGATGCAGGTCGGTCTGGTGATGGCGAGCGTCCCAAACCACCGATTCAGGAAATCTTCAAGCGTGGGCAGGAAGTCATTGTTCAGGTAATCAAAGAGGGGATTGGCACAAAAGGTCCAACCCTTAGCACCTATATCTCGATCGCTGGGCGCTACTTGGTTCTTATGCCCGGCTTGAACCGAGTTGGTGTTTCCAGAAAAATCATGGACGATGATCAGCGGCGTCGCCTGCGGGATATCTTCAATGATCTGAAGCCACCAACCGGCTTAGGATTCATCATCCGAACCGCGGGTGTGGACAAATCCCGTTCCGAGATTCAGCGCGATTTGGCTTATCTTTCACGGTTATGGCAGGTTGTCGCCCGCCGTATCAAGAAGGTTAAGTCACCTGCAGAGGTATATCAAGAATCCGATATGATCACCCGGACCATCCGGGATACATTCACCAATGATATCGACACTATTTGGGTCGATGAACGTTCGGCTTTTGAACACGCTCAAGAGTTCCTGCAATTCGTCATGCCTCAGCATGCTGACAGGATCAAGTTTTACGAAGGTAAAGAGCCTCTGTTCCACAAATACGGGCTGGAAGATGAGATCGCCCGTATGAATCAAAAGAAGGTTCCACTTGCCAACGGTGGTTCCATCATCATCGAGCAAACAGAAGCGCTCGTTGCAATCGACGTGAATAGCGGTAGTTTCCGGACAGATGGAAACAACGCTGAAGACACGGCGTACCAAATGAACCTTCAAGCCGCGCGAGAAATTGCGCGTCAATTGCGACTCCGCGATCTGGGTGGCGTTATTGTCAATGACTTCATCGACATGCGCGATGAAAGGCATCGACGTGGCGTCGAGAAGGCCATGAAGGAGGCTTTGCGGCGGGACCGCGCCCGCACCAAACTCTTGAGAATCTCAGCGTTTGGGTTGATCGAAATGACGCGCCAGCGCATTCGACCAAGCTTGAAACGCAGTGTGTTTACTGATTGTGCCAACTGCCGAAGCTTGGGATATGTCAAGACCAGCGAAAGCATGAGTCTCGAAGTAGTCCGTATTATTCAGTTGGCGACATGCAATAGTTCCATCCGCCAGGTAATTGTGCGTGTGACTGATGACGTTGCGCGTTATCTGTTGAACAGAAAGCGTCGGGAGATTGTTAAACTTGAAGAAATGGGCAATTTCCAGGTAGAGGTTCAATCGTTGCCCGGAGCTCCACCAGAAGTTTTGGAAGTGGTTTGCTTCGATCATAATGATCACGAGGTGCGACTGATTCCAGCGCCTGTGGAAATGACATCGGGCCCTCGCGGTGGCCGTCGATTCTGATAGAAGCGACTCAACTCCTTAGAATTACGAAAGGCGGCCTTAACAGGCCGCCTTTCCCTTTGGTGTTTGGATTAAACTCCTGCCTTCACATTGGCAACTGTTCCTTGGGCTTGACTGCATGGAAAACAGTAAGGTATGCGGTCGCTCGACACGACCCAAGACCTTGCCTGCATTGAATATCGTGCGGGAGGGCTTGTTGGAAGGTGTCGGTGGGCATGAACCGTATGCGGCTCCAATTCCTTCTCGCCAGCCTGATAGTTGTTGTTCTTGCATGCAGCAATGGCCATGCATTTCAAGCGCCTGCTGGCGAATTTGACGGATTGACTTATTCCCGCAATGTTGCGGGGGAGTCTAAATCTCTCGTGCTTGAAGCTGATCGCGTAGCGATGTGGTCGCTTGGTGACGAGACCTGCTTGATGCTTGATGGGCAGGTTTTGTCGAAACTTGGTTTTGTGAATATGAGGGCTGGCCGGGCTGTCGCATGGGCTAACGTCGCCCGTTATCGCCAGACGGGCGTGTGGGTTGTCGATATTTATGCCGAAGATTTGGCCCTTGATACTGGTGCCGAATCTAAGTCTGCGCCCCGAGGTTTGCTGACGCTCAGTACTCGTGGCGAATTGAGGTTTCAGGCGTCCAAGAGCAAGGTGGATCGTCAGGATTTTTCCGGAGAGCCATTGTTTTTGAGGGCTGCGTTTGCGCGAGGCCAAGTTAAGGGCGGCACGGCACGTCCGGTAGCTGCCGGTGTGGCTCCTGCTGTGATTGAGCCTGCGTCGGCTCAGCTTCCTGCTGTTCAGCCTTTTGTGCCTTCGCCACCTCCTCCCCCTCCAGTTCCCGAGTCGCCACCACAACCATCACCACCGCCCATGGCGGCAGTTGTTCCTCTTCCGGCGGTTGTACCGCCGGTTTCCGTTTCAGGTGCGGATAGTCAGCTGCAGCCTCCCATGCCTTTGCCGGCTTCTCCAGACCAGCCTTTTTTTGAAGGCGTCGCCCCTATTCGCCAGTTTAGCATCGCGCCGAGGACGAATGCGGGGTTTGAATTTAACTTTGGCCCGCAAGTCGGTGAGGAGCAGGCGCTGATTGTCACTGGTGGTGTGATCATGAATTTTCGAAATGTCGAGGGGGCAAGCCTTATCGACATTGAGGCTGATAGGGTCGTGATTTGGACGAAGGGCGCGACTGCGGCGCAGGTTCTTGAGAACCTGCGTGGTAAAGGCGGCGCCTCGCGCGATATGGAAGTGTACCTGTCCGGTAATGTGGAGATGCGTTCCGTTGAGGCGCCTGGTCCCCGAGGTGTTCAGGGACAAACTCGTACCATTCGCGCGGACGAAGTTTATTATGATCTGCGGCGGAATACCGCGGTTGCCATGAAGGCGGAGATGCAGTTTTACGAGCCCCGCGTGCCCGATCCGATTTTTATTCGTGCCGCTGAATTACAAAAATTGTCGGAAAATCAGTATCGGGTGATCAAGGCTGAGATTTCCGCCAGCCAAACCCCTGCGGATCCGGGACTGAAATTGTATATTGCCGAGGCAACGGTTGAAGAGAAACGCAAGAAACGGACCGGGCTTTTTGGCAACGAGATCGCTGATCGCCAGACTGGAGAGGTGCTGGAATATACTGAGAGTTTGACAAGAGGGCGTAATGCTTTCATCAAAATTTGGGATGTTCCGGTATTTTATTTGCCATATCTGCAAGGTGACGCTAGGGATCCGCTCGGCCCGATCGAGGCCATTAATGCCGGGTTCAGTAATATTTTTGGTGGCCAGTTTGGATTGACGCTCAATACGTGGGATATGCTTGGCCTTCAACCACTTGATAATACCAAGTGGCGTTTTGATCTGGATTATTTATCGAAACGTGGTCCTGGCCTCGGGACAGATTACAGTTATCTTGCAAAAGATCTCTTCAATGTTCCCGGTACCACCAGTGGTGGTTTGCGCGTTTGGGGCATAAATGACACAGGAACTGATGTTTTGGGTGGTGGTCGTGGTGCCAACGATGATCATCCGGAATATCGCGGCCGCGCCTCGTGGAGGCAGTTCACCGAAACTCCTTTTGGATTTTCTCTTCAAGCCAACATGCAACTGCTTTCTGATCAGAACTTTCTGGAACAATATTTCAAAAACGAATTCGACACCGACCCGGTTCAGACAACTCATATTTATGCTCGCCAAAACCTTGGCTACAACGCTGCCGCTGGTTTGATTGGTCAAGTCAATGTGCGTGATTGGGCAACTGACACGCAGTGGCTCCCCAAGGCGGATTTTTGGGTGACTGGCCAAACTTTTTTTGACGTGATTACCTATAGTTCGCAAGTGGGTGCTGGATACGGCCAACTTCAATTGAGCAACGTCCCGGAACCGTATGTTAGCCCAACCGATGTGGCGTCGAGTGCTGGTAGGTTCCACTGGATGCAGGAGGCGGCGGTTCCTTTTTCCATGGGTGCGTTGCGTGTTGTCCCTTATATCAAGGGCGATCTGGCTTATTATACTGAGGATATCAATCCTGATAATGGTGGCATGGGGCGTGCATGGGGTGGCCCTGGTGTTCGCGCATCCATTCCATTTTCAGCGTTGTTCCCGGAGGCACAAAATGATTTGTTCAATATCAATGGTCTCAATCACAAGGCTGTATTTGGTGTTAATTATCTGTATGCGGGTTCTACCGCTCCATATACTAATTTTGCGCAATTCGACCGATTAAACGACGACGCCACAGATCAGGCATTACGTGATATTCGAGTCAAGCTCCCAATTTATAATCCTGCCTATGGGACCATACTGGCAACTTCTCCGCTCTACGACCCAACAACTTATGCAATTCGGCGCACACTTGATAATCGCTATGACACTCTGGATGCGGTTCAGGTATTTCAATTGGATTTGATGCAGCGGCTCCAAACAAAGCGTGGCTTCCCTGGTAGTCAGCATGTTGTTGACTGGATGGTACTGGATCTTTCAGCTTCAGCGTTTCCAGAGCAAAGCCAAAACTTCGGATCAAGTTGGGCTTTTCTTCAGTACGACTTCCTCTGGAACATTGGTGACAGAACGTCACTTGTAAGCTCAGGTTGGGTTGATCCGATCGACAATGGAGCCCAAGTTGTAGGGGTTGGTGCTTATTTTAATCGATCCGATCGCACAAACTTGTTTTTGGGGTACAGGCAGATTGAGCCTGTTGGCAGCAAACCGATCACTGCTGGTGTGACGTACACGTTCAGTCCCAAGTACGCTATTTCGGCGTTTACAAGCTATGATGTGGGAACACAGATGGCATTGGCCAACTCCCTGATTTTCAGCAGGACTGGCAAGGATGCGCAAATCAATCTGGGATTCACCTATAACGCCATGCAGAACAATTTCGGATTCACTTTTGAAGTGTTACCCCGTGTTGTCGCGAGTATGCTCAAGCGCACTTCTGCTGTTTCCTCGACGTCCCTGTTGGGTGCCAGATAACTGGATTTGATGCGCTCCTAATAGTGCAATCAGGATTTTTATTGATGCGAAGGACGTGGTATCATAAATTCAAATGCGCTATTTTTGGTGTTGTCCATGGCATTCACGGGCATTCCAGTTTCACTTTTCACTTTCTGGCAGCAGCGGTTGTCGCTGTATTGGCTGTTGCTCTGCGGTGCATCTATCTTGAATGGTGCATTCTTCTTCTGTGCATTGGTGGCGTCATGGTGACCGAATTGATTAACAGCGCAATCGAAACATTTGTACGCGGATTTCCGGAAATCGAGCGGGAGCGTTTCTGGCCGGCTCTTGATGTTGCTGCTGGGGCAGTCCTACTAGCTTCCGGATTTGCAGTTGTCATTGGATTTATATTGTTGGGCCGACGACTGTTGGGCCTTGCTCTCAACCTTGACCTTCCTTCTTGAACACGCTTGCGTCTCCTCATGGACCCAGTAGCCTGACATCAGTATTAGGAGTTTGTTGCCATGAATCGCTCTTCTCAAGCCTGCGAATGGTTGGATCTTCATTCCGATGCCACTGTTCAAGAGCTAGCCGATCTCGTTGCTATTCCTGGAATTTCCACAGATGGAATGCATGGAACGGAACTCGAACGCAGCGCCGGTATGGTCGCATCTCTTGCTGAAGCCGCCGGCTTTCCAGAGGTTGAAATAATTCGACCTGAAGATGGATACCCGGCGGTTCTTGCTTCTTGGGTTGTCGATCCTGCAGCATCCACCATCCTTTTCTTATCTCACCACGATGTTCAGCCGGTTAATTTTGCTGAAAAATGGCGATCGGAACCTTGGCAACTTGTTGAACGCGACGGAAGGTTATTTGGCCGTGGCTCAGCCGATGATAAAGGCGGTGTTATTGCCCAGTTGGCGGCAGTAAAGGCTTGGAAGGCGACTCGCGGTGCCCCCCCTGTTAATGTTCGGATTCTTGTTGAAGGCGAAGAGGAAATTGGTTCGCGGAATTTGATTCCATTGGTGAAACGCTATCAGCACAAGCTTCATGCCGATGCGCTTATGGTCTGCGATACCGAAAATCTCGAGGTTGGTCTTCCATGTATTACCTGTTCGTTGCGCGGAGTGGTGACACTCAAGGTGACAGTTCAATCTGCTGAAATTCCAGCACATAGCGGAATGGCTGGTGGTGGTCTTGCTGACCCAGCGTTGGCGCTTTGTTGGCTACTTGGCAAACTCTGTTGGAATAAAGGGCCAATCCCCGTGGGCGGACTCTATGAAGGTGTGAAGCCAGTTACCGAGGCTGAGCGTGCCATTTACAGAGCGCTACCCGGCGATGAATCTACTTTGAGGCGAGACCTTGAAGTGTTGTCTGGCGTATCACTGGCTTTTGAAACTGGGAAAAACTTTTATGAGCAAACATGGCGCCGCCCAGCGGTTACCTTGATTGCACTTGAAGCGAGTTCTATTAGCCAAGCAAGCAATCAGGTTTTGCCAAAAGCTGAGGCGATAATTAGTTGTCGAATTGTTCCTGATCAGGATCCCGCACGTGTGACTCAGGCACTCAGTGAATTTTTGCGGCAACCGTTACCTTGGGGTGTGCAGGTATCGGTTACGGAAATGGGAGCACCTGTGAAATGGTGGAAAACCAATCCTGACGGTCCAGCGTTTCAGGCAGCGGTCGAATCCCTGCATGAAGGATTTGGGGTGCGTCCTGTGCCTATTGGTTGTGGCGGCACGATTGGATTTATTGAGCCGTTGGAAGAGATGCTTGGCGGTGCCCCAGCCCTGCTCTTTGGAATCGAAGATCCTGCCAGCAATGCCCATGCGCCAAATGAAAGCTTACACCGGGGCGATTGGCATAAATTGACCCGTTCCATGGTGAGATTCTTGGAAAGAATGCGTGAGGTATCCCCTCGTTCCAAAAAATAGGCGATTTGAGTGCCCGGCACTTGACTTGATCTGAACGCATGTTCAATATACTATTGTTCAGGAGAGCGTGAATACCCGCCTGTTTTCTAGGAGATGCCGATGAAAGATCAGGAAGCATTGACTCCGAGGCAACGGGCCATTCTTGATTTCATTCGGGATAGGATTGAATCGCGAGGGTACGGTCCCACTGTGCGGGAAATCGGTTTGCAATTTGAGATTCGCTCTCCTAACGGTGTTATGTGCCATCTCAAAGCTCTCGAAAAAAAGAAACTGATTCAGCGTGAAGGTTATTCGGCCCGAGCAATTCAGGTGATGGATTATCGGCCGGGTACGGAACTTCCCCTCCTAGGTGCAGTTGCTGCCGGCTCGCCCATTCAGGCTCCAGCCATGGATGAGCGCATCAATTTCAATGACATGTTTGGTGGCCCTGATCACTTCGCGTTGAAAGTCAGGGGCCAGTCAATGATCGAAGACCACATCGATGATGGGGATTTCGTGGTGATAAAAAAGCAGGAAACAGCCCGACAGGATGAACGTGTGGTCGCCATGATTGACAACGAAGTCACGTTGAAAAAATACCATCGCGAACGCGGTCGCATTTGGTTGCAGCCATGCAATGGCGCTATGCAGCCCATTGAGATCAAGCCTGAGTCTGATGCTCATATTTTGGGCGTTTTGGTGGGTGTGCTGCGAAAATGCTGATTATTGGCTAGTCCGTCCATACCAGCGTATGAGCCGATCGATTTCGCCCCGTCCTCCTAAGATGCGGTGCATCAAGCGGTAAACCGCTGTGCCAAGCATTTTGTTGTAACCAAAGTGATCATCAACAATTGATAATGCCCTGATCAACGTCTGGTGTGATTCGCTGGGAGGGGCCAGACGCCTAATCCATAAAAGCACTGGCAATGTCATGGCAAGAGATTCAAATCCATCCAGAAGCGAAAGACCATGGTTAGCGCGTCCGCAGAATTGCCCGGAAATGATCTTGAGCATGTAGTACCGATGCAAATCGCGTTGTTCTGTTTCTGAAAGCGGGGAACCTGGTAGCTCGCCCAGTTCAAAAGTGTTGTGAGGCATCCACGAGTGTAGCCGTGGGATATCCCCTGTACCCCATGAAAAACGCATAATAGCATTGAGACGTGTGATTGGTCCCTGACGGGCTATCCCACGTTTTGGACCATGATCCTTTCTGGTGTAGAGCGCTGCTAGTTGGCGGAATAGCAGTCTGGCGATCCAGCTTGGTGTTTTGGGAGCAGGGTTTGCAGTTGTGATTTCCCCTCGAGCCAGATCGGCAAACAGATTTGTCAATTCCTGAAAACTTGAATCATCGAGTGGCGCTAGATTCGTTTCTCTTAAATGAGATGTCCAATGGAGACCAGCGCGCATCGCTGCGCCAATATCGTTGGGAAATGCCTTGAGGAATCCTGCGAGCTGGTCAACCGAAGATCGGAACCTTAGCCAACTCGGTCTGCCTTCTCCTTGTATAGAGGGCGCTTCGGTCAGTTCGGCTCCGTCTTCGATTTGAAGGCCTTCCCTGCCCTCTAGTTCCAAAGCAAATGCTTCGAGATGAGGGGTATGCATGGCCATGGGACGCCCCCGATTTTCTGATGCAGATGGGCATGCGTACCGCATACCTACCTGCCATCGGTTGCCCGAGGGGATCAGGACCCATGGAAACAGACGGCAAGGAAGTGGTTTGGTATCGTACCCATGCTTTTTGTGGATCAGGCATAGTCCTTTGGGGTCTAGAAAAACACACGATCCATCTGGCCTGTGGTTGAGGTGCGCGCGTCGAGCCCACGGCCATCCACTGAACCTGAATGGGGAATATCCGCCCAGTTCATTTACGTCGTCCCATTTCTGGTCTTCAATAACTTTGCGTTCGCTGGGACTTAATGTCACCAGATATTCCTTGCAACACGTTCCGCAGGCGTGGCAATCCCAATTTTGAAGGACGGGGAGTGGTCGTAGGCCTTGTCCCATGGCATGGTTCCGTTGCGAAAAAGATGATAATTGCGCCCGCGGCTATTCTGAAGCGGCTAACCAAGCAGAGAGAATACAATCGGTTGCAGTGATCAAAGCCAACAGCAGGCATATTATTCCGATGGTACCGAACAGTCCTATCCAGTTATGAAAATGGTAGGCAAAACCACCAATGGGTGCAGCCAGCAGGCAGCCCAAACAGTTGATTCCTAAAAATAATGAAGCAGTCTGACTCAGGCTGCTTGCCTGTACCTTGTTTCCTAAGGCGGCTTGAGCTACCGGATACTGGCAACCTAAGCCCAATCCTACCAGACCAAGTGCTCCAACAATCGACCATGCAAGATGCGAGAATGCCAACGTGCCAAAGCCCGCTGCAACAGCGGTTTGGCTGATCCAAAGCACAGTGCCATGCCCCCAAATTTCGGCTTTACTGGCCAAGCTAATCTGGCTGATCACGATACCTGAAAAAAGAGCTGTAAACCCAAGTGCAACAGTGTTGGAACTGTGGCCTTCACTCAATATCGCCGGAGTCAGATACGCCATCAATTCCCCCTCAGCCAGTCCCTGAATGAAGGCGGTTGCCAAGAGAACTGCGCTGGCAGGCCCTCGTTTTATACGAGCCGTGATTATTGCATCTGGGGAATCGGAATTTGATGATTCGGGGATTACCAGAAAGTAGGTTGCCAGTAAGGCAGGTCCCGCGAGAATGGACCCCGCAATAATGCCGTTGATGCTATTCCAGAGTACGGGAGCCATTCCTGCTCCAAATCCTGCTCCCACTACAAGGAATAGCTCTAGGCGGCCTAGAACTGTTGCCCGCTTGCTAGGGCTTGCGCTGCGCATCAACTCTGTTTCAACGGTTCCCAGCAAAATGCTGGAGCACGCGCCTTGCACAGATCGTGCAATGGCCCATGAGACATAATCGGCCTGTAACACAATCCAGATTAGTGCCAAACTACTGATGCCCAGCGATATTCGAATCAGCTTTCTTGCACCGTACTTTTCAAGCAACCAAGGCAAAGGGAAAAAGAACAGAATGGCTGATAGGAAGTAACCGGCTGTTAGCCATCCAGAAATGGTTGCGGCTTGCGTTGTCTGAGCTAATCCCAATCCAAGGATTGGCGCAGTAGCTCCTTGCACAATAGCCCAAACACAACCAGCAACGATGAGGGGAATGCGTGACACGCTATCGGATGCCATGAACCAATCCTGAGACTGGAAGCAAAAGTGACTCGCGGCGCAAAGTTTTGGGAAGTCCGTCAACCCTGTTGCCGGGCTTGTATTGCAGGAGGAATCCGAGCAGATCCTTGTCTCCCTCGATATGTGTATAGCCGCAGGCACGCATTTCGTTCATGGCGCGGTCCAATGGCCAGCCTTCCACTTCCATGCGATAGATGGCGGTGTATGTTCCAGTTCGATGGATACCGGCAAAGCAATGAAGAAGGATGGGGTAATTTCGCTCATCACGCAAAAGTTCGAGGTATTTTTTGACATTGGGTTCAACGGGGGCCGGTTTATTTTCCGTACCTTCCCAAGCCATTGGCCGAAGTCTGAGGTAATTGAGTCCGTTTTCGTGGCACCAGTTTTCCTCGTCGAGGTCTGGCGGTGGATCGCCTGGATTGGAGCCATCCCTCAATGAAACTACCGTGCGGATCTGGAGGTCATGGGATGTTCGCCCCAACCCTTCCAGAGTCATTTGTCCACTGCGGTAAAAAAGGTTCTCGCGGACGGTGCGGAAGTGGCGCTTCTGATGCTGTATTTCTGTAGCCAAAATGATTGGAATAGCAATCAAACATAGCGCAATTATTACAAGGCCAGTTGTTAAGCTGTTCTTGCGAAACCATGCCATGAACCTGCCCTCATAGATAGTCAGCAATTTAGGGTTTGTAGCGCCTTCAACGCCAGATCAGGTTGAGGCGCGCCTTCTGGTGAATATCCCCAAAGGTCCTCGGCGTGAGGGGCGATTGGTTGGTGGATTCGATCCTGCTTGTTCGGTGCTTGGAGGCAAATCATGGGAAGGGGGCAAGACAGAAACGGTACCCGGCCTAAAAACTACGAGAAGCAGAAGTGGCAAATACCATAGAACGTGAATACCGCCCCGATCAGCCAACCACCATTGAATGGCAGCAAGCATCAGGGTGTTCTGGGCAAGCAATTGGCCAATATCGTTTTTGATGGGCCGGAAAGCGCAAAAAAGAGCGAGCAGAATATGCAAAACGAACAAAGGAATGCGGTAGGCCCATGGAATGGCCCTCCAAAGGCTTTCGCTTCCAGGTGAGGGGGCTTGCCAAGGAATCCAGTTCGGTGAAGGCAAGAGCGAAGGATATAATCCGGAAAAATAGGCGGCAAAAAAGCAGCAGAGGCAGGTAAACAGGGCTGTCAGGCAGAATTTGAGAGAAGAACGCCAACCGTAGTACCCGATCCATGCGGGAACAACAAACAGTGGGAAAATGACCGTTCCAATCGAAAGTCCGACAAGGCTACCAGCCAGCAAAGGCCTTCGAACCCAGAACAAGGCCCAAATAAGAAGCGCCATGGGCCAAGTGTCTTCCCATCGGCCGATTCCTAGCGGGTTGTACGGAATCAGAAGATAACAGTAAGGAAGGAGTAGATGTGTGGCCGCGACAGCCAAGCCCGCGAGTGAACTGCCAAAGTGACGCCATGAAAAAAGGACCAGTCCTGTAATGATTCCGGCATGGCATGCCAGTGTCAGAAATCTTTCCGTCCAGAAACGCATCATGGAAAGTGTTTCGCGTGCCTGAGATTGCAGGACTTCCTCTCCTTGGGCTCGAACTGCTTCGACGGGAAAAGTGCTTCCACCCGGCCCGGGTTGGCGCTGATTGGCAGTATCCAGTGTGACAGCAATCAGCCCTACGAACAGCGCGCAAGAGATCCATACCAATCCAGGCACATTGATGTTGGTGGGCTGAAAAGCACGTTTAACTAGCCCGCCATCGACCAGGCAGCGGATGACAATCATTGTGGATGAAAAAACAAGCCATCCATATGGTTGAAGAATCGTGCCGCCTTCAAGCAGCAAAAGGAATCCAGGCATAGGCATGAATAGCAGGAATAAATCCAAATTGCGCAAGCTGAATGGGCGATTGAAACGGAAGAATAGCGAAACAGTCACAATTGCCGAGACATAGAACCATGTCGTGGCATTAGGCAGGTGGAAGTCGAAGAAAACCGACCTCATGTTGTGCATCCTTCCAGACAAAAATTCTCGTCGCTCAAACTTGCAATTCTACAGTATCGCCGTCCTGAATAACGTGATCCTTGGGCACAGTTTGACCGTCGTGTGGTGCTGAAGGGCCCCAAACACGCGCAGATTTTAACTGGTCCGGCAGATCGCCGTGGATTGCTGCCGCGAAATCGAGCACATTGCCACCTCGATTGATTGTGATTGGTTGGTCGCGGTCTGCTGGTTTGCCCGGCTTTTTGGGATAGATTCTGATGATATCAATCAGATTGAACAATTCGCGGCGTATCACTTCGAGATTCTCACCAGAAACCGAGTCAATAGCGAAAATGGGCAGTGCTGTTCCAGCCAGCTCGCGCATGATTTCCAGCCTTTCCTGTGCAGCAGGATCACTAAGTCTGGTGGCAACAATAAGAGTTCTAACATGTTGGATTGACCAGTCTTCAATTCCTTCGGGAATATCATGGGAAAGGTAGGTTTTGGCTTGTTCAAGGCGCTCTATGGCAGCTTGGGCGGCAAAGTAGCCATCATCATCGGAGAGGTCGATGATCAGGGCGCATCCATCTGCCTGACGAATAAGCGACAGGGTGGGCGGGTCAAGTTGATCCGCAGTAATCGGAGGGGTGTCAATCAGTTGCAAGCGTATGTTTTCGAAAGTCATCATTCCAGCTTGCGGCATTCGTGTGGTGAATGGATAAGGGGCGATATCTGGCTTGGCAGAAGTGAGAGCAGCCAGTAGTTGGCTTTTACCACCATTAGGTGCCCCAACCAAAACAATTTGGCCCGCGCCTTGCCTTGGAATTTTTCCGGGGGACGTTTTTTTTGCCCCACCTTTAGGCCGTTCGGCCTCTTCCCGAAGGTCGCTCAAGCGTGTCTTCAGATCTGCTTGCAGTTTTTCGCTGGCCTTGTGTTTAGGTAGCAGCACCCACATTTTCTGGAGCCATTCCAGTTTATCTGCTGCTCCGATGGCTTTCTTGTACTGTTCCTCAGCTTCGTGGTATTGGGGCGTGAGATTTACTGCCATGTTCGCCTTCCCAGTCGTCAACCAATCCTGAACGTTCGGCCCATCTGGTACTAGCATATAGTTCAAGAGCCTTGCTGGTCGCAGGGCCAGTCAAGGATTATCCACATGCCCTCGCTTCACGATCAAATAGAAGAAGCCGCAACCGCCATTGCCAGTCGATGGAAGGAGCGTCCCCAAGTAGGGATCGTTCTGGGAACAGGGCTAGGTAATCTTGCATCCGCCATAGAAACCGAGGTGGAAATTGCCTACGGCGACATTCCTCACTTCCCAGTTTCAACAGCACCTGGCCATCATGGAAGATTTATTGGAGGCCGTCTCGAAGGTCTGAATGTGGCTGCCATGGACGGGCGGTTCCACCGCTACGAAGGATATTCGCTCGCACAGATCACCCTGCCTATTCGTGTGTTCAAGAAGCTCGGCTGCGAGTTCGTCATTCTGAGCAATGCGTGCGGCGGCTTGAACCACCAATGGGCCAAGGGAGATTTGATGGTGATTGAAGATCACATCAATCTCATGGGTGACAACCCGCTGATCGGGCCCAACGATGAACGCTTGGGTGATCGATTTCCCGATATGAGCGAGCCTTATGATCGAACCTTGATTTCCGAAGCCATGGCAGCCGCGCTGGAAACAGGAATTCAGGTTCACAAAGGGGTCTATGTTGCTGTTCCGGGGCCATGCCTTGAAACGCGCGCCGAATATAGGTTTCTGCGAACCATTGGCGCGGACGTTGTAGGTATGTCAACGGTTCCTGAAGTTATTGTTGCAGTGCATGCAGGCCTGAAGGCTATGGGCTTTTCCATCATTACCGATATGTGCCTACCAGATGCGCTCGAGCCTGCTAATGTCGCCGAAATTATTAAGGTGGCCAATGAGGCAGAAGGAAAACTTACGCAGTTGGTGCGTCGGATCTTGGCCCGGCGGGCATCCAGAACTAATTCCTGAACAACCCGTCGGGGCAAAATCAGAAATATTGCATCAGCGGTTGGACCAATAAAAAGGTGCGGAGCCTTGACCTGGTACGAAAGTGCCAGGTCCATTCATTCCCTGAGACATGGGATATCCACCCATTGCAGGCGAATTTGAAGGCCAGTAAGGATATGCGGGCGGGGCAGGATTTTGGAAATATCCATTGTATGGATAAAAAAGATACCAAGGTGCTGAGTAAATTCCTGCTCCGCACCCAAACGGACGATAAGGGCCAAATCCCATCTGCCCCCCATTGGGTTGCCCTGCTCCGCCTAGAAGTCCCCAGCGTGGTGCGCAATTTCCCATTGTCCCAGGAATGTACCCGCTACCACCGGCGCGTGCCGTCACTGCCGAAAGGCAAAGTAGGGCCAGCCCGAGAGCTGCCTGATGTAAAAGCTTCATGGATGTCCAACCTGATGGTGTGTGGTCGCGGGACGATTCGACCCGCCGAGCAAAGGTTCCAGATGGGGGTGGTTTGGGCAAGCAGCTTGAGGAACATTTGCGAAATTCCTCGTTTTTTTTAATGGGTTAATGCGTGCTTGTGGAATACCCGGAGTATTCCTCAGGATCCGGATTCAATGACCAAAGAGGTGATGCCGCGTCGTCGCACATCAAAAGGCACTGCCCCGTCTGCTTCCGCTAATTCACGAGGGGTTTCGTCTAGTGCATCGATTTGAATAACTGTTTTCGCGGGTCGAGCCAATTGAAGACTGGCACTCGTTCCTTCGTCGAGGCATTCAACTGCCATGGCGCTAATTTGGCTTGATTGGCCTCTAGCTGAGCAGCGCAATCGTTCCAATTGGATGGCCGGTGCATCCTGATGGACAAGCCATCCACTGGCGCCAATGGATGGCGGTCCACGGTCTACAGCAATAACGGTGACAGGAGAATTCCAACCGCGTGCCATTAAGTGCGGGTAGTCACGATCGACAGCCAAACCAAGTCGCGCCTGGAAATGTCCCGTTCCCACAGCGGCGAGCATTTCCAGTTCAACACTCCTTGGCCCCCTGCGACGAAGCCGCAAATTCCCAGGACTTATCACTGTGGTGGCATGCGCACCATTAACCAGATGGAGGTACTCTGTTTCCACCGGAGTTTCGCCTTGCAGGCGCATCGATTGCCCCAGACATCCAATTCGAAGTTCAGTGGCAGGGTCACGCCACGATAATCGCATGTTTGGGAATGAATCCGCGACACTGGCATCAATGTGTACGTCAACGTCCAACTCAAGAACTGGTCGGCCAATCCAAGTGCGAATCCGTTGGGTAAACGTTCCTATTTGGGCCCCTTGAAAATCGACAAAATTGCCGACAACTTCAAGTTCTCCCCGTGCGGGCCCGCGGCAAACAACCCGAATGCTTTTGGCAAGCATGGCGCCGCCTTTGGCTACGTGTATTGTCTGCTGAAGCCGGGCTACCCGGTGTCTTAAATCTTTTAGACCACGCAGACCGCCTGTGGCTGGATCGAATTCTGCCTCGAGAAATTCATTGCGGGTACCACGCTCGTCTGCTAGCTGTAAGCGCTGCCTGGCCGGGACCGTGCCCGGACTTCCGTGTCGGGGAATCCAAGCGAAACCCAGACCAGGCACTTCCACAATAGCCTTGGCTGGTCCATTTTCACCTGCTTGACTGGCAAGTACAGGGCCCTCAATTGGCAGCGGATTTTGCCCTTCGATATCGACAATAACACGTCGATTAAAGGCGCACGGATTAAGGATCAGCCAGCCCATGCGGCCGGTTTCTCCCGTGCGCAGAAGCCTTTCCGCGAGTCGTTTCCCGGAGCTTTCGGCAAGTATCTGGCACGAAGTGGACGCGTTGTTTCCTGTCTCAAAATCAGATTCAGACTGAGGGCCTGTAGGTTGGTTCGAATTGTCAGCTCCAAGAACGCCCAGAAGAGCGTCGTGTGCCATCGCAGCATCAAGCCATCGTCGCGGTTCCAGCCGCGATGGTGATTGTGGAGGGCATTCGACACGGCCAAATTCAGACCCGCTGGACTCATTCCAATAGTCTCCGGGCGAGACACCACGGAACATTGCGGAAAAGTCCGTCCAGCTACCCATTACAGGTGCCAGTGAGCCCAGCGTGCACCAATCGGTGTACGCATCGCAACTTTTGCTGGTGCCATCATGCTGAAATACAAGCACTGGGGTGTAATCTGTGCTAATGCTTTCAGAAAAACGCCGGGCGATATGAAGGATATCTTGATTCAAAGCAGGATTGAGAGGTTTGCCCGCATATGACTCCAATCCCATGGCATCGCCCCACGACCACGAAACCAGAGATGCGCGTGAGGGCGGATATTCATCGGGATGACGATTGGCGGGCAAAACCTGATAAGCCAACCCAAAATGACGCAGGAGTCCCGGCAGCGAAGGTACGGGAAGAGAGTGAGAACGGAAATGAATTTTTAATATATTTCCCAAGGTCCGCTGGGCTATTTCTTGGCCTTTTTCCAGATTCCACGCAATGGAAGCCATGGATAGGCCCCATTCAGGCCTATCGATATAACAACCACCAATGCATTCACGTCGTCCGGCTGTGACATCGTCTCGGAGTGATTGCAATGCTGTGGGGTTTGTGGATTCCAGTCTTTCCAGAAACGATCCGCTGACAGCCATGCTGCATGTGAGACCTGAATTGAATGCAGGTGACTCTGGAACCGCAGATGCGTTTTCTGGAACGAGAGTTAGATCCAGCACATGGCCGTTACTTGAGCTCAGTGATTCTCTTGCAACAACTAAATAATTTGCAGCTTCCTTGAGTGATTCGAGTTCGGCAGCATGGTTTTTCTCTTCGCGTGCAGCCAATGCAGATTTCAGGCTTGCCAGGACCTGATCTCGTTGGAGGAGATTGGAGTGATTCTGGGCTTCAAAAAGCGCGTCAATCAGCAATACACCAAGCCCAATGGCGGGGTATTTTCCATCGTTTTCTCGTGCAATTTCGGCGTTTTGCAATCCTTGAACTTCGAGAATACGCTTTCGAATGGTTTCTGATGGGGAAGCATTGATCAGGCAAGAATGATCAGGCAGCAATGACGACATACTGACTTGACCGCATGCCACCATGAGGGCTGGTGATGTGCCGTTCCCGTGAGTAGGAGCTTCATCAGGCCGAATCCACCGTGGCAGGGAATGGCAAGATCGCAAAACAACCGGGTGCCATAGTGCCAAGTAACCGTTCAGTGCGTCTGCCGCTTCTTCTTCATCGAAGTGGAGGTCACCACTTGAAGGAACAGGGAAACTGGTAACAAGAAAAGGTTCAAACAAGTCGAGCATGGTAGATGGAATCAGTGGGCCTGCGGGTGACTCAGGACATTAGTTTACGCTAAATCACACGCAAGGGGAACCAAACAACTATTGGGTATTACCAGGACTTGATACGGTTCCCGGTCGACCACCAGGAGCAGGGCCTTTATTCCCGCCTTGGGCGTTTTTAGCCATTCGGGTTTGAAGAATATCCATGTTTAGGAGGCCCTTGGGGTATTCCACGGGCTTGGCAAAACGGGCATCTTGATCGGGTGGTACACGAAACTCTTCTGGCCGCTTAGGAGGCCGGTTAGGATCGTGTGGTGGAGTCATGCAACCGGAAGTAAACATGGAAATGGTTGCAAGCAATAAAATACGGGGAACCATGCTTATGAACCTCTCAACCAGCGTTGGCAGCATCACATAGGTTGTTGCCGCGGTTGGGTCAAGCGGTAAATAAGCATGGAACCTATAACAAAGAGGGCGGTATTAGTGGCCAGCTTTTTGGAATCGTGCGGCTACGTCTGACCAGTTGATGACATGCCAGAATGCATCGACATAATCGGCGCGCTTATTCTGGTAGCGCAGATAGTAGGCGTGCTCCCATACATCAACACCCAAAATGGGGGTCTTGCCGTGCATGAGTGGCGAGTCCTGATTGGCAGTGCTCAGGATTTCAAGTTTGCCACCGCTGACAACAACCCACGACCAACCACTGCCGAAGCGTGCAAGAGCTGCTTCCTTGACTTTTTGCTTGAGTGTCGCCAAATCTCCAAACGTTGAGGTGATGGCATCTGCCAAAACCCCACTGGGATCGCCGCCACCATTAGGGCTCATGGTTTCCCAGAAAAGAGTGTGATTGGCGTGGCCGCCACCATTGTTGATGACTTTTTGACGGATGTCATCCGGCAAGGTTGCTGCCTTTGCGAGGATAGCTTCGATGGATTGTCCATCGAATTCGGAGCGTCCTTGGATTGCAGCGTTCAGATTGTCAACGTAGGCTTTATGATGCCGACCATGATGGATCTCCATCGTGGTTTTGTCGATAGCTTTTTCAAGAGCGTCGTGCGCGTATGGGAGAGTGGGAAGCGTGAAAGTCATCGGTTAAAAGCTCCATTCCGGTCTGACACCTCAAACAAGCAAACCACTGCAAACCGGAGATTGCAGTGAGCTACCTGTTTTCAGTGTAGGACGATGGAACCAGTGTTCAACGCAGTTCTTGCTACATGATTTATAGAAGGCTTTCCAAAAGAAACTTCATTTTGCGCACTTCAGGGAAAACGGGGAACGGCGAATCAGCGATGTCATGAATGTCGATAGACAGCAATCGTTGATAACCATTGCGTTCAAGCAAATTCAGGATGCGGCCATGTTCCACCTGACCTTTGCCAACGCGCGTTTGGAATTGCGACGGTCCCTTGCCTGAATCGCGCAGGTGAACATGAGCCACCCGTTCAAATATCAGGTTCTGAAGATCCGCAGACAGGTCGAGGATGGGCAGGTGTGTAGGATCGAGCGTTACCGACAGTGATTTGTGGTGTCTGCAAGCCGATGCCAATGTTTCTGGCACAGCGGCCCAAGTGCCCCCATGAGTTGCCACAGCAAGCTCAACTCCCTCGCGTGCAGTAGTTGCCAGAAGTGCTTCGAAACGCTCGTTCTCTCTAATATTAAAGTCTATTGTAGAACTGGGCATGACCGTAATGAGCGGGACTTGGCAATGTCTTGCCAATGTTGCCAGATTGCGCACTTCAGAAATTTCGCGAGCAAGGTCGCGACGTGCTTCTCGATAATAAAAGCCTGACGGAAGAATACCAGGCCGCTGTTTCAAGTAGCCAGAGGTCCTGTGTGGATCGTCGATAGCAAAGTCTGGCTGCAAGTGAAGGCTGTGATCGTGAACCACGACTTCGAACCGTGTGAAATCAAGTTCGGTAAGGAATTCAAAGACCTTTTCAAGAGGATGTCTGGCGAAACAGAGGGTTGAGCACGCTACGATCATGATTGGTCCCTTGTATGTTGGCAATGTAAACATTGACTTCCTGAGGCGCCTTTACTGCTTAGATGCATTCCAGCGCAATGGTACTTTTGGGGAATTGGTCATGGCTCACCAGAAACTCTCGGTTATCCTTCCCGCTGCCGGGAATTCGACACGATTTGGTGCCGGAGAAAAAAAAACGTTCATTCCCTTGGATGGCCGTGCTGTATGGCTTCGGACGGCAGATCTATTTGCCAGCAGGCCGGATCTGTTGGAGCTAATTCTTGTGATTTCGGCAGAAGATGAGGAATTGGTCCGTTTCAAGTTTCATGCCAACTTGGCGTTTATGAATGTCAAACTGGTTATCGGAGGAGCCGAGCGTGTGGATTCTGTCAGGTCTGCGCTTGGCCAAGTGGATGCTTCAGCAGATTTGGTGCTGATTCATGACGCGGTTCGTCCGTGCGTTTCCGCGGAAAAAATCAGTGAGGTCATTTCCATGGCAGCGCAAACTGGAGCGGCAATTCTGGCGACTGAAGTTGTTCAAACCGTGAAGCGAGTCTCGGGCAATTCCGTGATTGAAGAGACCGTTCCCCGAAAAAACCTTTGGTTGGCGCAAACCCCACAGGTTTTTCGCAGGGATATCATTTTGAAAGCTTACGAATACGTGACAAATTTAGGCATTCGCCCTACAGATGATGCGGAAGTTGTTGAGGCCAGCGGCTATTCTGTGACAGTGGTCCCCTGCCCTTACACCAATATCAAGATCACAAACCGCGAGGATTTGGCAATGGCGGAGCTCATTCTCAAGTCAAAAGTCGATAACACGCCCCGAAATTGGCATCCATTTGCAGATGAAGACCAGTGGTGAAACATCCCGTTCCCGCCATGCCGGAAACAATTGGCGGGAACGGGTAATCAGAAGATCAACGATATCGAACGCAAGCATACCAGCCGTTTGAACCACGCGAGACGGCTATCTCGATAGGAGTCCGCTTTCCGTAGTAGCAGCAATTTCTAATTGCGGCTTGGGCGCTTACGGTTGAAAAACCAACGCCTTCGTAGCTGTAGGATCCACCCATGTGACCAACGCGGCCACGTCTAGCTTGAATATCAGCCGAATCCTGGGCCGAAAGTCCTGCAGCGTTTGCAAGTGTAGAGCCAGCAAGCAAAGCTAAAATCGCAACGATTCGCATCCTGTTCTCCTCATGGCAAGTTGCCATGTTCCATCCTGGAGCGCTGAGAGAAAGGATGTTTACGGTTGACGCATCGCTTGGCCAGTCCATGTGACCGGAAAAATAAACCCAAATTATGCAAACCTACATCTCATCAGGGATTGCATTGTGAAACTTTGATTGGATTTCACGACTGGTGAAATATTTTGGATCCGCCTGTTTTGGCAATTTCCTGTCACCGGGCTAAATCATCCCACGATGAAGAATCTTCGATCGGCTCTAGGTGAATTGTGGCCTCAGTGCCGGGGAGTACCACACGAAGTTCATTTTCAAGACGTTCCATCAAATCGTGCGCAGCCTTGACTGACATGCTGCCTGGAACCAGAAGGTGAAAGTCGATAAAGATTCGGCTGCCTGCATGCCTGCTCCGTAGAGCATGATAGGTCATTCCCTTGACGACATGGGTTGCAATGACTGTCTTTACTTTGTCCAGATCGTTTTCTGTCAATGACCGGTCCATGAGACCATCAAATGATCTCAGCAACAGATCTACTGCTGTCCAGATAATAAATATGGCCATAATGATAGCCATAACAGGATCAAACCATGTCAAACCTGTCAGCATGACCATGCCGATTCCGCTGACAAGCGCGACGGAAGTCCAGAAATCTGTCAACAAGTGCTGTCCATCGGCTTCAAGAATAATTAAATTGCTTGATTTCCCAAGCCGGACCAACCACCACCCCATACCGCCATTAATCGCAGCTGCACCGAGGCAGAAAACAAGGCCCAAATCCAATCGGGCAAGCTCACGCGGGTTTATCAAGCGATCGATGGCCATCCAGATGATGCCAACGCCGGCCACGAGGACAAGGGCGCCCTCAAAACCACTAGAAAAATATGCGATTTTATCATGACCGTATGAGTGGTTGGCGTCGCGAGGAACTGCGGCAAGCCTTAGCGACCACAGAGCAACTGATGCGGCGAGAAGGTTCACAATAGATTCTGCCGCATCTGAAAGCATGCCTACAGAATCAGTCAACCAATAAGCCGTGAATTTGAGGTTTGCTGTGAGGACTGCAACGAGAACTGAAAACAACAATGCTAATTGGGCAGATTTATGAACCATCGGGAGGTGTATCCAAAGGCATCAGGAAGAGGTTATCGGCCTCCCAGATCAGCAAGGCGCCGCTGAGCCTCTTGAATGCGCTGAGTGTCTGTTTCCTGCTGCACTATTTCTTTATAGAGTTCGATGGCTCTGTTCCTATCAATTCCAAGCCGATCGTAAATGCGAGCAGCACGAAGACGTGCATCCGTACTTGTTAAAGGATTCCATTGGTGGGCGCGTTCGTAATAAAGGGCAGCGCGTTGATACTGCTTGTATGCTTTGCCTTCGTATAAATCGCCTAATTGATATGCGGTGTCGCTGATTTTGTTGCTGGTTGAGTGATTGCTAAGTAGTTGCTGGAGCAATATTTCAGAACGGCGCTGATTGTCTGTGTAATCGTTTCCCCACCCTTTGTCTTTGAATGTCATGGCCCGCCTGTAAAGCTCGTTGGCTTCAGGAATGTTCGTTGTCCCCTGAAGATTGGGGGGAGGTACGTCCAACTCAAGCAGGAAAGGGTTTTTCACGATGCGGTGGTACTGAATGAGCTCTTCTTCTGCAAATCGAGCTCTTTCAAGATCACCAAGGTTTACGTAGTGCGTACGCAAGCTTTCTAATGCTATCTGGTATTCCTTGCGTGAGGCAAGGAGACGTTCCACCATATCAGCATCGCGCGAAGCGCCCGGTGCACCTGGAACACCAGCTCCAGAAACGGGACGCTTGGGTTTGGGTTGGGCAGGTGGCGTTTGCGCCATGGCAAGTGTGGTCACAAATGCAAAGTACAAGAGTGCCAGAGTACCAGCAGTTTGTGCCATCAATCTAAATGATGCGTTCATGCTCTTGTGGTAACCAATGCCGTTATCACAAATAAAGAGCAATCAATCGGGGTGGTTATTGGCGGACTTCGCTCCCCGTTGGCCGCGCTTCGAGTTTGCCAAATACCATGCGTCCAGCTGGAGTTTGCAAGGCACTGGTTACAACAACAGGGCTTTCCATCCCAATGGCTGACCTGCCCTGTTCAACTACAACCATGGTGCCGTCTTCAAGGTAACCAATTCCTTGGCCGGGTTGATCTCCCGGCTTTACAAGACGAACCATGAGGATTTCACCGGGCAAAGCGACCGATTTCAGAGCGTTCGCCAGTTCGTTCAAGTTGACAACTTCAACGCCTTCCAATTGGGCCATCTTGTTGAGGTTGAAGTCATTGGTAACAACCTTGGCTCCCATTGCCTTTGCGAATTGCACCAAGCGTTCATCAACTTTCCCTGAATCCGCAACACCGGGAATAATGCCATCATGCAGCTGGAAATCAATGTCCTTATTGTTCTGAATTCTTTTCAGAATATCCAAACCACGCCTACCGCGGTTCCGTTTGAGACGATCATTGCTGTCCGCGACGGCTTGAAGTTCAAGTAGAACAAAACGTGGGACCACTACCTTCATAACGATGAACTTTGACTCGCACACGTCCGCAATACGACCATCAATAATTACGGAGGTATCAAGAACCCAAGCCTTGTTACCCTTGGTTTGTTTCGAGAACTCAATAAATGGAATAATGAACCTGAAATTGTCTTTAGTTTGAAGCAGCGTGCTAATGCATATGTAGCAGCATATTACTGAAAGCATCACTTGTGTGCATCTTCTGACAAACGTTTCCTGAGGAAGTTCTTTATCGATACCCATGGGGAAATCAAAAAAGATGGGGTTTAGTCCAACTGCAAGCAGATTTCCAAGAAGCAGGCCCAGAAGAAGTCCGAAATAGACTGCTGATATTGTCGTGATTTCTTTGTGCCGTACAAGTAGATCTGTTCCTATTACTAAAACTCCAAGCACGATCACGCATAATCCAGCTAAGGGGCCGAGGCCTGGCTTCTCTAGTCGTTCGCTGACTTCAGAAAAGTATTGGAATGCCACCACGGCCAAACCAAGCATGATTGCTGTAAATATTGACCGAAGCACCCAGACCAAGACATTGCTTTTGGTGGCAAATTTGCCGGTGATTGGGGAATCGTCGGGGGTATTATCCAAAGGCTTTGTGTTTGAGGACATGGACGTCTTCTCCGAAAGGACAATTTGCGCGGAAGTGTTCCAGTTCGTTCAAGTGGAACAATCTTGGGGGCTAGGCATTCTGACAACGCAGGACTAAGTGTCGTCTTCAGCAGAGAACAGATTACGGAACTCGGCGCGGGCGTATCTATCTGTCATTCCTGCAATGTAATCGCAAATCACCCGGTGTGCTGATTCGTGGCTCAACCGATTCCGGTATCGTATGGGTAAAAGGACCGGATTACCCAGAAATTCCTCAAAAAGCCGTCTGATGGTACGGCGTCCTTTAAATGCCATCCGTTGTACGCGTGTATGACGATAGACGTGGCGATGGAGGAATCGTTCCAAATCTTTTCGGAGCGATTTCATTGGTTCCGACATGCTGATGAGTGGTCGAGGACAGGCCCGTACCGAAGCAACCGAATCTATGCCTTCCGCGGCAAGATTAAGCAATGATTGCTGGATCAAGTCTTCTACTTGCCAGCTGATAAGTTTGCGAACAATCGTTGGAATAAGTGTACCAGCGGGAAGGCCTGGATAGTCGTTGAGAACTTCTCTGTGGGCTCTGCACCAAAGTGGAACATCATCGAGTTCCGTTTCACGAACGAGTCCCGCTGTCAGCGCATCTTCAACATCGTGCGCATTATAAGCCAAGCTATCCACTTCGTCGGCAACCTGAGCCTCCAGAAAAGGGCTACCAGCGGCTTTATATTCATCGAGGGAGGGATCGTTGCTTTTGCTGTGATGAGCAAATGCTTCACGAACCTCCCACGAAAGGTTGAGTCCGGAAAAGCCCGGATACCTGTATTCAAGCATGGTCACAATGCGCAACGCGTGAGAGTTGTGTTCAAATCCGCCGTGTTCTTTCATGAATTGGCGTAGTTCATCTTCACCAGCGTGCCCAAAGGGAGGGTGGCCCAAATCGTGAGCCAAGGCAATGGCTTCGGTGAGGTCTTCTTCCAGTCCAATTTGGCGGGCTACAACCCTGCTGATTTGTGCAACTTCCAGCGTGTGGGTGAGTCTGGTTCGGTGGTGATCATTGGTTGGTGAAGGAAATACCTGCGTCTTGTTGACTAGCCTCCTAAATGCGGTGCTGTGAACAACTCTGTCACGATCACGCTCAAACAATCCCCTGAAAGCATGAGCAGGTTCCGGGTGGTGGCGGCCTTTGGATTGATTTGCCGTTAGGGCATAGGCAGCATGTTTTCCCGACATCGGGCTCAAGGTTGGCATAGAGTGTCCAGATATTCCGCCGATCGATCAGCAAAGGGTCAGGTGGATGGCGCTGCCTTGACATTGATGCCCCGCAGCCTTACTTTTCATGTTTTACAGTTTGATGTGAAGGGTATAAAGTCATGGCCGTGCCAAAAAGGCGGATTTCAAGTTCCCGCCAAGGTATGCGACGTAGTCATCATGCCATCAAGCCAAAGCAAATTCAGTACTGCAAAAATTGCGATCAGCCAGTCATTGGGCACCGCATGTGTGCGGCCTGTGGTCACTATAAGGGCCGTGAAATCATGCCACTCGATCAGAAGGAAGAGTGAGTCGCTATGGAAATAGCCCTCGATGCCATGGGTGGCGATCACGCCCCTGGTCCTATTGTTGCGGGAGCTCTCAAGGCACTGGAGCTTGATCCCGAGTTGAGAGTCACCCTTGTTGGTGATCAAGCTGCGATCATGCCTTTTCTGGGTGAAACTGTTCCCGCACGTGTGACAATTTTTCATTGCACTCAAGTCATTGGGATGGATGAAAGCCCTGCCGCTGGCTTCCGCCGCAAGCCAGATAATTCTATTGCTCGCTGTTGGCAGCTTTTGGCCCAAAGCAAGGTGGGCGGCATTGTCAGTGCTGGTAATACTGGAGCAATGGTTGCTGGCGGACTGTTCTCACGCAGGTTCCTTCGACATATCGATCGACCTGGAATTGCAACCGTTATGCCGACGCTGCGCGGTCCTTCCATTATGCTCGATGTGGGTGCCAACGTTAACCCTAAGGCAGAACAGTTGTTTCATTATGGAGTTATGGGCGAAATTTACGCTCGGCTCATGCTGAACAAGGCCAAGCCAACCATCGGACTTATGAACGTTGGGTCGGAAGAGGGTAAGGGAAACGAACTGATCAAGGCGACTCAAAATCTTTTCAACAACAGTCCGCTGCGCGGGAATTACATCGGAAATATTGAAGGACGTGACATTCATCAAGGCGTAGCCGATGTGATTGTCACGGATGGATTTGTCGGAAATGTGGTCCTGAAGGTTTGTGAAGGTCTTTTTGATTTCATGATCAAGATGGTTGGGAACGAACTCTCCCAGACCTTGGTTAATGAGAAGGATTTGGCCAAGAAAGCCCTCCAGACCCTCATTTCCCGATATGATTACAGTGCCTTTGGAGGCGCTCCATTACTGGGTATTGACGGCATTTGTATTATTTCCCATGGCAGTAGTGGTGAACGCGCCATTGCCAATGCTTTGGCTCTGGCGGCCCAGCTTGCTCGTGCCGGAATCAATAATCAAATCGTTCAGGAATTGGATCAGTTGCCTGCGCTTTTGTCAGCAAACCAGTCTGCCAACTGATTCTGAATTATTTTGGAGATATGTTACTTGAGCCCAGGCAATGTGTTTCTGTTTCCGGGTCAGGGTGCCCAGTATCTAGGGATGGGCAAATCCTTATCAGACCGCTTGCCTGCGGCTAGATCCCTTTTTGACAGGGCTCGTGAAGTTTTAGGGTTTGATCTTCTAGAGTTGTGCGCAAACGGCCCTATCGAGCGGCTCAATTCGACAGACATTAGCCAACCGGCTATTTTTGTTGCAAGTTTGGCAGCCCTTGAAGATCTGAAGTCTACCCAGCCAGAAGCAGTTTCGGGGGCGCACTCAGCAGCAGGCTTGAGCCTTGGAGAATATACGGCACTTGCGTTTGCTGGCGTCTTTGGATTTGAAGATGGCCTTGGTTTGGTAAAAATCCGGGGTGAGGCTATGCATCAAGCTGCTGTGGCCACTCCTTCGACAATGTCCAGCATCCTTCTGCTCGACCGGGAAAAGCTGCAGGCTATTTGCCAAGAAGTCTCTTCCTTGCATGGCCCAGTTTCCATTGCCAATTTTCTTTGTCCTGGCAACTTAGTGGTTTCTGGACTCATTCCTGCCGTTGCCGCTGTTGAAGTTGCTGCACAGGCGGCGGGTGCAAAAACCATTCGTTTGGCAGTTGCTGGTGCATTTCACACAGGTGCCATGGCTTCTGCTGTTGACCGGTTGAAGTTACATATGGCGGGAATGAAATTTCATCCCGCCCGCATTCCTGTTTGGTCGAATGTGACGGGTAAACCGCACGACGCAG
Source organism: Candidatus Kuenenia stuttgartensis (assembly GCA_945875585.1). Classification (GTDB taxonomy): domain Bacteria; phylum Planctomycetota; class Planctomycetia; order Gemmatales; family Gemmataceae; genus REEB421. The sequence goes on along the minus strand of CAMCLK010000020.1, from coordinate 41,399 downwards.
ACCCAGACAATATTCCCGATTTGTTGGCTCGACAGGTGGTAGAGCCCGTACTTTGGGAAGATTTGATGCAAGGAATTCTTGCGGGGGGAGACAACCGATTTTACGAGGTTGGACCGGGCAAAGTTTTGTCGGGATTGCTCAAGCGCATTCAGCGCAAGGCCGAATGTTTGTCCGTACCGGCATAAATGCCTGTCCTAACTCGATGTCGGGGTTTCTTTCCTTGGGCAAGTTCATAAGTCAAATGGATGAGTCGGTGCGTGTGACGGTGAGACATCTGGCACAACGCATCTCCCAGGGTGTATTTGGACTTCGATGGTTTGATTCGGGCTCACGAGACTACCGATTTGCGGTTTTGATCTCGTGGTGCCTGTGCACAGGAGGCGAATGTGGACGCTGAAGAAATCGCACGGAAGGTGATCGACGTTGTAAGTTCAAGCCTTGGCGTTGATAAGGCTGAACTCAAGCCCGCCACGAAATTTCAGGAAGAATTGGGGGCTGACTCTCTCGACCTCGTCGAACTGATTATGGAGCTCGAAGAGGAGTTCGATATTCAGATTCCGCAGGAAGAAGCGGAGAAGATTAAAACTGTTGGCGAAGCGACCGAATTTATCAAGAAGGCGAAGAACGCCTGATCCGGGAAGGATGTCCATGCGTCGTGTGGCGATCACCGGACTGGGGACGGTCAATCCCCTGGCCAACCAAGTGTCGGTCTTCTGGGAAAAAGCCCTGGCCGGATTGAGTGGTATTGCACAGTTCACTCAGTTCGACACCACGGCTTTTAAGGTCCATTTTGGTGGCGAGGTTCGTGACCTTGCCCCAGAATGGTTGGATCCCAAAACCGCACGCCGGGTTGATCGTTTCGTTTTGTTGGCACTTTGTGCTGGCAAAGAGGCGATGGACGACAGCGGTATAGATATGACTCAGGAAAACCCGTTCCGCTGCGGCGTTATTGTCGGCAGCGGAATTGGTGGACTTCGTGAATTTGAAGAGCAACACTCCAAATACCGCGAAAAAGGCCCGGATCGGATCAGCCCTTTTGTGATCCCAAAGATGATCCCTAACGCGGCCAGCGGAAACGTTTCCATTCAGTTTGGAATGAAAGGCCCCAACACTGCTGTTTCGACAGCCTGTGCGAGTGCCGCTCATGCTCTCACAGACGCCATGCGTGCCATTCGCTACGGCTACGCTGATGTGATGCTGGCAGGTGGTGCCGAATCGACCATCACTCCCATGGGGTTGGGAGGTTTCATTGCCGCTAAGGCTCTTTCTACAAGAAATGACGCCCCACAGTTGGCAAGCAGACCATTCGATAATAACCGCGATGGCTTTGTTCTTTCGGAAGGCTCCGGGCTTCTTGTTTTAGAAGAGTGGGAACGAGCCAAGAAACGTGGCGCTAAAATATATGCCGAAATTGTTGGAGCTGGTTGCACAGCAGATGCCTATCACATCACATCGCCTTGCGGCGATGGTGAAGGCGCTGCCATGGCTATGCAGTTGGCTTTGGCTGACGCAGGTATATCCCCCACGGACGTGGATTATATCAACGCGCATGGGACAAGTACACTTATTGGCGATGAGGCTGAAACCGTTGCTATCAAGCGTGTTTTTGGGACTCATGCTTACAAAGTTCCAGTGAGCAGTACTAAAAGCCTCATTGGCCATACACTAGGGGCCAGCGGTGGTATTGAGGCCATTGTCTGCGCCTTGAGTCTTCATAATCGAAAATTGCACCCAACTATCAATCTGACGACTCCTGATCCCGCATGCGATCTGGATTACGTTCCGCTTCATGCGCGTGATACCCGTTTGAAAAGAGTGATTTCAAACAGCTTCGGATTTGGTGGGCATAATGCCTGTATTGTTTTCGCTGCTGTTGACTAATCGCTGTGTTGATTCCTATTGATTGTGTGACTTTGAAGTCTTTCGTATTCAGGGTTCCCCTTTCAGGAGTCATTGATCATGGCCAGTAAGCTTGACTGGATCTATTTTCGCAAAGGTTGAATGACCTGCAAAAAAGCTCAGGCATTTCTAGCCGGTCTTGGCTGGGAACTGGGCGATTTCGTTGTGGATGCATCCAAAATCCGTATGGGTGAGACAGAAGCGGTCAAACTTGCCCGCGAAAATAGTAAGTTGATCATTGCTAAAGGCAAGTCAGTTACTGTTCTGGATCTAGCATCTAAAAAAGTACCTGACGGCGAGCTGGCTGCCTTGTTAATGGGTCCAACAGGAAATTTGCGGGCTCCCACGCTCAGGCAAGGATCAACCCTCGTTGTTGGTTTTAGCGAAGATGCTTACAAGGAAGTTTTAGGTGCCTGATAACGTTTCGAACCGCTTGGATCGTGAGCGACTGTTTCACGATCGTCAGGCGGCGGACCGTCAATCTTGTCCTCGTTTCTCCGAAGAACTAGCCCGACCTGATTCTTGGTATCTCGACCACGCATCTTGGATTCGTTTTGCCGTCCAATCGCTGGGTAATGTTGAAAGCAAAACCGTTCTTGATTGGGGATGTGGCCACGGAATGGCTGCATGCCTTTTGGCTGCTCGTGGCGCAAAGGTTTTGGCTACTGATGTTTCGGCTGGATATTGCCGGGAAGTACGGCTTCGTGCAGGGATTCACCAGGTGGCCATTCGCACGGTACAGGCTGATGCCGTGCGCCTTCCGCTTCCTGATGCCTCCATAGACGCTATTTGGGGCCATGCCATTCTGCATCACTTGCCATTCGATACAGCTATGCGAGAGTTGCGCCGTGTACTGAAACCCCATGGGCGCTTGGTTTTGAGCGACCCGTTTGAAGGGGGATTTGCTGTGCGCTGGGCAAGAATGGCCAGCGGTTGGTGGAATGGACATCAAACCACCGACGAACAGCCCATAACCTGGCATGTTCTCAATGCCATCAAGGAGTATTTCCCAGAGGTCATGGCAACGTTCTGGGATATTCCGGGCGTATACTCCGGTCAACTGTCTGGATGTTGGCCAGATAATATGCGTTGGAACCATTCTTTGGCCCGATATGTGGTGATTTCCAATCATGCACTTGTCTGAAGCTTTCGGTAGTGAAGAATGGCATTATGGATCAGCCTTCCCCTAAGAGTCAGCCATCACCAGCGCCGCTAGAAAGCGGCGCCAAAAGTCATGGATTGATTGCGCCGCTGGTCATTTTGGGAATGATTGGGATATTGTTGGCAGGACATGGCTGGCGTAAATATCGCTGGGACCCCACCGTTCCCCATGTGGCTGCCACGGTTTTGAAGCATCGACTCGATCCGAACACGGCAGATCTTAGGGACATTGGTCAGATTCCTGGCATGGGGCCTGCACTGGCCTTACGTTTTGTGGAATTTCGACGCGATAAGCCTCTGAAGTCGCCTAATGATTTGTTGGAAATATCTGGTCTTGGGCCAGCAACGTTGGCCAAGGTGAAGGATTGGTTTGTTTGGGAAGGTGAACCAGACAAAGTTGAACTCCCTCCCCAGATGGAAGTGAAGGCATTGGCAACGGAAGGGACGACCGCCCCCCCTGCCCGGCTTGTCAAATGGCAAGCAGGAGATGCGCAAATTGATATTAATCGAGGGCAGGTTGACGATTTTCTTCGATTGCCAGGCATCGGTCAGGCCATGGCGCGCAGGATAATCGAAGCCAGAAACCAGAAACCGTTTCAGACCGTGAATGAATTGAGGCGTGTGCCAGGAATTGGTGTTAAAACACTCGAAAAAATTCGCAACATGGTTAGGGTTGGCAGTTTGGAGTCCTGAAAGGGGCGTGGTAAGCAATGGCAAAGCGCCGTTTCGAATTGGTCAGCCCGTTTCAACCTGCAGGTGACCAACCCAAGGCCATCGAAGAGTTGTGCAGAAATTTCGAGGCTGGAAGTACCAGACAGGTTTTGCTGGGCGCTACTGGTACAGGCAAGACGTTTACCGCAAGCCATGTTGTTGCTCGGCTTCAAAAGCCCACGCTGGTATTAGCCCACAACAAGACCCTCGCGGCGCAACTTTACAGTGAATTCAAGGCGTTTTTTCCAAACAATGCCGTTAATTTCTTTATCAGTTATTACGACTATTATCAGCCGGAAGCGTATATTCCTCAGCGCGATATCTATATTGAAAAAGATGCTGTTATTAATGAAAATATCGATAGGTTGCGGTTGGCTGCAACAAGCGCACTGGTCAGCCGTGAAGACGTGATAATTGTCGCCAGTGTTTCCTGTATTTATGGGTTGGGATCACCCAGCGATTACAAGCGCATGATGGTCAGGCTTGCGCGTGGGGAATCGATTCCCCGCAATGATTTATTGTTAAAATTAGTCGACATTCAATACGAACGTAACGATGTTGCATTCAAGCGCGGGACATTCAGGGCTCGTGGCGATGTCGTGGAAATATGGCCGGCCCACGAGGAAATAGCTTTTAGGGTGGAACTTTTTGGCGACGAAATTGACCGTCTTAGCGTGATCAATCCGCTAACGGGTGTCGTTTTGCAAGTTTCTGAAGAACTATTTATTTATCCTGCCAAGCACTTTGTGACTCCGGAAGAACGTATTAAGGAGGCAGTTGCCGGCATCAGCAATGAGTTGGAAGCCCGACTGGAAGTATTCAAATCGCAGGGGAAACTGCTCGAAGCTCAAAGGCTGTCTGCCCGAACACGCTTCGATATTGAGATGTTGCTTGAAACTGGTCACTGCCAGGGTATTGAGAACTACGCCAGATGGTTCAGCGGTCGAGCCACGGGCGAGCCGCCCTACACCCTCATTGATTTCTTCCCGGAAGATTTTTTAACTATTGTGGATGAATCCCACGTTACGTTGCCTCAAGTTCGGGGAATGTTTGCCGGGGACCATAGTCGCAAGACCACTCTTGTCGAGCACGGCTTTCGCTTGCCCAGCGCCTTGGACAACCGACCGTTCCGGTTCGATGAGTGGGAGAAACGTTGCAGCCGTGTCTTGTTCATGTCAGCAACTCCAGCGGAATACGAGCTCAACCGGTGCGGTGGCGAGGTTGTGGAACAGGTGATTCGCCCCACCGGGCTTGTGGATCCAATCCTTCATGTCAGGCCAGCCATTGGTCAGGTTGCCGATCTATTGGGGGAAATCAAAATTCGAGTGGAACGCAAGGAACGAATCCTCTGCACTGCATTGACCAAACGCATGTCTGAAGACCTGACCAACTATTTCAAAGATGCCGGTATACGCTGCAAGTGGTTGCACTCTGAATTGGATGCGATTGAGCGTGTTGAGATTCTGAAGGAGTTGCGGCAAGGGGCGTTTGACGTTTTGGTGGGCGTCAATTTACTGCGTGAAGGACTGGACCTGCCTGAGGTTTCATTGGTAGCCATTCTTGATGCCGACAAGGAAGGTTTTTTGCGTAGTGGAACATCGTTGATCCAGACGATTGGGCGCGCGGCACGCAATGCGCGTGCAGAAGTTATTCTGTATGCCGACCGCACAACAGATTCTATGACATTTGCGATCGATGAAACACGTCGCCGCCGTGAAATTCAGTTGGCTTACAATTTGGAACATGGCATCACGCCTACCACCGTGCAGACGGCTATTTCAGCGGGTATTGAAGGTGAAATCGCAGCCCGTGAGATGACCACGGAATTGGCTGGCCAAGGCAAAGACAAGGCAGCCACTCAGGATGTGCTCGAAGACCTGCACCGCGAAATGCTGGAAGCTGCCGAAAATCTTGAGTTTGAAAAAGCGGGGCGGCTTCGCGATGAAATTGCGCGTTTGAAGGGGGAATCTGTGGCGAAGCCACAGGTTAAGAAGCCTCGTCGCCGTCGCTAGCAGGTGGCTGCTCGGTTATGCTCGGCAATAGCCAGATATCGCCATAGAGTGTTTCTTGCCCGGCAAGGATTTCTCCCGATTTAAGCAGTTCAAGGATGGCCAGAAATATACCAATGAGGCGGGCCTTTGCTGGATTGGTGCCCACAAGGTCGCGGAGTGTCAGTTGCCGCATGCGTGTCAATGTTTCCAAAACCTCGCTGATTAGCACCGGTAATGGCACAAAATCAACCACCAGGCGCTCAATTGCTGCTGGCCGTGTTTCCCGAACGAGTCGGGCGTAGGCGCTGACCAAATCCCATAACTCGACTGGTTGCAGGTGGGCAGGTAATGTTCCCTTCCCTGCCACCCGCCGGCCTAACCGCCTAGATTGTTCCGTGGCCATACCGTTCAAGGCTAGGGCAGCGTTCCTGTAGCGGCGGTATTCAGCAATTTGCCTGATCAGTTCCTCGCGGGAGTCCTCCACGACTGATTCATGCGCTGTCGGTGCAATGTCCGCGGTTCGTTGGGGAAGCAATCGTGCGCTTTTCAGTTCCAGTAGACTGGCGGCAATCACCAGAAAACCACCGGTTTCTTCAAGATCGATCGATTGCAAGGCTCGCACAATTAGCAGGTAAGGCTCAATGACCCGTGCCAGACTGATTTCGGTAGGATCGACCTCCTCCTGCTCCACCAAATAGAGAAGTAGGTCCAAAGGACCACAGTAAGCGGGTTGTTCTAATCGGGGCCATGCCATGATGAAACGACATTACCCGCATGCAGCGGAAAAATCAGCGTGGAAATGGGATGATGGTGAGTACTGAGTCTGAGAATCTGCCGAGCTAGCTCGCAAATCGGCCAGTCAATTCACGACACAGGATTTAGTCATCAATCCGAGTGTTATATCAAATTCAGATCATCAGCTTTCCGGTTGAAATTGCTGTTGGACGTCGTCTTCGTACCAGACTGAAATTAGCCAAAGGCTTGGATTGTAGCTGCCACCGCTCGCGGATTGTTTGATGTCAACAACTTTGATCTTTGGGTTTTGCGATAACCAAGTGTTGATCTCGGCCTCCAGTTCTTGTGATTTTTTTAAACGACAACTCCTCCTGCCAACCTACAGGGGGAACCAGTTGGATCTTTCCAGACCACCAGTCTTTCCAACAATCTTTCCAGTTTCTGAACGTGCCGTCCTTGTACAGTTCATTGAGAGCTCCCCGGTCATTCTTCCAGAACAATTTAACGCGCATGGGAGATTTCCGTGGGATAAATTCATCGCTATTGTAGTACCAAGCCTAACAGCTGTTATTGCTCTAGCAATAGCTAATAGTCTCGTGTGTTGAATTGGATCATTCCGCGTATTGGAACAATTTTCGGTCGCTACCGTCTATCTGCTGACCGGTATTCTGGATGCTAACATTCCAGTACAGGGCGCATTCGCTTCGTGCCGGGCATTCCATCGCGATCTGGCATCGTAGTCGATTTAGGGTGGCGCGCGTGCTTACCGAACCTTGGACCGTGATTGTTACGTCCTTACCGTGAAACGAGGTAACTGTTAGGGTGCGGTACGCCAAGTCAGATGCGAATACTTTAGCCAACTCGGCCCTCACCCGCCTGTCAATTGATTGCTTGTCGATGAAAATCTGCACGTCAGGATTGATGGCTGCCGGGAAAGCCATCGCATACCCTACCGGCAAGGCAAAAAGCACCAAGAACACCACCCTCGTGATAGACATGCTGCCAACGGACGATCGGGATAGAGCGAGGAGCCAAAACAATGCAATGGTTACAGTTGCATACATGACTCCGCATCCGATTCCTAGCAGGTGGTCCCCCCTTAAAAATGCGGCCAAGGTAAAGCCGATTGCAACCACTATATAAGAGGTTCTCGCAATTGTTTGTGTATTGATGTTAATGACAACATCTTTGTTGTGGCGAAAAAAAAGCATTTGCGATCCTGCTGGATATTGATGCTGGCATTATTGACATTGTATTATCAACATGCTAAGATGGCAACAGAAAAGCGTTAGCTTGCCTTGGCCCCGTTCGGGATTCATTTTTTTGATTACTTTTGTTATGCCGATGGCCAATTCGCTCCCCTTCTGTAGGCTAGGCATCCCAATTAGTTTCAAATGCAATAACCATAAATTGAGGGCGTGGAAATAGGTTGAATCACTCGATTGATGCAGGCTCGATAACCAGTCGGTAGGTTAAGTTAATCCGTTCTCCCACGGTTTTTTTGGTTTTTGGAACTTCGTGCTTCCAGAATTGTTGCATCGTTCCAGCCATGATGATGAGTGTGCCATGACCAACTTGAAAGCTCATAGTCTCTTTGGTTGTATTGTGCCGGATGCGGAATGTTCTGGTTGCTCCCAAAGATAGCGATCCGATCACGTTTCCCATTTCGGGTTCGTCATCAGCGTGCAATCCCATGCTGTCCTGCCCCGATCGGTAGCGATTCAGAAGGCAATAGTTGTACCTTCCTGTGACAGATTCAATCTTATCCTTGATCTCAATCAGGAGCGGTGTCCATGGATGTGCCACATTCACGGTTCCGGAATATTTGTAGGTCAGGCCCTTATCTCCGTAAGACGCCGTCAAGCGGGGTTGCATGTAGCCGAACAAGGCAGGTTTCTGCTCCCAGGCGCAGTGATCCCGCAATTCCACAAAAGATTGGTCTGCCAGTTCAGGCGTTAGGAAGCATGGATCGATTAGAAGCACGCCGCCATCTGTCAGGTTGATGGTTTCCATAATGATTACCAGCCATTCATATCCGAATTAAATGCCGCAAAACATGAATAGGGGCGGGTGTCTCTGCAAGGCGCAAGGGTAAAGTGCTTAATCGTTTCCACCACTTCCAAAAAGATCCGCTCCTACTTCAGCAAGTACTTCATTCAAGCATCGAATACCAATCAACTGCCTTGGCATCGAAACTTTATTACCCATGCTACAATCGGAGAATGATTTATTGGCAGGTGCAGGCAGACCGGATGACACGATTGCTCGTCAGTGTGAAAGATCGCAATGAGGCCGAAACCGCGCGCACAGCAGGGGTTGTTTGGCTGGATGTCAAGAATCCTGCTGCAGGTTCTCTAGGCCAAGCTAGTACTGGCGAATTGCAAGCAATTGCCCAAGGACTTGATCAAGGCATACTCCTCAGCGCTGCTTTGGGTGAACTGGCGGATCTGGCATCGCTTCCAGTGGGCTGGCCTTGGTCGCGCTTGAATCTTGTCAAAGTGGGGCTGGCAGGCTTGGTCAAAGCGCCATGGCAGGCAATGATTCAGACATTAAATCCTAAGATTACTGAATTAGGAACAACATTGGTTCTTGGGGCATATGCCGACCATGAGCGTGCCCTTGCGCCTCTTCCTGAAGATGTTTTAGCATTTGCCATTCAGGCAGGTATGCCAGCATTATTAATTGACACGTGGTGTAAGGATGGTACGCGATTGCTCGATTGGCTAGATTCCAGTCGGATATCAGAACTACTGCGTTGCGCCCAAAATGCAGGAATCGCATTAGCCTTGGCCGGGTCTCTCGATATGGAATCCGCCCAGCGACTCTTGCCATTGCACCCTGCATGGCTAGCCGTCCGCGGCAGTGTTTGTAAGGATGGCTTAAGAACCGATGGTATTGATCCTGACCGGATCAAATCGTGGTTGCATCAACTGGACAGTTCCGCAGGTTGATGCAAATGATTTCGGGTGGCGTTTCGATCGACCGCACTAAGTTTGGGAAAACAGAATCTACATAATGCGCCTTGGCATTGGCTCCCCAATCCGATGCGCTGGTTGGCGTTGCCGATTTAAGCAAAAACAGCCGGGTGCATTTCCAAGAATTTGCCATTTGGAGGGCTAGAGAATCGCTGGATGTGGCCCAAGAACGAGGCAGGTGCGTATCCATCCCTGAAAGAGCAAGCCCTTCAGCCCAGTTGCTGGGTTGAACAACCCATCGCTGGCAGGCGGTTGAATGGGTGCCGCTCAGCCACGGCGGCATCACACCCTTCCAGGGGCGTGTGTGGGGCATTTTTTCGCACAGGACGGTCGCAGTGATATCCATGGCCCGTAGAGCACGCCAATGGCTTGATTCCTCGCCTGTTTGGTGGATTTCGTGCAATGCCCTGAGTGCATCGACTACCTTTCCCCCTCCCACAATAATGGCGACAGGCCCAGAAATTGTGTCGAGCCAGGCAGCCAAAGCTGTAGGCAGTTCTGGCCAATCCAGAAGGCTGCCGCCACATTTGACAATGTTCGATGGGATCATGGCTCAAAAGTATTGGCAGCCAATCGCGCGACCGCAAATGCGCCGGCATTCTGAGAATTGTCCGTACCAATCAGGTTGCTGAATGGGATCACTTCGATTGTGGGATGCCACAGGCGGAGCCATTTAGATAGCTGGGGTTCCCCTTCTCCGGAAACGATCCAGTTTTCTGGCCAAGCATAATGTCCGGAAGTAAACATTCGCCCGATAGCCTTGCTGATCCACATGCCTTGCATAGCGAGTGCATCTGTTGCCAGCCGATGAATGGCCGCATCGGGCAAACTTGAGTCATCGCCTCCCATCATTCGCGCCAGCCGTGTTCTGCTTCGCAAGCGTGTCAATTCCCGTCCGTCGGCCCCTGTTTTGTTATGAGGTTCCTCAGGTGCAAGGCCAAGCCAGATATATGCGTCTTGAATGGTGGCAAAATATTCGGCGCAAACCGCTGAGCCTAAAAGTGCCATGAGCGGGGTGCGCCTGACACCTGTGTAGACAAGCTCGCCCAATGCCAAACGTGATGAGTCGTCGCGGCCTTGGGCTGTAACTTTACCGTGGTTGAAAGGCACAATATCGGTGGTGGTGCTGCCCATGTCGATGAGTGCCCCAGATGCTCCGCTGGATTGCTGGGCAGCGATCGAGCCAATGGCAATCCAGTTAGCAGCGGCAAGTGGGATGGGGTTTGCCAGAGCTTCAGTTTCATTCATCCAGTTTTGATTGATTGTCCAGAACTGGAGATTGGCTTCAGGAAATGCCTGCCTGACAGAGGAAACGATGTGGCGTACCCCCTGCGCTTTGCTTTCAAAGCAATCACAGAGTTCACCTGTCATGGTAACTGCCAGATTTTTTGCCGGAAGTGAGCCGATCAATGTGACAAGACGCTCAGCAAGGCCATGCTGGTCTTGCCATAATGGGAATGGTAAGTGTCGTGAATTTATTCCATCAGATGTCGCCAGCTTCAGGTTGGCACCACCAATGTCTAGCCCGATCCAAGCCATGGCGCGCAATGCTCCTTCAGGATCCCATAGGAACGGGCACGAGTCTGCCCGGCTCGCTAGCTGGCACGGGAACCAGTTTGCCCGGTTGTCCAGTCACTGGAGGTTGCGGCTGTGTGCCAGTGGCTCCGGAAACAGGTGAGGCGGGCACAACAATGGCAGGAGTAGCTGGCACGATCCGCTCCTGAGGAGGCACGCCGGATGGGCCAACTTGCTTATCGATGGCGTCAAAGATCAAGCGACTGGTTTCGCGGTCGCCAAACGTGTCGATGCGAATGCTGACGCGTGTCAGAACGGGTTCCGTAGGAATCCGGCCAGCGACTGGATCGAGCCACAAGCGAATGCGGCCGCCATCGCTAGTGCGCGATTCAAGGTGAGCTTTGCTGCCTTCCATGTGTTCATGGGAAATAGGTAGTTTTAACGATTCCAGTGCGGTTTTTGTGGCGCGATATACAGGCTCGACTGGGCCGACATAGTGCCGCTCAAGCAATCCCTTGTAGTAGGCATACCCAATGCCACCCGCAGCAGCAGTACCCGCCACGGCTGCGGCAATACAGCCAGTTCCAGCCAACGGTAAAATGATGGCAAGCAACGCAAAAATAACTCGACTGGGTTGAATTGCGTTCATGGTCTGCTCCCAGAGTCTCAATCTTCGGTACAACAGCATGAACATGGGCGTTTTCACGAAGCAAGACTGACTGGTTTGGTTGCGTTGACGCCCTGAACAGTTTGGATGGGGAATTCTGATGGCTTCGGGTCATGATTATCTGGTGGGGATAGACTTGGGAACCACCAATTGCGCCATGGCAACCGTGCCCTTGGCGCGTGCCGCCCGGTCTGGACTTGTTGTTGAAAATGCCGGAGTTATTCAGGTCACCGCGCCGGGTCAGAATCGTGAACTGGCATTGCTCCCATCATTCCTTTATCAACCCGGCGGGCATGAACTTCCCGCAGACGCAGCGGCATTGCCATGGGATTCGTCGACACCGCCGCTTGTAGGGGCCTTTGCCCGCGAGCAAGGGGCTCGGGTGCCTGGTCGATTGGTCAGCTCGGCAAAGTCGTGGTTGGTACATGATGGAGTTGACCGTGAGGCAGCCATATTGCCTTGGGGCGCGCCACCTGAAGTTCCGCATATAAGCCCAGTTGATGCCAGCCGATGCTATCTGGCGCACATGGCGGCAGCTTGGAATTACTCCATGCGCAGTAAAGTTAGCGGGCCTCGTTTAGAAGATCAGGCTGTTGTCCTCACCATTCCAGCTTCATTCGACGACATGGCACGCAGCCTGACCATGAAGGCTGCCAAGTCAGCTGGATTCAGGCATGTTACCTTGATTGAAGAGCCTCAAGCCGCGTTTTACTGCTGGATGATGGAAGCTGGGCCAAATCTGGGGCTTGCTCCCGGCCAGCGAGTGGTTGTGGTGGATGTGGGTGGCGGAACCACAGACTTCACCCTCATTGAAGCGATTGAGGACCGAGGTGAAATCGGGCTGGTAAGGCGGGCCGTAGGCGATCACCTCCTATTGGGTGGTGATAACATGGATATGGCACTTGCCAAGAGTGTTGAAGCCGAATGGTGTGGATCCGGAGCCAGATTGGATTCTATGCAGTTTCAGCAATTGATTCAGCAGTGCCGACAGGCAAAGGAACAATTGCTGGGGATTGATGGCTCAGATTCAGTTTCTGTAACAATACAAGGGCGTGGCAGATCGATTGTGGCGGGGGCGCTCAAGGCGGTACTTACCAGGGATCGTGTCGTATCAGCCATCCGCGAAGGTTTCTTTCCTCTAGTGCCAACCAATGCTAGGCCTGAATCGGCGTCACGCGTTGGATTACAAGAATTTGGCTTGCCCTATGTGGCTGATCCAGCCGTCACCCGTCATCTCGCTGCATTCCTTCAGCGCCATGGAGTGGATGAGCGTGGATTGGATGCCGTTCTGTTCAATGGTGGAGTTTTTCAGTCACCTTTGTTGCGTGACAGGGTCGTGGAGCAGATCCAGCAATGGTCTGTTGGTCGTCCTCTCAGGGTATTAGCCACGTCGTCACTCGATCTGGCAGTGGCACGCGGAGCAGCGCACTACGCATGGATCAAACATTCGGGCGGCAGACGAATAGGTGGCGGGATTGCCCGCAGTTATTACGTGGCTCTGCAAGAATCCGGTCTTCAAGCGGAAGTTGATTTTTTGTGTGTGTTGCCACAACAGGCCGAGGAAGGGTTGGAGGTGAAACTCTCCAGCCCTGTTCTCAGTCTTGCGATCGGGGTTCCTGTTCGCTTTCAACTGTTTTCATCCACCGCAAGGCCCTCGGATAAACCCGGTGTAGTCTGCCGCATTCCCTTGGCCAACCTGCTTCCCCTTCCCTCCATTCAGACCATACTTCGGGGGGGGAAGCGGATGGGGGCCCGCGATGTTGAAGTTACCCTGTCGTCGAGGGTTACAGAACTGGGGACAATGGAACTTGCCTGTGTTGAAAACGGTGGAACAAATCGATGGATCTTGGAATTCAATGTGCGACCGCTTGCCAGTGCTACTTTGGCTGAGGCAGAAGCTGAAGCCGCGCAAGGAGCGGGTGGTGCTTCCGGTTGGCCCGACGAGCAGGTTCAACAGGCGGTTGCCGCGGTTGAGTCTGTCTTCACGCCAGAAGGTGTTTTATTGCCGGGTGAATTGATTAAATCGATGGAAGCGGCTTTGGGTGCTTCACGTGGCGATTGGCCCCTACCCTTGTGCCGTTCCATGGGTGACAAACTGCTCGCACTTGCAGAGCATCGACGAAAGTCCCCGGCGCATCTGGCGCGTTGGCTCAACCTGACAGGGTGGTGCTTGAGGCCCGGTTATGGTGATACGCGTGATAGTTTGCGCATGGATCAGTTTTGGAAAGCCTTGCATGCACCTGGCCCCGGTGGAGTGATGCGAGGAGGCGAATCTGGAATTGACGCTTGGATATTGATGAGGCGTGTGGCGGGAGGCCTGAATGCAAACCTTCAAAACGCTTTATGGGATCGACTTAAAGTGTTTTTGATGCCGTCCAAGGGACGCAGCATTGTTAAACCTCCTGCACATGAACTCAACGAAATGTGGCGGTGTTCTTCCTCCCTTGAACGCCTCGACTCCACAACGCGCGCATCCATGGGTGAGGTATTGGCCAAACCGTTGGCGCGTGGTGTGGCTGCGGGTCATGTTTATTGGTGCTTGGGCCGTATTGGTGGACGATGGCCTACGTATGGCCCATGGAACACGGTTGTCCCAGTGGTTTTGGCTGAAGCGTGGATTGATCTGATTTTGCCGCACATGCCTGTTCAACCAGTGGATTTGCAATCGTGGACCCTTGCGCTGGCACAGTTGGCACGACGGACAGATCAGCGTGGCATCGACGTTTCCCAAGGGCATCGGCAGTCTGTTTTGACAGGACTTAAAACTGCCGGAGCCAATCCGGAACTTCTGGCGCTTGTCAGTGAAGTCCGTGACATTGGTAGTGATCAGGCTGGGCAAGTGATGGGAGACGCACTGCCACTCGGACTGAAGTTGGTTTCTCCAGCAAGTACCTAGCGGGTAAGTCTGTCATAGGCTTCCTGATAGCGCGCGACTGTTTGCGCGACAATTTCAGGTGGTAATTCCGGCGGTGGGCTCGAACGGTCCCATCCGCTCCCCGCCAACCAATCACGAACTGGTTGCTTGTCGAACGATGGCGGGTTTGTTCCGGGTTTCCAAGTATCGGCATCCCAATAACGAGAACTGTCGGGTGTCAGTGCCTCATCGATCAGAAGGATTTCGTCACCAATCTTGCCAAATTCAAATTTGGTATCCGCAAGGATCAAACCTCGGGAGCGGGCGTGGTCTCTGGCCCGCTGGTACAGGTCGATCGATCGGCATCGCAATGTTTCAGCCAGCGGTGATCCAATGGCATCGACCATTCGTTCAAAGGGAATGTTTTCATCGTGTCCCGATTCAGCCTTAGTGGCCGGCGTGAATAAGGTTTTTGGGAGTTCAGATGCCTGTTTGAGTGAAGTTGGAACAGTAATAAATCCGACAGTTCCTTGTTCTTGATATTCTTGCCACCCGCTTCCAGCAAGGTAACCACGGACGACACATTCAAAGGGAATCACATTGGTTTTCCGCACCATCATCGTGCGGCCCCTCAAGGATTCTGGATCTTCGGCAAAAGGGGTTCCCATTCGTACAGGATCGGTTTCAAGGATCTGATCTTCCTGACCCAAATGGTGGAACCAAAAGAGTGATAGCTGTGTGAGTAGCTCACCTTTGCCGGGAATGGGGGTGGGAATGACCCAGTCAAAGGCACTGATGCGGTCGGAAGCGATCAGAACCAATCGGTCGCCAAGGTCGTAAACATCCCTCACCTTGCCTTGGCGGCGTAATAGTCCCTTGTAGTTGGTGGATTTCAGGGTTGTCATGTCAGGGTCGGTCCTTAAATGTCCAGATGCCCGCGATGGATCGTGGTTCCCCAGTTGAATGTACACAGGTTGATGCTGGAGGCAGAGTGTGAGGATATTCGCAGGGCAGCATTTGTCGGTGCAACGTGACGGCGATGGTGCCATTGTGATCCGATGGGATACACCCGGATCGGCTATCAATCAGCCGCATGAAGATATGTTGGCAGAGTGGTCGATCGTTTTGGATCGATTGGCTGAACTGCCACGATTGACTCTGGTAATGCTTGGAAGCGGGAAAAAGGGGACGTTCGGAAGAGGGTGGTCTTCAGAGGCACTGCAACGGCTGGCTGCAACACAGCAGCTTTCTGCAGTCACCGAAATGTGGGACTCCATCCTCAGGCGTTTGGAAAACCTACCCTGCCCTACCTTGGTGGCAATTGCCGGCCAATGCCAGGACGAAGCGCTCGACCTTGCCTTGGCGTGCGATTACCGACTGGCTTATCGGGATTCAGGTTCGGGGCTTGGATGGAGTTCCCAGACCCGGGGCTGGTGCCCTCCTCCTACAACACTGAAGCGCCTTGTATCGCAGGTTGGAATCGAGTTTTGTTGCAGGCTACTTATTCTTGAAGAGCAGCTGAATGCAACCATGGCGCATCGTTGGGATCTTGTTTCTGCTACCGCGACGGGGGAGGCGGGATTGCGCCAAGCGGTAGAGATGCTTCGAAAGAAAGCGTTTTTGGAAGGCAAACCTGCCCGCAGAGAACCATCACGCTTTATTCCCAGGATCATGAATCGGTCTCCATTTTGGCGTGGCTGGATGCTCCGCGGAATGAAACGCGTTCTCGATCGATTGGTTTGTCCGGAGATGCCCATTGGAGCCTACCAGTGGAGAAATCTGGAACGAGCGAGGTTGGAATCTGACTGGACAGATGGCGAAGTAATGGGCTCGATGAGGCAACTGGCTTTAGATCCAGGATCCGGGTGGATCAGGCAAATCCGTGTTATGGCAAGGATTTCAACAGCTTCTGGACATGTTCCGAATGTCAGGCGGATTGTGCTTTTGGGGAACGCGCCTTGGGAGGTTGAAGCTGCTCGACGGGCTTTGGCGAATAAGGTATCCGTTGTAGTCGCTGCTGGCAACGAAGAGGAGTTAGGCCGCCGAGTGATGCGCTTGGGATCCGGTAATCAGGTTCCCGCGGCAACAATTCTGAAGTTGGTTCAGGGAAGATTGATCGCGGATTTGGCCAGAAATGAGGCACTTGTAGATGATGCTGTTGTCGGGGACACGAATCTGCTTGGTGTAGCATGGGCAAGAAAATCATTATTGCAAGTGGCCGACGCTTCAAGTCGTAGTATCGGCTCTGTCACCTGTCGAAGCTTGCTGGGGGCGCATCGCCATGGTTGGCTTGAACTGCCGATTGAGTCTGGCGGTGTCCATTGTTGGTTGAATTCACTGGGATTCCGTGTCGCGACGGTGAAATCCGGGTCAAGTTCGTTTTGGAAGGTGACTGCGGCGTGGTGGGCAGAAAGCTTGCGCGCGTTGGCGGAGGGTGTGAGCCCGTACATGATTGAGAACGAGGCACGCCTGTTCGGTTTTTTGAAAGGCCCCTTGTCGGATTTGTGTGACAACATGGCCAACCTCGAATGGGTAACCGAAATTGCTTCGGAGACGGACAGAATTGTTTTGAAGCGTTGGATGGAAATAGCGGCCCGATTCATCCGAAAACCCAAAGAAGTCGGTCAATTATCTATTGGTTGGCTTCTGACCCGTCGCTGGCGAAATCAAAGCAAATTGCAGATGTCGCCCCTTGTGCGCTCTTTGCCAGTTTCAGCCCGAGTGGCAGGCCTCCGCTCGCGTTGGATTGCCACTGTTATTTCAGAAGGCCTTTTCGTTCAGGAACAATCAAAAGAATCTGCGGAATACCTATCGGTTCTTGAGGCTGCTGTGGGGTGGCCGGTGTTTCGTGGTCCACCGCTGGTTGCGCTAGCAGATTCAGGCGAAACTGTTTCAGTACTGGGTGTTCGCCTTGTCAGGCTTTTTGGGGACCGCTATTCAGGACTGGCCGAATTCCGACAATCGGATACCACTTGATTAGAACTCAAAGCGGGATATCCTGCTCCATTGCAATACTTTTTCGAGGATCGCCATGAGCGCCGAACGTCGCCTGCAAGAACTTCACATCACCCTGCCCACGCCGGCAACTCCCGTAGCCAAATACAAGATGTGTGTGCAAGTCGGCAATGTGCTTTATGTTTCGGGGCATGGTCCAGCCAAGGTGACGCCCACAACTCCAACCTGTGGCAAAGTTGGTCTGGATCTGACCTTCGAACAAGGCAAAGAAGCGGCGCGAGCTGTTGGATTGAACATGCTGGCCACCCTGAAGAATCATCTTGGGTCGCTCGACAAGGTGAAACGCCTTGTGAAGACTTTGGGCCTTGTCAACTGCGCGCACGATTTCAAGGATCAACCCAAGGTTATCAACGGTTTTTCGGAACTGTTTGCTGATATTTTTGGTGAGGATGCTGGTGTTGGCGCGCGAAGTGCGGTTGGCACTAATGCACTTCCTGGAAACATTCCTGTTGAAATCGAGTGCATTTTCGAGCTGGTTGATTAACAGTTATTGCAGCTTGCCGGTTTTCATTGGCATCTGGTCGATTGAGCTTCTAAAACAAGATCTTGTACCTGAAGGACTGGAACCCTCTCCATGAGCACGATTGAGCTTCCGAATTACACAAGTAATCCCAATGCCGTCAGGCATGCCCTTGAGCAAGGGGAAGGCTTGCTGCGTCTGGCCCCCACATGGGTGCCCCGTTCTTTCTTGATGCCGGGGCGCCGAATCAAGCTGGCACCCCAAGATATCTATGCCTACGGTGCTCACCGTGGTGGTATTGATGAACGCTGGTTTGCTTCGACCACACCCGCCGCTAATGACAACCGCGTCATCGACGAAGGCCTCAGTTATGTGGTGGTGAATGGCAAGAAGTCGTTTACCCTTCTGGAAGCGGTAGGCCACTTGGGCGAAAGCCTGATTGGTAAGCCACTTTGGGATAAGTACAAGCGCTGGCCTGTCTACAGCAAGTTTTTCGACAACATGGGGCCAATTCCCCATCACATGCATCAATCAGACGAGCAGGCCGCGCTCGTTGGCCAGCAGGGCAAACCCGAGTCTTACTACTTCCCGCCCCAACTCAACAGCATTGGCAATAATTTCCCTTACACGTTCTTTGGTCTTGAACCAGGAACCACTAAGGAAGATCTGCGCCGTTGCCTTGAAAACTGGAATAAAGGTGACAACGGAATTCTGGACCTCAGCAAGGCGTATAGGCTGCAGCCGGGTACGGGTTGGTTGGTACCACCATGTGTGCTGCATGCGCCCGGTTCTCTGGTGACCTACGAACCACAGTGGGGTTCCGATGTATTTGGTATGTACCAGTCATTGGTTGAAGGCAGGGTTGTGCCATGGGCGCTTCTTGTGAAGGACATGCCTGTTGATAAACACCACGACCTCGACTTCATTATTAATCAGCTCGACTGGGAAGGAAACGTCAACCCCCGGTTCAAGGACGCGCATTTCCTTGAGCCTATTCCTGTCGCTGATACCCGTTCCTCAGGGTACGAAGACAAATGGATCGTTTACGGCAAGGTCCATGGCAAGGAATTGTTCTCTGCCAAGGAACTGACCATCAATCCGGGTGCCAAAGTAACCATCAAGGACAACGGTGCCTACGGTATTGTGGCAGTCCAAGGTTTTGGCTCCATCGGCAAGCATCCTCTCCGTACCCCCGCCATGATTCGCTTTGGCGAGCTGACTGAGGACGAATATTTTGTTACCAGCGATGCCGCCAAGGCTGGCGTGGTATTCGAGAATCTGGGCGAAGAGCCACTCGTGACCTTGCGTTATTTTGGGCCGGATACCAATCCATCCGCACCAATTGTTGGTGCGGCCCGTCGTTCCTGATTTATTGTCGATATCCCTTATTTACCCCCCCTTTTTGGGAGTCAGCATCATGGGCAAGAAGATTTCGATCGGTAGCTGGGCGTATGTGTTCAATCAGAAGGAAGAAGTCAGTTTCCATAAGATCCTTCACGGTTTGCAGGACCTGAAGCTTGATGGCGTGGAGCTTGGCAGCTTTGGCAAGCATCCGACCCCCAAGTCGCACCCCACCAAGGCGGACAGGTTGCGCCTCAAGAAAGAAGTGGAAGATCACGGACTCGGTTTTTCTGGAATCGCACCCGACCTTTGGTCGTTCAAGCTTGTTTCCGTGGAAGATCCAGCTCCCTATCTCGCGGCTTTCCTTGGGTATTGCGTGTTCGCGCAGGACCTTGGCATCAAGTTGATCCGGGTCGATGCCGTTGAAGTTCCCAGCGTGTTCGAGAAAAACAATATCGATCCGAAGCTTGGGTTTGATCGTGCTGTCAAGGCATGGAATATTGCCTGCAAGATGGCAGCAGATCACGGGCTTCAGGTTTCGTGGGAATTCGAGCCTGGTTTTGCGTTCAACAAGCCCTCTGAAATTGTTGCAATGATTGATGCTGTGCGGGCTCTGGGTAACAACAACTTTGGTGCCATGTACGACACCTGCCATGCCCACATGTGCGCAGCCATTGGCGCGCTTCAGCCAGGAACCAAGGAAATTCTACCCGGTGGTGGTGTGGAACTTTTACACAATCTCAAGGGGCGCGTGAACCATGTTCACCTCATCGACTCCGATGGTTCCCTTAATGAGCATGCCACCAGTACCCACAATCCATTTGGCACGGGCCATTTGAATTTCGACGAATACATTCCGGCACTTCTGGCTGCTGGAATCCCTTCGGATTGGTGGTGCATCGATCTTTGCTTCTGGCCAGATGCATGGGATGTGACAGCAGACTCCATGAAGTATCTTGGGAACATCAAGAAAAAGTACGCTGCTCAGGGCGCGTGAGTTGAATATGGGTCGGGCAATGTTTGCCCGACCCAATTTTTTTATATTCTTTTTGATTTCGTTTATCTGAATCGGAGCGCTGCCGTGAAGACACTTAATGTGGGCATGATTGGTTACGGATTCATGGGCAAAGCCCACAGCAATGGTTTTGCCAGGGTCAATCAGTTTTTTGACCTGAAGCACCAGCTCAAGTTGAAATCTATATGCGGGCGTACTCGGGATAAAGCCGAGGCTTTTGCAAAATCATGGGGTTACGACGACATCGAGACCGATTGGCGGAAGTTGATTGACCGCAAGGATATCGACATTATTGATATCTGTACCCCCAATGACAGCCACGCTGAAATCGCTATCGCCGCTGCTCAGGCTGGCAAGATGATCATGTGCGAAAAACCGTTGTCTCTCAACGGCGAGCAAGGGTTGCAGATGGTTGACGCCATCGAAAAGGCCAATGTTCACAACATGGTTTGGTACAATTACCGCCGAATCCCGGCGGTTACTTTTGCCAAACAACTCATCGACGAGGGCCGTCTTGGCAGGGTATTCCACTACCGCGCCAAGTTTCTTCAGGATTGGACCATCAACCCCGAACTTCCTCAAGGTGGTGCGGGCCTTTGGAGGCTCGACGTTGGCGCTGCTGGTTCCGGAGTGACTGGTGACCTGTTGGCCCACTGTATTGACACCGCTATCTGGCTGAATGGTGAATTCAGTTCATTGACAGCGCTCACAGAAACATTTGTGAAAGAGCGCAAACACAATTTAACGGGCAAGGTCGAAAAGGTGGGAATTGACGACGCTTGCTCGTTCATCAACACGTTTGACAACGGCTCATTGGGCAACTTTGAGTCAACCCGTTACGCTCGTGGCCACAAGGCCCTCTATACTTTTGAAATTAATGGCGAAAACGGCAGCATCGCATGGGATTTGCACGACCTGCACCGTTTGCAGTGGTTTGACTATAAGGACCAAGGGTCGCTGCGTGGCTGGCGTTCGATCCATGTTACCGATGGTGATCATCCTTACATGAACCGTTGGTGGGTTCCTGGTTTGGCTATTGGCTATGAGCACAGCTTTGTGCATCAAGTTGCTGATTTCATCTTGGGCGTTGAGTCTGGCAAGCCCGCTGCTCCCACGTTCCGCGACGCCCTCAAGACCCAGCGAGTTTGCGATGCAATTCTCGATTCTGGCAAGGATCGTCGCTGGCATGATGTGAAAAAGGACTGACTTTAATTAAATATAAATGAGCCGGGTGAAGATGAGGTGGTTAACGCCTTGCTTTCACCCGGCTCTTCTTTTTTGAAAAAGACTGCTTTTCAGCGCGCGGCAGCCAGTAGCTTTTCCACGGGTTGTGCAGTTCCCGGAAGAAGCGTCATAGGGCGTCCGGATACATCTTGAATCATGGCATGCAAATCCAGCCCCAAACTTGTGAGGACGGTGGCCAGAATATCCCTGTGATGAATCGGGTTGTCGTGAACTTCAGCGGCTGCGCTATCCGTTGCTCCAAGGACTTGTCCGGGTTTAATTCTACCACCCGCAAGCAGGCAACCATTCACTCTCGACCAGTGATCACGGCCAGCATCTTTATTGATTTTTGGTGTGCGCCCAAACTCTCCACACACCATCACTGTGGTGGTGTCCAATAGGCCGCGTTCTTTCAAATCATCAAGCAATGCGGAAATACCACGATCTAGCATGGGAAGATTCCCACGCAGGTGTTTGAAGTTGTTGCCATGAGTATCCCAAAACCCATAAGCGACAGTGACAACTCGTGCCCCTGATTCCACCAACCTTCGGGCAAGCAGCAATTGGTCGTTCCAGAGGGGGGCGCCATCTCCTTGGTGTTTGGAGTCTCCTCGGCCATATCGGTCCCGGGTCCGTTCTGACTCGGCTTCGATATTGAGCGTGCGGCTAAGGGATTGGCTCACAAGTAAATCGAATGCCCGAGAATAGGGACCATCGAAATCATTACCGAAACCCGATGACTGCGCGTTTACATTCTGAATTAGGGCTTTCCTGACCTTCAAGGCTTCCATGGAGTCTGGCAAAACCTTCATGGAACCAAGGTCACGCGTATCGAGTTTTGCACCCATGGCAGCTTGGCCCAATTGCCCGGGGCCGGGGCTGTTGTAAGGGCGGTGCTGCATGACTGGAAAAAGGTCAACAAATGGTGGAGTGGTAGGTTGTGCCGGCCCTAGGGCGCGAGCAACCATTGAACCTAGATGCGGCTTCCCTTCCCGCTGGGCAATTCCCATGGGGAAGCCTGTTAGGTTTTGATAGCTGCTATGTTCGTCTACAAATCCAACGAGAGATCGCACCAAGGAGAATTGATCTGCGCGTGCTGCCAGCATAGGCAAATGCTCGCTGAATCGTATTCCAGGTAGCTTGGTCTGGATGCTTGAAAATTCACCGCGAATTTCCAGCGGCGCCTTGGGTTTGGGGTCAAAGCTATCTTGATGGGCCAAGCCGCCAGTCAAATAAACAACAATCAGGGAACGCGTGGCTTCAGGGCGGGCCGAGGCCAATACCTCTTTGCCTAAAAGTGCGCTCATACCTGCGGCACCGTTCGCAGCGAGCCATTGGCGCCTAGAAGCCTGAAAACCGTGGCAGCCGGTTAATGGGAAATCCATGCGAACCACCTGTGCCGTGGGAGGAATGCCTTTGTGGCGGGACAGATATCATACCACCTATAAGTCACCAATTCCACTGGGAGGCCTGAAGGGCTTGCGCCTTGAAGCCAAAGACGCCAATCTGTCGGCATACCTAACAGGGAGTGAGCAGATTATGAGCATTGGTTTTGATCGCCGCCAGGTATTGGCCACTGCTGGTTTTGCAGCATTACCACTAGCAGGAATGTCGGCAAGTTCCGCTGTTCCCGCAACCTCGTTCCGGTACTCCCTCAATACCGCCACCATTCAAGGTCAAAACTTGACGCTGGACCAGCAAGTGGCCGTTGCAGCCAAAGCTGGTTATCAGGGAATTGAACCATGGGTTCGAGATGTGGAGAAATTCCGCCAGTCAGGTGGAAGCCTGAGTGATTTGGGAAAAAAGTGTTTGGATTTAGGATTGGCAGTGGAAAGTGCGATCGGTTTTCCGGAATGGGTTGTTCCTGAGGCCTCGCGCCGACAGCAATCACTTGAGAACCTCAAAAAAGATCTGGAAGGATTGAAGAGTCTGGGCTGCCGTCGACTTGCTGCACCACCTGCGGGTGCCACCAAGGCCACTGATATCCCTCTCGCTGCCGCAGCAGAGCGATTTGGAGTCTTAGCACGTTTGACTCGGGAATTCGGAATGGTGGCGATGGTGGAAGTTTGGGGATTTTCTACATTTCTCAATCGTCTGGGAGATGCCGCTTATATTGCCACCGAATGCGGGAGCACGAATAGTGCTGTGTTGGCTGATATCTACCATTTGTACAAGGGCGGCAGTGGGTTTGACGGGCTTGGCCAGCTCTCACCAACGGGATTCCAAGTTTTCCACATCAATGATTATCCGTCAGCTCCACCGCCTGCTGATATTACGGATGCACATCGTGTTTATCCCGGAGATGGCGTTGCGCCGCTGGAAAAAATCCTCCCAGTATTGGCAAAAAATGCTCCCGGATGCGTGTTGTCACTGGAACTGTTCAATCGCGATTACTGGAAGCGTGATGCCAATGAAGTAGCTCGTACCGGGTTGGAAAAGTTGAAATCCGTTGTTGCTCGCGCCATGAAAACTGGCTCCTGAACACAATAGATTTAATTGGAGGGAGTTGCCCATGGATGGGCTGATACTTCTATCGTGTCTGGTATTGGCCCAACCGCCTACTGCCGTGAACCAGTGGATCGACCTGATGGCACACAACCCATCAGGTGACCTTTTGCATTGGCGCCCTTCGATTGAGGCTCCGAGGCAGTCGCGACTCACTCAGTCGCAGTGTCTTGCTGAGCGCCGCGCTTTGGTGCAGGCAATGCGTGATGGCTGGCGTCTCAAAAACGGAATACTTGAACACTCAGGCGATGGATGCGATATCGAGACGAATGAGTCCTATGGGGATTACCGCCTGGAATTAGATTGGCGTGTTGAGTCCAACTCTGAGATTGCTCTGTTTCTCAGAGGCACACCCGGTATCAAGCTGTGGGATCCGCGTTCCCGATACGATCTGGACCGGGGGCTTGGTTCTGCCGGATTGTATTTTAACCGTGAGTTCCGTTCCGCTCCTCTGATCTTTTCAGACGCCAAAGTTGGCGCATGGAATTGTTTGCAGGTGGTACATCTTGGTGACCGTGTGACGGTGCATTTGAACGGTTTGGCAGTAGTGGACTCGGTCCCACTGGAACAATTTTGGAAGAATAACGTGCCCAACCCGCTTGTGGGCCCGTTGGTACTCAAGGCGCACAAAGGAGTTGTAGCCTTGAAAGGGATCAGGATTCAGCAGCTGAGTTTCCCTGTGCGGAACACCCCCGAAAGAGCGCATTGAGCTGCCTTAGCGTTGGGTTGGCTTGACATCAATCACGGCATGGCCATATGGCCAATGCGAGCCAATGACTTTTAGGCGAGGTGCCATATGCCGCCCCGATTTGATCTGTTTCAGGCCCATACTTCTTCATTAATGGCGTGGAATCGCCGCGGTTTCCTTCTGGGTGCCCTTGGGGCATTACCCTTGATGGCAGGTTGCATCAAATCATTCGACACTCTCAAGAAGAATGAAGATGGCGAAGAGAAAGACAGGTACGGGGTGCGCACTGTTGGTGAGGTCACCAGTGTGGGTAATGCAGATCCCGTGCCTTTGGGGGGCGTTGGGCTGGTTACCGACCTTGATGGCACGGGTGGGGAATCCCCCAGTGATGGTAACCGAGCTGTTTTGGAAGATGATCTGAAGAAGCTTGGAGTGAAGAACATCAAGGAGTTGCTCTCGTCTTCCAACAATGCATTGGTGATGGTGAGTGCAAAGGTTCCCCCAGGCTCCAGACGGAATGACACGATCGATGTGGAAGTTTCGCTGCCGCCCCGCAGTAAAGCTACCAGCCTTAAGGGCGGCGTCCTCCAGAATTGCGTACTTTATAACTATGACTTTGCCCAGAATTTGCTTCCTGATTATCAAGGGAATCGAGGAGCATTGCGCGGTCACCCCATTGCCAAGGCTAGTGGAGCGCTTCTGGTGGGGTTTGGGGATCAGCGCACAGGTGATGTGAGCTTCAGGCAGGGTAGCCTATGGGGTGGTGGTAGGGTGCAGATTGACCTGCCTTTGACGCTTCTACTGAATCCGGATCAGCAGTTTGCCCGTGTGGGAAGTCAGGTTGCTGATCGCATCAACGAGGCGTTCCCCGGTACGGCGCCTGGAAATCCTGGAAACAGCCCAGCGATAGCCAAGAATAATCAGGCCGTTGTTCTGAAGGTTCCAGCTCAGTACAAGTTGAATCTTCCAAGGTATTTGCGTGTCTCGCGTCTAATTCCTATGAGCCTCCCTGGCTCGACTCTTTCGGACTATCAACAGAAGTTGAATTCAGATCTTCTTGATCCGCATTACTCTATTATTGCCGCGCTTCGTCTCGAAGCTTTGGGGAAGGAATCTATTCCCGCTCTGAAGAAGGGATTGCAGTCCTCCAATGATCTGGTCCGGTTTGCCTCTGCTGAATCGTTGGCTTATCTGGGCAGTCCTAGCAGTGCCGAAGAGTTGGCGAGGGTGGTCCGCGAAATGCCCATGCTGAGGGCCTATGCTTTCACAGCCTTGGCATCTTTGGATGAGGCGATTTGTCAGATCAAGTTAAAGGAATTGCTGGCTGGTGATTTGGACGATGAAGGGCGTTATGGTGCCTTCAGGTCGCTACGTGCTTTGGATGAGAAAAGTGATTCCGTCTCTGGCGAACATTTGGGAGAAGCCTTTTGGCTTCATGTTGTTGCTCCAGATACCACTCCTTTGGTTCACGTGGCAACCAGTCGCCGCGCTGAAATTGTGCTTTTTGGTAAAACGCCATCCCTTAATGTTCCGTTCTCATTGCTGGCTGGAGAATTCACAGTAACAGGTGGTGAGGGCGAGGATCGCTGCATGGTTAGCCGCATATCGTCTGCGGGTGGCGAGCCGCAGCGTCGGTCCTGCTCTCTGGCTTTAGCTGATATTCTGCGCACCATGGCAACTCTGGGTGCTGGATATCCAGAGGCCCTTGAGTTGATTCAGCAGGCTGATAATTGCAAGTCGGTTACGTGCCGCGTGCGTCGGGATGCGCTACCACAAACGGTAACCGTTCAGGAACTTGCCAAAATTGCGCGCAGCGGTCACGGTATTGATTTGTCGGAGGCTGATTTGCGACGCACAGGTTCCGAACCAGGTGCCCTTCCCGACCTGTTTGCAGGACCGTCGATACGCAAGAAAAGTGGTACTGGTCCCATTCAGCCTGTTGCCGGAACGGATTGAGTCCTTCTGGAACCATCTGGGGAGGATATCTGGCGGTTCGGGGCAACCCGGGCCGCTGATCCATGCTGACCCATCTTGAAATATCCGGGTTCAAGTCATTCCCCGACAGAACCCGTCTGGAGTTTGCTCCGGGCATTACCGGAATTGTCGGGCCTAATGGTTCAGGCAAAAGCAATATTGTCGATGCTATTCGTTGGGTGCTGGGTGAGCAAAGTGCCAAAAGCCTTCGTGGTGATGGCATGTCCGATGTTTTGTTCAAGGGCTCTGCTAGCCGCCGTTCTGTTCAGGTGGCAGAAGTAACATTGGTTTTAGACAATCAAGCCGGTCATTTGGCAGCAGAACTATCCGAGATTAGGGTAACCCGCCGATTGAGTCGGCAGGGGCAGTCTGAATATTTGGTCAATGGTTCAACCTGCCGCCTGAAGGATATCAAAGATTTATTTTTGGGAAGCGGAGCGGGTTCTGATTCTTTCTGCGTCATTCAGCAGGGGCAGGTGCATGCCCTACTGCAGGCATCTCCGGTGGAGCGGCGCGCGCTGTTTGAGGAAGCTGCTGGGGTCAGTCGCTACAAATCCAGCCGCGAAGAGAGCCGTCGGAAGCTTGATCGGGTCGATTCGCATTTGGGCAGGCTTGCTGATTTGAAGGAGGAACTGGACAGGCGTGTTCAGTCTGCTCGCTTGCAAGCTGCCAAGGCTGAAAAATGGCGCGAAGTCCAGAACCAAATCAAGGAAGCCCGAATCGACCTCATGGCTCATCATTGGCGTGAAGGTCAAATTGCCCACGTTGGATTGAAAGCACGCTTGGCGGCCATCGATTCTGAAACCGTATCAGATGCCCCAAGCCACATTTCGGAAGCTCTCGGAACACTTCAAGATCGGGTTGTTAAGGATGAATCTGTATTACGCGAATCGGAACGGGCGGAGGCTGTGCTTGTTCAAGGATTAGCTGCAGCCAGATCGCAGATAGAACGTGAATTCCAGGTAATGGATGCATCAGCCCGCGAACGTGCCCGAACACTTGATCGTGTTCTGCGCGCCCATAATCGGCTGGCAGCAGGCCGATTGGCGCTGGGGAACGAGGATCAATTACTTAATGAAATCGGCATTGAAATAAATCGTCTCACTTTGCGTTCCGCAGCTCAGGAAATCGAAGGGCAACGATGTAAGCAGGCTCTCAACCAATTCCGGTCACTTCAGGAAGCGGCCCAACATGAAAATACAAATTGTGTTAGAGAGCTTGCCCTTCTGGAAAAACAGTGGTCTGCCGCGCAAATTGAAACTGAGCGAAACCGGACGATAGTCAGGCAAGCACGGTTGGTGGCTCATCGTGCTTCTGAAGGTTTGAACGAAGTCAATCTTGTGCTGGCAGATCTGAATGTCAACCTCGAGGGTGCTAGAAACCGCTTGGAAGGGGCACGCGCCGGTTGGCGGGCAGAAGTGGAAGCGCGCGATGGTTTTCAGGCAGCAGTTGATCATTTGGCCAAGCAGGCACAGACCCTCCTGCTTGAGAAGAAAGGCTTAGGTGGTCGGCGGGAAGTCCTCGAAGGCCTTGAACGATCGCATGAAGGTTTTGGAGCTGGGGTTCGTGATGTTCTGGCGCTGTGGCAGGCGGATCCCGCCGGACCGTGGCGTTGCGTGCAAGGTCTATTGGCAGATCACTTGAAAGTCCGACGCGAATACGCGCCACTTTTGGAGTTGGCCCTTGGGGAACGATCCCAGCGTATTCTGGCACTCGATCGATCCCATGTTCGTGCGGCCTTAGGTTCAATTTCAAAACCCCTTGATGGCCGCGCAGGATTTTTGTTTCCAGCGGATGAAGACGACGAAGATGACGACGCATTCATTCCGCCACCCGTTCATACCGGAATTATCGCCAGGGCGGCCAATCTTGCCCGTTGTGACCATCCCAGATTTACAGATTTGCCAGAGCGTTTGCTAGGACGTGTTCTGATTGTCCGTGATTTGGAGGCGGCATTTGAGCTTTTGCCTGTCTCCTGCGGTTACAGTCTGGTCACCCTTAAAGGAGAATGGTTGGATGCGGATGGAGGGTTGTCGTGTGGTCCGCTTATTGTCGAAGCTGGGGTGTTGTCTAGGAAAGCGGAGCTGCGTGAAGTAAGGGAACGTCTTGCGCAGATTGAAGGTGCTTGGCGGGAAATGGAGCGTGAAAGTGCAACTCAGGCGGCCATGCTGCGCGCTGCCCAAGAACGTGTTGGTACACTTCAGCAACGAATAGATCAGCTTGCGGAGAAGGAGCAAGCGCTGTCACGGCAGGTTGACGATCATCTATCACGTCTCAAAGGATTAGAAACAGAAGCTGAAACGGGGGCGCGAGAGGAACAGGAAGCGTTGGCGCGGCTTGCTCATTTGGTAACAGAATCGGTGGTGTTGGAATCTGAAAAGAAAAAAATGGCCATCAGGGTTTCAGAATCCGCGGATCAGGCATCGTTGCAAGCCATTCAGCTAGATCAGGCATTGGAAGATGTGCGTCAGGCAGACAGATTGTTGTTTGAAACACAGACGCAACTGGCTGAAAAACAGGTTGTTTTATCGCAGGTCCAGATGCGCCGCCGAACACGAATCGATGAAGTCCGTGCCTTGGTTGCCGAAGTTGATCGAGAAGAAACCGATGCACGGGTAGAAGCGATACGGTCCGAGAAGCATCATCGCACTTTGCTTGAACAGTTGGCATCACTGCCCGATTATTACAACAACCTGCTTTACGCACAGGAACTTCTGAGTGAAGCCAAAATAAAGCACGACGAATCCCGCAGGATTTTGGTTGAAGCTGTGCATGCTCAGTCGGATCAGGCTGAAAGTAGGGACCAGAAGTCTCAGCAACGTCAGGCTCTGGAACTTGAATCTGCTCGAATATTGATGCAGCTAGATGAATTAAAACGTCGTGCATTTGATGATTATCAGTTTGACTTGGAAGCCGATATTAGCAATCGGGCAGTTCCCTCCCATTTGGATACTGATGGAGCCAAGATCGAGGACCTGCGCCGACAGGCGCAACGCTTAGGTACGGTTAATGAAGAAGCAGTTCATGAGTTGCAGGAGCTAACGGAGCGTCAGCGTGCTTTCCACGATCAAATGCAAGACCTTCAAGCTGCCCGCAAAGGATTGCTTGACCTGATAGACGCGGCCAATGCCGAGGGTAGCACTCGATTTTTAACAGTGTTCCATGCAGTCGCAGGTCATTTTCGGGATTTATTCCGCAAACTCTTTGGAGGCGGTCAAGCCGAATTAAGCCTTGTTGATCCTGCCAATCCACTCGACTGTGGCATTGAAGTGATTGCAAAACCCCCAGGCAAAGATGCAGCCAGCCTTTCACTTATGTCAGGCGGTGAGCGCACCATGACAGCCGTGGCTCTTTTATTGGCAGTGTTCCGTTCATGCCCATCCCCATTTTGTGTTCTTGATGAAGTCGATGCGGCATTGGATGAGGCCAATGTCGGGCGATTTACCGATCTGTTGAAAGAATTTTCAGAGCGCACTCAATTTATCTTGATCACACACCACAAACGTACCATGGCTTGCGCGGACGTTCTTCTTGGCATCACTATGTCTGAACCTGGTGTTTCAACGCGCATGGCTGTGAAATTGGATGACTGGCTTGGCAATGGTGGTGCCAAGGTCGCGGCCTAGGTCTGGGGAACCAAATACTCTGGTCTTGCTGGGAAAAACACATCGAAGGCGATTGCCGGCCCGTCGATGGCGGATACTTTGTGCAGAATACCGCCTGGAATGCGGTAAATATCTCCGCTTGAAAGAATCCTAACTTCGTCTCCAATTTCAAAGCGCGCTTTTCCTGAAACCATTACTCCGACCTGCTCATGAGGGTGCGAGTGCCACTCAACCACTCCGTGTGGTTCAAAATGCACGCGTGATAGGGTCAGGTGTTCCCCGGCACATACATTCGCAATGACACCCGGGAACAAGTCCCGGGTAATCAGGTCAGCATTTTCAGGAAAGGCGCTTGGCATGGTTTATCGCAATGATCCGCCGAGAAGGAAATGAACTTCTGCTGTCTGCCTGATAATCAACGACATTGAAAGTGGCTCGAAAACGATCGAGCCGGATCCTTCAGGCTGCCACGACCGCGGATCAACCTGAGATTTGATCGAATCAATAATGCTTGCAAGTGTCTGAGCGAACTGTTGTTGGTTGTACCATGGCGGGAACCGTGTATCGCTGATTCCTAACAAGTCGCCTATATAGTAGGAACGAGTCACCAAGGTTTCCCTTGTACGTTCCGCTGTCGTAATCTGGATTTCTTCACTGCGAATGATGTACGAAAGGCCTAAATCCGACAAAACCTTTTTGAGCACACTTCGGCCGGTCCAATTCCGGGCGCGAACCGTAACAGGGCTATCAACCCGAACTCCTGCGGCCTCAAGGGCTGGTCGATCAACCAAAAGGCTGACTCCTAATTGCTTTTCCATCGCAGTGAGGAAGTATTCGAAATTCTCACCCTCAATTGTCAAGTTCATGGGTGTGGATAGCGATTTCAATACAGAACGTTCACGTTCGGTTAACTTAGCTCCGGGAGAACGCCGCTTTGATTTTTCTGCCCAATCGGGTGGAAATACTAAATCACCGGTGATTGGAATGCCTGCCTCCTCTATCTGGCGCATTGCAATCATAGTGTTGGCTTCCATACGGCTGCGTAAATCGGCATTCAAATTGATCTGCCCGCGCACTTGCTGCATGCGTGCCGCAGCAAGTGCTGCAACATTATCAGGATTCTTGCTGGCTAATTCTTCAGCGCGTTTCGCGGCCTCGGCTGATTGACCGCCCTGCTGTAAGTCTCGTATTTCTTTGAGGCGTCTTGAAATCTGGTCATCCTGATCACCTTGGGTGGCGGCTGGATTCTTTTTCTTTTGCGCTTGTTGTTGTGCTAGATCTGTTGCCGCGCGAGCATCCGCTGCACGTGCGTTGTCCAGCGCATCTGATTTTTTACGGCAAATATCTGTCAGGTATGCCTTGCGCTTTTCGGAAAGGCTACCATCACGTTCAATCATGGCGCGTACGCGGTCATATGATTCGCGTGCTTTGATCGGGTCTCGGGAGGCTTGACGATCTGCTTCAGATAGCCCCTGACGGATATCTGATTCCACACGAGCCAATTCGATGGCCATTCGTGCTTTTGCTTCTTTTAACGGATCATCATCAACACCAAAGGCACCGTTGACGAGACAGATCCAGAAAAGCAAGCCTACCGTCCTGGTAACCATGGCCATTCCTCCACTGGGCAATTTACGACTTAATTCTACCCCATGCTCCAGCGGGAGGTGGATTTTTGAAAAAGAACCTTGATTTGTCACGATCTGGCAAAACTTAGTATTCAGCTTAAAAATTGCCCTGCATCTTGATGTCCAAGAAGCCATGGACGTAGGTCGCCGGCCAAAAAAACCGATCCGGTTATGCAAATCAGGTCAGTTGGTGATGCGTTTGAGGTGAGCTTTTCCAGACATCGAATCGGGTTTTCTTCAAGAATTATTGTTGCCGGGCATGGTGTTGGGAGGGCCGACACCAAGGCATCAATTGTCGATGAACGCGTACCTCCGGAATATCGGGTCAAATGGATTGTGTCGAACTTTCCGGCAAGGAGGGCCAGCATTCCACTGATGTCCTTGTCCTGACTGGCTGCGAATATGAGATGGCGCCTGCCGGTTAAGGGCTGTTGGGATATGGTTTCAATCAGTGCATGGACGGATGCCACATTGTGGGCTGTGTCAAGAATCACCCATGGCGTGTGAGAAATTGTTTCGATTCGGCCGGGCCAGACAACGTTGAGTAATCCTTGCTGGATGCTTTGGGTATCAGGTGGTTGGTCGGTACTGTCAAGCATGGCAACAGCCAAGGCGGCATTATCCACTTGGTGTCGACCTGGAAGTCCAGCAACGAGGTGATGCCGCGTTGCTATGGGTGTTTTCAAGTCGAAGCTCCATAGCCCCCGCTTGTAGCCTTCTGAGGCCGGTGCCACATTACTGATGACAATGTCTCTGTCGATTTCCCAAAGGGGTGCCCCTGTTTTTTCTGCCTGCATTTTGATGACGTTCGCTGGTCCAGCCTCCCGGACTCCAGAAACAACGGGAACCCTAGGCTTGATGATGCCTGCCTTTTCAAAGGCAATCTGTTCCACGGTGTCGCCTAGTTGCTTGATATGATCGAGACTAATGCTGGTGATCGCGCATACTGTCGGAGCGCAAATGTTGGTGGAATCGAGTCTGCCACCAAGGCCTGTTTCCAAAACTATCCAATCAACATTGGAGTGATGGAAGTGCAGGAAACCCGCTGCTGTTGCCACTTCGAAAAATGTTGGAGGTTCACCTGGGGATCTGTTGGTGGCATCACGAACGGCCATGATGCAGTCAGCAAGGATTTCTGTGCTGATGGGGCTACCGTTGACCACGAATCTTTCAGTAATGGATTCGAGGTGTGGAGATGTAAAAAGTCCAACCGTTTGATTCGTCGCACGGAGAATCGAATCAAGAAATGCGCAGGCTGAGCCTTTACCTTTTGTCCCAGCGACATGAAGGCACTTGATGCCAGTCTGCGGGTTTCCCAGCGCTTCAAGAATTTCTTTCATGCGCTGAAGCTTTAAATCTTCACATTGCGCAGAACGTCGCTCAAAGTTCACGAGTTCCTGCCACCAATCCCACGCAGTGGCCCAACGGTCGCAATCGCGTGGATGAGGCAATGTCATGATAACTATCCGTAAATAAATACAAATCAGATATCCTGTACGGGCATGCACACTTGTCGCAAAAGCCTGTCCGCCTTGTCATGAAGCAACGAAGCCAGATGATGCCGAACCTGTTCAGGATCACTGGTTTCGATAGCAGTGGCATGCACACGAGGAAGTGCGTAAAGTGAGGCAAACCCATCCAGATCGATCGATTCGATACGGGCGTGCTTGCCACGTCTTTCTGCATCTTGCCATAACTGTCTGCTCTTGCCAGTTAAAATCAAATCGTCATCTGGCCGCAACAATATCAAGTGGTCAACCAAAGCAGGATCGAAATCAAGACTTGCCAGTTTTACCGACAAATCTTTCAATTTGCCTTGCCCCCTGCCCAAGAAAAGTCCAACTCCGACTTTCCAAGGCGATCCTGTGAGGCTTGCCCAATGGCCCAAGCTGACCACGCCGTAAACGGGATGATCACCATAGTCGAATGATTCGACCACATGTTGAAGTCTCCATGGGCCGACACGAATTCCACGCTCATTGATCAATCGCAAGAGAAAACCAAGACCCGATTGGATTTCACGGGTAGCACCACATAGTGCTCCATCGGGGCTAAGCTGTCTTCGAGCTGAAGCCAATTCAAGATCCCACAATTCGATAAGACGCGAAGTTAAATCAGGGTTGTCTTGTGAAGAGCTTGCCGCCACCGTAGGTGCGGTATTGACAGCTACTTCCACTACAGATTTGACAACCACGTCAGGCATTGCCTGAGCAAGTTCGGTTTCTCTTACAGAAGTCCGTGGCAGTAAACGATTGAGGACAACCGGAGTTGGATTTTCACTTGTTGGTGCTTCAGGTGCAGCCACTGCTGCCTGTTCTCCATAGACCGCTGCATCAAACATGGCCCGGAACTGCTGGAGCATATCGCGGAGGGTCGATTCCGTGCGTGCCACGCGATCTACTTGTTCAGGATCGAGTGGAAAGCAGGCTGGCAGGCCAGTAAAGCAGGCATGTGCTGCATGAGTTGAGCGCAAGCGTGCTTCGACAACCAGTCGGACGAGAATTGGTTGTGGTGGGTCAAGCCGGATTGCCTGAACAGTACCAAGACCCGGTAAATGCACGGGATTGGTAAGACGATCGCGCATGTAACCATCTAGTGACGGAACGAAACGGTTCCAAAGTCCTCGCTCGGCAAATAGCAAGAATCCCAATCCCGGGACTTGATGTAACGACTGAACAATGCCAGCAAAAAATGATTCGGCAATCCGGAACGAATCTTCACCGCGCCTAGCAAGCAGCAAGTCTTCCAGTTGATCAAAGGCAATTACCACAGGCACACGGGCCTTGCGCATAATTTCCATAAGAGCTCGGAAAAGCGACAGTACTAAGTCTGCGCGGGATGGCCGGACATGGAATTCAATTTCAGCAAATCCGAATGTCAGAAAGCTTGAGAGCTCTGATTCATCTCCTAAAAATATAGCGTGGCAAAATCCCTTAATGACAGAGGCGATCATGAGGCCTTGAGTCGCGCGTCCCATCGAATTGGCAGCATGGCTCGATGCTAGATCGCACGCGCGCTGTGCGTCCAACCCTGCTTCGTCGCATAATTCCAGAAGATCGTTGGCTGATTCAAACTCGTGGCTGTTTTCAAGTTTCGATATGAGCCACGAGCATTTCTCACGTGCCTGGTCGTGTCCCAATCCGAGTTTACCGAGTAGGCCACCCAGAAACGGCGGCGGAAACAACTGGATGCGTTCAGATGAAGGCAGGCTTGCCAATGCGGCTGATAAGGACCGGCACGCTACATCAAGTCCAACAACATGCAACGGTCGGGTTTTTCCTTGTCGTCCTCCCCCCAGCAGTGTGTCGATGACCTGAAAAAGCATATATTCTAGAAAGTCGGTATCACGTTGGTATGTGCCTGGCGTGACAATAATCTGCCTGCCGCCTGCGCCATGCTTAATCGTGTGCAAGAGGTGGGTCTTGCCAGAGCCTTTGTTTCCCAGAACAGGCAACAGGCCAGCATCTTCCCCGGGTTTCTCACGGAACTGCTCAATGAGTGCCAAGAGCATGGTTCGCTCCCGGGCATAGAGTTCGGGAACATGGAATCGGCCACACGCTTCGTCGTCTGCATTTCGGGCGAAATGATTACGAAACGGGTTGCCCGCTTGCTTCAAATATTCGATGGCGGATCGGACGGAAACCGGGTCTAGATCTTTCAAAGTCGTTGCCATGCTCATGTCAGTCCCTCCGTGGCATCCAATGCTGAATCAGGCAAGCTCGCGTAATAGGCGATATCGTGTCCCGCCATCAAGGCGGCCTCTGGGTGAGGCATATCGTGCAGGGGGCCGGTCCAGGCATGCAAGTGGAGTCGTCCCATTGTTCGCAAACGTCGCAAACTGTCGTGAAAAGCACCCAGACTTGTTCCAGAGTGCTCAACCCGAACAGATTCGAAAAGAGTTGCCAAAGGAACGTCCATGCCCTTCGCGGATGTGAGGAGTTTCAGGTGCGCAAGAACGACGGAATCCGTGGCATGATCTCCATGCCCAATCAATTGACCAATCACTTCACGCAAATGATCCACGCTAGAGCTTTTTTCGCGAAGACGTTGAAGAAGCACTCTGTCCTGATCGCGCCAAGAATCAATTTGCCTAAGCAATTCATTCATCACGAGATCAAGCCGTGGATCAGTTACCAACCGGTTCCAACCCAACGGAGTCAAGCGAGCAGTAGAAGAAGCCAGATCCACGTCAATCCATCCGGAGGAAGAACAAAATTCTGCAGCTTCCCTTCCCTCCTTACCGGCGGGAAACAAGCCCGATGTGGTACGTGTGGCCAGAGTCGGAAAGCCCTCAGGATGGAGCGCCGCACGGGACAATCCTTCACGGACTCTCGTTTCCCTGATTGGTGTCATGGTTCGGTGCACTCCCTTGCGCTTTGCAAAGGTAGCGCCACTGGGGAAACCGGAGCAAGGTCAAGCGCCGGATCTAGCGCGTGTCCGCCCATTTGGGGGGCGATGGCGGTGCGTCAACCGCATGTGAAGCCAGCAATAGTTCAAGAAGTTGTTCCGGTTCAGTTCCAACCAAGAGCCTGTCAGTGTCGTGTTGACGAATGAAACCACTATTGGCAACGTGGTTTATCCAGCCAAGTAGTTGATCGAAAAAACCGCCGGAATTCAGTAACGCTATTGGTCGCGTGTGAATCCCCAACTGTGCCCAGGTGAGAATTTCAAACAGTTCGTCAAGCGTTCCAAATCCTCCGGGCAAAGCAATAAATCCTTGGGCACGGTCTGCCATGATTGACTTTCGTTCATGCATGGTTTCGGTAACGATCAACTCTGTAAGTGATAAGTGTGCTACCTCCCGTTCCAGCAATGATTTCGGAATGACGCCAACAACTTTTCCTCCAGCCAACAGCGCGGCATCTGCCAATTGTCCCATCAGACCAATACAGCCACCTCCATAAACCAAGGTAATGTCCCGAAGTGCCAAAGCACGACCGAGTTCACGGGCGTGACGTACGTAGAGTGGGGCATGGCCATTTGATGAGCCACAGAAAACCGCGAGGCTTTTCATGAAGATGTTCCTGAAAGTTCGTGAGGCATTGCGAATACAATCCTTAATGTCGTTCCCTGAGCCATGTTCGACTCGATATCCAATTGTGCACCATGATGCCTAGCCACACCTGCTACAAATGTTAGGCCAAGCCCCATCCCGGAATTGGTTCCCTGATAAATTGCCTGATCTTTCTTGGTGCTGAACCCTGTTTCCAGGCACCGGCGTCTGGCTTCTTCTGACATCCCGATACCATCATCCGAGACAATCAGTGTGAATCCCTTGTTACTTTCTAGGGAAACAAGTTGGATATCAATCTGGCCGATCCAGCGCATGGATGCCATAAGGCGCGTGCGCTGATCCTCTATGGGAATTTCCGCAGGCAATGAATTCGCATCGGCAACCATGACCCGGCGTTTTTCAAAAATGGCATCGCGGGCGTTGATAATCAGATTTTCAAGTGCTTGTTCAAGGTGCGATTCATCACCTTGAAGTGTGGCTTCTGCAACAAAGTCGCACCTGATGCTGACCTGCCATTTGTCGCGAGCCAAGTCTTTCCAGGTATTGGCCACGCGGAACACCAGCGCTTGCATATCAACCCTTCCCATTTTGCCGGGTCCGGGATCTCGCCTCAGGGCTTTTAATGTTTGCTTGACGCGATCGCTTACCTGTCCCAACAAACGGCGAATTTCAACAAGGCGCTGACGTGCAGGATGAGGGGGCTCAATTTGGCCGAGACATTCATCGATGAGTCCCACTGGAGGCAGAAGGAGATTTTGCAGATTGTGGGCATATGACCCTGCAACCACATTCAAGCTGGCAAGAAATTCTGCTTGTCGATCCAATTCCCGTTTGAGTTCTTCGGATCTGGCCAGAAGTGCTGATTCTCTGGAACGACGGCGCGCACGGCGTTCCAGATCAATCCGCCAACCGGTTAATAAAACCCACGCCAACCCTATGGCAGTCATACCCATGAGTGCTGAACCAAGGATGGTTTTTCTCCTAATTTGCTCTTCCTCAAGTCGCAAACGGTCTTGATAGGCGCGCAGTTGGGCATGCACAATCACAATGCATTCTTCTGTCAGTATGACAGTCCGTGATGTTGCTACTCCTTCGGCACGCGGCAATCCAGAATCCCAGATGATTGGTGGTGTTTTTTCTTGCTTGAATTTCAGTTCGATTCGATAAACAACGGGTAGCAGCGGCAGGTAAGTTGATTCCGTTAGGCTGACAGGTGTTCCAAGTTCTTTCAGAAAGTCCTGAATTTCGCGCCTGCGAATTCTTTGGTTTTGGTTGTCTCCAACCGTGGCTTTCATGTAATTGTTGACGAGGCTTCTCAAGGTATATTGACCGATCCGTGCCTGACCGATCCATTCCTCAATAAGCGCTTGATCGCGCGCTTCTTCTCCCTGTGTCCACGTGATCATTGGTTCCCAGATCAGTAGCCCCAGACCAATGATGAATACTGCTACGAGTGCCAAGCCTAGGCTGTTGATCAACCGTCGAGAAACATCACCGCGTATTTCTGGAAGTGGAATGTCACTCATTGGAGCGGTACACCGGTTGGGACATCTGGCGCAAACGGATGTACCTAGGGCCTGATTGTTCCTTTTGGATCGACCATACCTCGACTTGTCCTGGCCCCCCTGGAACTTTGGAAGACCCCGGGTGCAACGTGACCACATGCTCGCCCGTTTCAGGGGTACGCTCGCCATCGATATCGAAGTACAAATGCGCAGACATCAATTGCGTATCTCGAGGCATCACTGGTCCAATTGATTGAAATCGGAGTTCATGCAAAAATTTCGCCATTTCCACGGGGCCATCGGTTTCGGTCATTTCCCCCCATGCCGCAATTAGCGCCATAGCCAAGTCACGGTTGAGGAGTAGGTCTTCGGTACCGGTTGCCTTGTGCCGTTCGGCCGCAGCTGGATCTCTGACAAATCCAGCAGATTCATCCACTGGGTTTTCATGACAAAAAAAGACCACACGAAATGGGAGGTCTGCTGCTGGCCATAGCTCTTGCCAGTCCCTGTATACGGTGTTGAATCCTAATGTGTCACCTGCGGCAACGGTCATACCGCGGAGTCTGGAATCGCTTTGCCCAGACATCAGCCGTAACAACCTTCTTGTGGGAAGAATTTGCCCGCATAGAACCATCCAATTGCTTTCAAGGTTGTTAAACCGTGACGCACGGTCAACAAACAGCGAGGCGGCCAATTCTTCGTCAGCATTAGGCCGAGTCATTCCACCCACACTACTTGCAATAGTTATGGGTAATGGCGGGCCTGCTGGCGCGCGTTCTTCAGAAGGTAGATTGTGCCAAGCTCCTTGAAAGGCTTGAAGCAAATCAATCGCGTAGGGGTCATCTGTCCATTGCATAAGCCATGGAGCTGGTAATGGCCCTCCCCAAGTGCTTTGGGCCTTGAGAAAACCAAGAATAACACTTGCCATTCTTCTGTTGGAAAATCCCATGCGGAATGTCAAACCCGGGTGGATTTCCATCAGGTTTCGAGTGGTGCCAGGTTTTGCGTCTGATTTTGCCAAGCGATTGGCTGTTGCTGTTGTCAGCATCAGAATGGGCAACGGTCCACTTCCTGCTTCTCGCTGATGGGACATGCGGTCAGCCAATGCCTGAGCAGCATCTGAAGTGTTGCCTCCAACCAATGCCAATGGTGGCGGTTTTCGTTGTAAAAGCAGATCAGCTACGTGTAGTGATTCATCGAGGCGGTACCAGCGCCAGATAAGCGAGCGGCCGCGCAGTACAACCCGGCATTCTGGTATCTCGCTGGAACGGCTTGGAAATGCTCTGGAAGTATCAAGCGTGCATCCGGCGCAAGCAGGTGTACCCATGGCAAGTTCCATGGCGCTGACCATCCGTTGCCAATCCAACGATGACGTTGCCGGCGCCAACCATGCTATTTCCTTCGCTCCAGATGGTACTGGCAAAGGTCTATCGCCACTGCGTTCACCCGAAAGAAGTGCATAATGCCAGACCATGTAGGAGGCAACTGCCATTACTGAGCCTAAACCCAATATAGTTAAGAGGATGCGCTTGGTGGCGACGTTCAATGAGATTCTCCCCACCTGTCGATCATGATCGCATGTTGGTACTATACTCTTCAGGAGTCTAATCGCCCTCGTGTCAGAGGGGTGCTTCACCATGTTGGACGTACATGTTTCATGAACCAGACCCCTTTGCATTTAGTGATTCTTGGCGCCTCGGGCGACTTGACGGCACGCAAGCTGATTCCGTCGCTTTATCGCCTTTGGATTAAAAAGCGTTTGCCTGAACATTTGAAGGTTGTTGGCGTATCGCGCACTCCACTTGGGGTCGACGGTTTTCGTGACCGCATGGCGGAAGCCGTGAAGCAATTTGCCGCACGGGAATGGTCTGAATCTGCTTGGAATGAATTTGCTGTTCGCCTGTTCTACGCACAGGGGGATGCTGCAGCAGATGCTGGCCTAGTCAATTTGAAGGCATTCCTAGCGGAAAGCGAAGGGCCGAACGGTAGTGGAGACAGGCTGTTTTATTTTTCGGTTATGCCTGAATTGTATGCCCCGATTTTGGCGCGTCTGGATGCTGCTGGTCTAACTACGGGGGCTCCTGCTGGCGGTGAAAGCCCTTGGCGGCGCATTGTGATTGAAAAACCGTTCGGCAAGGATCTGGATTCGGCCCGGAAACTGAATAAAGCTATCAGAGACTATCTTCGGGAAGATCAGATTTACCGTATTGACCATTATCTCGCAAAAGAAACAGTTCAAAATGTAATGGTCTTCCGTTTTGCCAACACATTGTTCGAGCCCCTGTGGAATCACAATTATATCGATAATGTGCAAATCACTGTCGCTGAATCTGTGACCGTTGGCAATCGGGGTGATTATTACGACAGGGCCGGCGTTCTGAGAGACATGTTTCAGAATCATTTGTTGCAAGTGTTGGCTGTCACGGCCATGGAAGCCCCTTCTCGTTACACAGCGGACTTGTTGCGAAATGAGAAAGTCAAAGCACTGGATGCTGTCACAGTTTTTGACGATGCAGATGCGCGGAATTTGCTAGCAACCGGCCAATACAAAGGCTACTCCGCAGAAAAGGGTGTCGCTCCGGGTAGCCGCACTCCCACTTATGCAGCCCTGAAACTGCAAATTGACAACTGGCGTTGGCGAGGTGTTCCTTTTTATCTGCGCTCAGGCAAGGGGTTGAAGTCCCGCGCGAGCGAAATCCTCATTCAATTCCGTTGCCCACCTCACCTGATGTTTCCGCTTCCTCCAGGTGCTTCCCTTCAGTGCAACCGATTGGCCATTTGCATCCAACCGCAAGAGGGAATTCACCTTAATTTTCAAACCAAAGTGCCAGATCAGGAAAAAATGGTACTGGATCCTGTTGATATGGAGTTTTCATACAAGAAAGCGTTTTCAAGTTTGAGCATTCCGGAGTCTTAT
>CAMCLK010000019.1 GCA_945875585.1 Candidatus Kuenenia stuttgartensis | reverse complement strand
CCCGCGTCGCCATCCGCTTCACCGGATTGTTTCAGGTAGCTGAGGTTCACTCCGGTTTCGGCGTGTGTCCGCATCACCACCGTCCCCAGACCCAAATACGACAACACCTCGACAGTATTCGCTCCATCCGCTACCGTCGTCAACCGCGAGATCGCATCATCCACTCCGCTGCCGTAACCAAACACCACCTCGGCGCCGCCAGGGTAGGTCATACTCTCCGGGCGGCTGTGGTTCCCACCGAGCGCTTCCGCATAGGCGTATTGCACCGATGGCGTGGTGACCGGGTTCACCGCACCGGCGTGCGACTGCCACTCGCGCAACAGTTGACCCAAGCCGTGGTAATCGCGCCTGACCTCGTTCGCAACCGCACCACCCTCGGCCGCAGCTTATGCCATGAACAGCGTCCCACGGCCTAGCGTTTCGTAACAGTATTCCTGGCGCCTGATACCGCCATCAACTGTCGTTCCCAGTGTTGTCACCCCGTCTACCGTTAACCGGCCATTGGCATCGTACGAGTAGCCGTGCTCCGTGCCGTTGCGGTCCGACATGTCACCTGACCCCGCGCCGATACCTGACGAAATTCACCTTCCGAGGCGCTCGCCAAACCCAGTGTCCGGACCTGCCCGCGATGTCGTTGCCTGACAACCCTGTTAATACTCCGCGCGAATTAAAAAACAGCAATAGTATCTGATACTATTGCCATGCAGACGAAATTTCCAATCCATTGTCAAAGTAAATTATTTCGGATAGAGATCTATCCTTGTTGAAATAATACCAATTACCATGCTGCTTTCCTTTCATATAAACACCTTTGCACGCAACATGACCGTTCGCCCAGAAATCAGCATAATGTCCATGAGCTAATCCGTTTTCATATGTTATTTCTAGTATTATTCTTCCGGTGTTATCAATGCACGTAAAAGGACCATGGGGGATCCACACAGATGATGCCTGTTCATTAAAATCAAGGCATACAGTTGCAAGATTAAATCTTATTTTATTTATTTCAATTATTTTGCCGTATGGCATTAGAGTGTCCCAATAAAAGGGGGCATTCCCTTATTCCCAAGGTGCCTTATATTCTGGTAATTTATCCAGTGGTAAACCATCCTCACACCGCTGCTTCCTCCCCTCTGCTCTAGCTTGGCAGGCCGCCAACCAGGTGCTATATCTCGCGGGCCCGATCCAATCCTTTTCATATTTGTTGCAATAATAAGGCACCTATTGGAGTCATTTTCCCATTGCCATTGACAGGATGGCTGATAATCTTTTGGCCTATCGGGTGGTTTAGATATATCTCCAAATGCTATAGGTCTAGGATTCGGAAAATAATTGGGATGTTGAAATTCGATAGGTTTATAACCGTTAGTTTTTTTGGCCAAATTGAGTTGAGGCAATGGTTTACCATTAATAGGGTAAATAAATTTACCTATACTGTCTCCCAAATGAAGCCATTTGCTTGTGCAGTAGCCAATTCCAAATCCGACACCACCAACAATTGCTCCGCCTGCAATTGCCCCTGCGCTAATTCCACTACCAATTGTAATTCCACCAATTATTATTGATCCTGTACCTGGATCTAAAAATAACCCCTCCGGATCCACCCCATTCCCCGGATCATTCCCCTCGTATCGGTACCAGTTATTGTCCCCGGCGTCGAAGCCGATGGGATCGTTGCTAAGCCAGCGGCCCAATGTGGGGCTGTAGGCCCGGTTGCGGAAGTCGTAGTCCCCCGCCGCGATCTGTTCCCCGCCCTGGTGCAGGAATAACCAGTCCTTGGCGGAACCCGCGATCACATCGCCCGAGGCGTCGCGGACCGTTACTTGGCCATAGGGATCATAACTGTACCGCTCCACCACAGTTTCGGCCAACGTTACTAGGGCTGTGACATTCCAGTTGGCGTCCTGCAACGGGTAAAGCCGTTCATCCAGCGTTCCGTTGCCGTCGGTGTCGCGATCCCTCAGAACCAACGCATCCACATACACCGGACTCCAAACATGCCGCGTCACCGTACTGCCGTCGATGGATTCCTCCAGCAGTTGCCAAGGGCTGCTGAAATACCGGTCCGTGACCGTTTCCCCTTGTTCCACTGTGATCCGCCTGCCCAACGCGTCACGGCCGTAACGAGCCACCACCGCGTTGGATGCATCCCGCACCTGCACCAGACGGTTCCACGCGTCCCAACCGAACCGGTAATCGTTCTCATCCGTGGTCAGGTTGCCGTTGGCGTCGTAGGTGATCGTGGTGGTTTCGCCAATATTTGTGATTTCGTTTTGGGCATTGTGCGTGCGGATCTGGTCCACCCCGTCGGTGGTGACCGTGCTCCAATTTCCCAATGGGTTGAGATCCCAGCTCTGGGTGCGAGTGACTGCGTCACCGGGCGTTCCCTGCTGGTAATTCGTCAACTGGGCTAATGCGTCGTAGGCATACTGTTCACTGAGATCGGAGATAACTGTGTTATCCTTGAACAGACGGTTACCGGCTCTGTCGTAGCCGTATTGATTCCGATCCAAATCGGTGTTGGAACTGTTCGCCCACCGCTGGTCCACAATGCGGCCAAACCGATCCAAACCCGTGTACCGGTCGCCCGCGTCGCCATCCGCTTCGCCGGATTGTTTCAGGTAGCTGAGGTTCACTCCGCTTTCGGCGTGTGTCCGCATGACCACCGTCCCCAGACCCAAATACAACATCACCTCAACAGTATTGGCACCATCCGCTACCGTCGTCAACCGCGAGATCGCATCATCCACTCCGCTGCCGTAACCAAACACCACCTCGGCGCCGCCAGGGTAGGTCATACTCTCCGGGCGGCTGTGGTTCCCATCGAGCGCTTCCGTGTAGGCGTATTGCACCGATGGCGTGGTGACCGGGTTCACCGCACCGGCGTGCGACTGCCACTCGCGCACCAGTTGACCCAGCCCGTTGTAAGCGCGCTGTACCTCGTTCACCACCGCGCCGCCTTCGGCAGAATCGTAAGCCGTTTGCGATCACTAGGTCCGGGTAACCATCACGCGTTAGGTCGCCCAAAGCTACCCGAATACCTCCAGTGTAACTTGGGCCGTAAGGGTTCTCATTCAAAAGCAGAAAACCGGTATCAGCGTCGATCAGCCTGGCTTGGGCCGGTACGCCGGCATCGGTTCCAGCGGCGATTACTGGAAACGGCAACGGCCGGCCTGCCGGGACCAAACGG
Organism: Candidatus Kuenenia stuttgartensis; assembly: GCA_945875585.1. Classification (GTDB taxonomy): domain Bacteria; phylum Planctomycetota; class Planctomycetia; order Gemmatales; family Gemmataceae; genus REEB421. The sequence continues at coordinate 74,576 of CAMCLK010000019.1, read as the reverse complement.
TCTTCCAGCAGCATGAGCGCGGGCCGGAAACCGGCACGACCTTTCCCGCGCCTGTTATCCATGAAGTACCCTATGAAATACAGCTTGCAGGAAAGAAGCATAACGTGAAAAATCATTCTCTTGGTTTGGAATAGTCGCGTCAAATGAATGTGGTGTGAGTTATTTGAGTGTTTTCATAGAAGAGGAAGCAGTCTTCTCATCAGGCGTGACACCCGGTGAGAACAGCAGAAAAATAAGCCCATGCGTTCTTGCCGCTTGGCTAAAAGAGACTTTGAAACGATAGTAATTCATCACGGCCATTTGCGATACGTTTTGCGCACTGATTGAATGGCCTGGTCAAGCGTGGCGAGGAACTTCGACCGATCTTTGGGCATCATCGGCGACGGGCCACCGGCTCCGAGAACGCCCGCTTGTCGCAGTTCCTCGTTCAAATTTCGTAATGCCAAGGCGTCGCCAATATTGGAATCCGTGTACAGGAATCCCTTGGCTGTTATCACCAACGCGCCTTTTTCCACACAGCGCGCGGCAAGCGGTACGTCCACCGTGATGGCGATATCGCCCGGGCCGATCTGTTCGGCAATCCAATCGTCGGCTGCTCCGAATCCGGTTTGCACCACCATGGTGACACTCGGATCGACTGGTATCCGCATGGTGCAATTAGCCACCACCAACACTGGCAGGGCATAGCGTTTAGCCACGCGGTAGCATTCTTCTTTTACCGGGCAGGCATCGGCATCGATGTAGAGATTGAACATGCAGATCATGATATGGGCTGGTGCCTTCGGGGCGACTATGTCAACCCATTCAGCCTTCATGTAACATACGGTCCGAGTTCGTTGGAATCGATTCGGGGGTTTTGGCTATGCGTTCTTTCCAAGGTTGCTTGACCTTATTTCTTGTGGCCATGCTTCCGACCGTAGCTTGGCCGCAGGCCCCGATTCTTCCACGCAAGGAACTCTTAAAAAATATTGAGGACAACAGGGATACAGACTGGTATATCGCCAACATCCCATTTTTTGAATGCCCCGATGCCGACATCCAGACTACCTATTACTATCGCTGGGAATTACTGACCAAGCATCTGACTTATGGATCAGCGAACTCGGGCTATTTGTTCACCGAGTTCATCGACCGCCCCTTCTGGTCAGGAACCTATGGTGCCATTTCCTGCCCGGCAGGTCATCAACTTTATGAAGCCCGCTGGTTGCGCGACCCTATTGTTGCCCGTGATTATTCCAGATACTGGTTCCGCACTCCGGGTGCCCAACCTCGGAATTACAGCACTTGGTTGGCCGATGCTATCTGGGCTGTGCATCGGGTTCACCCCGACGATGCCTTCATGAAAGACTTGCTACCAGATCTCAAAAAGAATCACGATGCTTGGGGAAAGCGAATGTATGATCCCGTTGTGGGCCTATTTTGGCAAAATGGCCATGACGATGGTATGGAATTCAATATCAATAGTCGTCAAACCAAAGATATACTTCGGGGTGCCCCGGGGTATCGACCCACGATGAACGCCTACATGTGGGCGGATGCTTTGGCGATTGCCAAGGTTGCAGATCTTTCTGGCGACGGGACCACGGCTGGGGCATACCGCGCCAAGGCATCGGTAATCAAGCAAAATTTGCAGAATCAATTATGGGATCCCAAGCGCCAATTTTTCTTCCACATGTTCCAACGCGACGAAGAGGCTGATGGATTTCTTGTCAAAGCCCGCACGCTGACGCACCAGACAGGCCGGCATGCCGGAAGCGCATTCGGTCGTGAGTTGATCGGCTATGTGCCATGGCAATTTGGGATGCCCGATGCTGGCAAGGGATATGAAGCTGCTTGGAAAACATTGATCGACCCGGAAGGTTTTCAAGCAACGTTTGGTCCCAGAACGGTGGAAAAGAACGACCCGATGTACCTGCTCAAGAATTCTTGCTGCTGGTGGAGTGGGCAATCGTGGCCCTATGCCACCAGCCAGACGATTAAGGCCATGGCCAATCTGCTTCAGGATTACCAACAGGGTGTGGTATCGCGTTCGGATTATGTTCAGTTACTGTCCACATTTGCCAAAACCCATCGCAAGAACGGCAAACCATATTTGGCGGAAGCGTGTCACCCTGAAACAGGCTCGTTTGAAGGACACGATGGTTACAACCACAGCGAGCATTATTTTCATTCGTCGTTCAACGATCTTGTCATCACCGGGCTAGTAGGGCTTGTGCCGCAAGATAACGAAACGATTGTCATCAAGTCACTGGCGCCACCGTCGTGGGATTATTTCGCACTCACCGAAGTGCCATACCGTGGCTGTTTGATCAGCATCTCTTGGGATCGTGACGGTACGCGCTACAAAACAGGCAAGGGTTTGAGAGTATTTGCAAATGGTAAGGAAATAGCAGCCTCACCCACGCTGGAACCACTTGTTGCCAAGCTGACGCCCCTTCCTACGAAGGTGCCAGTAAGCAAATCCTTAGTTGTCAATTATGCCGTGAACAATGACGGAACCTACTATCCGCGCCTGAAGACGACCTATTCCAACCCCAAATTGGCGCCAGCGAAAATGGTGGATGGTAACTATTGGTATCATCGTGATCCACCCAATCGTTGGACCTGCGAAGGTTCTCCAAATCTTACCGATTCCATCGAGCTGGATTTTGGAATGAATCGGTCCATCGATACGGTCAAGTTCTACCTGCTGGATGATGGTTCAGGAATTGTGGCGCCCGAGCGGATCGATCTAGAGGCATGGAATGGCTCCGTATGGAAGCCTGTCGTTGTCGAATCGCAGAGGCCTGCTGTGCCTACGGGACATTGTGCCAATGTGATGGTGTTTCCTGCTATGGAAATACGCAAGCTTCGAGCTGTGCTGCATCATGCACGTCATGGCAAGTCTGGCCTGACGGAACTGGAAGCATGGGGGCCGGGAATAAGGCCTATTCAGGTAGCTCCTCCGCCCTCTGGCAATTTGGCTTACAATCCTGGCAATCTTCCATTTCCACGTGCCTCGGCATCGTATGCCGATCGGTTTGGTGGAAAACCGTCTTCTGCCATCGATGGAATCACTAACTTTCTTCCATCTCCCACAAACCGATGGACAAGCTACGAGTCTCCGAATGCCACCGATTGGCTGGAGATCGATTTTGGTGTTTCCAAGGCTTTCACCCGCGTTGAACTGGCTATTTACGACGACAGGGGCGGTGTTCAACCGCCCGCGCGATATGAGCTTGAATTTTGGAATGGCACGGCATGGATGCCGATCAAGCACAAGGCCATGCTGCCCGCTCAACCAACAGGAAGCCAAATCAATGAAATCCGGTTTGACCGCGTAGCAGCCAGCAAGGTGAGGGTTGTGTTCACCCACGCTGGCCGTGCTAGAAGTGGCGTATCTGAATTGATGATTTGGAACGACTGATGGGGCACAGGGCAGTTACTTTTCTACCCTGACGAATTGGCGCACCAATTGTCCGGGTGGGGGAGTCCAGATCGGGTTGACCCCCTGGGGAAGAGGCGACACACGTACAGCGATGGTCTTGGGCATTTCCAAGAAATACAGTCCCAGTGCTGGGCATAACCAGCCCCGCATTTCCTTTCCGTTCACGCTGGCAGTGTACCAGTTGCCGCCTTGAGCCCAGTCGGGGGTTATTTGCTCGCGCAGGTATTCTGGAACACCGCCATTGTCCCAGTGAAGCAGCACATCGTGCCCTTCAAATGCATGCTCGGCAAACTGCAGGGAGATGCCGTGGGAGCCGTCGATCCCTTTTGCGTTGACAATTTCCGTGATCATTTCGGAAATACCGCAGACAAACGGTTCTTCCTTCAGGTTGGTGCGTGGGTCATCAAAGACCCAAGTGGTTTTGGAAATTGGATACAAATACAACTCGAGCATGGAAGATACTCCTTATATTGAAACAGTTTAGGCTTTGGGGTTATCTACCGAGTGGAACTGGGCCATCATGCAAGCCACGTCGGTTGTTTCTGTCTCATCTTCGAAAGTGAAGCGGAAAAATTCAGTGGCGCCGGAGTGAAAAGTTGACACTCGGGCTTGAAACACCTGTCCCTTGGAGATGGTGGTGCCTTGCTTGGTGGTAAACGACCTACGGCAAACAAAGTCGTAGGTTCTGTTCCGGTTGGCTTGTTGTTGCTGGCGGTCCATGGTTGAAGTCCTCCGGGTTGCTGTCCACCTTTGATTCGCAACAGCCATGCGAAAATTTACGAGGCTCAGCAAAAGAATGGCCGGGAGGGCTTCAGAGTCTCTGGCAATAAATCGAATATATTTGAATAATGAGGGTCACCCCTTACTCAGTAGTGTGGGGATCTTTTGGTTTTGCACTGGGGTTCTGAGGTTACCGTTCCAGTACCCGCCATTGGCCTTGCTTCCATGGCGTTGGTACTTCTTTGAGTGCTTCTGTGAGAAGCTCCCAATCGTCGCTGTCAAAACTTTTCAGAACACGCTTGATCGTTTTGTTGTTCCTGGTGATACACCCAACCACACACGGTTCGAATGTTTCCCAGTGGCCCTTGCTGCCATCTCCCGTGTACCCAGCCACCGTACCGACATGCTGGCCGTTTTCCGCTGGTCCGTCGGCCATGCGGCCGAGCGGCTGCTTGACAATTTTGATCACCCAGAAATTCTCACCGGTTCCGGTATCGAGGTCCGTCAGTACTGCAACAAGTCCCTTGGCCGCATCCACCACCATTCCTGGGTTGGCACAGCCGTAAATCATGACACGAGACCATGTGTACCAGCTCCTTGCTATGAATCCCATTAATGAGGCACTGCTGACAATAATGCCAACGCCTTCTCTCGCGTCTCCAATGGTGATGCGGTAAACGCCGTAGGCTCCCAAAGCGGAAGCAGCAAGGAAAGAAAGAGTAGTTCCGACGGGCCAACAAAGAAAGCAATGAACCCAGTCTACCTGAACGTTCCCCGGGTTGGAGGCGCGGGTATCGCCACTTAACATCCGGTCGATTGCGGTCTCTTTAGGAATGTCAATTTCCTCTAGAATATCTGGTATGTTGACCGCTTGCTGGCAACCGGGGCATTTGGCCATTTTTCCGGCAAGACGGTCGGGAGCGTTCAATACCTTGCCACATGGACAATTGACACGAATTGGCACAACCAGACTCCTAACTTCAAATCGAAGCATCTAGCCTATTGAAAGAAATAACCTCATCCAAACGCTTTCCTTAGGGTTTGCAAGCTTTTTGGTACTGCCGTGGCGGGGGCTTCCTTGCCTTCCATTTCTAACGATATGTAGCCACGGTATCCCGCTTTCCGGAGAATGTTCGCCACGCGGGCGTAGTCGATTTCGAGGCTGTACCATTCACCACCGCCGTGGTAGGTTTTGGCCTGAACCAGCACAGCGTGGGGAGCCAGAGCTTCCATCTGCGGGTACATGTTTTCCAGAAAGTTGCCCGTGTCGAGCGTCGCCTTCAACCAAGGAGAATCGACGGCTTTGATCACCCGCAAAACACCTGTTGCCTCGCGGCCTAATCCCCAATGATTTTCAAGCCCCATCACCACGCCCAGTTTCTGGGCCCGCTTGCAGACCTCTCCAAAACTGTCGATCACCCAGGCAAAGCCCTCGTCATCTGTGTGGCCGGGCAGGCGTGGTTCTATTCCCTTGTTGGCCATGAGAGCGTCGAAGTTTTTGCTGGTGCCCCACCTGCCAGTATTCACACGGATGGTGGGAATACCCAGTTCGTGCGCCATTTCTAGGCACTTGGCAGTGTGCTCGATGTTTTGTTTTCGTTTTTCCGCGTCAGGTGTAACAAAACCTTGATGGGTGGAAAATCCCATGAGGTCGAGGCCTAAAGCGAAGGCGCGCTGCTTGATGCGATGCAGCAGTGCATTGTTCACGCTTCCACCGGCTGCCTTGGCTGCTTCTTCCATGTGCACATACAAGATTTCCACGCCATCGAAACCCATGTCGGCAGCATGTTCGAGGCAAGTTTCAATGGGCACCGGAGCACCCTTGAAATGCCAAAAGGAGTAGGTGGATACGCCGATGCGGTTAGGATGATTGGGGGCTTCTGCGGTCATTGGCAATGAATCAAAGATAGGGATGGCGAGGCAAGATAAGGCGCTGCGGCGGCTTAAAATGGTCATATTAGATTCCAATGTTGGATCAGGAGAAATATTAAGCTATTTTTAAGTTATGAAGAAGAATGGCGGAAAGCTAGTGTAGCCGTGGATGTTTAAGGATATGGAGTATAAGTTGAATTTCATCCAACGAAGTTGGTCTGGAGGATTTGGAAATGAATATATCCCACCTTTCCTACAAACGCCGTGGTTTTACGCTGATTGAATTGCTTGTCGTAATTGCGATTATTGCGGTTCTTATTGGCTTGCTGGTTCCTGCGGTGCAAAAGGTCCGGGCCGCCGCAGCCCGAATGCAATGCTCGAACAACCTAAAGCAAATTGGCTTGGCCATGCACAATTATGAAAGCACCAACAGTGTGTTTTGTCCGGGCGTGGGCCCTGTCCCGTTTCTGACGGGAACACTTGCTGCTCCAGTGCTCAGCGGTGAGGGTAGAGCTGGCTCAAGTCGAGCTTCCCCTCAGGTCTTGCTCCTTCCATATATCGAGCAAGCTGCCAAACTGAATCAGTGGAATCTCGATTACGATGTCAACGCGTCTGGAGTGAATGGCGCGGCTCGAACCACTGATATCCCCACCTATTTGTGTCCATCGGATCCTTCCACTCAGAAATACGTTGGTGCGGGCCGCCAAAGCTATTTTGGCAATAACGGTTGCACCGCGAATCAGTACGACAACAACTCTGCTGTTGCTGGTATTTTCAATGTGACTCTTGACACCACCACCGCGCTTTTGCCGACTGGGCAACGGAATCCCGATTACCGTAAAATCATGGCTAAGGTGCGTATCGCTGATATCCTCGATGGCACCAGCAATACCGTGGCGTTTTCAGAAGTCATGCGCTCGCTTGAAACAAACTCATCAACCGGTTCAGGTATACGTGATCACATGACAATTATTATCAACACGACCAGTTGGAACGATAACGACGGAACGACCATTCCGATGTGTATGGATGGCAGCAGTTGGAATAGTTCCATTAAATATGTGGGGCATCAATATTACCGTAACTTGCCCTCCAACTACATGTACACCCACACCCTGCCGCCCAACTGGAATACGAAGTCTTATTCGGGAACTCAAAAGTACAACTGTGGCGACACTTCATTCGCTCGTATGCACATTGCTGCTAGCAGTTATCACAGTGGTGGAGTCAATAGTTGCATGGCTGATGGATCTGTTCGCTTCACTTCTGATTCCATCGCCAATGCCACTTGGCGCGCTATTGGCACCCGTTCCGGCAGCGAATCAGTCAATCTTCCATGATTGTAAATTAGGAGCAAATCATGCGTCTTTATCTCCTGGTATTTTTCCTCACGATGACCTGCGGCTGTTCGAGCGAGCTTGGAAAGTCGGTCAATCCAGTTGAGGCAGAAGGGACTTCCAGCCTGCGTGATTTGGGCGAAATGCTTAGGCTTGCTGGCAAACCAGTTGCTAAGCTAGCCGACCTTGCTGCTGTGAAAAATCAGTTCGACGATACTTTCAGATTGCTTGAAAAGGGTGAGATCGTGGTTGTTTGGGGTGCCCAGATGCCCGGTGAAGGCTCGCCCGGAACCACTGATATCGTAGGATATTTGAAAAAGGTCCCAACAGAAGGTGGTCTAGTGCTCCTTCTTAATGGTACTATCAAGCAAATGTCGGCAAGCGAGTTCGGATCAGCCAAGAAGGCCAAATGAACCGTCATTTCACGTTGTCGATGCTTATTTTCTTTTGGTTGGCCGCATCGTGCAGTGCGGCCAACCCCAATGTTTTAATGATCGCCATCGACGATCTCAACGACTGGGTGGGGTGTCTTGGTGGCCATCCACAGGCGCGCACGCCCAATATCGATGCGCTGGCACGGCGGGGTACGCTTTTCACGAATGCTCATTGTCAGGCGCCCTTGTGCAATCCATCGCGTTCCAGCTTGCTGACTGGACTGAGGCCTTCCACCACGGGCATTCACGGCTTAGTGCCGGGCATCCGTCAGGTTGCTGCCACTCGTGATGTTCCAACCTTGCCGCAGGTTTTCCGCCGCGCCAATTACTGGACTTATTCATGTGGCAAAGTCTTTCACGATGGCTCACTTCCGCCACCCAACAGGCTCCTAGAATTTGAAAATTGGGGCCCAGCACCTGGCATGGGGCGCCCCGGTAAACCCATTGCCAATCTTCCGGAACCCCGCCACCCTGCCATGGATTGGGGACCGTTCCCGGATGCGGATTCCAAGGCTGGCGATTACCAGATTGCGGATGCGGCGATCAAGGCTCTGGCTACGGCGCCGAAATCGCAGCCCTTTTTCATTGCCACGGGTTTTCGACTCCCCCATGTCCCCTGTTACGCCCCTAAGGCATGGTTCGATCTGTTTCCCGAAGATTCTGTAATTCTTCCAGAAGTGCGAGACAATGACCGTGACGATACACCCCGCTTTTCGTGGTACCTGCACTGGAAATTGCCTGAACCACGGCTCAAGACGCTGAAAGATGAAAAGGAATGGCGGCCTCTGGTGCGCGCTTATCTGGCCAGCACAGCGTTCATGGATGCCCAGATAGGGAGGGTACTTGCTGCCCTTGAAGCTACCGGGCGCGCCAACGACACCATCGTGGTGCTGTGGAGCGATCATGGATATCATTTGGGCGAAAAGTTGATCACAGGCAAAAATACCTTATGGGAACGCTCCACCCGCGTGCCCCTGATGGTATCAGGCCCCGGGGTTACTCCGGGTGCCCGCTGTGGCAGGCCCGTGGAGTTGTTGGATCTATTTCCCACGCTTGCAGATTTGGCAGGTCTTCAGGCGCCAAAACATTTGGAAGGCGTCAGCCTGCGCGCCCAATTGAGGAATGCCACGGCGCCTCGCAACCGCCCTGCCATTACCACCCACAATCAAGGCAACCATGCTGTGCGGGATGAACAGTATCGTTATATCCGTTATGCGGATGGCAGTGAAGAATTGTACGACATGGTGAAAGACCCACACGAATGGACCAATCTTGCTGGGAGGGCTGAATCAGCATCCATTAAGGCCGCCATGGCCCGATGGCTGCCGAAGACAGACGTTGCCGCAGCACCGGGAAGCGCGCATCGGGTTCTGCAGCGCGATCCCGCAACAGGTACGGTCACATGGGAGGGCGAGCGGATAGGTGCCAATGACACGGTTCCCACGCCTTAAGCTGGCCGGGTCCATATAGTGGCGGTGGTGGTATTAGTTGGGTTCGGGCCGTTGGAGGCAGGAAGACATGACAATGCGCATGCGGACACTTGCAGGGTTGTGCGGTTTGGCACTACTGGCACTCAGCCTTGGGGCTCAGGAAGCTGCTGAAGGTAAGGGTTCAACCAAACTTCCAGCCGGCTGGAAGGAAGAACAGCCAACCAATGCCATGCGCTTTGCTCAGTACAAGCTGACCAAAGTCCCCGGCGACGACGCTGATGCTGAACTTGTGGTGTTCAAGGGCCTTGGCGGCTCCGCGGATGCCAACATCGAGCGCTGGAAGGGCACGTTTGCCAAGGGTGTGGAAGCAAAAATCAGCGACTATTCCGGGCCGCTGGGCAAGGGCAAGATGATTGATGCCAAGGGCACCTATCTGTACAAATCGCAGCCTTTCAACCCCAATGCCAAGTCTGAAGAGAAGCCCAATTACGCCATGGTTGGGCTGCATGTGGAAGGCGATGCGGTGTACCATATCCGGTTGACCGGGCCTGCCAAAACGGTTGCAAAACATCGTGAAGCATTTGAAGGTTGGTTGAAGAGTTTCAAGTGATCGACGCTGAAAGCCTGTTCCTCCACTATGATCTACCTGTAGGTTCCATCGCCCAGGAACCGATTGAGCCCCGTGACGCGGCGCGCCTACTTGTAGTGCGCCGTGCCACGGGGTCTATTTCGCACCACGTGTTTGGCGACCTCCCCCAATTGCTTAATCCGGGCGACCTCGTGGTTCTCAACACCACCCGGGTTTTGCCTGCCCGCTTGGCAGGTATCCGCGAGCAAACCGGTGGCCATTGGCACGGATTATTCGTGAAGCTTTTGCCAGATGGTTTCTGGGAAATGCTCGGCCATGCGGGTGGGCATATTGCCCCCGGCGAATGGCTGGCCGTGGAACCCGGCCCGTTGAGGCTTCAGTTGAAAGGCCGGACCGAGAAAGGCCGATGGATTGTTGCGGCGGAACCGTCAGACGACGCAGTAAGTTGGCTTGAGCGTTGCGGCCAAGTGCCGTTGCCACCGTACATTCGCAAGGGCATAGCCAGATCAGAAGATATTCCCCGTTACCAGACCCTCCACGCCCGCGATTCTGGATCTATTGCGGCACCTACTGCCGGACTGCATTTCACACCCCGTGTTTTCGAGGCTCTTGCCGCGCGTGGAATTGGCACTGCTGAGGTGTGCCTGCATGTTGGGCCGGGGACCTTTCAGCCGTTGCCCCGCGATAATCCCATGGCGCACGCCGTGGAGGCTGAATGGGGGCGGGTGCCTGCTGAAACCCTTGCCGCCATTGCCGCATGCCGGGCCCGGGGCGGGAGGGTCGTAGCGGTGGGGACAACCTGCACCCGATTATTAGAGTCGATGGAACCCACAACTGAATTGTCAGACTGGGAGGGGTGGGCTAAACTCACAGTGCGTCCGGGGCACGAATTTCGGCATGTTGATGCGATGATCACCAACTTTCACCAGCCCGGTACAGGGTTGTTACTGTTGATGAATTCTTTTGCATCTACCGACCTGCTGAAGCGTGCGTATACTTTAGCAATTACGGCAGGCTATCGCTTTTTGAGCTACGGCGATGCCACGTTAGTGCTGTAAGGAGCAAGACTCCTCCCACAGCACCGTTCACTTGGGAATGCAGGGGCTAAATGTCCCCATCTGCACCCCACGGGGCCGTGCATTGAATATTTCAGGCGGATGACATGACAGGCAGTCACCTCAGTTCCACGTCGCTGATTACGGGATTCGACTTTTCCACCGGTTCGGTTAAGGGACTCGCCTTCGATACCCGTGGTCAGGTGGTTGCCGAGGTTCGGCTTCCAACAGACCTTTGGACATCGGGCGGTGTCAGTGAACTGAACCTGTGCCAGCTCGAGGGCCAAACCCGGGCTGCCGTGCGCGCGATGGCGAACCGCTTGCGTGAGCTTGGCCGTTTGTCCGACTGGCAAGCCATCGGTATTTCCGCCACGCACCACACGGCCGGCCGGATCGACCGCGATGCCCTTCCAGTCCGTCGGGCCATTTGCTGGAACGATGGCACATTGGCCGAGCATCATGCCCGGGGCCTTGAACGCCTAGGCGGCCAGGCCAAAGTGCGGGAACTTATCGGTGGTCCATGGGCCATACGTTATTCCCTCAGTCATTTGGTAAAAGACGAAACCACTCTTTCTAACGAAGATTGGCGCCGCACTTGGCGCATGCTGCCCCACGGGCCGCTGGTTGCCGGGTTTCTTACCGGCAACTTTGATGTGACCAGTATTTCAAGTGCTGCGTCCACCGGCATGCTTGACTTGCGTTCGGCGACTTGGCAACCGGCCATGCTCGGCGCGTTGGCGGATCCGCCTCATCGGGAATGGGCTTTGGCCAACCTTCCCCGAGTGGTGGACTACCTCGAACCGGTCGGGCCGCTCAGCTCAGGTATCTGCCACGAACTAGGAATCGACCCCTCACGGGCACCGCTGGTCTTCCCCACCTCCGACGATCAGCAGGCCGGCCTTGCCGGCGGCGGGGCAGTCGAAGCCGGGCAGGTGGCTATCATCCTCGGCAATTCCGCAGTGGTGAACAGCAGTGCTGCCGCGCCTCCCGCAACCGACAGCCTCGACTGTATGCGCCTCAACTGGGGGCCTTTCCTGTGGATGCGCTGCTACACCAACGGCGCGCAGTTCCTCGACCGCGTCGTGGGTGAAAAACCAAACTGGGACGAACTCGAGCGGCTTGCCCGGGCAGTACCAGCCGGCTGCAACGGTGTGCGAGTGCTGCCGTTTGTGCATGCGGAGCCCAGCCTTGGGGTTCACAAACCCCATTTCGCTTGGTTGCCAGCAGAGCCTGCAGACCCCGGTGTTCGCTTCAGGGCCTCCCTCGAAGCCTTGGCGTATTTGATAGCCCTTGGCATTCGAGCCCACCGCGACAATGGCCAAGTGGTTGAACGCATCAGCGTTTCCGGCGGCATTGCTCGCTGCTGCCTCATGCTCGAAATTCTGTCTTCGGTTATCGGCATGCCACTCGACCGACTCGAAAGCAGCGAAGGCCCGGCGCTGGGTGCCGCTGCTGGAGCCTTGGCAGGTATCGAGACCGTTCGGGCCCGCGAAAGCGGCCACCCGTTGCGTCACCTCATGGCTGCCGCTGTCGCCCGCATTGTTCGACTTCGTCCCGATCCTGTCTGTCCCGATCCTGCCGCCACGGGCGCCTACCGGCCGCTGCTGGCGCGGTTCGAGGCGGATCTGGCCGGCGCGTAAAGGCACCAGCGCCCGCCCATGCGAATCCTGCATCTGGGCAAGTACTACCCGCCCGCGTCGGGTGGTATTGAGGCGCATGTGCGAACGCTGGCACACGGCCAGGCAGCCATGGGCCATCAGGTTCGTGTGCTCTGTGTTCAGCACGCCAATGTTCAGCGTCGTTCCGTTATTGGCAAAACATTCGCCAGCACCCCCGACAGCACCGAAACGGACGGCCCGGTTTCGGTGCGCAGGCTCGGCCGAATCGCTCATCTGGCCCGTTTTGATATTGTCCCCGGCCTGCGCGGCGAGCTCGGGCGACTGTTACGCGCCACGGATATCGTTCACCTGCATACGCCTAATCCACTCATGCTGATCGCCTTTGCCAGTTTGGCCGCCGGACCCGATTTGCTGGTCACGCATCATTCCGATGCCGTGAAGCAGAAGCGCCTTGCCATGTTGGTGGCACCGTTTGAAGACCGGGTGTATGGCCGCGCGCGCATTATTTTTAGCGACAGCCCCGGCTACGCCGATGGGTCGCCAACGCTTCAGCGCCATGCTCCCCGCGTGCGTGTTCTTCCCTTGGGAATTGACCTCGAACCATACGAGCATCCGAATTCCGAAGTCATGCGGTCGGCCGACAAGCTGCGCCAATCTTGCCCGGGTCCGCTGTGGTTGATGGTCGGCAGGCTCGTCTACTACAAAGGCCACACCGTGGCTATCGACGCCTTGGCCCAACTGCCCGGCACCCTGGTACTGGTGGGTACCGGTCCACTGGAGGCAGAACTCAGAAATCAGGCCGAGCGCTTGGGCGTGGCCGACCGCATACAGTGGATAGGGCATGCGCCAGACGATTTCATTGTTGCGGCTTACCATGCCGCCACCGCGCTCTGGTTCCCCAGCGTTGCGCGCAGTGAAGGGTTTGGTTTGGCGCAGGTCGAGGCCATGGCCAGCGGTTGTCCGGTCGTGAACACGGCCATTCCCGCCAGTGGTGTTTCTTGGGTAAGCCAGCACGATGTTTCTGGCCTCACGGTTCCCGTGGGCGATGCCAGCGCCCTGGCTGCCGCTGCGCGAACCATTGCCAACGACCCTGTGCTTCGCAGCAGGCTTTCACAGGGTGCCCGCGCCCGCGCCCGCACCGAGTTCGATCACCGACTGATGGCGCAACGCTGGGCCGAGGCTGCCGGCGCATGAACCCGTTTTTGCGCCAGTTCACGCCGGAAGTGCTGCTGCCCCGTCTGCAAGATGTTTTGGCGGGCCCGGGAACCGGCATAGCCAAGGTGCTGCACCTGGGCGTGGGCAATATGTACGGCGGTATTGAAACCACCTTGGTGAACATTTCCCATAGACGTGACCTGATGCCACGGATTGATGTCAATATTGCTATCTGCTTTGTCGGGAAACTGCAGCAAAACCTGATAGATGTCGGCATCACCCCGCACCTGCTTAGCCCGATCCGTTTCCGTTATCCGTGGACCATCTGGCGGGCACGGCGCGCCTTGGCCCGCCTGCTGGCCAAACTGAAGCCCGATATTGTTATCAGCCATAACTGCTGGACTCAGGCGGCACTCGGGCCAACCGTCCGCCGCGCTGGCGTGAAGTTGGTCACCTTCATGCACTCAACAGCCACCCATTCATGGTTCGAATGGCTAGCGTCGTTCACCCGGCCTCACCACGTGATCGCCAACAGCCGGTTCACCGCCAGCACCCTCGGCAAGCTTTTCCCCGGCATACCCACAACGATTATCAATCCTATTTGCGATATTTCCGAACTTGAAGACAAAGCCAAAACCCGCGCCAGCATGCGCGCTGCCCTTGGTTGCCCCGAAACACGCAAAGTCATTCTCATGGCCGCGCGTTTCGACCCCTACAAAGGCCATGGATTGCTGTTGGATGCGCTCGTGCGGCTAGACCCATCTCTCGATTGGGAATGCTGGATTGTGGGGGGCGCCCAGCAGCCGGCCGAAAAAGCGCTGGAGCTCAAAATCAAAGCCCAAGCGGAATATCTGAAATTGGCAAACCGGCTTAGGTTCCTCGGCCACAGGGGAGATGTATTGAATCTCTGCGCCTCTGCCGATCTCTTCTGTCAGCCCAATATTTCCCCAGAACCGTTTGGACATGTCTTTGTGGAGGCGCAAGCCATGGGCTGCCCCGTGGTGACCACGGCCATGGGCGGGCCGTTGGAGAACGTCGAACCGGGTGGCCGCAACAGGCTCGTGGCCCGCCCCGATGCCGCGCTGGTTGCTGAGGCGCTGGAAGATCTGTTGGCGGAAAAAGCGTGACACTTCGCGACATGATAAAACGGGTAGCGCGTGCGGTATTTCCCCGTTCGGTCAGAAATTGGTTGCGGGCACCAAGCGGTTCTTTTACATGGATTCTTCAGGCTCTTAGCTACACTTTTGGTAGAACTAATGTAATTGAGCCACGAACTGGTTGGCGTATCAAATGCCATCCGACTTTCGCCAGCACGATGGAATTGCACCACCTGCACGATCCATTGCAGATTGCAGAGCTCAACCAATTCATTGTTGAGTGTAAGCCGGAAATGATTTTTATAGATTGCGGTGCGCATTTTGGTCTTTTTAGCCTTGCCGCGCTCCATTTTGGTGGTCCACAGGCAACTGTTGTTGCCATTGAACCATCACCCATGGCCATTAAAAAACTCAGACAGCAGGCTGCGCTGAATAAAGTGACAGATCGACTTGAAATTATTGAAGCATGTGTTGGGCGCACGTCTGGAAGTCATTCATTTGTTCCCGCGGGTGTTAATTCAAGCGGTTATTTTGTTGGAAAAACCGGCGAGAATCAATCTTCAGAACTTGTGAAGGCCCGATGCGTGACAATCGACGAGATAGTTCAATCAATGCCAAAACCTCCAACGCATATAAAAATTGATGTTGAAGGTATGGAAGACGACGTCCTTTTCGGCGGAAATCATTTTTTCAAGTCCAACACCAACGTCATGATTTTTCTCGAGCTTCATAACGATGTGATCCGTAGCCAAAATGAAAATCCTGCTCGCGTGCTTGAACGTTTGGTCCAGTGGGGATTTGAACTGTTGAATGACATGGGCCAACCATCGGAAATCAAAGTGCTAGTCAACAAACCTGTAACTCGACTTCTTGCCAGAAAAATGCCCATATGAACGGCTTAGTTATCTGCGCCCTGGCATTCGTATCGGTGTTGTATTTCACCTTAGCCGACTGGCGGCGTGGCCTGTGCCTCACCATTGCGTGGGGATACCTCTACGGCATTCTCAAATCCAACTACACCGCCTCGTGGGGGCATTTCATTTATGATGGTGCCGTTGTAGGTCTTTACGCTGGCACCCTTCTGAATCCGCCCCCAGCCATCGACCGCTTACTTGAAGGCTCCACCCGCAAATGGGTGGTCGCGTTGATCGCTTGGCCATGCTTTCTTGTGTTGATCCCGTTTCAGCACTATCTCATTCAGGCGGTGGGTTTGCGCGGCAATGTCTTCTTTATTCCCATGGCGTTGTTCGGCGCGTGGCTGGGTGACAGTGGCCGCAGGCAGATCACCATCACTCTGTGCCTGATGAACCTTGTGGCCCTCACCTTTGCTGGCCTTGAATATACCATGGGTGTGGAAGCGTTTTATCCACGCAATGAAGCAACCGAAATTATCTACAAAAGCCAAGATATCGCAGGCGGCCATTTTCGCATTCCCGCCTGCTTTGCCAACGCTCATTCCTACGGAGGCGCCATGTCGTTGACGGTGCCATGGATTCTGGGCGGCATGTTCCAGCGCATCCGCAATCCGTTAGAGTTCTACCTGCAGGCCGCTGGCCTCGTGGCTGCTGGATTGGGCACCTTCCTCTGCGGCGCCCGCGCCCCGGTGGCCATTCTGGGAATTTTTCTTGGCTTGGGCCTGATGACACGCCGACTTTCACTACCCGGTATTGTTTTCTTTGTCGTGGCGGCAACTGTTGTTTATGTGATGGTCAGCGGCGAAGAGCGTATGCAGCGGTTTGCCCTGCTGTACGACTCTGAAGCCGTGGTGGGTCGGTTGTCGATGAGTGCCAACCTCGGTTTTTTTGACCTGCTCGAGCAGTATCCCTTCGGCAACGGTCTAGGTGGTGGAGGCACAAGCATCCCGTTTTGGCTGCAAAGTCTTATCACCAATCCCGTTGGTTTGGAAAATGAGTATAGCCGCATTTTGTTGGAACAGGGCGTGGTAGGCCTGCTCCTGTTCATGGGGTTTGTGGTGTGGTTTTACTCCCGCATTTTAGACCAAGCCGACCCCAATTATGCCACACTCCGCCTTGTATGGTATTCCGGTGCCATCACTTTGGCCACCTCGTTCATTGGCATCGGCCTGATGACCAGTGTGCCCGGAACATCATTGATTTTTCTGAGCATTGGCTATGCTGCTTCGGGTGCGGAACGCCGACCTCGGCAAAGGCCGCCGGTACCCTCCGGGCAAAAACGATCGGTAGCCCGCCCGTTGCCAGCCCCACACGTGCCATCCACAGCACAAACAGCATGATGATGAAACCCCTTCACGAAGAACCCCATGTGCTGGTGCTGGCGCCCGGCGAAGCTGACCACCGCTTCTGGCGCGATCTCTGGCACTACCGCGACCTGCTGGTCTTTCTCGCTTGGCGCGATATTGCTGTTCGCTACCGCCAAACCATTGCCGGGGTGGCGTGGGCCTTGCTTCAACCCGCCATGACCATGATCCTGTTCACCATCATTTTTGGTAGGCTGGCCCACATGGATGGCGGCGGCATGCCGTACCCGCTGCTGGTGCTGGCAGGCCTAATTCCCTGGCAACTTTTTTCCGCAGCGCTCACAGGGTCGGGCGACAGCTTGGTGGCTAATGCCGGCCTTATCAGCAAGGTCTACTTCCCACGCATCATCATTCCCATGGCTGCTGTTTCTGTGGCCATTGTCAATGCCTTGGTGTCGTTGGCACTGCTGGCGGTGTTGATGCCTGTTTACGGGGTGTGGCCTACATGGCGGCTGGTGGCTTTGCCGTTACTGTTAGTGCTTACAGCGCTTATTGCACTTGGTGCTGGTCTGGTGGTGGCTGCCATGGGCGTGCGTTACCGCGACATTCGCTTTGTGCTGCCTTTTGTTGTGCAGTGCGGTTTCTTTGCCGCGCCCGTTGGTTACTCCACGGTGGTGGTGCCCGAGCATTGGCGCATGGTGTTTGCCCTTAACCCCATGGTGGGCGTGATGGAGGGCTTCCGCTGGAGCATTCTAGGCCATGCCGTGCATGAATTGCCGCAGATGCTGGCAATGTCGGCAACCACCATGGTGGTGCTGCTGGTGGTGGGCCGTTGGGCGTTCCGCGCCGTGGAACGCGACGCGGCCGACTGGTTGTAATTCAGAATCATGACAAAACCAATTATATCTGTTGAAAACCTAGGCAAACGGTACCGAGTGAAACGACCGGGTATGCGTGAAGGGGGCGGCCTGCGTCATGCCATTGAAGCGGGTGCAGCTTCGCTGTGGAACGGCTTGAGCCGCATGTTCAAAGGCCGGGCACCGTACGATCGCATCGCCCCCGAAGACGAATTCTGGGCACTGAAGGACATCAATTTCGAGGTTCAGGCAGGGGAATGTGTCGGCATTATCGGCCGCAACGGCGCGGGTAAAAGCACACTGCTGAAAATCCTCAGCCGAATCACGGAACCCAGCACTGGCCGGGCCGTTCTGCGTGGCAGGGTTGGAAGCCTTCTGGAAGTGGGCACAGGATTTCACCCCGAGCTGACCGGCCGGGAAAATATTTTCCTGAACGGTGCCATTCTGGGCATGCGCCGCCATGAAATTAACAAGCGCATGGACGAAATCGTTGCCTTTGCGGAAGTAGACGAATTTCTAGATACCCCGGTAAAACATTACTCCAGCGGTATGTACATGCGCCTGGCGTTTGCCGTGGCCGCACACCTAGACCCCGAAATTTTGATAGTTGACGAGGTGCTGGCGGTTGGAGACGTGCAGTTTCAGAAGAAATGTCTAGGTAAGATGAGTGAGGTGGCCAAAGATGGGCGGACGGTCCTGTTTGTAAGTCACAATATGGCAGCGGTTCAAAGCTTATGTAAAATTGGCGTGTTGTTGGAACAAGGTAGTGTTGTTCAGGTTGGTTTGGCTAGTGAAGCTGTAACAGCATACTTAGCAAATGGAAGTATTTGTGGCGAAGGCTTCAATACTTCTGGGCGACAGCGCAAGCCTACTAACTGTGAAATTATAGATGCATGGATAGAACGCGACGGTGTGCCGACCCAGGCACTGCTATTTGGCGAACGAGCAGATATTATAATTGTCATTCAAGTAGTGAAGCGAATAAAATTTGCGGTCGAAATGATTCTGAGACAACAAGATGGACTCGCGGTAAAATTTGCCCCAAGTGGTCTTGCTTTTGATTGGGAAATAGATCAAGCATCAGGTTCTCTAAAGATTAGATGCCAGTTACCACCAATGCGGTTTGCTTCTGGCGGATATTCAATCGACTTGATAACCGCGTGTAGCGGAAAAGAATTTTACGACTACATCGAATCTGGTTTAAGATTTACCGTTGATAGTTCTGCGGTTGGTGAAAGAAATTGGATGTTCAATCAATCACGAAATCAAGGTTATTCATTGTGGGAAGTGAATTATCAAGTTGATCAAAATGAGATTACTCAAGGTTTATGAAAGTAGATTACCTAATTATTGGAAGCGGCCTTACAGGTGCAGTGATTGCGAGACTATTGGCAGATGCTGGCCGAGAAGTCATGGTAGTTGATCGGCGTAATCATGTTGGAGGCAACGTACATGACCACGCACACATTTCTGGAATACGAATACATACCTATGGACCGCACTATTTTAGGACATCATCAGAAAGAATTTGGGATTTTGTAAACAGATTTGATACTTTTTATAAGTACGAAGCAGCTCTACTTTCCGACATAGACAGTGAACTTGTGCAGTGGCCTATCGCAGGAAGCTATATTCGACGAACAATTGGAGTTGACTGGAAACCAGAATTCACAGGCAACCCTCGAAATTTAGAGGAAGCAGCCTTATCTCTTATGCCAAGGCGAATCTATGAGAAATTTGTGAAGGAATATAATGAAAAACAATGGGGCGTTTCCGCAAATCAATTAAATGCGGATCTGTGTACTCGTTTTGATATTCGATATGACGACGAGCCAAGATTGAAGCCGCTGGCAAAATATCAAGGAATACCAAGTTCCGGTTATGCAAATTTGATGCTGAATATGCTCGATAAAATTCCTGTACTTGTTAATTTTGATTATCTTAAGAACAAAAACTTAATTTCTGCAAAAAAAGCGATAATATTTACTGGGCCTATCGATGAATTTTTCGATTATGACTTGGGTAAACTAAAATACAGAGGCCAAAAACGTGAACACATATATCTTCCAGATTCCGCAGGATTTCAACAGCCAACTGGACAAGTGAACAACCCAACCCACGCCGGCGGACCGCATATACGCACCCTAGAATGGAAACACATGATGCCGGTAGAAATTGCGTTGAAAATTTCTGGAACAGTTCTAACCAAGGAAATTCCATTTACACCTGATGACTCTGGTGACTACGAGTACCCGTTCCCCGACGCTACAAATACCAAACTTTATGACCGCTATCGGACGAGAGCGGATAGTCTTGAAAAAGTTTATATATGTGGGAGATTAGGCGAATACAGATATTATGATATGGATCAGGCAATAGCAAGGGCTGCGTTGCTGTCTGGGAACTTATTAGCTTGTGCAGATTTGTTACAGTAATTTTGAGGCGCAACAGTGATGGAAATCAAAAAAACAATTCCGAAAATTAGTGCAATTAAGCAGTATGATGACCGGCCTTTTCTGTCTGTCATGATTCCTACCTACAACTGCGCACAGTATCTTGGAACAACGCTAGAAAGTGTTTTGGCACAAGATCTTGGACCAAACGAAATGCAAATCGAGGTGATAGATGATTGTTCTACAAAGGATGACCCTGAACAGGTAGTTCGTGATATTGGCAAAGGGCGCGTTAAATTTTATCGCAATTCTATTAATTTAGGAGCTACACAAAACTTCAATAATTGCCTAAGGAGGTCCATAGGAAGGTATGTGCACATTCTGCACGGTGATGACTATGTTGAACGCAAATTTTACTCGACTATCATAGATATGATTAAAGGCGAATCTGATTTTGGTCTGTTTGCAACAAGATCATTTTTTATGGACGTAAATGGTGTACTGGAAAGCATTTCACCAAAATTCCCAGAATCAAAACCAAAAGGAAATACAGCGATTCCATTTGCCCAAAATAATTATTTCTTGTTTCCAGGGATTGTTATTAACCGTAAATGTGTTGAAATGGATGGTGGATTTGATGAAAATTTCGAACATGTGGCTGATTGGGATATGTGGGTTAGGCTTATCTATAACCATGGTGGTGTGTTATCCAATACTCCCTTAGCATATTATCGATTATTTGATCAGAATGATTCTTCTCGTCACAGGAGAACTGGAAATAATTTAATTGAGATGATCCGAGCTTTTCAAGGATTCTATCAGATGATTCCCCAGTTAGACTCAAACCAATTTTTTCTCCAAATGCGTAATACAGCTTATTTACAATATATTGATTATTATAAAAAAAATGACAAGTTTGCAGCCGAAAAAAACTTTGGTGTCTGGAAATCAATTACACCACTTGTCCAACGTATAATTAGTAAAATAAAGTCGATTGGCAAAAATATTTTAAATTAAACTTCGAGGTTTTTTTTGAAATGAATTACTTTAGTGTAATCAGATCGAAAATTCGTTCTAGTTCGCTGTATGTTAAAGTCCGGCGCTATGGCATAATTAACACTATTAGGCGCTTATATTACAAGCGCATGATGGGCCAAATACATGGTATTTCCCTTGTTAGCCAATCCACACTTCAGCCTTGCGAGGTGCATATCCTAACATCGGCGTGGGATTGGGATTTGGCTTTGTGGGCATTGCATTCCTTTTACCATTGGACGTCGGTTGATTGGCCTTTGGTGGTTCATGATGGCGGAGGCTTGGGGCCACGGGAATGGGCAATTTTCAGATCCCATTTTCCCAACGCTAGGTTTCTTCCGGCTTCCCAAGCAGACGTGTTGGTGAACAAATGGCTTGCAGAACGGGATCTATCATCAACGATTCATGCCAGGGCCAACTACAACCTGATGCGCAAAGTCATCGACACGGCGATTACATGTCAAGCCCGTTGCTATATTCTCTTAGATTCAGATGTGTTGTTTTTCAAAAGACCAGATCATTTGCTACGAATCGTACAAGAAAATAATCCGCAGATTCATTTGTTACGTGATTATCAGAACTCGTATTCTATTAATTCTGATGTTTCAAAGTTTGAGTTGGGTTTAAGCCTCCCAGACACAATTAATACGGGCCTTGCTGTTATTCCAAAGTCTTCTATTGATTTCGATTTCATGGAAACAATTTTTGATAAATCAGTGATCCCCCTCGATCAAGATGGCTTTGCCGAGCAAACGGTGCTTGCCCTGCTAGCTTCGCAGGCTGGTTTCGAATATTTGCCTGAAGACTATAAAGTAGTCACAGGCCCCTCAGCAAATCGCGCTGAAATTTTGCGACATTACGTCGGACCAGTGAAGCGATTGTTTTTTGATGAAGGAGTTCCGATGTTTATTGAATGGAAACATGATTAGGCAAGGCGAAAAAAATACCGTCACGATAATTTCATGGCCAATTTCAAATCCACCCAATAATGGTGGTGAAAACAGAATGCTTTCAATTATTGCAGCGTTTGTTGCCAATGGTTGGAAAATTCATTGTATCTTTGTGGCTAGAGGAATACCACCCGAGCAAAGTGCCTCCTGGTATGGGTTGAAAAAAATGGGGGTTGCCAGTGTAAAAATAAAATTAATAGGCAAAGTGGATCATTATTTAGGAAAATTATTCAATGGATTAAAAAATTGCTCTTTTGGTTTTCCTGAAGCATTTTCACCTCTTCTTAAAACCTGGATTCGCCGCGAATTAAAAAAAAACAATTCGCGACTCATTCTCACAAACCATGTTCAATGGACGCCACTTGTTGTAGGTCACCATGGTCGACAGGTGGCAATTGATTGTGTTGATATTTGTACATTACACAGAAATCAGTTAAGTAGGATCGCTTCATTTTTCCCTTGGGAAGGTTGGGTCATACCACAGTCATCCGATCCAGTATTAGATGAAGATTGTTTTATTGATTATCCTACCTCAAGTGATCTGAAAACAGAAATAAAAATTCTAGGAAAATTCGACTCAATTTTGGCTATTTCAGCATCCGAGGCCTATGTAATTGGTAATTTTGTCATGAAAAATCGAATTATGACTGTTCCTATGTGTGTCGATCCTGTTGACATTGAAAATACTTATGACGGGCCCGCCATTTTTGTGGGACATAACCATCCATTAAATGCCCAAGGTTACGCTTATTTTGTTTCGCGTGTACTTCCTATAGTTGTGAAAGAGGTCCCCGATTTCACCTTTCGTGTTATCGGCAAAGATACTAAGCGTTTTCCAGGCCATCCTGCTGCCGAAATTCGCGGATTTGTCGATAATATAATAGACGAATATCGGACAGCGCCATTCCTAATAGCTTCAATGCTTGGGGGAACTGGTCAACTAACACGTGTTGTGGAAGCCATGTCCTGCGGTATACCTGTAGTGGCTAGCAAAGCTTCAGCGCGTTCGTCTCCAATTCGCCATGGTGTTAATGGTTTTATTACTGCTGATGCTGCCGAAATGGCCAGACATGTGATTACCCTGCATCGCGACAGGCTATTGGCGCGCGCTATGGGGCATGCTGCGCGGGAAACTGTGCGCGCCGAGTGCTCGTTTGTTTGCATGCGCGATATGTTAAACCGTATATTTGGACTAAAATAAAGGGTGAATTTGGTAGTGGCGTTTTTTCGAAACTTGCTAAACAATTGTCGGCCCTACAGGGATTTACGTTCCGTGGTGCGTGTCGGCTTGGTTCGTTCATTGCGCTGGCGCTGGCGATTGCGGCAAATACTACGTGCTCCTGCTGTAAGCATCCGTCCTTGGGAACAGGATGGCGCCCCATGCGAGTTTCGCATAATGACAAGTGGTGCCGATTGGATGCTCGCCTTGTGGGCTGCTTGGTCGTTTTATCGATGCGCTGGTGTTCACTGGCCGCTGATAATTCACGATGGTGGCGGCCTTTCGCAGTCGATACGCTTTAAAATGAGCCGTTTATTTCCCACCGCACGTTTTATTGGTTGGGAAGAGGCAAATAACGAGGTAGAAGATTATCTCTCCCGCAAGAGATTCCACTATTTGCTTGAGGCCCGCCGCCGGAATGTAATGATCAGAAAGCTAGTTGACTTTGCTATAATTGGAAAATCACGTTGTTTTATTAGTTGTGATTCTGATGTCCTCTTTTTTAGAAGGCCTGACCAACTGTTGGATCTTGCAGAAGGAAATGGTTTGCCTTTCGGATTCAACCGTGATTCACATACAATGTATTCTATTGAAACATGGCAGGCTATGGAATGGTTCGGGTTGATATTGCCGAAGAAAATTAATGCTGGATTGGGTTTGCTGACACGGCGCGAAGTTGATTTAGATTTCCTGAATCAAATCTTTGCTCCGGGAAGAATTCCACCGGATAAAGACGCATTCCCAGAACAAACGGCTTGCGCTTTATTGGTTGCACGCACCGGAGGGAATGGATTCCTTTCGAATGGTTATTCAGTGGCGACGGGAACTCCTCCACTTAACCTTGAGGAAACAGGTGCTGTTTCGCGGCACTATGTGGGCCCTGTTCGTAATTTATTTTTTGATGAAGGATTGCCTGTATTAATTAAACATCTTGGTAAGAATAAATGAACATATTCAATATATTTAAGCCAGAATACTACTTCCGGCCTTCTCAGGTTTGGCGCCGCATGATGCATCGCGTCAGTGCATCTATCGAGATGGTTACCTTGCCTTGGGGACTTCCGCTTCGGGTGCGAAATGACGACGTAATTGGACGACAGATTATAGCCCTTGGTGTCTTTGAGTTGGTTGAGTCGGAAGTGCTTTGGCGTCTAACCGAACGTGGAGATTATTGCGTTGATGTTGGTGCCAACATTGGTTATACGACGTCCCTGCTTGCCTGCAGAGCAGGCAAGCAGGGGATTGTGCAATCCTATGAACCGCATCCTTTAGTTTTCTATGATGCTTTTGTGAATGTGAATTTATGGAAAAAATTTGATGTTGCATTTATTGAACTTCGTCAAATAGGTGTTTCTGATAATGTTGGCAAAATGAAATTGATTGAACCTGAAGCTTTTATGGGCAACAGAGGATTAGCATCTTTTAATCAATGTAATTCAGGAACGGGTATTCAAGTGGATGTTAGTACCCTTGATCTATTGATAATGAAAAACAAGAAAATTGGTGTTCTTAAGATTGATGTTGAAGGGCATGAGATTGCTGTATTAAATGGAGCAGATGTGATATTAAACAAAAAATTCGTTCGTGATATAATTTATGAAGATCATCATCCGTTTCCTTCTCATGTCTCGAATAATCTTCTTGACGCTGGTTATTCAATTTTTAGACTTGATTATTCTTGGTGGAAACCAAATCTAGCTAATCCTAGCTCGATTGCTCGCAATAGAAGGCAATTGGAAACGCCAAATTTTTTGGCAACGCTTGAACCGGAACGGGCTCTTTCAAAGTTAGAATCCTCTGGATGGAATTGCTTGACATGTTTGCCATGTGCCATGGAATAAATAAGTGTCTAATACCATTATCGCCTGCTCTGGCCTAGGACGTGTCTGCCGAGGAAACGAGGCGTGGGCCCACACGGTCGCGGAAGCTCTTCACCATGATGGTGATCAGGTAATTCTTGTTGGTGGTGGGCCGTTACTCGACTGCCAGTGCGATTACACTTGCCTTTGGAACATTCCCCGCGACTGGTTTGGTTGGCGGTTATTTATTTCGTGGCAAAAGCGGTATGCATGGGAACAACAGTCATTTGCTTGGGCCTTGCAAAATCATCTTCGCCAGAAGCCTGCTTGTTTAGTTCATGTTGCCGACCCTGTTCTCGCATACAGGTTGAAATTGTCATCGCCATCGGCAGGCTATGAACTGATCTATAAGGACGGGCTTTTACTTGGCCCACTGTGGTGGCGGCAGTTTAAGTGGGTGCAAGTTTTAGCGCCCCAGTACCGTGATGAGGCTATTTCCATGGGTGTCGCGGTGAACCGCTGCCATGTGATTCCTCATATGGTGAACACTCAGAAATTTGTTCCACCGAACAACAAGGCGCGCATTAAGTTTGAAGTATTGGGGACTGATCTTCCTGAAAACGCATTAATTGTTCTTGGTGTTGGGGATTTTTCGGCTGGAAGTAACAAGCGACTCGATTGGATTATTAACGAAGTAGACCGCACAGACCTTGGCAATAATGTTCACCTAGTTTTGGCAGGTCAGGCTAGTTTTGCGGACATTCAGCGTGTCACCAAACTTTGCCGGAAATTGGGTGACCGTGTGCATTTGCGCCCAAATACACCACCCGATGCCATGCGCACGCTGTATCAGGCAGCAGATATCATGGTTCATGCTGCTTTGCGCGAACCGTTCGGAATTGTATTGCTGGAATCGATGGCGTGTGGCGTGCCGGTTATTGGCCATTCAGGGCATTCGGTAACTGGATGGATCATCGGGAATGGTGGTTGCACTGTTGACATGACGGTTTCAGGAGAATTGTCTGCAATGCTTCGCACATGGAACGATAATCCTAAGCTCAGATTTGATTTTGGAATGGCTGCCAGACAACGCGTCTTGGATCATTTTTCCCCAGCAATCATTACGCCTCTTTACCGTCAACTCTATTCGTTGGTAAAGGCTGGCTGATGGCCCGGGTCGCGTTCATCAATGAGAACACACTTGGGCATCGGTCGTATTTGGAACCGTATGCCCAATCGTTAAAAGGCATGCCTAACAATTGCTTTGATATCGACTGGCATGATGTCATTCCCCTGCCTGCTGACCTCGCGTGGTTTGGGGAAACCTCTATCCGGGGCCTGCGTCGTTGGGGGCTCGATCTGGGAGCCACTCGCTGGCGTATGGCAGCTAGCCAGCATGCATTGCGGCTGGTACGCCAGGCACATTCCCGGCGGCCCTACGATGCCATTGTGGTGAACACTCAGAGTGTTGCATTATCATTTGCTCGTTGGCGTGGTTGCCCACCTTTGCTTGTGTGCATGGATGCTACCTTTCGACAACTTGCCAAAACCCCATGGTTTGCCTCAGGTACAATTGGCAGGTGGGCTGCGCCGTTAATGCTAGCATGGTTATTCAAACGCGAGATACAGTTATTTCAGAAAGCAAAATATCTTCTGCCTTGGTCTGAGGCTGCTGCGCGATCGCTTCGCGACGACTATGGAATACCAACTCAGAAAATTCATATTGTGCCGCCCTCGGTCAATATTCAACCTTTCCAAAAGAAGATCCGGCCTATTGGTCAGAAACGTCAGATTCTGTTCATAGGTGGTGATTTTAAGCGTAAAGGCGGTCCAATTCTGTTGCAGGCTTTCAGGTCTTATTTGCGGGCCGATTGGGAATTGCACATCGTAACACAATCGGATGTTCAAGAAGAACCTGGAGTCAAGGTTTATCGGGGTGTGAGGCATGGCAGTGTCGAATGGCTTGAGCGATGGCAGCATGCAGATGTATTTGTGTTTCCATCGTCGCTTGAAACTTTCGGCATTGTTTTGTTGGAGGCAATTGCTTTTGGTATTCCTGTCATCAGCAGTAAAGCAGGAGCGGCGATAGAAATTCTAAATGATGGAAAGGCTGGAATTTTGTTGGATGAAATCAGTCCTGATTCAATTGTAACTGCTTTAAATTCAATAATTGAAAAGCCTTATCATACAAAGGTTCGTGTTGAAAATGGATTGGATAGTGCTGTGAATCGGTACAATGTTTTTGCCAATGCAGTGATTTTATCAAAACTGATACATATGTTTTCTAATCGCGATGTTGCTATTTAATGAGAATTGCCATTGTCAACGAATGGTCTGCCACAATCGGCGGTGCAGAAACGTATATTAAGCAGGTTGGTGCATGTCTGGAAAAGAATGGCAATACGGTTGGCTTTTTTGCCCGTCGCGATATTGAATTCCGGGAACAGCCCGCCATTATTGAATCGATCAAACGCTTTGCGCCATGTGTGGTTTACAGCCAAGGTCTTCAAAATCAATTGCTCGAACTTGAAATTGCCAATCGTTGGCCTACAGTCGGGTTCAATCATAATTATGCTGGAGCCTGCATCAGCGGGAACAAGTGGCATCGTTTTCCCGGTACATCTGTGTGCGAAAAAGCGTTCGATGCATCATGCTTGGTTCAGTATTTGCCTCGTCGATGTGGTGGGTTGAACCTGCTGACAGCTTGGCGCGCCTATCGGCGCGAACAGATGCGCCAAACAGCATTCAAGGCGATGCGGGCGGTTTGTGTGGCCAGTCGTCACATGCGTGCGGTGATGGCGCAGAATGGATTCAGCAATGAAAAGCTGCATTTGCTTCCGCTCTTCCCGCCGCATCAGGAACCTGACCTTGAACCACCGAAACCAAGGGCATTGACCGGAATCATATTGTTGGCAGGTCGCCTCACCGTGCTGAAAGGGTACACGCATCTGATACCGGCCATTGCCATCGCATCCCGTGAACTAGCAAGGCCTCTTCTTTTAGCCGTTGCAGGTGATGGGCCAGACCGCGAGAAATTGTTGGCATTAGGCGCTCGATACCAAGTACCTGTTGAATGGCATGGCTGGCTTTCACCTGAAGAGGTAACGGCCAAAATGCGACAAGCCGATCTGCTGGCGGTGCCTAGTCTGTGGCCAGAACCTTTTGGGCTGGTTGGGATTGAAGCTGGTTGTGTTGGCACCCCTGCGGTGGCTTATGCTGTGGGTGGCATTCCCGATTGGTTGATTCCTGGTGTTTCAGGCGAAATGGCACCCGGCGATAATCTGCATCCCGCTCCCTTGGCCGATGCCATTGTTCGGGCACTGCGTGATACAGTTCATTGGCAGAGTCTGCGGGAAAGGGCTTGGGAAATAGCGCGGAAATTTTGTCGCACACCACATCTAGATAAATTAATATCTGTATTTAATGATGTCTCTAGAAAAATTTAATGCGCATGGCAGTATCAGATAAATTCCAAATTGTCTTATAATATCGATGGCAACGACTATGAATTTGCAAACAAACGGCGGATATGCAAATGAATCGTGCGCTTGACATTGTTGTGGCACGCTATAATGAGAGTGTGGATTGGACAAAACAGTATTCGTCTGCTTTGATATATAATAAGGGTGTGCCTGACGATTCTATTGTATCGATAAATTTACCGAATGTTGGTCGTGAAGGTCATACCTACCTATATCACATCGTTTCCAATTGGGACAACCTAGCCGAATGGACAGTATTTGTTCAAGGGTCACAGCCTCATACCCGGTTTAATAGTGAAAATAAACAACCAATAGGTCACTTATATTCAAATACTGTTTTGGACGATTATTTTGAAGCACAAGGAAACCATCGTTTCGTGTTTACACATACAATTTCATTCGATCTCAAATATTTAAGGTTCAGATCCGGTTCTCGTAGATATATAAATATTGATCGGCCTGTCGGTCAATATCCTCGAGGCGATAATGTAGATAAATGGCTGCATTGGGGGTTTAATAGTACATCGTTGGAAGAAATCCGACTTGCTCAGAATGGACGAAAATTTCCCGATTTTTGGAGGTGTGTTCTCAAGCGGCCGGATCCCACCAATGGGCTAGTTTATTTTGCTCAAGGGGCGGAATTTGCAGTATCTAAAAACGCAATTAGACGTAATTCATTAGATTACTATCTTGCTCTTCTGAATGAATTGTCAATGCGGAATGATCCATATCAAGTATGGTATCTAGAATTTTGTTGGTATTACATTTTTGCTGACCAAGATGAATCAGCTGTTGTCCCTGCGGATTATGGACCATTTGATCGTTATTTGGATCGCCTTATACGAATTGCGAGCCGATTTCGGCAATTAATTTGAAGATTGCAATACATTTTTTCACCGGCGAATACCCTCCCGAACCGGGTGGCGTTGCCGACCACACGGCAGGTTTGGTCCAAGAATTGGCCGAATTGGCTCTTGTGCCTGTGGTTTTAAGCGGGGGTGACGCGGGGCTATCTGTTGAAAATGGAACTCCCGTTTATCGCGTGGGCCGTGCGTTTGCCCCTGTTCATCTGCGGTATCTTGCTCGTGCCCTCGATGCTTTTCCTGGGCCACGTGTGATTTTCATCCAATATGTTCCGCATGCGTTTGGCCTTCGTGGTATGAATTTGCCGCTGGTGCTTTGGTTGGCTTGGCGAGCCTGCGTGCGGCGCGATCGCCTGATAGTGTTGTTTCACGAAGTGGCATTTCCATTCCAAAACGGGCCTATACGGCACAGGGTGTTGGCCATCGTTCAACAATGCATGGCCAGCCTGATGGCGGCCGTTGCATGGCGGATTTTAGTTACCACCACAGCATGGTTGCCTAGGTTGCGGGGTGTATCCAACCGTTTGGTGACTTCTCTGCCTGTTTTCAGCAACCTTCCGGAATCGGTCGATGCTGAAGTCGTTCGACGCTGCCGCATTCACTGGCTGCAGCGAACGGGTTCCCACTGCTTGGTGGGGCATTTTGGCACGTATGGATCCGGCATATCGAATTTATTGCTGGCCACCATCATGCAATTGTCAGATAAACTCGCAGCCACCACCGCGTTTTTGCTGATGGGGCGGGGTGCTGCCGCTTGGTTGCAACAAGCCAGTTCTGCGTTGGCTGAGCGCGCGGCATGCTGCCATGTGGTTGAAGACACCGATCCCTTGGCATTGGCCACCACCCTAGCGGCGTGCGATACAGCCTTGCAACCTTATCCAGATGGTATCACCACACGGCGAACCACGGCCATGAGTGCGCTGTCGCTGGGTGTTCCACTGGTAAGCAACGATGGGCCTTTAACCGACCCTTGCTGGCGCACCGATCTGCCGTGTGCCCGCTTGGCTGCCACGCCCGATGGAGCGGCCTTAGCAATATCGCTAGCCGAAGTGCTTCAACTGCCGTTGGCGGAACGCGTGGCTGCGGGTGCCCATGGCCGGGCGTGGTACACCGTTCATGCTAGCTTGGCGCATGCCGCCAAGGTTGTGAAACAGATCGTGGAAGAATGCCAGCACAGATAAACCGCCGGCTGAATTTGGCGTTTGTGGTGCACGATTACCATCGGCATGGCGGGCAGAGCCGGTATGTGGTGGAACTGGCCACCCGGTTTCGACACAATCACGACATTCACGTTTACGCCAATACCGTCAGCGATACCGATACAGCCGGTATTCAATTTCATCATGTTCCGGCGTGGCGGTCGTCGGCGCTGGCATCTATTCTCAGTTTCGTGGTTCCAGCCACGCTTATGGTGGGGAAGCACGATATTGTGCATGCGCAGGGGCTATGTGGGCTTCGGCATTCAGTGGCCACGGCTCATTTTATTCAGCCGGCATGGCATGCGGCGCAGGCCGCGTTTTGTGGTCGTATTACCTGGCGGCAGCGGCTGGCGGAATGGCTTGTAGCCCCGCTCGAACGCAGGGCTTTGGTTGGCAAGGGGGTGAAGCGGGTGATTGCTGTATCAAACCGCACGGCGGGCGATATACGGCAGCATTACGGTCGCAGCCAGGGTGTGTTTGTGATCCACCATGGAATATGTGCCGACACGTTCCATCCGCGTTTGCGCGCCGCATGCAGGGCAGATCTGCTGAAGCAGTTGGGTTTGGATAACAACGCTGTGCTGGCTTTGTTTGCCGGGAACCTGCAGAAGGGTGCAGCGGCGGCTGTGGAAACCATAGCTCGGGTACCAGGTGTGCATCTGCTGCTGGCCACAGCATCGGACACGAACGCAATAATGAAGCAGGCCCATCTGCTGGGCTGTGCCGACCGTGTGCATCCGCTGGGTTTCAACAAGCATTTGGAACAATGGCTTGCGGCTGCGGACATGCTGCTCTACCCGACATTTTTCGACACATTTGGCATGGTGATTGTCGAGGCCATGGCGTGTGGCATACCGGTGGTCACCACGCTGCGTGCGGGTGCATCGGATCTGGTGCAACATGGCGAAACGGGTTGGTTGGTGAACGATCCGAGCAACATCAATGGTTTTGTCGATGGGGTACGGCTGCTGGTTAACGATGCCGGTTTGCGGACACGCATGGGCCAAAAGGCCCGCGCGGTGGCGGAACAGCGCACCTGGGATGCTGTGGCAGATGAGACAATGGCCGTGTACCGGGGCTTGCTGGATGAACACGGTTGGTAAGCGATGCAAAATTGAAGTTGGCTTTTGTGGTGAATGGCGATGTTGAATCAGCCATGGGTGAGCGTGCCCGGGCGTTTGCCAGAGAATTGGCACCTGATTTTGATTGCCATGTGGTTTACCGGCATGGTGGCAAGTTGGCAGCAGCATGGCGCATGGTGCGCGAACTGTGGACCATTCGCCCCCACATCTGTTACGTGCTCGACATGGCTGCCAGCGGTGTGGCTGCTGCCGGGGTATATCGATTGTTGACGGGCACGCCATGGTATGTGGACACGGGTGATGCCATTGTGGCATTGGGTAAGGCGCTTGGCCGGGGGCCAATGGCGATGTTCGCCACGCGTGTGCTGGAGTTGTTCGCGCTTCGGGCATCGTCTGGTGTGGTGGTGCGGGGTAGTTACCACAAAGAATTGTTGGCCCGGCGAGGTATTACGGCCACATTCATTCCCGATGGTGTTGATCTGGAGCAGTTCGCACCACTCAAAGACCAGAAACCGAAAAGCCCCACAGATCCCTTGGTGATCGGCATGGTGGGTAGCGTGGTCTGGTCGCCTGTGCATCAATCGTGTTACGGCTGGGAATTAGTGGAGATTGTGAAGCAATTGCAGGGTACCATCGATCGGCCGGTGCGCGGCATCATGGTGGGTGATGGTTCGGGCCTGCCTCGGTTGAAGGAACGATGTCAGCAATTGGGTATTGAAGGATTGGTGGAGTTTGCCGGGCGGGTGCCTTATGCGGAGTTGCCGGGCTGGCTTCACCGGATGGACATTTGCTTGTCAACGCTGACGAACGACATGGTGGGTTGGGTGCGAACAACAGGAAAGTTGCCGCTTTACCTAGCAGCGGGTCGATTCGTTCTGGCCAGTCGAGTGGGCGAAGCGGCGCGGGTGCTGCCCGAAGAGATGTTGGTGGATGGGGAAGGAATCGATGTTTGGGTGCAGGCAGTTAAGCGCGCTGCAGTGATATTGAGTGGTGACTACCAAATAATCAGTCTCGAGCTTGCACACTGTTACGATTATAACAATGTTAGAAAAACGACCCTCGCTAAATTGCTTATAAAAGCAACGTAAATGGTTTCAAGGAGACTTCGATGCTGACTTGGATTATTGGAATTTTACCCCCAAATATAATTCGTTGGATTGGACGATTACAATTCAGAATACCAATTATAGGGGCATTTATTGGCTGGTTTGGTCATAACGTTCTGGCAACGGAGGGGGTAATTAGGCATGGAATTGGAGCCGGTTTGCGATTTGACGCGCATGGAGGTTCATCTGGCTTTTTGTTTGGAACAACCGAACCTCACGAGCAAGATGCACTTGCCAAATACCTTCAACCGGGCTTTATTTTTTATGACATTGGTGCCAATGTTGGTTTTTTCAGCACTTTGGCCGGCCGTTTAGTTGGTGAAACTGGATGCGTGTATGCATTTGAACCAAATCCGGTTTGTGTGGAAAAAGTAAAGAAAAACGCAAAATTGAATGGATTCGATCATATAAAAGTGATACAGGCTGCGGTATCATCGAACACAGGAAGTGCAAATCTCAAAATTGGCCATATAACTGGCGCTAGTACGATTGTTGGAAATCAGCAAAGCGATGGCCTGAGCGTTGCCGTGGTTGCCATCGATGATTTTATAGAGAACGAGAAAGCAAGCGGGCCAAATTTGGTAATGATCGATGCGGAAGGTGCAGAAATATTGATTCTTGAAGGAATGCATAAAACAATTTTAAAATTTAGACCAGTGATCATGTGTGAAATTCATTGGATTGGCGATGAGTTTAAGGAGTATTTTGAAAAAAATCTTGCAGGTATCGGTTACACGATTAAAAGGTTGGGTGGTGAGAATTGGCCTGATGGAAAAATTCGATTTCACGCAATATTGTTGCCTATTAATGATTGAATGAAAGAAAGCTGCCGCTTGCCGGTATGCTTTGAAAGTATTAATCACGTTGTGTTACGGTTCTTATTCCAAAAATAATGTTTTCCAATAGTACAACCCTCTTCCCTGTTTTCCCCCAAGAGCATTGGCCCAGCATGGACCTCTGTGCCGAGCGGTTGGCGGCGTGCTGGCAGGGTGGGTGTCGGCTGGTGCAGCCGGGGTTTCGGCGTGTGGTGTCGAGTCGGTCGCGCGGCGTGCCGTGGAATGTGGATCGCGCGTGGAACCGCTATGTGCGGTATCCTTCGCTGGCCCGCCGGGAGGCATCCCGCGCGGGCATTTTTCATGTGGTGGATCATAGCTATGCGCACTTGGTGCGGGCGCTGCCCGCAGGTCGCGCGGGCGTGTATGTTCACGATCTGATTCCGTTTGAACCGTTTCTAAATGTGCGCCAATCGCGACCATGGTGGCACGGGCTCATTCAGGGGCCAGTATGGGACGGGCTGAAGCGGGCGGCTTTGGTGTTTTGTAGTACCAGCGCCATGCGAGACCGCTTGGTGGGGCTGGGGATATGGTCTCCTTCGCAAGTGGTACTGGCACCCCTTGGGGTGTGCCAAGAATTCAAGGCACAGGGCGAACGCGAACCGGGGAACTATCTGCTGCATGTGGGATCGTGTGTGGCGCGTAAAAGAATTGGTGATCTTCTGGAAATAATGGCCATGGTGCGCGCGCGTGTGCCCGGCATACGCCTCATTCAAGCAGGCGGCACGTTTACTGTGGAACACCAGCGCCAACTGCTTCGGCTGGGGCTGCACCATGCGGTGGAGCAACGCCGCAACCTGAGCCGCGACGACCTGGCGCGGCTGTACCGTGGCGCACGCGCTGTGCTGCTTCCCAGCGACAGCGAGGGATTTGGGCTGCCGGTGATCGAGGCACTGGCGTGCGGCGCCCCTGTGGTGGCGAGCGACTTGCCGACATTACTGGAAGCGGGAGGCGGTGCCGTTAGGCATGCGGCGGTGGGCGACCATGCGGGCTGGGCGGACGCGGTGATGTCGGTGATGGAGGGTCACCAGCCGCAGATCGGTTGTGAGCATGCCGCACGGTTTACATGGTCGCGTCATGCGGAGATTATTATTGGCGCCTATGCGCGATTAGATCAAACAGCATGCGGGTAGTTTATTTATCACCTGTAGGAGTAATTGGCGGTGCCGAAAGGTTGCTGCTGACACTCATCGACGCCATGGCCGTATCTGGCGCGGGAGTGCAGCCGGTGGTGATTACCTTGGCCGATGGGCCATTGGTAACCGAGCTGCGATTGCGGAATGTGGAGACGATTGTTGTGCCGCTATCGGCAGGGCTGCAGAGTCTGGGCGACAGCGGTGGTGGTGGAGTTGGTCAGGTTGGCCGGTTGCTGATGGCCCTGCCCGCCCTTGCTGGCGCGGTGTCGGCATTGGCAGCAGTGGTGAGGCGGTGTAGGCCGAGCGTTATTCACACCAACGGAATCAAGGCGCATTTGCTGGGCTGTTTGGTCGCTCCGCGCGGCGTTTCTGTGGTGTGGCATCTGCACGATTTTACAGGCGAGCGCCGTTTGGCGCCGTGGTTGCTGCGCGCGGTGGCTGGGCGGGTTAGAACCGCCGTGGCCATCAGCGAAGCGGTTGGCACAGATGCGCGCCGGTATTTGCCATCGGTTCCGGTGACGGTGATTCCTAACGGAATAGACCTGAACCGTTGGACCCCCGGCGTGGGAGACGGTGCCTGGCTCGACAAGCAGGCAGGCTTTGCCGATTCAGCGGCGGTAAGGGTGGGGTTGGTTGCCACCTATGCATTGTGGAAAGGGCACGATACGTTTCTGCAGGCGGCATCGTTGATGGGGCCTATGCCCGGTGTCCGCTTTTTCGTGATTGGTGGCCCCATTTATGCAACAGGAGCCCAGCAGACCCGGGCCGAACTCCAGGCCATGGCCAATCGACTGGGTCTGAATGTCGGTTTTGTGCCGTATCAAAACGATATGGCGGCGGTGTACCGGGCTCTCGACGTGGTGGTGCATGCTTCCAAGCGACCGGAACCGTTCGGGCTGGTGATTGCCGAGGCCATGGCGTGTGGCCGGGCCGTGGTAGTGTCGCGAGGTGGCGGCGCGGTGGAACTGTTTTCCCAGGGAGTGGATGCGGTAGGCCATGTCATGGGCGATGCCAACGATCTCGCCCGCGTGCTGGGTGGATTGGCTGCGGACAGGGACCGTCGCGACAGGCTGGGCCAAGCCGCAGCCGTGTCGGCTTGCCAGCGTTTTGGCGCAACCCGCCAAGCAACGGCCATGGCGGAGCTGTATCAGCGAGTTAGTCGATGTTGAGAAAATCGGCAAGCTTCGCTTCCGCAGCAGCCAAGGCATGGGCATCGAACGACAGGGGCACCACGTTGCCGCCGTGGAGCATGGCCAAATGCACAACAATCGGCTGGTCCGCGTTGGCCGCCATGCCCGACTTGGCTACAGCCAGCGCGTAGATTTGCATTTGTGTGGGGTAGCGGGCGACAATTTCGTCGGGGGTGGCGCGATCGGTTTTCCAGTCGATCACGTCGCCTTGGTCGAGAAGCCTGTCGAAGCGGCCGGTAATGATCCAGCGGTTGCCAATGGGCAGGGCAAAATCCACCTCGGCGGCACCGGGCTGGGCCAGCAGAGTGCGGATGCCATCATGAGTGGGTAATTCCATTCGATTGATAATAGTGTTCGCGGAAGCCACAGCATTTTCGAGTTCTTTGTCTTCGCGGGGCGAGTCGGTGGGTTCATCGTCGGCATCGCGCGCCGACAGAAGCAAGCGCGCCTGCCGCCTGAGGTAATCGAGCCGCGATTCGCCGTCCGCTGGCATGGCATCGCCCAACTCGAAGCCTCGGTGAGCCAATGTTCCCACCACTTTGCCGAGTTCTTGGCTCTCTCCAGAGCGTGTTGTTTCGGGCAGTAGGTTTTTAGGCACGCCGGCTGGAAATGCCTGCAACCCCCTCCTGACAATGGCCAGGGATTCTACCTGGTCTTTCCTGTCCTTTAATTCCATGATTCCCTGCAAGCGCGTGGCCGCAATAGCCACCCGAGCTGGCGAAGCTTTGGGTATGCCTGGCAAGGGTGCCGGTATGGGGTCGATGGTTTCGCCACATCTCAGAATGGGCAGTGTGGAAGCATCGACATGATCTAGGTGATTTTCAGACCAAACCACAGGCCAGTGGCGGCAGTCGCTATTATTGATTTTACGAGGTGCCGCAAGTAGGAGTGTGCCTTCCGAGCGCGTGATGGCCACATGGAAGAGGCGCGCTTCTTCCTGCCTGCTGTAAACGCGGTCTGTGGTCTGTGCAATCTTGAAAAGGCTTGGAATAACCGTGTCGCTGTCGTCGAATGTGCCGGACAGATTCATGAGCGGCAAGCCGAGGTAAGGAGCCGCCACGGCCATATCGACATCAGAACGCAGATATTGGCGATCAACAATAATCATGTCAGATGCCGATGGCGTGTAGCTTCTTGATACTTCAGGAATTACCAATGCGACGGCTTTGGCCTCGAGTCCCTTGCTGGCATGGATTGTCATCACGCGGACCATGTCTTCTTCGATCGATAGATCCGGATCGATATCTTCCTTGATTCCGCCAGATGCGTACAAGCCGAGCAATTCAACAAGGTTGACCAATGTGATGGGGCGGGCGGATTCGATCTCCCGCATACGATTGATCACAAAATGAATTCCAGCAGCAGATCGCCGCACAGATTCCGCACCGGTACCCAGCGGTGTCAACCATGCCGCCATGGCTTCAAAGGCACCAGAGGTTTCCAAAGCATTCTGAATGAGTTCGTGGTGCGGCATGCGATCGACAAGCTGCCGCCAATTGTGCAGATGGATGGCTGCCGAGCGTACGCAAGCCTTGCGATCTTCTGAAAGGTGCTGCCACGCTTCGGCCGCCGCCGGGAAATTAGGATTGTTCCCTTGCGCAACCTGATACAGGTTCTGGCCCAAGCTCCTACATTCGTTCCACGAGGAGACAAGCAGAATTTCCCCATCTGTGAGCCTGAATACAGGGCCACGGAGAACGGCCAGTAAAGCGGGGCCATGATCGGCATCGGCCAAGCAAGTGGCCAAGCTCACCACATCGCGGACTTCTTGGCGTTGCCAAACGGCTTCACGCACCATGGCGCGGTAAGGGATGCCAGCTTGCTGAAATGCCTCATGTAATGGCTGGATCAGCTTGTTGTAGCTGCGGGCCAAAATGAGCATTTCATTCCATGGCACACCCTGTTCATCGTGAAGGATCTTGAGTCTCGATGCCAGGGCTGTCAGCGTGGTGCCATCGTAATGTTCGGCACCGTCGTCTTGGTCAACAATGTTATGGCCGGTGGCGGTGGCTGGGAGCTCGGGGAGCCTCAGCATTTCGGCAATGGCGGGCGTTGTATTGGCTTTGTCAGCAGGCCTTAAATGTTCACCTGAAACCAGTTGAACATGTGGTATACCCCGAGACGCCATAGCAGCGGCGCTGCAGGCGTCGATGCGGGCCAGTGTTTCGGCTTTGGTGCGGAAATTGAGATTGAGCTGACCGATACCAATTTTTTCATGAGCCGAGCTTGCTGTATTCATTTCCGGATACAAGTGCCTGATGCTGTCGTACCAGGTAGGCGATGCGTGCGGATGGCTGGAAACATAACGCTCGCGGACGTCGGGCATCAGTTGGGCGTTGCTGCCACGCCAGTGATAAATAGCCTGCTCGGGATCGCCAACAACCGTAATATTGTTCCACGTTGTTGGATCATCGGGATTGCCACCAGAGATGCGGCAGCCCATACTCCACTGCAACGTGGTGTTATCTTGAAATTCGTCGATCATGACTCGGTGAAATGGTAAGCCGGCTTTGGCAAGTTCATCTGGCGCGCGTGAGCTGAGTTCTTGTTCGAACAGGGTTGCGAGGTCGTGGAAGCTAAACCGGTTTTCTCGTCGGCATTCGTCGTGGTATTGGGCATGTGCCGCCTCGAAGAATGTTGCCCAGGCAAGATATAAGTTGAAATTGGTTGTTTCTGCAAATGGAGTTGCGTCGGTCTGGTACACCATGCCATCAAACGGTTCTACTGCGGGAAGTAAGTCGTTTTGAAGTTTGTTCAGGGTGTTAGAGTAAGGCCGACCTTTACTAGACAAGCCTCTTGATCTAATGGTTCCGGATTGTGTGAACAGGCAATCGCGCAGTCTTTGGAATAGCTCAGGATTAATTTGCTTCTCCTGTGGCCAAATTGCCTGAAGATTTCTGACCTCACCGGCTTCGGCAGTTGTCTCGTTACCCAGTTCGGTAACTGCTGTAGCTAGGCGGTCGGCCACGCCAGTTGCCAGTGGTGTCCAAAACTCCAACCATTTGTCGCGGTTTGGGTTGGCAAGAATCGCTTCAAAATTCTCGAAACCGCCATGGGGATTGTTGAAAAAACGAATCGCCGCTGCTGCCTTCGCTCCGTCGCCATTCCGGTTCAACAGTTTCATGAACCGGTTGCCTAGTTCCTTGTTGGGATGGTTTCTGGCTAGTAGAAGTACGGCTCTTCCCAAATCGCTGGTTGGGTTATCGGCAGCATTTTCCAGCACAAATTCTACCGCACGCCTGCCAATAATTTCCTGTCCAATGCTATCCAGCACTTCAATGGCTGGGTCGATGCTGCATACCCCGTTCAGTGCCAAGCGCCTAAGGCGGTCTTGCACCAGCGAGTCGATGGTTCCGATGGGTGCTCCGGGCAGATCACGTAAGTGGTTTGTCCAAAAGTTTTCTTCGCTTTCCGGCGCCGCTGCTTTCTCTTTTTCCATGGCGTCACGGATGCGGGTGCGGAGTTGGGCACCCGCTTTGCGCGTGAATGTAATCACCGCGAAATGTTCGAGTTTCAGTGTCTGGTTTTCCATCAACGCTTTCAGCAACAAACCAACCAGCATGGTGGTTTTGCCTGAACCTGCAACGGCATTGATCAGCAGGAATCCCTCCGTGCGCAGCGCGTGGCGCTGCTGGAGGTTCATGCCGCGGAACGTTATGGTTTCATGAAATGGTCGCATCATTATTCCTCAGGAGCGTTTGAACGGGGTTTTGGGTGTCAGTGGATGCCGGCAGGCATCGCGCATGGAGCAATACGAGGTGCATTCCGGGTGTTTGGATTCGGGGCCATATTGGGTAAGTTCAATTCTGCCAGTGCGAATTTTTTCAGCGTGTTGAATTATTGTTTCTGTAACCGATTCAAGATCGAGTGATAGCGTGTGTTTTGATTTATTAACATTGGGCATAGTAGCTGTTGCCAGAATTTCGCATGTGCTTCCTTTCAGCCCAACATAGGCGGCATGGATGTCAACGGTTGTTCCCGGCAGATTTTCGCAACCGGTGCGGGCGATGTACCCATACAGGCCCGGTTGCACCAATCTCGTGTCTTGGCATTTATTGCGCTGCGTATCGAGGGAGCCGGTTTTGAAATCGATGACAGCTACCGAACCGTCCGCGAGCCGCAATACCAGATCGATCTTTCCGGTAACCCGTACTTCGTTGCCATTTTTGTCGGTGCCGATGACATTGTCGAATTCAATCTCGCTGCCTTGTGAAACAGAGTTCAGCAATGCGTCGTGCCAAGCACGATTAGCCAACCGTTCCGCCAAGGCATGGTGGATCGGTTCGATGTACTGGGATGAGGCTGTCAATTCAGTTTGTAGGCTTTCGCGCAATGCCGCGCTGTTGGGAGGAAACTTTTGTTCGCCAGGCAATAGCAAGGCCAAGGCCGCATGCACTGCCGTGCCGTAGGTGAGCGCCATGCGGTCTTCTTGTTCTTCGCGTAACCGCAGAGTTCTTTCACCAAAAAAGCGAAATGGGCAGGCGGCAAAGCCTTCTAGTGCTGTAGGACTGAACGTTTTATCGGGGCTCCAACGCGCTTGCATCAGCGGTGCTATCCAGGGCTCTAATTTTGGAGTATTCTGGCGATTCACCCAATTCGCTATTTCTGGTTTTGGTGCCTGACTGCGCGCCCGAACTAGCCCGCAGGCATCTGCTGCGTCTGGAACTTCACGTTGAGGTTTTATATTCGTTTTCTTTAGCATTTTCTGCCAATATGGCCCGGCCTGAAGTGCTTCCGCGCCACGCTGGCACGATCTAGCAAAAATCACGCGGCGTTTTGTTGATTCGAATGCCTGAGTGAACAAGTAATCTTGTTCCCGGCCACGCCGGAATTTTTCATCAATGGTCAGGTCGTCTGTGCCTCTGCTAGAAGCGGGATATTCGCCTTCGTTGAGGCCGGCCCAGATAACTGTATCGAGTTCAAGCCCTCGCAGTGCCAAGGGGCGGATAATTCCAACTCGGTCAATATCGTGCGAACGCAAGGTAAACCGGTCGGATGCAACCGCGAGCCGCAGTGCCAGTTCAAGGTCCGGTAGATCATTTTTTATGGGGAAGAATGGCCCAGGTGTTTCAGCCATTGAATCGATGGCATCGATGAGGTTGTGCCACCCTAATTGATCTTCTTCGAGTTCGCGATCCGGAATACCGGATGGAGCATATTTGGGTAGAAGCCTGTTTTGGAATTCCAAAGCGCTGAGCAATGATGCTACCTGACCAGACAACCACCGACCTGGTTTTTTGATATCGATTTCAGAGCCAAAGATATTGCCGATCAGTGTCAGGCGCTCGGCCACGCATTCGGAAAGCTCGTGGATCGATTTGATCCAGGTCGGTTCGACACCTTCCTGAGTTGATTCTGCAGTAATGGCACGGTTCCAGAATTCCAGCCAGGCATCGGGTGTTTGCGCCTGCAGATTTCCAATGCCAAGCGATCGAAGCCGGGGTAACAGGTAAGCATGGTTGAGGTTTCCACGCATCGCAGGACTTGCCAGAATCTGGAATATGTCGGAATGGTGGAAACGGCTGTTACGGCATTCAAGTGCCACTTGCACCATGCGCACGGGGCGGGAATCGGCCAGATTAATCCATTCAGCTTGGGCAGAGCATGGGATTCCTGCTGCCGTCAGAGCTTCACGGATAGCCGTGGCACGGCCAGGATTCGGCACTACAATCGCCAATTTTCCGGGTGTCCGAGAAATTGATGGATCGGTTCGCAGGATATGAGCTACTTTGGAGGCTACCCACGCAGCCATATCCTCGTCTTGCGTTATTTCGACCAACGATATTCCCGGGGGAACAGGATTCGTTGTTTCCAAGAAGAGGCCTCGTCCAAATGCCGCTAAATCAGTTGGCGGCTCCGATAAATCTTCT
Organism: Candidatus Kuenenia stuttgartensis; assembly: GCA_945875585.1. Lineage (GTDB taxonomy): Bacteria > Planctomycetota > Planctomycetia > Gemmatales > Gemmataceae > REEB421. Next base: position 32,609 of record CAMCLK010000019.1, on the reverse strand, counting down.
GATGTCCTTCCCGTGCCTAGCGAAAGGCCTTCCAGAATTCGATTGGCGTCTTCGCGCCATGGTTGGCCATGGGTTCCAGAAAGCCACAGCCTTATCTCAGTTGCGCTTCCAAGTGCGGTCAGAAACGAAATTTCTGGTTGAGTGAAGTGATGGAATCCATCGAAGAGAACAAGGGGCATGCTTGTTTCGACAAGCTGGGTTAAAATGCTCTGGGTGTCATTCAGTGCATTGGTTACCTGATCGATCGTATCTATTCCATCGACGACACCGGATGTTTTCAGAAGTTGATCGTATGCAGTGCAGATCGGATCGAGTGGATTGGCCAGTTCTGTTTCTTGATTGTTGGATTTGAGTTGGTCCCGGTTCAATTGGCGCCGTTTCAAGGCTTGAGCTACCAGACCGGGCCCTGCTGTATACCGCCCTACCTGAAGCACGCGTGCCATAATCAAGGCTTGCTCGGCACTGCCAATGGCTCGATGGGTGGATCCCATTTTTCCGGCTAGATCAGCCACCAACCCCTGAAGCGTGATGATTCTGGGCAATACGACATGTGTTTCGGCCAACTCTTGCGCCAGCATGCGCTTGCGGCGGCTTGTGGGGACCACAATGACAGCGCGGTGCCTTGCTTCGCCCAGTTCGTTCCGCCACTTTTCGGCCCTTTCAGGTTCATTGGGTCGTGCAGATTCGCCCAGAAACGGGTGATCCGATAAAATGACTTCCACGGCCATGGCATATGATCCTCGAGTTCAGTTAACCGATATTCGCGTGATGCAGCGGAAGCTTCAAAATATTTTGCCGAATCAATAAGCCATTGAATCGAGGTTGAGTGATCGATTCAGCCAAGTGGGCTGATCTGCGGCTTCATGTGTGGCAAAGACAACGGCCTGTTTGGCTTCCAGATCTTCAGCCAACCAATGGTTCAAACGCTGGCGGTCGGGACCATCCAGACCTTGATGTGGCTCATCGAGAAGAATCAGGTCGGCTTTTTTGATCAGGGCGCGTGCTATCAGGGCAGCACGTTGAGCAGGCGCTGGTAATTGTCGGTAAGGTGAATCAGCAACTGATCCCAGCGCGAAATGGCGGATCAATGCTTCTAGCCTATCGAGGTCAATCCGGTTGCTGGGTGGCGGGGCAAAAGAACCTGTTATTCCTGTGGTGATCGTTTGCCTTACCGTCAGGTATTCTTGGTAATGAGCATGCAATTCAGGTGCATGCCATGCGATGGGTTCGCGTGCTTCCCAGAGTGTCTGCCCTTCCCCGCGCCTGCGGCCAAAAAGTTGAACGTCGTTTCCAAAGACTTGCGGGTGATCACCCCAAGCTAGCGCCAGCAGCGTGCTTTTCCCCGCGCCGTTGCTGCCTGTAAGGCGCCAGCGCTCGCCGCGCCTTACAGTCCAGTTGAAATGATTGATGATTGTGTTGTTGCCATACCGGACCGTTACATTATTGAACGACAAAACGGGTTCGCCGGAATAGTTTTCAGCCATTACAGAATCGACAGGCCTTTGGGAATCGGTTTCGGTTACTCTGGCTTGGGCCTCAAAACGCCCGCCTTCCAATGTGTGTCGATGGGCATTTCCGGGGAAGTCTTTCTGCTGCGCCACCAGAACCACAACAGGCATGCCATAGCTAACGGCTTCTGTGATGATCGATGCAACCATTAAGCGGCGTTCAGCATCGAGTCCTGCAAGTGGATCCTCAAGGATGAGGACATCGGGCTTTCGGGCTAGGGCTCTGGCCAGCCGGACTCGGCGCATCTGGCCGCTGGAAAGAGTGATGAGCGAGCGATCCAGCAGGGGTTGGATTTCCAACCGTTCCGCCAAGGAGTGTTGAATAGAACCAATAAACGATCTAACAGATGGGCCTTCATCAGACCACCCAGCGTGGTACCTTTGGCCCAGAAAATAATCACCCGCCGAAAATGCGCGAGATTGTTCGGTAAACGGAACAAACTCAATGTGGTCTTGAGCGCGCCTTACCCCAAGTGCCGGCCAGGTTCGCTCACCTTTTTGCGGTGGCTTTCGTCCTAATAGAAGGCCGACGACTTCTGTCCAAGCATTGCCGCGTTCAATTGCAAAAACATGGCATGTGTTTGGCAGTAGTTGCCACGTCCAATTCGTGATCCCGGGGACCGATACGCAGTTTAGGTCGATCCAAGGAAGATTATTGCTGCTCATGCGTGCATGCGTGCCATTGGCTCGCCTTCAAGGATAATGGCCGATTCCGCTTCAGCCAGTTCAGCAAGACGCGCCCGCACTTCCTCGCGTGGCGCAAATAGTTGGGCCAAGTGAACGTACGACCCATGGTGCCTGGCTTCCGATTCGTAAAGTGAGCCAAAGAAATCGGCAAGGTCACGATCTTCCAGACGGTCTCGCAACATCCCGAAGCGCTCGCATGACCGGGCTTCGATAAGAGCAGCTACCAGCATCCTGTCGACTGCTCTACCTGGTTCCTCTCGGCGGATGAGGGCATGAAGCCGTTCTCCGTAACGTGATGGCCGAAGTTTACGCCAAGACCAGCCACGTTTTTGAATACGGTCCATCACCATTTCAAAATGTTCGAGCTCCTCGCGCACAATGCCAGTCATGGCGCGGGCCAGATCTGGATGCTCGACGTAAGCGAACAGGAGATTCATGGCCACGCCCGCGGCTTTTTTCTCGCAATGGGCATGGTCGAGAAGGAGCTCCTCGAGGTTGCTTTTAACCTTGTCGAACCAATGGTCCGGCGTAGGGGTATGGAGGTTCAGCATGGGCCATTATCCAACCGGACTCAGATCTTGATGAAAATACGACTGCTGTAAAGATACCAGCAAACCAGCCAGTAGAAGGTCAAGCGCAGCAACGACCTCCAGACAGGCCAGAATGCTCCACCGGTGAGGGCACTCACCACTGCCCACCCGGTTGCTGCATCAAATGCCGCCAGATGAGTCTTGAGGCTGCTGTCGACCCACGGTCCGAGAAGTTGGGACATGACATAGATGGCAATCGAATTGCTTCCAACCACTACCAAAGGAAAAGCCCATCGACGGGCCCCCCAGGCCTCAATCACAAGGTGAAAGCCCCCAAGCATTAGAAGTGACCAGCCACCGCTGAAGAGCATCCAGGAAGGTGTCCAGATTCGTTTCACAATGGGGCAAAGCGATTGCACGTCAGCCAGCGCAGATATTGGCAAAATGGCCGGGTCGCAGGCAATTCCTAGAAGGAGAAGGAGGAAACCACTGCCAATAAGCGCCACGCAATGGCTGGCAACCGACCATGTGGTGCGCAACCATCCTCCTGCCAAGAGCCCAAGGATCATCGTGGCCAGCGAGGGCAGGAAGTTCAGAGTTTGATAACCGCCTTCGTTAATCCAGAATTGGCGGTCGTGAAAAACAGGTGCTTTGGCATCCGACCATGGGAAAAAGTTCAGCAAAACCCTGTCGGCTGCTGCGGCAACATTCACATGCTTATTCCAGTTCGCGAATCGGCCTTCATATGGCCCGACATCGACAGCCATTTTCCGGAACTGCTGGTACTCTTGAATTTCAGAAATGCTTGCCGGGGTGGGTGGAATGAATGTGAAGAGCGCAAAAGACAACCCGAGCACAACCATTAAACCGCCGGCTTGAACGCGCCAGTCGCGGCCGGCAAGCAAGAAAAGAAACGGATAGCCCAGACCGATTTGGGTGAGAACGTTGACAAACGAAAAGCTGGTCATTGGCTGGTTGTTGGAGATGAGGAACACACCCAAGAGCACCAGAATGAGAGACCTCAGAAGTGCGTGTCCAAAACGAGACAAAAAATCCTGCCCCTGCTTCTCGCGCTTGGCCACTGAAAATGCCAGTGACGTGCCAACGAGAAACATGAACGACGGCTGGATCAGGTCCCAGAATGCGCACCCCTGCCAAGCCACATGCGACATCTGGTAAGCGGCACCGCGCAGCAGATTCCCGAGTAGTGTTCCTTCCGGTGCCAAATCAGGTTGTGAGGACAATACCGAGCCAAGACCTAGTCCGCCCGAAGCCATAGCGAGCATCACAAAGCCGCGGTAGGCATCGATCGAAACCAAACGATCGGTAGGGGCATTTTTCTTGCTGGAGGCCGTTTCCATGGATTGAATCTCCCCGTGCAATGGCATGGCACAATGCGAGCATGGTACCATGCCAAGGATTGCGGGGAAGTACGGCAATCAGATCAGTTCGCGGATCGGTTCACCATCTGGCAGGAGCACCATTGGCCTGCCTGAGTGGTCGATAAAATTCGTTTCTTTGTAGGGGATGTCGAGGTGGCGCATCACGGTTGCCCACAGGTCGTTGGGTATCAGCGGCCTGTCCTTGGGATGCTCGGCTTTGGAAGTGGTGGACCCTACTACCTGACCCATGCGTAACCCACCTCCTGAAACCAGAACCGACATGGCTTGAGGCCAGTGATCGCGCCCCGGGCGCCCCTGGGCTTGTTCTACTTTCGGAGTGCGTCCGAATTCACCTGTGACCACCAACAGCACCCGTTTGTCGAGGCCGCGAGCGTAAAGGTCGTCGATCAGTGCACTGACAGCTTGATCGATCAGCGGGAAACGCCAGCGAGCATCGTCAAAAATATGCCCATTAACAGCGTGGCTATCCCAGTTATAGAGAACGCCCTTGGGCCACTCCTTACCGACAACATTCGGGCTTTCCAGCACCATGGTAACAAAGCGGGCGCCCGCTTCCACCAGCCTTCGCGCCATGAGCGCGCGCTGGCCGTAAGCATGCCAGCCGTAGGCGTCGCGTACTTTTTCGGGTTCATTTTTGAGATCGAAGGCGACGCGAGCCGTGCTGTTGGAAACCAGATCCATGGCGCGCGAACGAAATGCTTCCGGCCCGTTCTGGCTGGCCAGTGCTTTCGGTCTTGTGGCTATGGCATCGAGCAGTTCCAGGCGTTCACGCATGGTTGCAGCGGCATGGACCCGCTGCTCAAGGTTCCGCACCTGAAAATCAGACTTGCTGGGGTCTCCACCCACAATGAAAGGGTGCGTGCTGGGCCCAAGATAAGCAGATCCCAAGCTGAAAGTATCGATACCGGTACGTCCACCATCGGTCTGAAGAACATAACCGGGCATACCGGGTACGGCATCTCCTAAAACCTTGTGAACCATTGAACCGACTGCGGGGTAATCGTTGACAAATCCCACGGGCGACATGGGATCGCGGCCGGTCATGAACTTTTTGTGTCCGCCACCATGGTCTGAAAAGGTGTGGGCAATCGAGCGGATCAGGCTAAATCGGTGCGCCCGTTGCGCCTGCAAAGGAAAGAGTTCGCAGATATCAATACCGGGAACATTGGTGCGAATAGGGTTGAAGGCACCGCGGTATTCAACGGGAGCCCCAGGCTTCATGTCGTACGTGTCTTGATGGGGCGGGCCACCAGGGAGCCACAGAAAAATAACCGCAGGGTCTGAATCTTTGCCAAGGCTGCTGGAACGGCCGGGCAATGATGTTAGCCCTGAGCCTGCAACAGCCATGGAACCCAGTTGCAGAAATCGTCTGCGTGATGGACCGGGGCACCGGGATGTCTTCATGTTCACTACTCCCTCAATCAATGCGTGATTTTTTGACAATGTCAGGCGATAATGGGTTCCAGAATATTCCCTCTGCTTGCAGGAAATGGGCGATTCTGGGCATCATGCAATTCGCTTTCCGGATTCAAACCCGCAAGGTGCAGGATCGTGGCGTGCAAGTCTTGGGGTTCAACACGACCTTCGCGGGGCTGAGCGCCCAGTTTGTCTGATGATCCATGTACCACGCCTCCCTTAATGCCTCCTCCCGCCAATGCCCCTGAAAATACATGGCCCCAATGATCGCGACCCCCACCCCCATTGTGGTGAGGAGTGCGGCCAAACTCGCCGCCCCACACCACCAGTGTGCTGTCCAGCAAGCCGCGTTCAGCCAAATCCTCCAAAAGCGTGGAGTAAGCCGCATCCATGATCGGCATCAGGTGGTTTTTTAAGCGGTCGGCGTTCTTGTTGTGGGTATCCCAAGCTGGGCTGTCATTGGTATCGCCCGGCATGCGCGTCCAGTTGAGCTGAATAAACGATACCCCCGCCTCCACTAAACGGCGGGCTAATAGCACGCTTTGCCCCCAGCGGTTACGGCCATACCTGTCTCGGAGTGCTTCTGGTTCCTCTTCAAGGCGAAACGCGCGTCGCGCAGCACCAGACTGAACCAGTTGAAGCGCCGTTTCTACCTGTTTCCGGTATACGGCGGGGCCTTCTGCCAATTGTTGCAGTTGGCGTTCGCAGGAGTCGAGATTACGCGAAAGGTTGACCCGGTCTGCAAGTCGAGGGGCGGCTACTTCACCGGGCAATGTCACGCCCGGCACGGCAAATCCTGCCTCTTGTGGCATGCAGTGCAGCAACCACGGGTCGCTGGTGCGCCCCAGAAAGCCAGCGTCTTGTCCCGGCCAAGGTATCCCACCTGTATTCCAGATATGTTCAGGCAACACCATCGATGCTGGCATTCCAATGGCTTTGCCTCGCAATGCCCCGTTGATGGCGGCCAAACTAGGCCAGTCGTTGGGAGCGCCCAGTTTGGCGTTTTCTGTATTCGATGGCAGGTGGGGAACACCTGTCAGCATCCAGTAGCCGGATGAAGAGTGGGCATTGTCCCGTGTCGACAATGCACGCAATACCGCAATGTGGCGCATCATGCGCGCCGTACGAGGCATTAATTCGCCAACATAGAAGCCTGGCGTTGTCGTGGGTATGGGCTTGAATGAGCCTCGTATCTCGGAGGGAGCGTCTGGTTTGGGATCCCAAGTTTCATGCTGGGCAGGACCGCCCAGATGGAACATATAGATCACGGATCGAGCCTTCGGGGTGGAAACAGCAGCGCTTGCTTTGCTTCCTAACCCCAAAACCGGAATCGATGAGCTCATGCGTAACCATGCCCGGCGATCGATGCCGTCGCACAGGGGCGACCCGCCATGAGGATCGACCAGCCCAATCATGGAAAATGCCTCTTTTGTAGTTCGTGCAGGTGGGCGTGAAGAGTATAACATGCCGGGCAGTGAATTCCAAAGGCACTCTCAGGAGACCTCTCTTTATGGCGCGCATGGCAATTTTGGTCGGTTTATTGGTAGGTTTAGCCCTGTCGAACTCGGCACTGGCGCAGGAAAAAACCAAGGACAGCCCTCAAAAAGAAGCTCCCAAAGCCAAGGCTGCACCGAAAATCACGGGGCCAGCACCAACATATGCCGATGTCCCTTATGGGGATCATGCCCGGCAGGTTGTGGATTTCTGGAAAGCCAAATCAGACAAGCCTACCCCCGTGGTCTTAATGATTCACGGTGGAGGTTGGGTGAACGGCAGCAAAGACGGTTACCGCAATGCGGCCAATACCTTTCTCAAAGAAGGCATTTCGGTGGCTGCCATCAACTACCGCATGGTGCCTGAGGCCACGGAAAAAGGAATTGATCCGCCCGTCAAATGGCCACTGTCCGATGCTGCCCGCGCACTCCAATTCATTCGTTCAAAATCAAAAGAATGGAATATCGACAAGGAACGAATTGGCGCAACCGGCGGTTCCGCGGGTGGTTGCTCGTCGCTGTGGTTGGCCTTTCACGAAGATATGGCTGATCCTAAAAGCAGTGATCCTGTGGCCCGTGAATCGACACGCCTATGGTGCGCGGCTGTAAACGGTGCGCAAACAACCCTCGACCCCAAGATTCTCCGGGAATGGATGCCGAATTATCGTTACGGTGGCCATGCCTTCGCCATCACCACAGAAAAGGGACGTGACACGGCATTTCCGAAGTTCCATGACAACAGGGAAAAGCTTCTGGTAAAGATCCAAGAGTATTCACCCATGTCGCACGTGTCGAAAAATGATCCTCCAATTTTCCTCGAGTACCCCTCCCAGAAAAAACCTCCAGTGAAGGGTGAGAACCAAGACGATCCCACTCACTCCGCACTTTTGGGAATGATCCTTTTGGAAAAGTTGAAGGAGGTAGGCGTGGAAGGTATTCTCGTTTACCCGGGTGTGGAAAACCCGAAATACAAGAACTCCAACGCGTATCTGATCGACAGACTTAAAGCTTCGAAGCGCTAAACTTCAATATGGCATCAATCGCACCGGGGAGTGCATCTGCAACCCCGGCGCAGTTCAAACTACCAAGTTGCAACTTGGATTCTTCAGTGGACCCGTGGCCAGTACGAACAAGCATCGTCCTACATCCGGCACGGGCACCAGCTTCAAGATCGCTCAGTTTGTCTCCAACCATCCACCCATGGGCTAATGACAAACCCAAATCACGAGCTGCCGAGATCAGCATGCCAGGAAGTGGTTTACGGCAGGGGCATTCCAATGTGAATGCTCCACTTCCCTCAATAGGGTGGTGCGGGCAGTAATACCAAGCGTCGATTTTGGCACCATGTAACCCCAGAAGTGCATCAAGTTTTTGATGAATGAGCTTTACCTGAGATTCTAAAAAAAAACCCTTGGCAACGCCTCCCTGATTGGTTGTGACAACCACCGGCCAGCCTAAGGCGTTCACACGAGCAATGGCTTCCGGAACGCCGGGAATGATTCGAATTTGTGATGGCTCAGCCAGATAATGCACGTCTTCAATGATAACCCCATCGCGGTCGAGAAAAAGGCAATGTGGGAAAGTAACAGAAGTGTGCAACACGAAGTGGTCTCCAGACCATTGGTCAAGACAATTGACGTGAAGAAGAAGCTGATGCTTTTTGGATAAACTCCATTGGAATTACGACGTCTTGATGCGACAAAACCGAATTGCCTGCACCCCACGATTCAAGCATTGTTTTATAATATTGAGTGGCCTGGTTCACCCTATCACGGCAAATGGATGCCTTGGGAACCTGCGCGCACATTTCTATGATATTCCGGGCATATTGCTCGGGACGAAAAGTATGTATTGCGTAATTTTTGGCCTTCTCACCAAGCCTCTTGCGATAAGCCTGATCTTTGCAGAGTAATTCAAGTTGATTCCGAAGTCCCGTAACTTCGTTATCCACAGGGATCTTGCAAACACAGTCGTCTGGCAGTTCTTTATAAAAGCCATGGTCTAGCACGATCACAGCTTTCCCGTACTGCATGGCCTCAATGGTTGAGGCAGATGCGGCTTCAAGGGTTGGATTGCGTAGGCAGCAGGAAATATCGGCGTCGACAAAAAATCGGCGAAGAAGGTCCTCGTCCACGGAACCATGAATCGATATGCTCACACCCAGCTTATCTGCGAGTGCCTTGATTTTACCTGAATGATCTGCGCTGATAGGGCCAACCAATTGAAGAGTGGCATACTGCTTGAGATGGGGAGAACCGCTGATAGCTTCAATAATGGAATCAATACGTTTATTGGGATTCATATGTCCAACAGTCAATATGCGGATTTTATCAGAAACAGAAGGAGCTGAGTCGATATCAATATGGGGCGTCAAATAGGAAAGTGGAATCACCCGTGTTGGTCCGGAAAAATGCTTGGTAATTCTGTCAAGACCCCACGATGAGTGTGTGATGAGCCCGGAAGACAGCGAAGCAATCCATTCGGTCATGGGCGCCGACTGGAATGTGCGTTCAATGCGATCGACCGCACTCATAGGGATAAAATAGTCATTGGCGATGGCTTCGCCGTATAATTGTTTCACAACATTGAAATAATGTTGATGATTCCGGTCGATAGCATAATTTCCATAAAAAAGATTTCCTAGATAAAAGTCGTGAAGGCACGTGAGACCTGGCATCCGACTAATCCACTTGATGGCACCGACATGGAAACCGTAATTGTCTCCAATGTGGTAAACCAGTTGATCGCACGTGATGGCCTTGTTGCTCACACTCGCTTGATTGGTCCAGTGAATAACGGATGTATCGAATACATGAGTTTTTGTAAAATCCAATGGGTGAGCGTCTGTTGCAACAACGGTTATCTGATGGCCAGATTCCATCAACGCCTTGACAACATCGGCATTCATGCGACCGATGGCCGATGATTTCGAAACCGGACTAAAATAGAGGAGATTCACGCCAGCAACCTTTCCAGCGTTGTTTCCCAGTTGATACCCATACCATGCCAGTGGCTGCGGGCTGCCATTCCCATGCTTGCAGCTTGGGCAGGATGAGTGCTAATCCGATTCATAGCGTCAGCAAGCGCGGATGGTTTGGGTGCTGCCACCAGCCCGGTAGTGCCATGAATCGCTAGTTTCAAAATTCCACCACTGTCTGTTGTGGTGATGATGGGTTTCCCGGCAGTAGCGGCTTCCATGGCCACATAACCGAGAGAATCCTCATCGAAGGGAAGGTAGGCCACTGCGCTGGCGCGGTTCATCAGGTCAGCCAGTTCGCGGCGAGGTAAGAATTCGAGGCGAAAAGTAACTCTGTCCTTAATGCCTAACGATTCAGCCATTTGGTGCAACCGCGTAGCATCTGCTGGCGAGTCAGGCGGGCCAGCAATAATCAGTCGTATTCCGTTGGGCATGAGGGCTAGAGCCTCAAGAAGAAGGTGCTGCCTTTTCATGCCATTGACGCGGCCACCGGCAAGAATGAAGTGTTCCTGTGGGGCGCCGGTAAATAGTTCAGCATCGTTCAATGGTGGCAGCAAAACCTCAGAGGTAAATCCGTTGTACCGTTGAAGGCGGTCTTGAGTCACATGCGAATTAGTGAATATTTTGCGCGCTTTTTGGAAGCACTCGTTGTCGGCATTACGGATGATAGTGCGAAGCTCCTGACCCAATGGATCTTTCCCAATATTCGATTGCCCAGCATCGTACAGGTCGTAGGCTTGCCTGTATTGGTGCAATAACCATAATGTTTTTTCGGCATGCGGAATAAGGTAAGCGGGAAATTTCAACGCGATCACACGATCCACTTCCCAAAGCTGCATGGTGCGAGCCATCATCATTTGGCTGGGAATGCAGGTGGCTGGATGCCATTGAAACGGTATTCGCAGAACCTCGGAATCGTGGCCAGAACCAATCAGGCGCTGGCAGAGATTGACTGCAAGTTCCTCGGCTCCGCCCCAAACAAAAGGAGCCATGTTGTTGACGACAAGGATTTTCATGGGAATGTTCCAAGAACGGCTGATAAAATACAAAAATACCAGTATTAATTATCAGGGAACTGTCAGTATTTAGGCTGCGCGCGATCTTGGAATATAACCAATGAATTTGCGGAGCTCCTGTTCATAAAGTTGAATATCCATGCTGTTCAATTCGTGTAGTCTATCCAGTGCTTTTGGAGACAAAAACAGATCTTTTTGCGGCGATCTGTTTTCCTGTTCGAGAGGCAGATCGTAAGGTCTTGAGTTTTGGAAAAGTGAGCGAAATCTAGTAATTGAGGCCTCAAAATGTTCGACGATTCCAACAAACATAAATTTTGTCGCTACGTTAAACGCCGCAGTTTCATAGCGATATGAATTATTGATAGTTGTTGCCAGGAAGCGTGTCTGAAGGTTGGATATGTGAGCATCAATATATGGGTTGCGAGTCAGCACAAATTCGGAAAGTGAGCATTTTTGTGATATTTGAACAGCTTCAATAGCTTCTTGAGACATGCTTTTAATCCAGACATCCGTCAAATTGGCAAATTTATTCCATGATTTGTATTGGGAAATACAACGTGAAATCGGTTCTCGCAAAAATGTAATCATGCGCAAGGGAAGTTCGGTTGGAGCCATGCAGAATTCAATGTGACCATGAAAAAGTTTGACTTTGGGATCGTGAAATGGAATCCCTTTGATATCCCCATAGAATGGAGGGGCCACTGATTCTCGTGAAGGCATATGCTGCGCTAAATAATTGATGAATGATGTGCCTGCAGTTTTTGGTATATGAACAAAATACAGGGGCATATCTAAGTTATTCAAATCAGGCCGTTGATCAGATAGTGGGCCAGATTTTTTAAACAGCTTTAGTATTTTGCGCAACATCATCTGTTTCCGCCAGTATTCCATTTTTCCCACAATTCAGGAAAAATGGTAATACTCTTACAATCGGCGTAAACAGTAAGGAACTTGACGGAACAACATGTTTTGAGCTGATACGTTCCCTAGCATGGGCCTGTTTGGGCAATCAGTGCGGAGCACACATTTTGCCAATCTATCCTGACCTCTTTTATTTGGGCAAACGCATTTTCTCCCATTCGTTTTGCCAATGGTTTGTTGGCATATAGCGTGTCGATTGCTGCTGCCAGGCTTTTGGGGTTGGGTTCGCATATGAACCCATTGTGGTTGTCTTTGACAAATTCAAGCACGCCGCCAGAGTCAGTGGTCGAAATCAGGGCTTTCAAGGAATGAGCGGCTTCAAGGGTTGGGTAACCATATGAGTCTTCGTCGAGAGGCAGATACGCTGCCGCAAGGCATTGGCTCAAAACAGTGATTTTATCAGCTTCGGTTATCCATTCATTGTTGAATGACACCCTGTTTTCAAGCTGGTATTTTGATATTAGGTTCTTCAAATGGCTTTCATAAGACGCGTTGCCTGTTTTCCCGCCAATGATCAGTTTGACTGGTGTACGGCAGTGCGCCATCGCTTCAATCAGCAGATGTTGTCTTTTGTGGTGTTCAACCCGGCAGACATACGCGATGGCATTGCCGATTTCCTGAAGATGGAATCTTTCTGGATTTTTGATCGGTGGATAAAGGACCTTGCTTTCGAGATTGTTGAAAAATTTCAACCGTTCCTGCACGATCTGGCTGTTGGTATAGATGGCCTTCGCTTCACCAAGGGCTTCTGAATCTAATCGATGAATGGTTTCCCGGAGTGCGCAGCGTTCGAAATTCTGTTCGCGCGCACTGTAAGGCCCGTTCCATAAATCGTAATATTCGCGGAAATGGTGGATGAACCAAACGACCTTGTTGTCATGGCGAATCGCGTACGCGGGAGGACGAAAGCAGATGGCAAGATCTGCCTGCCCCCTAAGATCGATGGCCCTTACGGCTTGATACTGTTCGATGAAAAGATCTGGGCGGTCAACCCAAGGAATATAAATGATTTCAACGGCATGGCCACGGGACTTGAGTTCGTCTGCCAGCCATTCAACTATATTTCTCAAACCGCCCTTGATGAATGGTACGTAGGTGGAACACAACGCAATTTTCATAATGGGTTCCACAGATGCGTCAGGCTGCGCGCGCCGTGAAGTTTGTATCGAGCCCTGACGTTTGACGTATGGCCTGGTTCAAATGATTGGCAATTCGCTTGATGCATGATTCCGTTAGGCCTTCATGGGTTGGCAGGTTGATCCCGCGGCAAGCCCATGAATCTGCCACTGGATATTGTGTTGTTTCAGCATAAGGAGGCATCACATGCATGGGATAAAAAACAGGGCGCGTTTCGATACCTGCCTGATCTATGATTTTCATCACCATGTCCCGGCGTTGTTCGCTTCCTGTTTTGAGAAATATGTTGTACATCCAGTAGGAGTGCCTTGAACCGGTTTCCTCATAAGGCAATTCAATTTCTTCGCTCAGATGCGCCAATTCATTGTTGTACCATGTGCCAATGGTGCGGCGCTTCGATAATTTCTCATCGATTTGTTCCATTTGGCCAAGGCCAATGGCCGCTTGAATGTTGGTCATTCGGTAGTTGTAGCCAATCACTGGAAACCAATATCTTCGCTTGGGATCCATTCCTTGACCACGCAAAAGGCGCATTTTGTCTGCAAGCGCGTCGTCGTCGGTTGTCAGCATGCCACCTTCACCGGTAGTCACAATTTTGTTGCCAAAAAAGCTGAACGATGCCACTGTTCCGAGACTTCCTACACGCTTGCCACCATGGGTTGCGCCGTGGGCTTCCGCTGCATCTTCGAGGACAAACAGCTTGTGTTTTTCAGTGATAGAGCGAATCAAATCCATTTTGGCAGGGTGACCGTACAGATGCACAGGAATAATGCCGCGAGTTTTGGGCGTAATGGCTGCTTCGATCGCTGCGGGATCGATATTGAGCGTTCCAGGTTCGACATCGACCAGAACAGGAGTCGCATGGCAGTAACGAACGCAATTGGCAGTGGCAATGTAAGTAACTGTAGGAATGATCACTTCGTCGCCAGGTGCCAGGCCAAGCGCCACAAGCGCCAAATGCAGCGATGTGGTTCCATTATTGCAGGCGATGGCATGCTTCACACCGCAAAAGTCTGCAAATGACTTTTCGAACATGCCAATATACTTGCCATTGGACGAAATCCAGTTTGTGTCGAGGCAATCGAGAACATATTTGCGTTCGTTGCCCGAAAGTGTTGGTTCCGCAACTGGTATTCTATTCGTCATGATGTACTCCTCACCGTGATCCTTGCGGGGACTCCCATCGCAAGAGCGCCCTCTGGAATATTTCTGACAACAACTGATCCAGCACCGATCGTCGCGTTTTTCCCGATTGTTATTCCGGGAATAACTTTAGTTCCAACACCCAGCATGCTCCCCGAACCAACTGTCACAGACCCGGCAATGCCGCATTGTGGTGCAATATGCGCGGCTCGGCCAATGGTGCAATCGTGATCGACCGTAGCTCCAGTGTTGATGATCGCAAGATCACCAATCACCGCGCAGGCGTTGATCATGGCCCCAGCCATGATGACAACACCGTTTCCCAACTGGGCGCTTGGTGAAACCCATGCCATAGGATGAATAACTGTCACCAGGGTAAATCCCTTCCCAACCACCAGATTGCCCAATCGTTCCCGCACTGAAGAGGCGCCAATAGCTATGAAGGCTCGCTGATAACCTTCGGCCCGCAGGCGATCAAGGTGACTTTCGTCTGGAAGGATGGGTACATTCAGCAGTGTGGTTGAGGTGCCACAAGATCCGATGCAGTATGCGGCGTTATCGCCAGAGGCCTCAATTGCCTCAATGACCACTTTGGCGTGGCCTCCTGCACCAAGAATAATAATTCCCTTGGTATTCACAGTGCCCCTGCACTCTTCCAGAAATGAGATAAAGGTCGCGCAACCACAACAATGGCTGACTTTGCCGACATGAGTCTGGCCAATGGCCAATGTTCAATCATTCCGGTTTCGGGATGAATAACGCGCCAGACTAGATCAAAAGACTCGAAGGCATTGAGCAGTGCGCTCGCCTCAGCACCATGCACCGAATGTGGATGGTCGATTCCCACTGGGAAAATCCAGGTAGCGTCGCGACGAAAGAGCGGTTCCAAATGATGGAATGCTTCCAACAAGCCGATGGAGCGATCCGAGCGAATAATTGTTGCTGGTGTTGGAGGTAACTCGGCAAGAATGCCATTCGGGTTGGAAGAACCCGTACCAAAAGGCAAATGATCAATGATTTTAACCAGGCTATCCAAGCCGTGCATTCTCACAGTTGATCGCAGCAAGTTGAGGCGGATCCCGGTTGGTTCGAACCCAAGAATTGTTCCACGCGCATACATCGATTTTGCAGCAGCAATCAGGTGAAGGCCTGGGCTGGCGCCTATGTCGATGTAAGTGTCTCCGGGCATCAGGCATTTGTTGAGGATCAATGTGACCCCATGCGCAGGGCCACCATTTGTGGTGGTATTTGTCATGACAGTTGCAATGGTTTGAGTGTCTTCGCAATCACAAACGATGGGGCCTGCCATGGTTTGAATCAGTGCGCTCCCATTGCCAAGGCTAACGAACGAACGGTTGAGGTGGCTTTGAATCTGATGGTCCAAGTCGTTCAATCGAGAGTCTAGTTTGAGGATCAGGTTTGTGAGAGCGTGTTGATGGACTCCGAATTTTTCATCCAAATCACCAATTTTGTCGTGCAGGGTAGCGGAAAAGTAGGATCGGACTTTTCGCGCCAAGCCGCCGAAGAGGTATTTTAACATGGAGAGCACCAGTAAAAACGGTCTGTAGACGATCAAACTGCGACCAAGGCGGGATGATTATGCTGTGCAGATGTTTGGGTAAATGCCAACACAAACACCTTCCCTAATGGTCAGACTTAGCCATTGTGTGAGAGGAAATTTAGGCTTTCCTTGTCCGATGAATCAATACAGATTGATTGCAGGCGGCATTGGCTCTGGGGCTTTAATCACCCTGTGTCGCTGACGTGCCAAAATAAATGCGACATTTTTCCGGAAGGTGGGCCCTTGCACATCAGCATTTGATATCATCTTATTTCAAGTGGCATTTTGAATAAGAGGTTGTGGTGTGGCGGCGACTCCTTTAACTGCTTCGGTGATTGTTGTTGGTGGTGGGATTATTGGCCTGTCTACCGCAATGGCTCTGATGCAATCAGGCCATGAAGATGTTGTGCTGATAGAGGCGGAAGGTTGTTTAGCTGCTCACCAAACGGGGAATAATTCTGGAGTCATACATTCCGGGCTTTATTACAAACCGGGGTCTGCCAAAGCTCGTCTCTGCGCGGATGGTCGAGAACTGCTTTACGAGTTTTGTGCCGCTGAGCAGGTAGCCCATGAGCGGTGTGGCAAGGTTGTTGTCGCGGTAAGAGCCGAAGAAATTCCAGCGCTTGAAGAACTCTATCGCCGTGGCCAAGCCAATGGATTGACGGGAGTAGCCAGACTCGATTCCGCAGGAATTCGAGCGAGGGAGCCGCATGTTCAGGGAATTGCTGGGCTATGGGTGCCTCAAACCGGAATTGTTGATTATCGGGGTGTATGTGCGGCAATGGCGCGTCGCATTGTCTCGATGGGTGGTAAGATTTGCAAGGGCACGGTATTTCATAGATGCAGGCAATTGGCTCACGGGTTGTCAGTAACCACATCGATGGGCCAAATCAAAAGCAATTATCTTGTCAATTGTGCCGGTTTGCAATCCGACCGCGTAGCCAGACGTTGTGGAGTTGACCCACAAATAAGGATCATTCCGTTCCGAGGGGAGTATTATGATTTGGTTCCCGATGCTAGGGGATTGATTCGAAATCTTGTATACCCGGTACCTGATGCCCAGTTTCCATTTCTGGGAGTGCATTTTACTCGTATGGCGCTTGGAGGTATCGAGGCAGGTCCCAATGCGGTGCTGGCGTTCAGGCGGTATGGTTATCGGTTTTTTGACGTCTCCATGCGTGATATGTGGGAAACCATGGCCTGGCCTGGTTTTTTACGAATGGCTTGCCGTTATTGGCCTATGGGTCTTTCAGAAATATACAGGAGCTTATCAAAATCAGCTTTTCATCAGGCTTTGGCAAGGTTGGTCCCATCTATTCGTGAAGACCAGATCGTGCGTTCCGGATCAGGTGTCAGGGCTCAGGCCATTGACCGGCAAGGGCGACTGCTCGATGATTTTTATATTGTCAAAGCCCGTTCCATGATTCATGTCCTGAATGCACCATCGCCTGCCGCGACTGCATCGATCAGTATTGGTCGCCACATTGCGGGATTGGTTGAGAAATCGGCTTGCTGATGGAAAGGTGATTTTCTACCTATCTCTGGCCACCTTCTTCAATACGACTTTGTCCACAAGGAAGGTGCGTAGGCCTTGAGTGATAAAGCGGATGCGAATTTTGCGCGTGGCGCCATGGCCCGATACTTCCAGAACCTGACCCAAACCGTAGGTATCGTGCTGCACGACTTCCCCGGGTTCGTACGGAGCCGGACTGGTCCCGCTAGAACTATATGCGGTAGCAGTTGGGGCGCTACGTGCTGGTTCCCTTCTTACGATTGGCACATCTCCATCGAGCCATGCTGCTTCCGGTGGACTTCCCATTTCCGATACACCGCGTTCTGAGCGTTTGACATCGGAAGGCAATTCGCTCAGGAACATGCTTTGGACAGTGTAAATGGTCCGTCCGCGGAATTCCCGCATACGGGCGCAGCTCAGGTGCAACTCCTCCATGGCCCGCGTGATACCCACAAAACACAATCGCCGCTCTTCTTCCACGTCCGAGGGATTGTTCAGGCTGCGTTCATGTGGCAGGATGCCCTGTTCCATGGCCGGTAGGAACACCACCGGAAATTCCAGTCCCTTCGCGGCATGAAGGGTCATCATGGTAACGCTTTCTTCTTTGGCATCGTAGCTGTCTATGTCTCCAGCCAGTGTGATGTTTTCCAGAAAACCAGCCACACCCAAGTCTGGATTGGCTTCTGAAAACTGCCTCGCTGCTGTCACCAGTTCCTCGATGTTGGCGATACGATCGTCATCTGCCATCACATCTTTTGTTTTCAGCGATTCCCGATAGCGTGTTTTCTCCAAGACTTTTTTGATAGCTTCATGCGGTGGGCCACTGGCCAGATCCTGTAATTCACCAATGAGTCGAGCGAATGCGGATAATGACTGGGCTGCTCGAGCTGTGACGTCTGGAATGAATTCCGCCTGTGCTGCCGCGCTCAGCAATGTGGTTTCCCGGGAATTGGCGTATTCCTGCAATCGCTCCAGCGTGGTGGCCCCGATCCCGCGTGGCGGTTCATTCACCACGCGTAGGAACGATACATCATCTCTGATATTGACCAGAAGCCTAAGGTAAGCCAGCACATCCTTGTTTTCTTTGCGATCAAAAAACGCTAAGCCTTTGACAATCTGAAAAGGCACTTTTTGTCGAATGAATGCCTGTTCAAATGCCCGGGTGAGCGCATTCATGCGCAGGAGTACCGCGAAGTCTCGGAACGACCGGCGTCCGGACTGGACCTCTTCCTTGACAAGGCGGGCGATGGCATCGGCTTCGCGGCCTTGGTCGTCGTGTGTCACCACTTCAACAGGTCGGCCTTCGCGTTCGCGGGGTGTCAATTTTTTGGGTTTGCGTTGCTGGTTGTTGGCGATAAGGGCATCAGCAGCGCGCAGGATGTGGCGGGAGCTTCGGTAATTATCTGAAAGGTGCAATACCTTGGCACCTGGATAGTCCCGTTCAAAATCCAGAATATTGCGTATGTCGGACCCTCGGAATTTATAAATCGACTGGTCCGGATCCCCCACCACGAGCAGGTTCGGGTAATCCTGACATAGGTTTCGAGCAATGGCGTACTGCGCGGTGTTGGTGTCTTGGTATTCGTCGACCAGAACAAAGCGCCAGCGTTCGTCGGCTTCTGTTCGCAGGGTTGGATCGTTGCGTAGCGCCAGTGCGGGCCAGTACAGCAAGTCGTCGAAATCAAGGGCGCCGGCATCGCGCATTCTTTTTTCGTAACGGGGATAAACCTCGGCAACCGCCCGGGAAAAAAAGTCGCGAGCTTCGGCGGCATATCGGTCGGGTGATAGCAGTTGGTTTTTGGCTCGGCTGATGGCCCCGCTGATGGCTTCAGGTGAAAAGCGGTTGGAATCCACCTTGGCATCTTCGAGCGCGATTTTGGTCATGCGACCGCGATCGGTCTGATCGTAAATGGTGAAAGTGGGTTCGAAGCCCAATCGAGCCGCATACTGGCGCATGAACCTCACGCCAAAGCTGTGGAAGGTGCTGATGATGGCACCCTTTTGGGGTGCAATGGCTTCAACGCGGGCCCGCATTTCGCCCGCGGCTTTATTGGTGAAGGTAATGGCCAGAATATGCCATGGTTTCACGCCTTGAGCGATTAGCCAGGCTATCCGCCGGGTAATCACGCGTGTTTTTCCACTGCCTGGCCCGGCCAGAATCAGTGCCGGCCCCTCGAAATGCGTGACCGCCTGTCGTTGCGGTTCATTGAGGTCAGCGAGGAGTTGGTCCTCGAAAGCATCGGATCCAAGCGTCATGCGCATACCCGTCCATGGGAGCCGTGAAGGGCGCTAGCCGCCCGGTCCATCATCATACGGGATGCTGGGCCAAAATCTCAGTCCTCAGGCAGGCTTGTTCCCAACCAACATACGGGTATAGACTTTGCAACGGTATCGAATGTTGCTTTCCTTTCAATGGAGCTTCAGGCATGTCCGCATCGACTCCCCCGGCCAATCAAGCCACTGTTAATCCGTACGATGAAGTCCCCTATCACAGCCGCTGCTTTATCCAAACCCATCCGCAACGCCTAGCGTTCATTGGCCGCCTTTTTGGAATGGACCCTGCCAAGGCATCCAACTGCCGGGTGCTGGAATTGGGCTCCGCTTCGGGCGGGAACCTGATTCCCTTGGCGCTTCGCTATCCACAAAGCCAATTTCTGGGCCTCGATTATGCCGAGGTTCAGGTGATCGAAGGTAAAAAGCAGGTTGAAGCTCTTGGCCTGAAGAATCTTGAAATCCGTCAGGCCGACCTTGGTGAATACGATGTCACCAAAGATGGTAAGTTTGACTACATTATTTGCCATGGCGTTTATAGCTGGGTTCCACCGCATGTTCAGCATGCCATCTTAAAGATATGTGGGCAGGTTCTCGCGCCCCAAGGAATCGCTTATATCAGTTACAACTGCTACCCCGGTTGGAAAATGCGTGAAATCATCCGCGATGCGATGAACTATCACGCCGGTTCCAGACCCACGGCACTTGAGCGTGTCCAGCAGTCGCGCGCCATTATCAACTTCATCACGGAAATTTCAGAAGCCGACAGCGCTTTTGGTAAGATCCTGCATGCCGAAGCTGATTTGCTCAAGCAGGCATCCGACGACTACCTGTTGCACGAGCATCTGGAAGTTCATAACTCTCCTTGCTACTTCAAGGACTTCATCAACTTGTCGTTGGAGCAAGGCCTCAACTATCTGGGTGAAGCCCAGATTGAAGAGATGATTCCCCATCATTTGGGGCCCAAGGTAATGGATGCTTTGAACCGGGTTTCCGGCGGTAACATCTTGGCGATCGAGCAGTACCTTGACTTCTTCCGTAATCGCCGTTTCCGTCGCACCTTGCTGGTGCACAAGGATATTGCAGGCAAGTTGGCCCGTAACATCTCTCCGGAGAATGTCTCGAAGTTCCACTTCGCTGGCGCTTACAAAATTGAAGGCGATGCCCCCATTCACGAGGCCAAGGAACAGAAATTCACCGATGGTGAAAATCGCAACCTCACCAGCACCCAGCCTTTTGTGAAGGCCATGATGCTGGCGCTGAATGACCATTGGCCGCACACCTACACGGCCGCAGAATGGAAGGCCGCTGCTGAGGCACGGCTTAAGAATCATCCTGAATGCCTTGTCAATACGGATGCCCTGTTTAATGAAGTCCTCATTCGAGGTTTCGCCAACGGCATGGTCCATGTGGTTGATGAAGTGGTCGATCTGGGTAAGGGCGACGCCGTTCTGCCAATGGTCACACCGTTGGTACTTGCTCGCGCCAAGGCCAATAACCGCGAAGTATCGAACCAGTGGCACCAAACGGTGAATTTGAACGATTTGCAGATTGCAATCTGCCAATTGGTGGATGGCACGCGCGATATCAAGGCCATCAAGGCTGAATTGGTGAAGAAGTGTGTGGACGGTCAGTTCCGTTTGGCCAAGGATAACGTGCCAATCACTGACAAGAACACGATTGAGCTTCTTCTGGAGCAGATCCTGCCTCAGGCACTCAAGGAACTCGAGCGCCTTGCACTTTTGATCTGACGGCTACGAACCCTTGAGGGTCAACGGTAGCAAGGCTGGCTGCTCGCGACCCTCTATCTTAATTATCAATCTTCCCGCAGCTTCACCTGCGGGAAGATTTGTTTCTACTCGCACTGTCGCGCTGTTTCCGGGTCCCTCGGCAAAGCGTGTGGTTGCCACAACCCCTTCAACCACTATTTCCTGGATCTTCAATTTTAGATTCCCATTTGCTGTCAGTCTTACAAGACGTGAAACAGTGGTGCCGGCAGGCCCCGACAATTCAACCAGTTCCGGAGCCATACGAACGGAATCCTGCTTTTTAGACAGTACCGTCACGGGGATCTCTAGCTGCCGATAGGCTTCATCACTGGTAGCCAATATGAGGGAGCCGGCATGGCGGCCTTCCGGCAAAGCCGGCACGCGGACAGTTAGACGTGTTTCCGTTCCTGCAGTTTCGCGTTTTTCAACAACCAGTCCGGGCAAGGTGGTTTGCCAGCCTGTCACGGAAAGAGGCGTTTTTCTGCTATCACGGATCACAACCGTGTGGATGGTTTCCCGATCGGTGGAAAGGGCTAACAAGCCCGGTTCCAGATCCACATCGCGTTTGACGATGCCAACCATGCGTCCGCTTTTATTCCATTGCCCGCCAGCAGTGTCAGCACTGCTGACGCTCAGGTTCCAGGCGTGCGGTCCTGCAGGAAGGCTTGCCGTGCGGATTACCAGCGGAATGGTCCGAGACTCACCCGGTGCCAGCATGCCATCGAATTTTTGTGCTGATAGGCAACCGCAAGAGCTGGTCCATCCAGTGATTTGGGCCGGGTTTGTACCTTCGTTGTGCAGAACGAGGTTTTTTTGAAGATTGGGCCCAGCAAGGACCGTTCCCAAATCCATTTCACCGGGGGATATTACAACCTGAGCCTGCAAGGCGCCCGAAGCAACAAGACCAGACCAGATCGCCAACCATTTTCGCATCGTGAGACCTCCATGCCTGCCACCCGGCGCACATGGTTCATCTCTGCTTACGATGCAACCCCAGTCGCTGGGTGCCTCACAGATTGATGGGAATTTCCAGTCCCAACTGCTTCAGACCTGCTGCAAGTGACTCTATCTTGTCGGCTGGCACAACAACTGAGCAAGGTCCTAGGCGCTCACCCAGACATGCCGCGGTTGTTGGCCATTGCATCAGCCCGTCGAGTACGTCATCGGACGAAAGGGTAAGAACAAGGCGACGTTCCAGCAGACCCGTTGCCGTATGGGCGGTAAGCAGTGCGCGCCCGGCAGGGGTGAGGTTGTGGCCAGCCCGACGAAGGAACCAGCGGGCAATATCCTCGCTCGTCCATCCGGCGTTTGTCGCGCGTTGCAACGACGCCGGCGTCAGGCAGACAACGCCACGCTCGCCATGCGTTACGGGATCGGTGAGCAATGGCAGTTCAATTTCCAGCAAAAGGTCAGATCTACCAACATCGACAGTGAGTGTTACGCCGTCGTCGCCGACAACAAGGCACGGTTCTGGCGGCAATCCGTAATCGCGATTCCCGGCAATGCGAACATGCTTGTAACCGAGGGCTTCGTCGAGCAGGACAGCAAAGCGGTCTCCCACACGCTGAATGGGCATGCCCCGTGACAATGCTTCGTCGAGATCGGTGTTTGAAGCGAATTCAAGCAGCGTGGCGGCAGGAAAAACGGTCAGGCGTTCTCGCCTTCCTGCCCACGTTTTGAGCTGGTCCATCACGGAGCCGGGCAATTGCCGGCCTGAATGGTTTTCTAGAAGTGTTTTGATGTCTTCAAGGGATTCACCCGATTCGAGACCGCGATACACTGTGTCTTTGTCGAGCAAAAGGACACAGGCATTTCCCAACGATTTCCATGCGCCTATTTGTGTTAGTCGGGAAAGCAGCAAGGGGGTAAGAGCCTGACGGTAAACCAGAATTTCAAGGTTGGGCTGAACCACCATGGCCTGTGGATAATTCGGTGGCTCTCCTGGCTGGCTGCCTTGCCCTGTCAGCCATCGTCCAATGCCAGAGAGCCGAACAGCGCGTCCATCGGTATCAGACAGGCCCAATCGCGCCATTTCAACAAGCCGCAAAGGCTGGGCCACACCAGCAAGCCACGCTTCAAGCCAAGGCGCGACTCGCCCCGGACGTTGGGCGCCTTTCCAATAGGGATGATGCTGATGGATCCAGTTTTCGATATCTGCC
The DNA here is from genome assembly GCA_945875585.1 of Candidatus Kuenenia stuttgartensis. GTDB lineage: Bacteria > Planctomycetota > Planctomycetia > Gemmatales > Gemmataceae > REEB421. The sequence continues at coordinate 9,105 of CAMCLK010000019.1, read as the reverse complement.
GGACGCACCCACGTGGCGCCAGGCAGTTCGGCTAGTAGCAGGAGTGCTAATAGTTCAGCGGAAGGGAATGGATTGGCGGTTTCAGGTTCTGGTTTCCATCCGTCGCGCGGATTCCACACGCGCACATCGAAGAGCGAACGATAAAGGCTTTCCAGCATCCCATATATGCCGCTTTGCCATTCGACTGGAAATGTTCCGGGCACAAGATCGGTATCCTGGCAAGCCAAGACTCCGGTTGTCCGCGCAAGATCGACTAGAAAGCCTGAGTATTCCGGCAATTTGGCGGCTATCAGGTCGTCGTCGATACTCAATGCTGGAAGCTGACGCAGTCGATCGGAATCGCGTCTGTAGAATTCGCCTGCTTGGGTAAGGCGTACAGGGGCCTCGCCTGCCATTTGCCACAGAACTGCCAAGCGGCAAGGGATATCAAATCCATCCCCTTCGATGGCGCCACCCAAGGGAAGAACAGGATCCACCGGGGTGGGCGGGGTATCTTCAAGCAGTGGCAGGCCTTCAGTGGTACGTCTTTGTTGTTCAGTAACAAAGGCAGCCTGCGCCGCGGTGGCTCGAATCAGTTCACCCTTGCGGATGTCAGGCAGGCCAAGGGAAAAAGGCAAGGCGCGGCTCATCACAACGGGCGGAATAAGCAAAGCCAAGTGCGCCACAGGGGTTCCGGCCAGCCAAGCCTCAAAAGAATGCAGAATTCCCTGACCCACTTCTGCAGACCCGGGTTGGCGTAGATCGGGGAATACAAGACCTGCTTCCAGCGCGCAACGGACTGCCACCAGCGGATTGCCATGGCCAAGTGTGGCAAGCAGGCTTACCGCGTCGGCAAGCGGTACCCGCACGGCGTGAAAATGAGCCATGATGGCAAGCAGGTGCCGGCTTGGCGGCGAGGCATCGCCAATTTCACCCAGTCGTCTATCCACGATAACCGGATTGTCCACTGCCCCGATGATCCGCTCGGCGCGATCACTCGCGCTGATGGCTCCACGGGGGCGCACGACCGCTGAGGCAACGGCCTCAAGCAGGATTTCATCGTAGCGAGAGAGGACCGCGGCCAGCAGGGTGGGCCAGTCATTTACAGCAGAAGATGCGATCATGGCTTGGCACCGTTATTCACCGGCCTTGTACCCTAGGGGTATGGCCCATCTGCCGTAGTTCGTCCACCAATCCTTCGGCGCGTCCTTGGCGAATAACCAAAACGCGCTCATTCAGTCGGCCGGCTATATCGGTTGCAGCTTTTTTGCGGGCAAGGATTTCTTCAAGCAGCAAGGGGTCCTCGGCAACCACAAGAGGCACGCGGCGGTGAACCTTGACGACAAAGCGTTGGCCGTTCATGCGTCAGGTTCCCTGCTTGAGGATTTCGGATTCAGTTTTGATTTCAGCGCACAACTCTTCGCCATCCACAATGCGGTAACTGTATCCTTGTTCTGTAAGGAACAGTTGGCGGTGGTGCGCGAAATCTTGTTCCCGTGTGTCGCGGGTAACCAGCGTGAGGAAGTGCGCCGTCTCGCCAGAGGCCTTGGGTCGCAATACCCGGCCGAGGCGCTGAGCCTCTTCCTGACGCGATCCAAACGACCCTGAAACCTGAATCAGCACATTGGCATCGGGCAAGTCGAGGGCAAAATTGCCCACTTTCGATAGAATTAAATGGCGGATTTCGCCGCTTCGGAATTTCCGGTAAATGTCTTCACGCTCATCGTTGGGGGTGGCGCCGGTGATCATCGGAATTTCAAAACGGCTGCGTAACCGCCTCAACTGGCCAAGGTACTGACCAATAATGATGACGCGATGATCATTATGACGCTTGAGCAACGACTCAACAACGTCGTCCTTCGCGGGATTGTCGCTAGCCAAGCGGAATTTCGACCGCCATTCTGCAACCGCGTACTCGACGCGGAATTCGGAAGGCATGCCAACGCGTACTTCTGTGCAAGCCGCTTCGGCGATCCAGCCTTTTCCTTCGAGTTCGCGCCAAGGCACGTCGTACTTTTTCGGCCCAACCAGACTAAAGACATCGCCCTCGCGGCCGTCTTCGCGAACCAGCGTGGCGGTCAGTCCAAGGCGCCTTCGGGCTTGGATCTGTGCCGTTACCCGAAAGACGGGCGCGGGCAGGAGGTGGACTTCGTCATAAACAACTAGCCCCCAATCCATTTTATCGAAAAGCGGAAAGTGAGGAAATTCTCCATCTTTTTCGTCGCGGTACGAGAGGATCTGGTAAGTGGCGACTGTAACGGGACGGATTTGCTTGGTTTCCCCCGTGTACTCTCCCACCTGTGATTCATCGAGATCGGTCTTGTCCAGAATTTCCCGGCGCCACTGCTTGACAGCCGTCACGCCTGTGGTCAGAACCAGAGTGTGTCGGGACATCATGCACATGGCGGTGATGCCAACGATGGTTTTCCCGGCGCCGCAAGGCATCACGATCACGCCGCTGCCGCCCGAGGCATCTCCACCTGCATAAAAAATTGAAGCAGCGTCGCGTTGATAGTCGCGTGTGACGAATGGCATTCCCAGGCGGGTTATGACCCGCGTTTGCATGGGGAGCGGCGCGCCATCTGTGTAGCCCGCCACATCCTGTGCCGGGTAGCCCAAGTGAATGAGCGCCTGCTTGAGGACCCCGCGAAATGCGGGGTCAACCAGACGAGCACCGGGGCTGAGCGCGTCGCCAAGCAGATCGCGGATCTTGGGTTGCCGGGCGAGTTCTTCCAGTAGAGCCCTGTCGGAAGTCACGAGCTTAAGCCAGCCAAGCCCTGGCACCGAAGGAGTGTGCTCTTGGCCTGTCCGGGCGACGACTTCTTCCATTTCCTCAGGGGTTGCCCGCTCAAGCCTGATACGGCCATACCGGCTGACAATTTCCCGGATGTCTTGCAACAGGTTGCCTGGGATAGCGAACTTCGCGTGTTTGTGAAGTGCCTCAACCATGGCGTCGGCACCAAGACCTGCCGCTGCGGCGTTCCACAGGGAGAGCGGTGTCAATCGGTAGGTGTGGATATGTTCTGGGCTTTTGACCAATTCCGCAAATGGAGCAATGGCATCGCGGGCCTGCTCATAGCGAGGGTTGTCTACCTCCACGAGGATAGAGCGGTCGCCTTGGACAATAAGTGGATTGAGCGGATCGTGCTGCATGCCTGTTCCATGTATCGGTAGAGTGAGCTTCAACCAGAAGCCACTGGGCGTGTCCGGTTGCAACGATTCACGCGCCCCGTTCGATCAGTCTAGGAACTGTGCCAAAAAGGGAACAAGGGTTAGAGGCCACAATGCTATTTTATTCGACCCTAATTATGTCTGCCACGCCTAGGCCTGGCAGAACGACAACAGTTGCATCACCTTCCTGACGCAAGGGAACAGGCCCTGCCCACGCACTTGTGGCCTTGGTTACTTTGCGTGGAAGTCGCAAGGTGACCTCGGTTCGTTCGGTGCGCGCTTTTCCATAATTTGCCAGCGGAATAATAAGCCCCTTCTCCGAAGCCAGTACCCGCGCATCAATCAACTGGTCTGCAACCCATACTTCAGGGCTGATGCTGGCAGCTTTAAGTGCCTCGGCAACAACGGCCATGGCGCCGGGGTCGTACAGCGCTGGCAGGCGGTGACTGGATGGTCCGCGATCTGGAACCGATGCGGGCTGCATAGCGGTCCAAAGGCATGCCATGCCGGGATATGCGGCAACAGTAAACACGCGGCCACGGCCCAGTGGTCGGGCACAAACGGCGGGCGAATCGTCACCCTGAAAGCGAGCTACCACAAGTGTGTCGTCTTCTGGTTCCAGACGTTCATGGCAAGCCAGCACGGGCATGAGCCATCCGGGACCGGCAATGGCATCTAGCGTAGCTAGTTGGGCAAGGCCCCGCCTTGGCAAAGCAAATGTATCTTGCTCGGTTGTGAGACGTCCTTTCAGCCCCAGAAGTTTATCGAATGCTGTGTGGGATTTTCGATAGGGGTCAAATCGTCCGGCTCCCGCCGTGGCCATCAGCACACCGCCTTCGCGCACCCATCCTCCAAGCCGTTCAGCCAATGCCGCTGGAAGACAGTCACCCACGAGCAGAAGCAACTTGATGTTTTTCAGTTTCTCGACAGTGCAGTCAGATTCGAGCATCAGGTCTGGCGAACGACCTTGGTGAACGAGAGATGTGTAAAGCCCAAGCCGTTCCAGATGGTGCGTCATACGAGTCTTGCGGTACTCCGCACTGGCCCAACCGCGTTCGCCACCGTCCTTGGCAATGCCTGACAAGTCCCATCGCTCGGTCGATTCGCTCACCAGCAAGGCGACCGGAGAAGCCACGGGGCGGGCAGAAGGAAGCAGGTCGTCTACCATCCCAATGGCATGGGTCACATCACGAATGGCGCGGAACCGTGTGGCAGAGCGGTGATCGATGTGATTTTCCGCGAATGTTTCATCAAGCCCAATACCACCAAAGTCGAGGCGAGTGGCGCCATGCGCCAAATGTGAAACGGCAGAACGGACAAAATCGTCATCCGTATTCCCCGGATCTTGAGCCAGATTGAAAGGGCGAACCACGCCCATGGGCTGATTCCGCAATCCAAGCGTGGCATGCTCTGTGACATAGCCGTTAATCAGCGGCCCGGCTTGGGAAGAACGCCAGAAACCATCTCCCGTGCGGACAAAATTGATCGCGCCCGAGCGGGCAGGTTGAACGATTGATGCAATCGTGGGGAAGTAAAGGGGGCCAGGATTGGTGGTAAACCCAATGTGGGTGTCCTTGCCCAACTGAAGGCGTAGCCATGAAGAAGTCTGGCGTACCTGTTTCAGCAATAATTCCTCGTAAAATATAAGAGAATCCACATAAAGTTTGGGCGCGGCGCGCGCCGCGTCACTGCTGCTCTCCGGGTGCATTCTCAATCGGTCGAATGTGCCCCAAGCTCCCATCCAATACTCGCGGTTGGGAACATCGCCACGGTTGGCTTCAAGCCAGTCAATCCACAGGCGATTCAGCACTTTGGGTGCGGTGGTGCGATTGCCGGCGGCACGTTCCCTATCCACTTCACTGTCGAGAAATGGAGTGATCCAGCTTGCTGGTGTTGTGTCTTCCCCCAGATCATACCAAACCGTGGCATCGGCAAGGCCCTGACGTTTGAGGTCCTGACGGACTTTTGTGATGGTGATGGCACGTCCGCCATCGGGGCCACCGCCCAAAACCTGATCGGGTACTGGTTTTTGTCCGGCTTCGCGAAGTGCCAAGATGGCCTTGGCGCGCGCTGAATCAGACATTTCCCGGCCGAATAGGCGCATCGACAATTCCGCGTACAAGGCGCCATAAGTACCATCAGCCCAAACAGGCAAATGTTCCCCCAAGCACAGAGTTGTCCGCGGTTTTTGGCCGGGAGCTGGCGAAGCGTCGAGAATTTTGAAGATGCGCGCCAAGGCCTCTTCCGGAGTCATTGGCGCGTCGTCTTGGGTGGGGTACGGCGGAATAAAGACGCGTGCGGTTTTGTTGCCACTGATGCTAGTCGTGCCAGTTGTCGCTGCACTCCCCGCAGGCCGCAACTCCACTTCAAACCCACCGGTGGGCCCTGTGAATGTGGTCATGCTTGCATGGCAAGTGTCTTGCTGCACCAGTGGAGCCCATTTGCTCCAAGTATTGGGGGCCAGATCACGGGAAAGAATTCCTTCCGACGCTCCGTAGGGGGCCCGGTTGTAGTGATGATTGGCTGTGAAGGTTCCGAGCGAGTCGGTCGCATGCCGGAAGCGTGCTTCCCAACGGGCACCAGCCAGATCCCGCATCAGATCCAAAATAGGGTAAAGAGGGGTCTGGCGCGACAGTCTGGGGCGCCAGCTATCGGAAAGGTCATCAGTCAGCACGATGGCATCTACAAGGCGCGGTGCCACAGTTCCCTGACTACCCGTCAGTTGTTTGCCCTCCAGCACAATCGTGGCCTCTCCGGCTTCTAGAACTTGCGTTTCAAAGCGTTCTTCCACCAGTCCATCCATACCTTGCGGGTTATCACGACGCCTTGAAGGAGTTGTGTCTCCGGGGCCGAAGGCCGGGTTCAATCGGCCGCCAGCTTGGCATGTGAGGCCTTTGCCGGCCTGATTGATCTGCACGGTAAACGAGGCATCACACCCCGTGGCATGTTCGTGGCGTACCCAAACCACATAGGCTCCCGCATGCGGAATACGCACTTTGATGGTGGCTTGGCCATTTTGATCAGCAGGCAGCAGCGCCAACCGCTCGCCCGAGATATGGCTGGAGCCCAACTGGTCAACCAAAAGATTGCCGGCTCCCACTCGCACAGCCTTCCAGCCGCCCTCCAATTCCATGGTTTCAGCTTCAATGACAATTCCGCTCAGGCGCTGCGCAACCGGGTCGCCCGATGGGGTCAAAGTGATCAAAGGCAACAGTGCTAATACCATGTTCATGTGAGCATCCTCCATGCCGTGAGGGCGTATGGTGCCATGGCCCGGCAATCCGGCGCAAGAACAAGCGGCATTTGGCTTGCTGGGGATTTACCAGAAGCGACTATGATTGCAGCAATACGGTAGAACGGAGCAATCAATCCGTGGATTTGCCTGCGTGTCTGAAGCATCCTGAATTTCTGGCGCTGCTGCACCAGATTCGTACGGCGCCCGATCAGACATTTCCTCGTCTGGCCTGCGCCGACTGGCTTGAGATGCGTGGTATGGGTGAACCTGCCCGTCGATGGCGCATGAGCTTGGTTACACCATTCTCACGTGTTCCGCTTCCTGCCGAATTCACGTTGCAAGGCAACCCCACCGATACCACCACGTGGCGGGTTGTGGATGGTTTTCTGCATGGGGAAGGCACTTGCAATTCCGATTGGAATCACGTCGCTATTTGGCGGCCTTCTCCAAGAGTTGTCGTGGCATCCGCGGAGGATACCCTTTCCACCGTGTCGAACTATGGCCTGATTGGGCTGGATCTGTCGCGGCAGGTGGAGCGCAGGGCTTTGCCGATGCTGGTGGATTCCCATCATACAAAACTGCTGAATTACCTTTGGCTCGATGGAAACGGCTTAATCGATGAGCAGGTGCGTGTACTTCGCAACGCCAAGGGACTAGCGTCTCTGCGTGCCTTGCGGCTTGGCAGCAATCGATTGACAGCAGCATCGATTGCGCACCTGATGGATGCCCCTTGGTCTCGAGATCTAACAGCATTGGAGTTGGATGAAAACGATCGGATTGGACCGCAAGGAGCGCAGCTTCTTGGCCGTACCTACGTGTTTCCCAACATCAAAATCCTGCATCTGGCCGGGTGCAAGATTGCCGATGATGGGGCTCTTGGGCTGGCTGAGTCGAGATCGCAGTGGATGCTCGAAGAATTGGACCTGCGGAATAATGGCATTGGTGCTGTTGGCCTCCGCGCCTTGCTGCGAGGCGGCATGTTCGACTCGCTGACACGACTCGAGTTGGCCGGAAATCCTCTCACCTCCTCAGCCGTGCGCGAACTAGTAGAGCTTTACGCGAACGGGAGCTTGACCCGTTTGGGTCTGGCCGATTGCTGGATTGGCATGCCAGCAATCCAGGCGTTGGCCATGTCAGAAAACACATCGTCCCTAACAGATCTGGATGTAGGACATAATGGAATCAGAGAAGGCAGAAAATGGGGTTTGAAAGAAGAGCACATAGCGTTGCTGGCTTCTTCACCTTCATTGGCAAGGCTTACCAAACTTTCATTGGCTGGGATTCCATGGATTGGCAATGTGCCAGGTGTATTTTCGTCCCGCCCGTTATTCCAGCTGAAGCATTTGGACCTCTCTGCAAGCCGTATCGGACTTGCGCAACTTCCTACCCTGCTGGAATCGCCTTGGCTGAAAGGCGTGCAATCCTTGGTGCTCGATGATAATCCGATTGGCGATCGGGGTGTCGCATTGCTGGCCAACCATCCGGGTGCAGGCCAATTGCAAGAGTTGTCTTTGGCGCGGTGCGGTTTGGGAGATGACGGACTGTTGGCTCTGACAAACAACAGCAGCATGGCAGATTTAAGGCATGTAGATCTGCGCGGCCAAGAATTTCATCCAGACATTCTCCGCGAAGCGGTGAAGCCATTGGGCTTGGCCGGTGCCGATTACCTTGCGCGCAGTTTTTGATATTTTTCAGGAAACAACAACACCCAATCCGGCATGGGCCAGACTGGGTGTTGTAATCTTGGGAAACATCGACCTGACAGTAATTATGCGGCCTGATCCAGACTTTCACCACCGTCGATGTGGCTGGCGATCAACTGGCGCGTTGCTTTAGCGATACCTGATACCCACGCTTCCGAGCGGCCAAAAAATTGGGCCAATTCCACTTGGCTGCGGCCATCGGGGCTCAAATATAGTTCGGTGGCGATTACTTTCTGCGCTTCTGGCAGCGTGGCAACGAAGGCCTTCAAATCTGCTTCCAAAAAATTGTAGGCTTGCTCTGTGCCAGCATTGGCCGCTAACGGCGTTTCGAGACCGGGAAAGGAGGCGCTGGCATCGTCGCCCCATGTTCCCTCGATTCGTCCTTCGTGGTGCCGGTAGTGCAGTCGCACTTCATCCCTTGACCGCCAATCCAGAGCCCTCTTCATGTAGCTGCTGAATTTCTCGTGACTTTTCCAATTCAAAGGGTTTTTAGAAAACTCCGAAAAAGCTTCATTGGCGGCATCGTTAGCCAGACCGACCACATCTATCCACGATCCCTTTCTGGAGAGGTGATGATACGCCACCGATGCTGCTGCTGTGAGATTGCATTCGTCGACAGCATTGTGGAGGCGCAATGAAAGTTCATTCGCAAGAGATTTTGCTTCCGATGTGTTGCCCAAACGAAAGGCTTCCTGAAAGCGGCGTGCCAACGATTCTTGATTTTCGATGAGATCGCAGGCGGTTTTCCAAGGCATGGACCGGACTTTATTCTGAGACATCGGCAGCATCCTCCTGGAGTGAATGGAACGCGCGGTGGTCAACCGCACATTGGTTATTGCGACGGCCTTGCTGGATCTTGCAGACCATGTGGATTTTTTGGATCAGAAGGATTTAGAGCGACATTCCTCGTTTCGTTTAGGATAAAATAGGGTGTTACAAAGGGCTTCATTACTGGAAATCCAACCAGTGGTTGCATGCCAGTAATGAATATTCGCCGCATAGCGGCGAATATTCACA
>CAMCLK010000018.1 GCA_945875585.1 Candidatus Kuenenia stuttgartensis | reverse complement strand
AGACTGTAAATCTGCCAGGCTTAGCCTTACGGGGGTTCGAATCCCTCCCTGCCCAGTCGAGGCCACCGGATGGAGGAGTGAGATACGCGGGTGTAGCTCAATTGGTAGAGCACCTGCCTTCCAAGCAGGATGTTGTGGGTTCGAGTCCCATCGCCCGCTATGGCAGGAACGATAAGCTGCTGTAGCTCAGTGGTAGAGCACTTCCTTGGTAAGGAAGAGGTCGTGGGTTCAAGCCCCACCAGCAGCTCTCGGCACGATGCGGAGAATTTCGCATTGTCGGTCGAGGTGGCAAGCGAGGGAGGATAGACGCATGTTGCGACTATCCGTAATCCCGGGGTGAACGGCAAGGAACGCTGTCTGATACAGCGTCTTATGTGAGAGGGTAAGATGGCTAGGGAAGAATTTAAGCGTACCAAGCCTCACGTCAACGTGGGAACCATCGGGCACATCGACCATGGCAAGACCACCACGACGGCGGCAATTGTAGCGCGCCAAGGTTTCAAAAATAAACTGGCTCACGTGAAGTCGTACAAGGAAATCGCCAAGGGCGGTACCGAGCGCGATGATCTTAAGACAGTAACCATTGCGGCTGCTCACGTAGAATACGAATCACCGAATCGGCACTATGCGCACGTGGATTGCCCCGGCCACGCCGACTATATCAAAAACATGATTACAGGCGCAGCCCAGATGGACGGGGCGATCCTGGTAGTAGCAGCAGATGCAGGCGTTATGCCACAGACACGTGAGCATATCCTGCTCGCTCGTCAGGTTGGTGTGCCCCGTATCGTTGTGTACCTCAACAAAATCGACGTGGCTTTGGCCGACGATCCATCAGGTGAACTTCTTGAACTGGTCGAAATGGAAATCCGCGAACTTCTATCGAAGTACGGTTTTCCAGGTGACGACATTCCGATTGTTCGTGGTAATTCACTGGCTGTTATGCAGTCTGAAGGCAAGGATGATGCCGCAGGCAAGTGCATCGATGAGCTGGTTGAAAAGCTCGATGAATATATCCCGCTGCCAACACGTGAAGAAGACAAGCCTTTCTTGATGAGCATCGAAGACGTGTTCTCGATCAAGGGTCGCGGTACCGTGGGTACTGGCCGTATCGAACGCGGCATCGTGAAGGTTGGGGAAGAAGTCGAAATCATCGGCCTCCGTCCTGACGCTCGCAAGACGATTGTCACCGGCGTTGAAATGTTCCAGAAGACCCTTGACCGGGGTATTGCTGGTGACAACGTTGGTGTTCTCCTCCGTGGTATCGAACGTACCGACCTCGAACGTGGTCAGGTTCTGGCCAAGCCAGGTTCGATGAAGCCACACACCAAGTTCGAAGGTCAGGTTTATATCCTGACTGGCGACGAAGGTGGTCGGAAGACATCGTTCTTCAGCGGTTACCGTCCACAGTTCTACTTCCGCACGACGGACGTAACAGGCAACATCAAGCTCCCAGACGGAGTTGAAATGTGTATGCCTGGTGATAACGTCAAGTTCACGGTGGAACTCCTTCCGGAAAGTCCGATCGCCATGGAAGAAGGTCTCCGCTTTGCTATCCGTGAAGGTGGCAGAACGGTTGGTTCAGGTGTTGTAACCAAGATCCTCGAGTAATTTCCGGGACATCGGTTGTCAGCCTGCGGCATGGCCGCAGGCTGATTTTCGTGTTCAGGTGGAGTTGATCTCATGCGCGAATATGTGTGGCTGGAATGTACGGAAACTGGGGAACGCAACTATAGGGTTCAAAAGGAAACCCGCGGTTCAGATCGTCTGGAACGCCGGAAGTACTGCCCAAAATTGCGCAAAGTTACGATTCACAAGGAAATCCGCAAGAAGTAGTATGGTTGATTGCCTTTCGGGCTGGATTGAAAACACCCAGGTAGTTTTACGAGCGTAGCTCAATTGGTAGAGCACCGGTTTCCAAAACCGGCGGTTGGGGGTTCGATTCCCTCCGCTCGTGCTGGTCGAGGAAACAGACAGCAGCATGGTGAACAGGCTGCTTTGAAATGGGATGGGTTTAGATGTCAGGTAACATGACTGACAAGAATTCAGTTGGTACAAAATCGACAGGACTTCCATGGGAAGGACTTGTTGGTTTTGTATTGCTGGCATTCGCCCTTTACTTGGCAAACATGTGTCCAGCTGGACAAGATTCTTCAGGGCGCCCCTTGGCTTCCTCATTGAATCGCGATCTTGCATGGACCGTGTGTGTTAGTGGATGGCTTGCATTTGGAATTTATTCGGCTCGCTTGCTCCCCTCTGGAGTTGTTGGCAGAGCTCGATATTTCACAGGTGGAATCATTCTGGGCAGCTTCGTGGCACTTGCCATGACAGCCAGTGGCTCACTTGATGTTCCTGGTACGCTCGACTTTAAATACCCACTTATTGCCGGGATTGTGGCTTTGCCGTTCTTGGCAATTGGCATGGCCTTTTACAAATTCATTGCTGAACCAGCGACAATGAAGTCGCTTGATGAACAAGGCTGGTTTGGTGTTAAAGCATACAAACCACAGCAAGGTCACCGAATTAGGCGTGCTACGCTAGCGGCTCTATGGTTTCTTGCCGGTAGTGGTATGTACACGGCGTATCAATCCGGAGCACTCGCCCCAGCCAATCTTGCGATGCCTTTTACGGGTTACTACACCGTTGTCGATGCTCATGATTCCGAACTGATCACACCCGACCTCATGCCCGGTGTTTCAGGTATTCAAAAAGGCGATCCGCTCGGGCGTTCCGAATACTCGAATCTATTGGCTCTGCTTGCAACCGATTCAACAGGGCAACTAGTCAAGGTGCGTGGTGATCGTCAGGAAATACCTCTTTCTGATGGTAAGAAAGTTTTGTTTGAACCGGGCAAGCTTGTACGCCGCGAGAGCGTTACTCAGGCGAACCGATTGATTACGAATCCTGACGAAAAGTCTTACTTTGGCATCTATCGTGAAATTCAGTTTAAAGAGGCAGTTGCTCCGACCGTACGGCCTGAAGGTCGTGGTCAGGTGATGTTGCTTCCTTCACTAGGAACACAAGCTCTGGTTTTCACAGTATTGCTGGTTTGGCTTTCTGTTCGGCTGACTCAGGTTCCTGCTTTTGCTGACTTCCTGATTTCGACCGATGCCGAAATGAACAAGGTTTCGTGGGCCAGTCGATCGAAGCTTTGGCAAGACACCATTGTTGTGATTGTTGGAATGTTGCTGATGGCGGGCTTGATGATGGGGCTTGACCAGATGTGGCGTGGTGTACTGACAGCGACAAGCGTGTTACAATTCCGCTCTGGCGGCGATGAACGTAACCGCAGTGTTGAACAACGCACCTGGTGACGGAGAAATGCCCGGGAGGGCTTTGGACTGATGACTACGGAACCAGAACATGTTGAAGCATTGGCTGATAGCGCACCATTAAGTGCGCATTCTTCCCATGCTCCCATCGCTGCTGTTGCACCTGCTAGCGGTGGCAACAAGGAATGGTACGTTTTGCGCGTACAGGTAGGACGCGAAGATACGATCAAGGACAACATTGAACGCCGGATTAAGATTGAAGCGTTGGAAGAGCGTTTTGGTCAGATTTACATTCCGGTGGAGCAGTACACCGAGCGCCGTGGTGAAAAGGGCGAAAAGGTTGTGATCAAACGTCGGAAGTTATATCCCGGCTATTTGATGGTTCAGTTGGATATGGAAGACAACCGCTTGGTGACTCTTCTGCGGGAAGTATCAGGAGTTGGTGAGTTTTTGGGTGGCACTCTGACGAAGCCCCCCGCTCCTATGTCTCCTGTTGAAGTGCAGCGGATGCTTCACAACAAGGGCGAAAAAGTCGCGACTGTGGTATCTTCCAAACCGAAGTACCAGGTTGGTGACAGGGTCAAGATCAAGGATGGTCCTTTCTCCGGTATGGACGGAGAAGTGAAGGACATCATGGAACAGGCTTCGAAGGTCAAGGTCGAAGTCACCATTATTGGCCGTTCGCTTGCTGTTGAACTGGAATATTGGCAGGTCGAGGAATTTTGATAGCGATTGCTGACATGGCAAAATAGTGTAGCATTTCGCGGGAAAGGGTAACGGGGCAGGAACATGGCTAAGACAGTAACAGCGGTGATCAAGCTGCAGTGCCCGGGTGGTTCGGCTACGCCGGCTCCACCCGTAGGACCAGCATTGGGTCAGCACGGGGTAAACATTGGTAAGTTCGTTAAGGACTTCAATGATAAGACTTCAGACCGCAAGGGATTGACCCTTCCGGTTCTGATCACGGTTTACAGTGACCGTTCTTTTGAATTCGTGGTGAAGAGCCCACCAGCATCTGTGATGCTGAAGATTGCAGCCAAGATTCCGCATGAAAAGAAAAAGGGACGCGAAGTGATCCCTGCGGAAGCCAAAAAGGGTGGCAAGTACAAGAACCACAAGGTCACACGTGACCAAGTTCGCACCATTGCCCAAAACAAGATGACGGACCTGAACGCCAGCGATGTCGAACAGGCAATGCGAATCATTGAAGGTACCGCTCGTAGCATGGGCCTGACGGTCGAGGGATGAATGTGTTCCACCAGGGGGTGGGATACAACGCAGGATTCAAGACGATAACGAGATAACAGTCATGGCGAAGAAATCAGACAATCAGCCAGTGGCAGCAAGCGCACCGGCAGCACCGAATGCTACAGCAGATGCAGCCCTTGATGGAAGCAGCAAGAAGCGCAGCCATCAGCCCGGACATCCCCCACGGATTGGGCGGAAGTTGCGGCTTGAAAGGGCAGCATTGCGTGAGCGTATTTCCAAGGAAGGCGCTCAGCCATTGCGCAAGGCTATTGCCTCGCTGAAGAGCGTGATGAAAGCCATGCAATCAGCACGCCGCACAGGCAAGCGCACCGGGTTCAACCAAACGGTTGAAGTGCACATGAATTTGGGTATTGATACGACCCAAGCCGACCAGATGATTCGTGGCAGTGTTGGTTTGCCACACGGTGTTGGTAAATCAGTGCGTGTTCTGGTGTTCTGTCAGGGTGAAAACATGGTATCGGCCAAAAAAGCCGGCGCCGATTTCACCGGAGCAGAAGACTTGATCAAGAAGATTCAGGATGAAGGCTTCACTGATTTTGATGTTGCGTTGGCGACCCAAGACATGATGGCGAAGGTCATTCGTTTGGGTAAGATTCTTGGGCCACGCGGCTTGATGCCGACGCCTAAGGCAGGAACCGTTATTCCGACGGGTTCGGATGTTGGTTCCGCCGTGAAGGAATTCAAGGCAGGTAAGGTTGAATACCGAGCCGACAAGGGTGGTAATGTCCACGCTGGCGTTGGCAAGATGGATTTCGACGACGAAAAGCTCGCTGAAAACATCACGACTTTTGTCGAGCAGATTCGCGGAGCCAAGCCAACGGGTGTAAAAGGCAACTACATCCAGTCGATCACATTGGCGGGGACCATGACCCCTGGTATTACGGTCAGTATATGAGCGGGGCAGAAGCTCCCAATTAAGGAACATTTGAGATGAGCAAGCACGTTAAGAATATGCAAATTGCCGCGCTGAAGCACGAGTTTGGCGCGACACGTGATTTTGTTGTGATGAGCATCAACAAGCTCGACAACGAAGCCAACGGTTCACTGCGAACAAGTCTTCGCAAGAAGAATATCAAGCTTCGCGTTGTCAAGAATAGCCTTGCTCGCAAAGTGCTGGTTGATCTTGGGTTGAATGTAACCCGCGAATCACCACTGTTTGCCGGTATGACGATTCTGGCTTACGGCGCATCAAGCGTTTCGGAATTAAGCCGCGAGGTTGAATCCGAACTGAAGGGTACCAAAACAGCAGCCAAATACAAGAATATGTTGATTGTGAAAGGCGCGTTGGCTGATGGTCAGCCAGTGACCTTTGAACAAGCTCTGAAAATGCCAACCCGGCTTGAGGCCATTGGTCGCGTTGTTAGCTTGGCAATGGCTCCAGCAGCTCGGCTTGTATCCCAGATTAAGGCTCCCGGAGCTAATCTGGCATCTCAGATCAAGAGCCTTTCGGAAAAAGGCGAGGAAACACCGGCTGTTGAAGTCGGTTGATAGATGTCTATTACGCACGATAGTTACCCCTGTAATACGTAACGTTGGCGGGAAGCGCTTCTCTTTTTGCCTTCGTTTACATGAAAGGATCGATTTCCATGAGCGATGAACAGACTTTTTCCGCTGAAATCAAGGAACTGGGCGACAAGATTGTAGCCTTGACCGTTGGCAAAGCCGTTGAGCTTGGCGATTACCTCGAAAAGGTTCACGGCATTAAGCCAGCCGCTGGTGGCGCGGTCATGATGGCAGCAGCTCCTGGTGCAGCAGCAGCAGGCGAAGCAGCTCCCGCAGCAAAGACCGAGTTTACGGTTGTGCTTGAAGGCAACGTTCCAGCCGACAAGAAGATCAGCATCATCAAGGTGGTGCGTGAAATCACCCAGCTTGGTCTGAAAGAAGCCAAGGATCTGGTTGAAGCTGGTGGTAAGAACATCAAGGAAAACACCAGCAAGGAAGATGCAGAAGCCATCAAGAAGAAACTTGAAGATGCCGGCGCGAAGGTTTCCATCAAGTAATATTGTTGGTCTTTCGTGGATATCGGTTTCAGGAGGGGTGGCGGAAAGATCCGCCGCCCCTTGACATCACGTAGGTAGACTCTATTGTTGACATTTATGACACGACATCATTGCAGATCACCCCGGAGTTATCCCGCAATGGGTCTCTCCTTCGTGTTGTCTACCGTCTTTTTCAGCGCGGGTAATCCGCACTATAAGCCTTTAACTGTTGATCTCTCACACGAGTCACACCATCCGGCGACACTCTGATGCCTTGCGCCCCGCTTTGTAAAGGCGTGGTGTTTTGCTTGCGAGTACCGGAGTTGCTGTCGCATCGGGGAGGAACGTATCATGCCAGTAGCCACTGAACGCATCATCGACCCGAAAGAAACACGTAATTACAGCCGCTTCGCGGACGACAAGGATCAGGAAAAGCTGACCCGCGTTCCGAATCTTACAGCTGTACAGAAGCGAAGCTATGATCGCTTTCTGCAATACGAATCACACCTTGCAGACCGCTTGTCTGAAGGTTTGCAGTGCGTTCTTCAAGAAACGTTCCCCATTGAGAGCTTCGACAAGACCGTCTCCCTGGAATTTCTGCATTACGAGCTTGGAAAGCCACTGTACGGCCCAGACGAGTGCCGTCAGCTTCGCCTTACCTACGGACGCCCTTTCAAGGTTCGCCTGCGCCTGAACAAGCAGGAACCTATGGAACAGGAAGTCTACCTTGGCGAAATGCCCATCATGATGGGTGGTGGTGAATTCATCATTAATGGCGCGGAACGCGTGGTGGTGAGCCAACTGCACCGTTCCCCAGGTGTTGACTTCGTCAAGAGCAGCGAAGCCGGTAAGGACTATCACTCTTGCCGCATTATTCCTGACCGTGGTTCATGGATCGAACTGAACACGACCAAGAAAGACACATTGGTTGTTCGTATCGACCAGTCGGGTAAATTCCCTGCTTTGACCCTGCTTCGGGCCTTGGATCCGATTTATTCGACAGCTCTTGGCATCATTCAAGCCTTCTACGAAACCGAGGAAGTGCCATTTTTGAAATCCAATTTCGATCGTCTCAAGGACATGGTTCTTGCAGATGACGTTATTGATTTTGAAACCGGTGAAGTGTTCGCCGAGGCGAGCCAAAGTCTTACCGAGGCTCTTCTGGAATCTCTTGAGTCGAAGAATTCCATCCGCTCGGTGCTGGTTGTCAAGGATGCCAAGGATCGACTGATTCTTAACAGCCTTGGCGAAGATCAGACCAGCGGACACGAGGAAGCTGTCCTTAAGATTTATCAGCGTCTGCGTCCGGGTAACCCGGCGTCGCTGGAAAAAGCGAAAGAGATGTTCAAGGAGAAGTTCAACGACCGCGCCCGCTACCAGATGGGCAAGGTTGGACGTTTCCGCATCAACCGCAAGTTCAAACAAGAAGGTCTGGTTCCCGAAGACCTGATGACTTTGCACGCGTTGGACTTCGTGAACTCCATCAAGTACCTGATGAAGCTTCGCAAGGGCGATCCCGATGCGATCATTGACGATATCGATAATCTCGGAAATCGTCGTGTCCGTACCATCGACGAGCTTGCCGCTGAGGAAATGCGCAAGGGATTTGTGAAGCTGCGCCGTACCGTTCAGGAACGCATGCAGAGCAAAGAACAGCATGAAATGACGCCGCAGAGCTTGATCAATCCGAAGGCGGTTGCGGCGTCTATCGAGTACTTCTTCGGGCGCGGTGAATTGAGTCAGGTTGTTGACCAGACCAATCCTTTATCGCAGTTGACGCACGAAAGGCGCCTCTCGGCCCTCGGGCCAGGCGGCTTGAATCGTAAGCGTGCCGGTTTCGATGTGCGCGATGTTCACATCTCCCACTACGGACGTATTTGTCCGATTGAAACCCCCGAAGGTACGAACATCGGACTTATTTCCCACCTTTCTGTTTACGCGGGTGTGGATGAGTACGGGTTCCTCACAACGCCTTACCGGCTTATCGAGAACGGTCTGCTCACCAATAATGTGGTTCAACTGCGAGCCGATGAGGAATCTTCCAAGCAGATTTTCATTGCTCCTGCGGATACCGATGTCGAGAACGGCAAAATTGCCGGTCAAGATGATCGCTTGATTGTTCGCCACGAAGGTGAGTTCATCAGCGCGCGCACCACCGATGTCACGCACATGGACATCAGCCCGAAGCAAATGGTGGGTGTTTCGGCTGGATTGATTCCGTTCCTTGAGCATGACGATGCCAACCGCGCATTGATGGGCTCGAACATGCAGAGGCAGGCTGTACCCCTGCTGATCACGGAAGCCCCCGTTGTGGCTACCGGTCTGGAGCGCGATGTCGCCCTGAATAGCGGCATGCTGCTGCGCGCGGACATGGATGGTGAAGTCAAGTATGTGGACTGCACCCGGATTGAGATTGGCGTTCGTAACCGCAAGGGCGATGCTTGGCAGGATGTCCGGATCCACCAACTTGAGAAGTTTGTCGGTCTGAACGAGCACACCTGCCAAAATCAGAAACCTCTGATCAAAGTGGGCGATGTCGTGAAAATCGGCGACGTTCTTGCCGATGGCGCCGGTACACGCAATGGCGAGCTAGCCCTTGGACGAAACGTGCTTGTGGCGTTCATGTCTTGGGAAGGCTACAACTTCGAAGATGCGATCATCATTTCGGAAAAGCTGGTCGAAAACGATACCTACACCTCGATCCACATCGAGGAGTTCGATATCGAAATTCGCGACACCAAGCTTGGCCGTGAGGAGTTCACACGCGATATTCCAAACGTGTCCACCAAGGCCTTGTCGAATCTCGACGAGACCGGCATTGTGATGGTTGGAACGTTTGTCTCCCCCGGCGACATTCTGGTTGGAAAGGTCTCTCCAAAGTCGAAAAGCGAGCAGACACCGGAAGAAAAGCTTCTGCACGCGATCTTCGGTCGAGCGGGCGAAGACGTGAAGAACGACAGCCTTGAAGTTCCTTCGGGTGTTGAAGGCATTGTCGTTCAGACGGAGCACTTCAAGCGCAAGTCTGGCATGTCTGATGTTGAAAAGCGAACCATGGAAGAGTCTGAGCGCTCCATCCGTGAGCGTTTCAACAAGGAAATCACCGAAGAATATCGCAGATTGCTCAATGAACTCTGCGAAGAGCTTGATGTGAAGGCGCTGAAAGATTCACGCAACGGCAAAACCCTTGGTACCGCCCGGGAAGAAACAGCCTTGGCCGTTGAAGCCGCCGAGCTTCGTATTGATCATCTCGAATTCCCGAAGGCCATTGAGCCCCGTGTTCGCGAGATCTACATCAAGCACCGTAAGGTTCTTGACAAACTTGTCGAAAACCGCGACCTGCAGATCAATAGGCTTGGTTTGGGTGAAAAGCTCCAGCCTGGCGTTCAGCAGATGGTTCGCGTCTATGTCGCCACCAAGCGCGTGATCTCGGTGGGTGACAAGATGGCCGGTCGCCACGGCAACAAGGGTGTGATTTCAAAAATCATGCCTGTGGAAGACATGCCATTCTTGGCGGATGGAACACCTGTTGACATCCTGCTGAATCCTCTGGGCGTTCCAAGCCGTATGAATGTGGGTCAGATCCTCGAGACACATCTCGGGATCGCCGCGGCCAGAAAGGGCTACAAAGCCATCACCCCTGTTTTTGACGGTGCCACGGAAGAAGAAATTCGCAAGGCGCTTGTTGAATCGGGACTTCCAGAATCCGGTAAGAGCTACTTGTTCGACGGACGCACAGGCGAGCGGTTTGAGCAGCCAGTAACAGTTGGCTACATCTACATGCTCAAGCTTCACCACTTGGTGGATGAGAAGGTCCATGCCCGCGCCACAGGTCCATACAGCCTGATCACGCAGCAGCCACTTGGTGGTAAGGCTCGCTTCGGCGGCCAGCGATTTGGCGAAATGGAAGTGTGGGCGCTTGAGGCCTATGGTGCCGCGTTCATTCTTCAAGAACTGCTGACTGTGAAGTCTGACGACGTGGATGGCCGTACCAAGATCTACGAATCAATGGTTAAGGGCGAAAACACACTTGAAGCAGGCACACCCGCCAGTTTCGATGTGTTGACCAATGAAATCCGTGGTCTTGCACTCAACATCCAGTTGGAAAAGAAGTCGAATCAGATTCTGGACGGCGGCGACAAGCCTGCCCGTTCCAACGACAAGCCAGCACGTGAGTCGAATAAAGAGACCGCCAAGGCCTGAGACGAAAAGTTCACCATCCCGCTGCCGGCAGTTCGCCATAGCCGGCAGGGGACCCGTTCAAACGGTGACGATGCCACTAACTGAATCAGGGGAAACCGATCATGAGCAGCAACACGAGCGAAATCAACTACGATCGCATCAACGACTATTCATCCGTTCGCATCAGCTTGGCCAACCCTGCCGACATCAAGGGTGTGTGGTCTCACGGTGAAGTGAAAAAGCCTGAAACAATCAACTACCGTACCTACCGCCCAGAACGCGATGGTTTATTCTGCGAGCGTATTTTTGGTCCAGAAAAGGACTGGGAATGCTCATGCGGTAAATATCGCGGCATGAAGTACAAGGGCATGGTTTGCGATCGTTGCGGCGTGAAGGTGGCTCATAGCCGTGTTCGCCGCAAGCGCATGGGCCACATTATTCTTGCGGCACCAGTGGTTCATATTTGGTTCTTCAAGGCTATGCCAAGTCGGTTGGGCACGCTGCTCAACATGAAGACTTCAAGCCTTGAGAAGATCATTTATTTCCAGGATTATGTTGTTATCGATCCACGGGAAACCGAACTCGAAGAGCGTCAGGTTCTGACCGAAGACGAGTACAAGAAAGCCCGGTCCGATTTTGGCGAAAACTTCGAAGCTGGTATGGGTGCCGAGGCGGTGAAGCGCCTTCTCGAGCGCCTCGATCTAGTGAAGTTGGCTATCGATCTGCGAACCGAGCTGTTTGCTGAACATGAAAAGGGCAAGCCCAGCAAGCAGAAGCTGCGCGACCTTGTCAAGCGCCTGAAAGTTGTTGAAAGCCTTAGGGACTCAGGTCTTGGTGGTCCGGCGAATCGTCCCGAGTGGATGGTTCTCGACAGCATTCCTGTGATTCCGCCAGATCTTCGTCCATTGGTGCTTTTGGACAGCGGCAACTTCGCCACAAGCGACTTGAACGATTTGTATCGTCGCATTATTAACCGTAACAACCGGTTGAAGAAGTTGTGCGACCTTAACGCGCCGGAAGTGATCATTCGTAATGAAAAGCGAATGCTCCAGCAGTCGGTAGACGCGTTGTTTGACAACGGTCGCTGCAAGCGCCCTGTGCTTGGGAATTCCAATCGCCCGCTCAAGTCGTTGACCGACATGATCAAGGGTAAGCAGGGTCGATTCCGCGAAAACCTGTTGGGCAAGCGCGTTGACTATTCAGCCCGCTCAGTCATCGTGGTTGGTCCGGAATTGCGCCTGCACCAGTGCGGTTTGCCGAAGAAGATCGCACTTGAACTGTTCCAGCCCTTCATTATCCGCCGCCTGAAGGAAATGAAATTCGCAGACACGATCAAGTCTGCAAAGAAGATGTTGGAACGCAAGGATGACCATATTTGGGACATCCTTGAAGAAGTGACCCGGTCGCACCCTGTTCTCCTGAATCGCGCCCCTACCCTTCACCGTATGGGAATTCAGGCATTCGAGCCTGTACTCATCGAAGGCAACGCCATTCGCATTCACCCCCTTGTTTGCAAAGGGTTCAATGCCGACTTCGACGGCGACCAGATGGCTGTTCACCTTCCCCTGTCTGTGGAAGCCCAGATTGAAGCGACCGTGCTGATGATGTCTACAAACAACATCTTCAGTCCGGCCAACGGCCAGCCGATTATTACTCCGAGCCAGGACATCGTGATGGGGTGCTACTACCTCACCGCTGCCCGTGGCGCGATGGGTGAGTCCGGCGAAGCTGGCGAAGGCATGAGCTTCTTCGGAGTGGAAGAGGTTTACACCGCCTATGGCCATCGGAAACTGGGAGTTCACGCACGAATTCACCTGCGCCTTCCTGCTGGCAAGGTTTTCGTCACCGAACGCTTGGTTGGCGAACGCCTCAAGATCGATGAAGAAATTTGCCAAGACCACGATCGTAAGATCACCACGGTAGGCCGCGTGATTTTCAACGAAATTCTCGATCCGCGTATGCCGTTTTACGATCTCTCGCTTTCAAGCAAGATGCTCGCGCGCATCATCGCCGATTGCTATCAGATCCTTGGCCGTCGCGCGACCATTGATTTGCTTGACCGCATGAAAATGCTCGGGTTCCGCGAGTCGACCCGCTCGGGGTTGAGCTTTGCCACCGACGACTTGCGTACGCCCGTCAACAAGACGAAGGTACTTGCCGACTCCGACAAGGAAGTGAACAAGTACCAGACTCAGTTCGACGAAGGCGATATGACCGAAAAGGAACGGTACAACAAGGTCATCGACGTTTGGACCCGCGCCCGCGACGCGATCACGGGCAAGATGATGACAGAATTGCGCGACGAGCGCCGCAAGGATGAGCATGGCAACATGCGTCCTTACCTGAACCCGATTTACCTGATGGCCCACTCCGGTGCCCGTGGTGGTATCGAACAGATCCGTCAGTTGGCCGGTCTGCGAGGCCTGATGGCCAAGCCGAACGGTACGATCATCGAGACGCCTATCAAGGCATCGTTCAAAGAAGGTTTGTCGGTACTGGAATACTTCAGTTCGACTCATGGTGCTCGTAAGGGATTGGCCGATACCGCGCTCAAGACAGCCGACTCCGGCTATCTGACACGTAAGCTTGCCGATGTTGCACAAAACGTGGTGATCACGATCCACGATTGTGGAACCACACAGGGTGTTACCAAGCAGGCATTGATGAAAGGTGACGAAGTTGAACGTCCTCTTTCTGATATCCTTCGCGGCCGCGTGAGCCGTAACACCATTATGCATCCCACCACAGACAAGGTTCTTGTCGAAGAAAACGACATGATCACGTGGGAAGCTGGTAAAGAGATCGACAAGCTCAGCGAAATGGGCCTCGACAAGGTGATGGTGCGCAGCCCCATGACCTGTCAGGCAGCACTGGGTATCTGCCGGCTTTGCTACGGCATGGATCTGGCAACAGGGTCGATGGTTGAAGAAGGTATGGCTGTGGGCATTATTGCCGCTCAGTCGATTGGTGAACCCGGTACGCAACTGACCATGCGCACGTTCCACATCGGTGGCGTGGTGCGTCGTGACGTTGTTGACGATCAGCTCAAGGTGCGCAAGCCCGGTAAGCTGAAATTCAACCGTGTTACAACAGTGCTTAAGGTGGGTGACGCTTCCGGTGACCAGCGCATTGTGACCTCCCGTAATGGTGAAGTGACCATTACCACGGGTGCCAAGGGTGCTACCACGGAAACCTACGCCATCCCTTACGGTTCAACCCTGTTCATGACGGACGGTCAGGATGCTGGCAAAGACGAAGTCATCTGCCGTTGGGATCACCACGTTATTCCGATTGTCGCGGAAACCGATGGTATCGTTCGCTACGAAGACATCATCGATGGCGAAACCCTCCGTCGCGAAACAGACAGCGACACCGGTCAGGAACGTCTGGTAATCCTCGAGCACCGCGGCGATCGCCACCCGCAGATTGTCATTGTTGATGAAAAGGGCGAAAAGAATTGGGCCACCTACTTGCCCGAGAAGGCGTTTATCGACGTTCTCGATGGCCAGAAGGTCAGCGCAGGCATGCTGATTGCCAAGACCACTCGCGAACTGGGCGGTACCCAAGACATTACTGGTGGTTTGCCCCGCGTTACGGAAATCTTTGAGGCACGTAGGCCTCGCGATCCAGCCGTGATGGCGGAAGTGACGGGCCTTGTGCGCCTAGGCGACAAGAAGCGCAACAAGCGTACCGTGCACGTGGACGAACAGGACGAACGTGGAACGCGCACAGGCAACGAGCGGGAGCATCAAATCCCCTCCGGCAAGCACTTGCGCGTACAGAACGGCGACTATGTGAAGGCTGGCGATCCGCTGGTTCACGGCCCACTGGTTCCGCACGACATTCTTTCCATCAACGGCATCGAGGCCGTGCAGAATTATCTCGTGCGTGAAATTCAGTCGGTTTACCGCAACCAGCGTGTAGATATCGATGATAAACACATCGAAATCATCGTCGCTCAGATGTTGCGTAAAGTGAAAGTCGAACAGATGGGCGATACAGGCCTGCTTCCCGGCTCGGTGATCGACAAGTTCATGTTCCGCTCGGTGAATGAGCGCCTTCGCGACTGCGTGAAGATCAAGTCTCAGAACGATTCTCGCTACGATTCCGGAAAAATCATTTCCAAGGAATCGTACGAAGCGGAACGGCGCGAACTTGAAGATGCCGGCCGCAAGCCAGCAACTTGGGACAAACCTGTTCCCGCGAAATCCAGTCCTCTGCTTCTGGGTATCACGAAGGCTTCGGTGCAATCGGAAAGCTTTATTTCCGCCGCATCGTTCCAGGAAACAACCAAGGTCCTCACCGAAGCTGCCCTCGCTGGCAAGGTAGATTACTTGGTTGGTCTCAAGGAAAACGTGATTCTGGGTCACCTCATTCCAGCAGGTACCGGATTCAGCCAGCACCAGCAGTCTACTCTGCGCGTGGCAGGGCAGGTAGATGGCCCAACAGGTATTCCAACCCATGCGGCTGCCAAGGCCTGATTGGACCTAGTGTTATTAACAAAAAGGTCCGCAGCGAGTTCCTCGCTGCGGACCTTTTTCATTTTGCTTGTCTTGAAAAGCAAACAACCAAACGTGCGCCTAGCGCGACCGAACGCGCTCGAGCAATACAAGAGCCGTCGCATTCGATTTGTCCAGAACCAATACGCTTTCAGCCCATCGAGCTGCCTCGCCGGGCATACCATTTTTCCAGAGCAGTTCTGCCAAGGCTAGGCGTGGTGCAACAGCACGCGGGTCTTTGCCAATTTCGGACATATAACTATCAGCGAGCTTGAGATCACGGCGTACAGACTCCAACCGAGTACGCATTTTGTCTGCCTCATTGCGTTCCCCGAGTTGTTCCAGGGCATTTGCCATGGAATCGAGGGCTTCTCGATCGAACGGTGCACGAACCAGAACGGGTTCCAGTACCTTGCGCGCCTCGGCGGATCGCGCCGCAGCAAGGTAAAGACGCGCCAGTTCGACACGGGTTTCATTATCGTCTGGGTAAGTTGCCAAAGCTGTTTGAAGTACTTTCAGCGCCTCATCTGTTCGCCCCAGTTCGGCAAGGGTTGCGCCTATCAAGCGATCTAAACCTGGCCTGCCGGGAGCGAGAGATTCCAGTTTGCGTGCCAATGCAAGGGCCTCTTCCGGTTGACGCGCCTTGCGCAGTGCCAATGCCAAACCTTCAAGGGCGTTGACAGAATCCGGGGCTAATTCAATTGCCTTGCGAAACGATTCAATGGCTTTGCTGGTATTTTTCTGCCGTGAATCGATGGTTCCCAGCCAAGCCCAACTGGCTGAATTGTCTGGTTCGGTATCGGTCCAGGCCTGAGCGTGGGCTCGGGCAGTTGGCAGATCGAGGCGCTGATAAGCGAAGATAGTTAGCACTTCAAGAATTCGGGGCCGATCGGGCTGATCTACTTCGAGACATTTTTCCACAAAGGCCAAATAGGGCTCAATGGCCCCGCCTTGCAATCCAAGCAATGCCTGCTCAAGCTCAACTGCGGTAGGTGCCCACCCTCGCCCACGTGCCTGATCCAACCATTGCCGTGCCACTGCAAGTCGCTGGGTCATGCGCGCGGCGCGGCCGGCCAAAAATGCCGCTTCAGCACTGGAAGTGTTATCGCGGGCACAGCGATCAAGGAGCGGGAATGCCTTTTCAGGGTCGTGTTCTGCCATCCACGATTTGCCTTGATCGAACCGCCAGCCCCATCGAAGGCTTTCCAGCCCGGACCAAAGACTGAATCCAGCCAAAACCACAAGAACTGCGAGCACCACAAGTGTCGCAAGCTGGCGGGAAGAAGACGATTGCATTGGTTTTATGTCGGCGCTCATGGTGGATATCATATCATGCGATTGTTGACATCGTCAGCCTCCCCGGGAAACGCAACCATGAAAATAGCCCTAAACATACGCAAAGCTGGTTGGCAACGATTGGTTTTCTCACCAATGCTAGGGATTGTCATTGGAATCTTGGGGTGCTCTGGCGAACCGGGACCGGTGCGTGTGAGTGGCAGCGTGGTTTCCGAAAAAGATGCCGGGCTTGGCGAAGTCTCGGTGGTCTTTTTTCCGATGGATTCCAAGGCGCGCACAGCCATGACCATGACGCTGACGGATGGCACATTCAGCCTCGATGTGTTTCCTGGCCAATACGGGTTGGGCTTCAGCCGGATGCGCGGGGGCAAGACCCTGCAAAACTTTATGAGTCCAGCTTCCCAGCAAACACAGGAATACAAGGACATGGTGAAGGAAGGTAAAGGTGGAATTCCTCCCAAAAACACCCTTCCCGAGAAGTATATTGACGCCAAAACCTCTGGTTTTGAAATGACAGTTCAGCCCCGAGTCCAACCAGCAGTGCAGTTCAAATTACCTGTGGCGGAATGAATTGAGTATGGCGCGCCCGTACGCGATCTTGTTGTTTTTGGCCCTGCTAGGCGGGTTGATTGTCTTTTTTGTGGTTATTGCCCCTTGGGCATGGCGCCGAAATGGCCATGAAACCGAAGTGGTTCGCATGGGCTTGGCGCTGGAACGTGGCGACCGGGCCGAAGTGATGCGACTGTCAGAACGGTGGCGCGTCGGTGGTTATCCGCATGAATCACGCGTGGCGTTGGCACGGTTAGCATTGCTGGAGCAATCGCCTCGGGAAGCTCTGGAGCATCTCCGTGGAATACCTGGGACTGGTCCAATGGCAGCGGAAGCATCGATGCTGGCTGGAGACAGCCTGCTGATGCTCCGTCAAGCTGGAGAAGCGTACCTTGCCTACCAGCATTCAATATCCCTAGATCCACGACTTTATGGATCCCGGTTGGGATTATCAGCCACATTGATGGAACTGGGATCAATCGAACCTGCCGCTGGTCAGGCTCTGGAAGCTACGGAACTGGATGAGTCCGACGGGCGAGCATGGCACGTTTTGGCCAGTGTTCAATTTCAGATGCAATTGTGGGATGAGTCAGCCGAATCAGCTCGCAAGGCCTTGGAACGCCGTCTTCCGCGCTCCTCTCGGCTTGAACTCCAGAGCATGCTGGCACAATGGCATTTGGAACATGGCCGATTGGAAGAAGCCAGAACCACTGTTACCAATCGTGGCGCACTGGATACTGGTAGCGGTCGCCAGCTGGCACTGATGGGGTGGTTGGAGAATCTGGAGGGGAAAACTGCCACTGGCATAGCCTCGCTTGAAACCGCTTGCCGCATGGCACCTCAGGATGCGGACATTCCATTATGGCTTGCAGACGCTCAGATGCGTTCAGGCAACTGGGCAGAGGTACTTGCAGCGGCGAGCAAGGCTCAGGCCTTAAGCCCAGACAAACCCGCACCGTACCACTTGATGGGCCAAGCACTCGACCGATTGAACCGGCCTGCGGAAGCAACAATCCAGCGCGCTCGTCAAGAAGAGGTACGCAGGCTTCTGGGAGTCATGACGCAACTGAGTTCTCGAGCCGACGCAGACCCATTGAACGCTGAGGTTCGCGAGCAACTGGCGGAAACGAGTGAGCAGCTGGGGAGAAACGACTGGGCGCGCTCTTGGCGTGAGACATCGAAGGCAAGTTTGCAACTTCGAACC
The DNA here is from genome assembly GCA_945875585.1 of Candidatus Kuenenia stuttgartensis. GTDB lineage: Bacteria > Planctomycetota > Planctomycetia > Gemmatales > Gemmataceae > REEB421. The sequence continues at coordinate 68,300 of CAMCLK010000018.1, read as the reverse complement.
AATCCACCTTGAGATGGTCGTTACAGGTATTGACTGGCACCACAAGGTGCATTCGGTTAGCATGAAGAGTTCTTGGGGAGTAGATCATCACCGATTGAGGGGAAATGCATGGCGAAGGAAGAGTCGATTCTGATGCAGGGCAAAGTAGTAGCAGCTCTGCCAAACACGCAATTTCGCGTGAAATTGGACAATGGCCACGAGTTATTGGCCCACATTGCCGGTAAGATCCGGAAAAACTTCATTCGAATCCTGCCCGGAGATATCGTAACGGTTGCAGTGTCGCCCTACGACCTGACCAAGGGCCGAATTACGTACCGTGGCCCCCTGCGTGCGAAAACAGAAGAAGAAGGCTCAGTTTGACCCTGAATGTACTTCCCCTTGCCAATTCCGCATAAATGCCCTACCGCCGGACGGCGGCGGTTAGTAAACTAAATTTGTTTGCTAGGGAATCCGGATGTGTTCTTAGAGTGCGCGCGGTGCGTGGTCTTGTTCCTTCTGCGACCCTTGCGTGCGCGGGCATCGTGGCGTGAGTACCTGGTTCTGAGCGGGTGACTCGCACCGTCGGCCTTGGAGGCCCTTCATGGGAAAGAAGTTGTATGTCGGAAACCTGCCGTATTCGGTAGGGGATTCCGAGTTGTCTGAAATGTTTGCCGAGCACGGTTCGGTGGTATCGGCGCAAGTGGTTCTCGATCGCGAGACGGGCCGTTCCAAGGGCTTCGGTTTCGTTGAAATGAGCACGGATGAAGAAGCCAACTCAGCCATCAACGGTATGAATGGTAAGGACATCAATGGTCGCGCTCTGACCGTTAATGAAGCTCGTCCCAAGCCAGGCGGCGGCGCCGGCGGTGGTGGCGGCTACGGCGGCGGCGGTGGTGGCGGCTACGGTGGCGGCGGCGGAAGCCGTGGCGGTTACGGCGGCGGCGGCGGAAGCCGTGGCGGCAGTGGCGGCGGCGGCTACGGTGGCGGCGGCGGCAGTGGCGGCGGTTACGGTGGCGGCGGCGGCGGTGGTCGCGGCGGTTACGGTGGCGGCGGCGGCGGCGGTCGTGGTGGCTACGGCGGCGGCAGCAGTGGCGGCGGTCGTGGTGGCTACGGCGGCAGCAGCAGCGGTGGTTCCTACCGCGATTGATTCTGCCTTCTATCCCAACTAAAACAAAACAACCCCCGCATTCGCGGGGGTTGTTTTGTTTTCACACCTTTCGCTTCTGCAACTCCAGAAAATCCCACCACTGCGGGTCTTCCGCATAGGGCAACTCCTCGTCCGCCCCTGACATCCACGCACCTCGCTCCAAATCGTGAACCCGCAGCAAAAAGCCAAGCCGATTGGTTTCAGCAGGGTCAAATCCATGCAAAGCCGACGAGGTGAACACGGCTCCCAAGTCAAATCCATCACGTGTCAGCCGTGAGCGAAACAGAACTGATCCGGTAGGAGACCGAGGCGCGTCTTCCAATGCCTTGGGTACCTTCCCCTGTAGCATGACGGGATCCAGACGTTCTTCTCCGCCACCAGTGGGCAGGAGGTGAAACACATGACAAAAAGTGTTGGCACGGCGAGAACCCGCCACCGGGCGGGTTGCCAGCCACACCGTTACACCATCCGATAACCATGGACTGGCTGTATCGCCTCGGGCTGGATGCGTTTTCCCCGAAAGTGTCACTGTGACCACCAGACCACGCTCACTCCAACCAACCCGCGCATCCACTGGATGGCCGGGAAGGCCCATACCTGAAAGCGTGATCAGCCGATGATGCGAATCCAGCTCGGGAACGACTTTGAAACCAGATTTCAAAGCCAAGGGATGGCATGGATAAGCCATGCGCACCAGACTTGTCTTGGGTATCAGGGGGGCCATGCCATCGATCTCCACAGGTCAAACCGTCATGACAAAAGGCTGCGGCGAAGAACTTCGCCAGCCCGGTCGAAGCATGGATCCCAGGTGATTTCAGGGCTGCCACTTTCCAAACAATCCCGGATTTTTTCGAGTGTGTTCAGCGCCATGTGTGGACAGGCGTTGCAAGCGCATGAAATGCCCGCAACTGGATGAAATCTGTGATTGGAGTATCGACGTTCAAGCTGCCAAATCATGTTGGGTTCGGTGGCAACCAGAATGTCACAGGAATCTGGGAGTGTTGCCACAAACCGAATAATCGCCTCTGTGCCTCCGACAAAGTCGCTTTGGCTTCGGATATTGGCTGGGCACTCAGGGTGAGCCACAGTAATGCAACCGGGCAAAGATGCCTGCTGACGGATCAAGTCACCAACGCTGAAAATCTCGTGCACCATACAGGCGCCGTCCCAAAGAATCATTTTTCTGCCAGTAATCTCCTGAAGGTACTGGCCCAAGTGCCTGTCCGGAACAAACAGGATTTCCATGTCCGCTGGAACCCGGCCGATAATCTGCTCGGCATTGCCCGAAGTAACCACCCAGTCGCACAGGGCCTTGGTAGCGGCCGTACTGTTGATGTAGGTCACGGTCTGGAATTTCCGGCCATTCTCGCGGAGCATTTCTTGATATCGGGCCAGCTTGGGGGCCGGGCAGCTGTCAGCAAGGCTGCACCCTGCCTTCAAGTCAGGCAACAGCACGCGCTTGGCGGGGTTAAGAATCTTGGCGGTCTCTGCCATGAAATGAACACCGCAGAACACAATCGTGCCATTGGTTACCTGTGTCGCCGCGCGCGCCAACTGCAGGCTGTCGCCTGTGAAGTCGGCAATCGCCTGAATCTCTCCTTCTTGGTAGTAGTGCGCCAGAATCGTCGCATCTTCACGAACCTTCAGCGCCTGGATTTCTGCGACAATATCCGTCACTACGGCTGGCATGGCTTGGCTCCACTGGGGACGAAGAATTTAGACTCTTCCATTAGGATAGCGTTGGTTTTGTCAGGCGTCTTGCACGCTGCAGACGGGGCAGTCCAGGAGTAACCGCATGGCAGGCAGCAACGAGATCAGCAGACGCGACGGATTAACACTGGCGCAAGCGGTAAAAGCCGCGGGGCTGGCTGAAACCGGCGGGCAGGGAAAATTCATCATTCGTGAAGGCCAGATACGCGTCAACGGCGTGCCTGAAACCAAACCGGGCGCCCAACTCAAAGTGGGAGACCGGATTGCGATGGACGGTGAACCCGATTGGATCGTCACCGACTGAAAAGCCCCCATCACCGTCTGATGTTGAACGTGTAACTTACTTCCCCATTCTTCCGCTGAGCGGTTTCCACCTGAGGTAAGTAAGCCCGCACATACGCCACGGTTGCCCTGTCGGCTGACACCGAAACACGAACGTGGCCAGACGGCGGCAGGAAATCGCCGCGAATGTAACCATACTCATCCACATTGCGCAGCCGATCGAACCCCGCGTGCCCCGGTTGAGGGACCATGACATAAGCAATGTCGTCGAGTTCCTGCCGGGCAAAAAAGTGATCGTGTCCGTGAAACACGGCAGCGACTTTATGCTTAACCAGAAGCTGATGGATTGGCATGGCCCAGCCGGGTCGCCTAGCTTTGAATTCATCCGTGCCGTCTTTGCCCTTGCCCCCCCATTCGTACAACACTGCCGCCTCGCTGCCCCCGCGCGCCGATTCGTCGAGGCAGTTACTTAACCGGGTGGGGGAAATCGTGACACCTTTTTTCCAGATCACCAGAAATTCTCACCACTTCTTAAATGGAAGGAACTTGCCTTCCATGGTCACACGTACCCGGTAGCCGCAGGGTTGGGAACCTTCTCGATTCCCATGGTGAAGTCGATGGCACTCATGATACCGTCGCCAAATTCCCCATTGTCGATCGCTTTCATAGTCGTTCTACACACCTGAATGATTTCATAATCATGAAATGGATTCAGGTCCCGCAGCTTGGCGTGAGGCCCCTTACTCAGTCGTGCGGGGCTCTTCGGTCCTGATAATTGTGGCGTGCCCCTTGGCCGCAACAAAGAGCCCGGCACGACTGAGTAAGGGGCCTCGTTGATCTAACAGAACATTTGACTTATTCCTCAACAGGAACCGCAAGAAGCCGGAATCCGAGGGCGTTTAAGCGTTTGACCGGATCGTCCCCGCCCCGGTTCGACGCCGCGCAGTCGGTCCCGTTGGAGTTCCAACTGCCGCCATGGTACTTTTGGCCCGAGCCATCTTTGTTACATGTCCATTCCCACACATTACCATGCATGTCGTACATTCCCAACGGATTGGGGAGGTAGTTCCCTACGGCACTGGTAGCTTCAAGGTTTGGGCCTTTTATGCCGGCACCTGCTGGATAGTTGCCGCGGAAATTGGCTTGTGTGAAAGACAGATCGTTGCTGGAAAGAGCCGTCAGGTCTGTCTTGCTGCGGGCAAAGTAAAAGTCATATCGACTTTTGGATTTTGAAAAAGGGTGAAATTCGTGTTGTCTTTGCGATTTTGGAATAGGACCACCCCTAAGAATGTATTCCCACTCATTTGCCGTCGGTAATCGATACAAATAACCACTACTACTGTTGGCGGCATTCACCTTGTGCAAAAACTCCTGCACATTTTTGTACGAAACCTGTTCCACCGGGTTATTAGGTCTGCCATGAAAATGACTAGGATTATTGCCCATAACAGCCTGCCACTGCTCCTGAGTAACCGGGTAAATACCACACCATAGACATTTTTCAAGGGTGAAAGCCCGAAGGCCTTTTTTAGGGTAAAAAGACTGTCCACCTTTCTTGCCACCGCCAAGCCAACTATTACCCGCCGGCACCCAACCCATGGTGATGCCTTGCGTCTCAGTCAGGGGCAACACAACCCGGTCGCCAATTCCCAGCACCAAATCTGAAAATGGTTCTACTAATCGGGCTTCAGATGCTGAAAGCGTCTGCCATGTGGATGCGTCGTGTCGCACTATCGAATCACGCCTGAAAAAACGGCATAGTGATCGACCTTCTTCGCCCCCGTAACGCTCCACCCAGTCGGCAAGAATCTGCCGATGCACAGGATCTTCGCAGTTAGCTCGCGCTAAACGCAACAGCTCGGTGGGGATTTCCCCTAGAAACCATGGTGGCAGAGACATCCGAAAATCTCCAGCAAACCAACCAGCACATTATTGTGATTTAAAAACCGTGCCTGTTGGGCCAACGCCCGATTCCTGATATTCCGCGTCCCCATCACGCGACCACACAAAATGTGATGTGTTGGCTGGAACCACCACCACAGATCCAGCAGGAATGGACACCATGGCGCTTTCATCGAATCGCTCGCCAAACCCTACCCGGATCGTACCCGACAAGACTGTCGTGTGCCGCGTGTCGGGATGGCTGTGCGGGTTCAATCGCGCACCTTTGGCCAATTTCACACGCAAAATGTATGCGCCGGCCTGTTTTTCACCACCCACAACCCACGCTGAACGAAGCCCCTGAACATTGGGCGGGCTGGTCCACTTCAGGGAATCCGGATGGATAGGCACCGGTGCGCCCGTCTGGGCCGATGCCACAGTCCCCATGACAATCAGCGCAGATAAAATCAGACCTTTGATCCACATTGTTCAAACTCCACTACCATTTGTCTAAGCAGATCCCCAAGCGACTTAGGCCATCAGTTCCTGCATGACTTTGGCACGGGTTACAAGATCGTCGGTCAGGGTGTCGTTCCGGCCTTCGTGCGGAAAGGTCAATCGCGTGTGATCCAAGCCCAACGCGTGCAGCAGCGTGGCATGCAGATCCGGAACCCGCACGACCTTTTCAGTAGATTGATATCCGAAATCATCTGTGGCACCATGCACATACCCGCGTTTGAAACCGCCGCCAGCCAGCCATAGGGAAAACGCATGGCGGTTGTGGTCACGGCCATCTGCCCCCTGCGAAATCGGTAATCTGCCGAATTCACCCGTCCACATCACAATAGTGGAATCAAGCAACCCGCGGCGTTTAAGATCCTGCACCAGCCCGGCAGCCGGTTGATCGGTCATACCGCACAGATTCCTCAGGTTTTCAGCATTACGACTGTGCGTATCCCACGGCTGGCCGCTCAAAAAGATCTGCACAAAACGCACGCCACGCTCCACAAGCCTGCGGGCCAACAGGCATCGTTTGCCATATTCGGCACTTTTGGGATTGTCGATTCCGTAGAGTTTGCGCGTTTCTTCCGTCTCTTGCGAAACATCCAGAACCTCCGGCACGGAAGTCTGCATTTTTGCCGCTAATTCGTAATGGGCCAAGCGGGCTTCCAGCTCCGCGTTTCCGGGGTGATGTCGCAGGTGGGCGGAGTTCAAACCATTGAGCAAATCGAGCTGGTGACGGCGTGCCGCCAGCGATACGTCAGCAGGTGTGGCGAGGTGCGCCACGGGGGTGCCCGTGGCACGGAATGGCGTTCCTTGGTACACCGCCGGCAGAAAACCCGACGACCAGTTGTTGGTTCCCTCCACAGGCAGGCCTCCCGGGTCCGACAGGACCACATAAGCGGGGAGTTCCTTCCGTTCAGACCCCAGGCCATAAAGCACCCAAGAACCCCATGCGGGCCGACCGGGAAAGACCTTGCCCGAGTGGATGAGCCGCAATGCCGCTTCGTGGTCCACCGATTCTGTTTTCATGGAGCGAACAAGTGTGATGTCGTCGACTATGCGCGACGTCGCTGGAAGCAATTCCGATAACTCAGCACCCGATTGACCGCATTTTGAGAATTTGAAGGGAGACGCCAGCAGCTTCCCTTGTTGCGTATGAAAATGCACCTCCAATGTACTTGGATGGGGTTTGCCATGGTGCTTGGTCAGCTCGGGCTTGGGATCGAACAGATCCATCTGGCTGGGGCCACCATGTTGAAACAAGCAGATAACCGCCTTGGCCTTGCCTGCATGGTGGGTTTTGATGGGGGCCAGCGAATCCTGGCCAGTCGATCGGCCTTCTTCTGCAGCCGCAAGGTGCGCCAAAGCCAGCGAACCCAGTCCGCCGGCATAATGCCCTAAAAATGCGCGCCTATTGGGTGCATAGTCTGCATTGAACATACCGTGGCACCTCATTCAACGTATAGGAAGGCATTGCTGGCCATCAACATCTGACACAGATCAGCCCAGACACGGTCTTCGGCGTTATTCAAACCAGCAAAGACCTTCCTCTGCCCGGCCATGAACTGCTCGCACAGGGCCTGTTCTGCTTTATCTGGCTCTCGGCCACACGCAAGCTGGAATCCATGGGTAAGCCGCTTTGCTGAATCGGCACCTACTTCGCGGGCAAGTCTTGCAGCCATCGACTTGGCCCGCGCGCGGGCGAATTCCGAATTCAATAACGTGAGCGATTGAAGCGGGACAGTGGATAGCGTGCGTTTGCCGCATGTCGATACCATGGCCGGGGCATCGAACAATTGCAGAAATGTCACCACCTGCGTGCGGCGCTGCTGCAGGTAGATCGACCGTTTGCGCGCGCCGTCGGCACCATCGCTCACCTCCACGATTCCTTCTGCCGTACGCTTGCTAGGCACATATGGTCCGCCGGTGCGGGTATCGAGGTCGCCGGAAACATGAAGCATGGCATCGCGGATGGCTTCAGCATCGAGACGGCGCAGTGGAAACCGCCCCAACAGCCGATTGTCCGGATCGATTGCATCGAGGCCACCGCGCGGTGCGCTCGATTGCCGATACACCGCCGACAGCATGATTTGGCGATGCAGTTTTTTGATACTCCATCCACCCTGAATAAATTCCGAGGCCAGAAAATCGAGTAACTCCGGATGCGATGGTTTGGCACCGGAGAGACCCAGATTGTCGGCAGTAGCCACCAGACCGATGCCGAAATGATGCTGCCAAATGCGGTTGACCATAACCCGGGCAAACAGTGGATTTTCCGCCGTGGCAACCCAGCGAGCAAACGCGGTGCGGCGTCCGGTGGAGACACGCCCTGCGGGTTTGGGATCGACCACAAAAGGCCGATTTGGGGCCGTCAATGCGGCCAATGCCCCGGGCTGAACTTCCTCGCCGGGCTTAGAGTGGACGCCTCGCTTAAGAAGATGATGAACCGGGGGAGATGCATCGGTTTCCACAAACGCAGACAGTTTTTCCTGTGGCTTGGGGCGCTCCTTTTCTCGCTCGACAACTGTTTTTTGCACCAGCAGACGCAAGGCCCCATATTCGGGAAAGCGCTTGATTAGCGCATCGTCGTCGATTTCAACCAACTTGGCATGGTTTTTAAGCAGGCCTTGCTGGGCTGTTGTGCGCTTCTCTTTAGGTGTTTTCACGGCATCCATCACAGAAATGCGCGTGGGGGAATCGAGACCTTGCAGCCGTTCATCGAGAAGTTGCTCACGTAATGGTTCGGCAAACCCCGCAAGGCCCAACTGAGCGGCCTTCACCTGCCTGTCCACCAACTCAGTGCGACGTTGCCATGCTTCACGCTCCTGCCGGGTTCCAGCCGTAACAACGCGATCGTTGGGCTTCAACCATTTGTCCGGATTGTAAACCGGAAACAGCAGTGCCTGCAGGCTGTAATACTCCGCCTGAGTAATCGGCTCGAATTTGTGATCGTGGCACCGCGCGCACTGAATGGTCAACCCGAGCAGGGAATTCACCATGTTCTGGATGTTGCCTTCCAACACGGTGAACCTGTCTGTGCGTACCTCGTCCGGGTTGCCATCGCTTTCACCGGTACCATCGGGAGCGTTGCGGAGAAAATGCGTTGCCGTAAGAGCATCTACCATGGCAGGAGTGATGTCGCCCCCGGGTGTGAATGCCGCCAGTTCATCGCCTGCAATCTGCTCCCGCACGAATTGATCGTAAGGCTTATCGCCGTTTAGGCTCTTAACCACATAATCGCGGTACTTCCAAGCCAATGGCCTGTCGGTATCGGCATTGAAATAGCCGTTGCTGTCGGCATAGCCCACCGCGTCGAGCCAAAGCTTGCCCATGCGGACACCGTACTGTGGAGAATCCAGATAGCGGTTTACCATGGCATTGTAAGCGCCGGGTGATTTGTCAGCACGAAAGGCTTCAATTTCAGAAATCGTGGGAGGCAGGCCCGTCAAATCGAAACTCACTCGGCGGATCAGTGTGGACCGATCAGCCTCAGGGTTGAGCCCCAACTGACGGGATTCAAGCGAAGCCAAAATAAAAGAATCGATCGGCGTAATCCCTGCGCCTTTCACCACGGGTACAGCAGGTCTGGACACGGGTCGGAAAGCAGGGGGCGAACCGGGCTTGGGGACTTCGTCAAAAGCGCACGCGAGTGCGGTCAACCAGATCAGGCAAATAGTGCTTTGGGTAGCATGGAGCATTTCTGGTATCTCGAACGCAGTTAAATTTCACGTGAGGCCAGCAATCGGTTCGCCATGATAAATGTGATAGGGGCGGTTCAATTCGTCCTTCCACATGGCCGACGACGGAATACCCAAGGCGTGGTAAATCGTTGCTGCAAGGTTTTCCGGCTTTTGCGGGCTGTCGGATGGGTAGGCGCCGTTTTTGTCGGATGATCCCACCACCACGCCACCGCGAACTCCACCACCCGCCACAAGTACCGTCTGCACCGCGCCCCAGTGATCGCGGCCTGCTTTTGCACCGGGACTGCGGTTGACCGCACTCACCTTGGGTGTGCGCCCCATCTCGCCGCACATCACAACCAAAGTATCGTCGAGCAGTCCGCGCGCTTGAAGATCGTCGAGCAGGGCAGACACAGCTCGGTCGGTAGGAGGAAGCAAGCAGTCGCGCAGCAGCGGAAAATTGTTATCGTGCGTGTCCCAGGCCTCGTTATTCCCAAGATTCACCTGCACCATGGTGACACCCGCCTCCACCAGTTGTCTGGCCATCAGCAGCGACCAGCCAAAGGCATTGCGGCCGTACTGATCGAGCAACTTGGGATCGGCGGCATGAACATCGAAAGCTTTCTGAACGCGAGCGTCCGCCAGAAGCGACATGGCAGCCTGATGATGGCGGTCGAATGCGCCGGTATTCTGGTCCAGAGAACGACGCTGCTGTTCAAGTCTTTTCTGCAGGCTTTCGCGATCCGTCAACTGGTCGCGGGTAAGCCCCTGTGGCAAGCTCAGGTTGGGCGCCTGAAAATTCAGGTTTTTGGTGCGCTCACGGCCACGGACAAAATGAAATTCGTAATCCGGATACGCGCCGTAGGTGTTGGCATTGAAAGGCGATGCTTCAATGAACCATGGATCGCGTCGGCTGCCCATCAACCCGCCAAACTGGCCGGGTATCACACGGCCAGTGCGGTGAACCAATCGCTCGGGAAGAACCACTGCGGGAGGAAGGTTGTTGATTTTGGTGGCAAAGGCTCCGCCCACCACCGAAGCCATGGAGGGCCAATCGCCCGGTTGGGGCTGATTACCGTTGAATCCCAGTGGCAACGACGTATGGCCCGACAGGATCGCCATGTGCCCTTCGGAATGGCCGTTGTGAGGTGAAGTGAGCGAACGAATCAGGCTCCAAGAATTGCTACGCGCAGCCAGCATGGGCAGATGCGCGCAGACACGGATACCCGGGGTTCGCGTGGCGATCGATGAAAATTCGCCACGGATTTCAGCCGGGGCGTCCGGCTTGGGGTCGAAACTGTCATGCTGGGATAACCCGCCGGAAAGAAACACAAAAATGATCGATTTTGCGCGCCCTGCGCCTTGCCTTGTGGTGATGACATCGGCAGCACGCAACGCCGCTGCATGGTTCATGCCCAGTCCCAGCAAGCTGACCGAACCGGCCTGAATGGCGGTCCTGCGTGAAAGCTCCGGATGCTGCAAGAACCGCGAATACATCATGGTTAGCCCACCTCGACGCTGTTCAATCTCAGTCAAGCCTGAACAAGATGCCGCCTTTTTCGGGGAAAGAAAAAGACTTCCAACCATGCCTAAGCTGTTTGGCCCGCTAGGCACACGAACCATGAAACGGGTTAAGCTACCCAATCATGAATCGAGACTCCTTAAGTTTAATCGACTCTTCAACCCGCTGCCAGAACCAATCCGAGCGCCGATTTCCCCATTACCAAAGGAAAGCAACACGCCTATGCCTCAATTCCGGTGTGTAGGCCCGAACCGCGAGGTATAAATCAGCATCCCTTCACCCGCCGGCTATAATAACCTTTTAACCACCCGGAGCAGAGTTGCGTGACGCCTTCGGCACAGGCCCCATGGTTGACAGAAGCGGCACGCCCAGCATGGCTGCGCGTTGTCTGGCTGGCATGGCCCGCTTTCCTTCAGCAGATGCTGATTTTGGTGATTCATGTTTCGGATCGTTGGCTTGCAGGCCATGCCGATCCGGGCACCGATGGCGCCGATCTAGCCATTCAGGCGGCCCACACCACCTGTTTTTACTTGGGCTGGGTGATGGGAAGCTACGGAACACTGGTTTCAGTGGGAGCCACCGCACTGGTGGCACGGGCCGTGGGTGCCAACGAACCGGGCCAAGCCAATCGCCTCATGCACCAATCGTTGCTGCTGGCTGTGGTCTTGGGGCTGCTGGCCTCGGTGTTGGCCATTCCCGCCCTCGAGCCCCTGCTGGCGTTGCTCAAGCTCGATGGCCCCGCCCGAAGCCATGCTTCCGCTTACCTGACACCGTTGATCGTTGCATTCCCGCTTCAGCTTCTGGGTATTGCTGGATCTGCCTGCCTGGCGGGTGCGGGCGATACGCGCACCGGCCTGTGGGTGCTGTGTGGCGTTGCAATCCTCAATATCCCCCTCACCTGGTGGATGTTTCATGGCGGAGGCGGCATTCCCGAACTTGGCTTTGCAGGCATTGCTGGCGGCACAGCCATCAGCCAAACACTGGGAGCGCTCACCGTTTTTGTGGTCCTCCTTTGCGGACGAGCGGGGCTGAAAATCGAATGGAAGCAGTTGTTTCCAGACTACCACGCTATGAAAAGGCTGCTGGCTGTAAGCCTGCCCGCGGCCATGGACAGCATGTCGATTGCCCTGGGGCAACTCGTATTCATGGCCATGGTCAACCGGCTTGGCGACGCGGCCAGAGGGGCGCATGGAATCGCCTTGGGTTGGGAAGCTTTGGGGTTTCTTACTGGAGCCGCCTTTGGCACAGCAGGCATGACTCTTGTTGGCCAAAATCTGGGCGCAAGGCAACCGGCAGAAGCACGCCGCTGCGGGTGGACGGCGTTCATGCTGGGTGCTGCGGCCATGTCTGCCATGGGTGTTGTTTTTCACCAACTGGCAACGCCCATGTTTGGCTTATTCTGCCCACGGCCAGAGCAGGCACCCATCATGGCTACAGGCGTGCCTGTGCTGCAACTGGTCGCGTTTTCGATGCCGGCTTTGGCATCGGTCATCATTCTCACCAGCGTGCTGCGCGGAGCAGGCGACTCGCGCTACCCGCTCCTGTTCACATGGATCGGTTTTCTGGGTGTGCGTTTGCCTTTGGCTGCGGCCCTGAGCATGGACACGGTTGATCTGCCCTTCTATGGGCCCGTTGCCGGATTCGGAATGGGGCTTTACGGTTGCTGGGTTGCCATGCAGGCGGACATCCATGTCCGCGGGCTGCTGTTTCTTGGGCGCTTCCATGGCGGAAGCTGGTTGAAGACGGAAGTTTGACGAGCCAACCGACCTTAAGCCATAATCCCCTTCACCACGTTCCCGTGCACATCGGTGAGGCGGTATTGCCTTCCTTGATAACGGAATGTCAGCCGGGTGTGGTCGATACCGCACAGGTGCATGATGGTGGCTTGCATATCGTGCACATGCACGGGGTTTTCTGTGATGTTCCAGCCAAAATCGTCGGTGGAGCCAAAAGTTGAACCGGGCTTGATGCCCCCGCCAGCCATCCACCAGCTATAAGCACGGCCAAAGTGGTCGCGGCCCTTGGGGTTGGTGGGATCGCCCTGCCCAAATGGTGTGCGGCCAAATTCGCCACCCCAGATCACCAATGTGTCGTCGAGCATTCCCCGTTCCTTCAGGTCGCGTACCAAGGCGGCGGATGGCCCTTCGGTGTCTTTGCACTGGTTTTCCAGTTGCGTGTGCAGATTGCCGTGCTGGTCCCAGCCTGAATGCATGAGCTGCACAAACCGTACGCCGCGTTCCAACAGTCGCCTAGCCACCAAGCAGTTGTTGGCAAAAGTCCCCTTTTTCAGGGCATCAACGCCGTATCGTTCGACAGTGCGCTTCGGTTCGTTGGCGAAGTCCACCAGATCGGGCACGCTCGACTGCATGCGAAAAGCCATTTCATATTGTGAAATACGGGTTTCAATTTCCGGATCACCCGACTCCGCCAAACGCACAGCATTCAGATCGCGCATGTCGTCTAACAGCGCCCTGCGGGCAGAGGCGCCCACGCCGGGCGGATTGGCCAGATAAGGCACCAGATCGCCCGTGTTGCGGAAACGCACCCCCTGAAACCGGCTGGGCAGGAAGCCATTGCCCCAGTAGTAATCGAAAAAGAGTTGCCCGCAGGTTTTACCGCTGTCGCTGGATGTCATCACCACAAATGTTGGCAGGTTGTCGGTTTCGCAGCCCAACCCGTATGAGAGCCACGAGCCCATGCTTGGTCTGCCGGGCGCCTGAGCCCCCGTCATGAAAAAGGTAACGCCCGGCGCATGATTCACCGCTTCGGTGTTCATGCTGCGCACCACACAGATATCGTCAGCCATGCTGCCCACGTTGGGAAGCATGGTGCTCAGCGACAGTCCAGATTTGCCGTATTTTTGGAATGGCTTGATGGAAGGCAAGATGGGCCATTTCGAATTACTGCTCGACATGGTGGATAGGCGCGTTTTGCCACGGATCGACTCGGGAATATCCTTGCCCGCCATCTGTCGCATCACAGGTTTGTCGTCGAACAGGTCAATGTGCGACGGGCCGCCACCCTGCCACAAAATAACCACACGCTTGGCTTTGGCCAAATGGTGTGGAAGCTCTGGCAACCCCGGTACAGCGCCACTTCCAGTAGCACCAACCGACTTGCCTGCTCCCATCATGGAAGCTAGCGCCACCATACCCAATCCGCCACCGACCGAACCGAGCATTTCCCGACGCGAAACCACTTTTGGAATGGACTGACTCATGGTGCTACTCCCGCGTCATCGCTTCATCGAGGTTCAACAGCCCCAAACACACGGACGTAAGCGCCGCGTGCGCATCCAAAGGCAACGACTCGTCGCGCGGGCTTTCACCCACCTTCAAAAATGCCTTGGCAGCAGACGAATCTGCCTTGTAAACGGCAAGCTGCTTGTCGAACGATTTTTTCACGATCTCCATCTCGCGCGCACCGGGCTCACGGCAGAGGATCGAGGAGAACGATTGTCTTAATTGCGCGTCGGTATTAGGCTGCGACTTCATCGCACGCTGAGCCATACCCCGGGCAGCCTCCACCCATGTCGGATCGTTTAACAGGGTCAAGGCATGAAGCGGCGTGCTGGTTGCCGATTGCCTTACGCGGCAGGTTTGCCTGTTGGATGCATCAAACATGTTCGCCGGGCCCACGGTGCGACGCCAGAATGTGTACAGACTACGGCGATACAGGTCGTCGCCTTTAGATGCTGGGTAAGTGAAATCCCGTTCCTTGGTAATGGCCAGTGCCTCCCAAACCGCATCGGGCTGGTAGGGGTACACGGGCGCGCCGCCTATTTTCAGATTGATCAAGCCTGAAGTGGCCAAGGCCCAGTCGCGCAACACCGACGCCGGCATGCGATAGCGCGTGGCTCGGCCATAAAGCCTGTTTTCCGGGTCTTTGGCCAAATGCGAGGGAGTATACCTGCTCGATTGACGATAGGTGTTACTGGTAACAATCAACCGGAGCAACTTTTTCGTGCTCCAGCCATTCTCGCGGTACTCCACTGCCAGCCAATCGAGCAGTGGACCGTGCACCGGGTACTCGCTCTGCACACCAAAATCTTCGGCTGTCTTCACAATGCCGAAGCCAAAAAATTGCTGCCAAATACGGTTCACCTGCACGCGCGCTGTCAGTGGATGCTCTGGCGCAAACAACCATTGGGCCAGACCCAGTCTGTTGGCGGGGGCACCAGCAGGCATCTTTGGCAAAAACTCCGGCGTTGCAAACGATACTTTTTCCGTGCCGTTGAGATATTCGCCACGGTCCAGCACCTTGGTCTCGCGTGGTTTGGCATCGCTCATCACCATGACGCGCGGCAACTTATCGGCCCGGTAATCGGCCAACTGTTTTCTCAACGAATCAACCTTGGCGAGTTCCGGCGCCTTGCCCACCAAACCTGTTTTGACCTTGTCGTCGAAATGCTTGCGCAGGTCCGCTTTCAGTTTTGTTGTTTCATCGGCAGTGCGCTGCTCCATGGGCTTTTTTAGAGGTGCCTTCAACGGGTCTGGCAAGTCGTTACGCTTCGCCTCTTCCTTTAATACCGCGTCGGACCACATGCCGTATGCCGCGTCAACCACACGTCGCGAGGCTTCTTCCGCCGCTTTGATCTGACCTTCCAGCTCGGCTATTGTCCGCGTATTTTCTTCTGTGGGAAGTTCGATCACGGGTGGCGCCACGCGAATCCGGCTGGAGAAAAACTGGGGCGCGCCACTCTCCGGCACCCGGTTGAAAGCATCCATCAAACGGTAGTAGTCTTTTTGTGTGATCGGATCATATTTGTGGTCGTGGCACTGGGCGCACGCCATGGTCAGGCCAAGCCAATTGGTTGCCGTGGTGTCCATACGGTCGAACAAGTTCACAAACCGCTGCTCCTCGGCGATGGCGCCGCCTTCGCCATTGAGCATGTGGTTGCGGTTGAAGCCGCTGGCAATTTTCATATCGGTGGTGGCATTGGGAAGAAGGTCGCCGGCAAGCTGCCAAGTACTGAACTGATCGAAAGGCAGGTCGGCATTCAGGGCGCGTACCACCCAATCGCGCCAGATCCATTGCCAGGTATCGCCGTCTTGCTGAAAACCGTTGCTGTCGGCGTAGCGGGCAGCGTCGAGCCAGCCAAGCGCCATGCGCTCGCCAAAATGCGGGCTGGCCAGCAGCCGATCGACCAGCTTGGAATAAGCATCGGGACTTTGATCCGAAACAAACGCTTTCACTTCCGATGGCGTAGGAGGCAAGCCAATCAGATCGATCGAAAGACGCTTGATAAGAGTTGCCCTGTCGGCCTCCAGCGATGGCTCCAATCCCGCCGATTCCAAACGAGCCAGCACAAAGGCATCTATTGGATTGCGTACCCAAGCTTTATTGTTAACCACGGGTACAGCAGGCCGAACGGGTGCCACAAACGCCCAGTGTTTGGCATACTCGCCCCCCTCAGCCACCCAGCGGTTCAACAAGTTTTTTTGTGCCGGGGTCAGCTTGCGGTTCGATTTAGGAGGCGGCATAACCTCGCCGGCCTCAGAGGAGTGAATGCGCTGGATCATGCTGCTTTTGCCAGCATCCTTTGGAACCAGTGCCAAGGCTTTGATAGCCTCTTCACGCACATCAAGCCGCAGATCTGCCTTGCGTTTGTTGCCATCCTGCCCATGGCAGTAGAAGCAGTTTTCCGAAAGAATCGGACGGATGTCGCGGTTAAAATCGATGGCTGGTTCCACCGCTGGAACCAGCAGCAAGGTCATCACGTGGGAGAGAGAGAACACCATCGGTACCTCAGCCACAGCACAGCACAACGTATTCCCTCACCGTAACAGCCCGACGGAAGGCTGTACACAGGCAGGGTCAAGGTGCCGCGTTGCAATTTCCATGCAGCATCATGAGCATCCATGCAATAGTGGAATCTTTATGCTGCGAAGCCTCATGATGGCCGTTAATAACCGGCTTGAAGCAGGTATCTGCAACAGCCACCCGGCTTGTCGGAGCCGTGGTTTCCTGTAACTATTTCAACACTGATTGTTCCTCCCTTCCTTCAGTACCTTCCAGAAATTTTCTTGGCATCAGGTCGCGTCAACCACTAAGGGCAGCGCCATGATTGAAAGCCATTTGCTAACCAGCCTTTTGTTCATTGCTTTATCGGCGCTTCCGGGCGAACAAGAGGCCCGATGGTGGCCACAATCTGTTGAAAACAGACTCATCGTTGCCAAAGACAACAGGCAAGAACTGGTCAAGGCGCTGACATCTGTTCCCAAAGACCAGCAAAAGGGCATGGTTTTCCTCGTTGAAAACATGCCCGATTCCGACCTGCTTAACCTCAAGGCATCGTTCTTGTTGACCAATCACGAGCTGGCCTACAAAGCAAAGCAACAGGTTCCTTGGGGCAAAGAGATTCCAGACGATCTGTTCTTCAACAATGTTCTGCCTTACGCCAATCTGGATGAAAAACGCGACCCATGGCGCAAGGCATTTTTCGACCAATGCAAGCCCATGATCAAAGATTGCAAAACCCCCACCGAAGCCACCCAGAAGCTCAATTCGGAACTTTTCAAGACATTGAAACTGCGATATGCCCCCCAACGGAGGGCCCCCAACCTCAGCCCTGCTGAATCGATTGCCCAAGGCAACGCTTCCTGCACCGGACTTTCGATTGTTTTGAGCGACGCCTGCAGAGCCGTGTGCATTCCCACGCGAATCGTTGGAACTCCCAACTGGTACGACAAACGGGGCAACCACACCTGGTTGGAAATCCACGATGGTGGCTGGCACTTCACCGGTGCCTGCGAAGCCGATCCCAACGGCTTAGACCGCGGCTGGTTTGTGGGAGACGCAGCCAAGGCCAAACACGATTCACCCGAACATGCGATTTACGCCACCAGTTTCCGCAGAACAACCGTTCATTTCCCACTGGTCTGGGCACGTGATGTGACAACGGTTCCCGGTGAAAACATTACGGACCGCTATGCCAAAAAAGCCAGTTCGCCACCGAGCACAGTTAGGGTTTTCATTAAGGTGGTGGACCAAAATCAGAAAAGAGTGGTGACAGCAATCACCGTTTCTTCACCTACCGACACTTCAATCAAGCTTGAGGGAAAAACGCGTGGTGAATCAGCCGACCTGAACGACTTCCTGACCTTCGACCTCGCCCCGGACAAGGAATTCACCATCAAAGTCAGCACATCTGAAAAGAAGGTGCGCACAGGTGCGGCAGGAAGCCAGCAGGTGGTCGATTTCATTATTCAGGCCAAATAGCGAATCAGCACCAACACTCTTTCAACATGGAACGTAACATGCGCGCATTCACGATTCTTCTTATTGGCATCGCCATCGTTTCCATTGGGCGCGCCGCTGGCCCCGATGCGAAGCGCTCGGGCGATGCGGTGACCGCCTTGAAATCTGCACTCGATGAAAAACCAGGAAGCTTGGCGGATCTTTTCACGAAAGATTTCGCCACTATCCCCCTAACCAAGGCAGATGCCCTTGCCGCGCGCAACCACATTCGGGAATCGCACCGCGCCATGATCAGGGCGGAACGCTCCTTAGAAATCAAAAACAAAATGATCAAAGAAGGCGCGCTGGAAATGCCGTTTGATTTCAAAACCTTTGGCAACAAACCCAAAGGGGGCAGAAGCCTGTGGATTTCTCTTCATGGTGGTGGCGGCGCGCCGAAACAGGTGAACGACCAGCAGTGGAACAACCAGAAAAGGCTGTACACGCTGGATGAAGGCATTTATCTGGCACCCAGAGCCCCCACCAACACATGGAACCTGTGGCACGAAGGCCATATCGACCGCATGTTTTCCAGACTGATCGAAAACTTGATTGTGTTAGAAGATGTGAATCCCGACCGGGTTTATGTGCTGGGCTATTCGGCCGGAGGCGACGGCGTTTATCAACTGGCGCCACGCATGGCAGACCATTGGGCTGCAGCCGCCATGATGGCTGGCCACCCCAACGGCGTTCCCCTGCTATCCCTGCGGAATGTTCCGTTCGCCTTGCAGGTGGGCGCCAACGATGGCGCCTACAACCGCAACAAGATCGGCACCGAGTACGGCCAGATGCTGGATGCCCTGCAAAAATCCGATCCCAAGGGATATCAGCACTTCGTGAAAATTCACGAGGGAAAAGGCCACTGGATGAACCTGGAAGACAAGGCAGCCTTGCCATGGATGGCCAAGTTTCAACGCGATAGCATCCCGGAACGGGTTGTTTGGAAGCAAAGCGGTGCCGCCCACGACCGCTCTTACTGGCTTGCTGTTCCTGCCGACAAGGTCACCGGCGGTTCGCTAATTACAGCTCAACGCGCCATGCAAACAATCGAGATCACCAGTGCTGAAAATGTCGCGACCGTGCTGGTGCGCCTCGACGACCGCATGCTCGATCTGGACAAACCCGTGAGCATTTCGTTTGGTGGCAAGGTTTTGCATAACGGTATCGCCCCCCGCACAATTGGCACTCTGATCAAAACCCTTGCCAACAGGGGCGACCCCAAACTGATATTCGATTCTGAAATAAGCGTCAGCCTTCCTGTTTCCAAATAACTCAACGAGGCCGCCAGGAATGTTCGCCATGCATACCACCGCTCGCTGTTGTCTTGTGTTCTTGCCGCTGATTGCCACGGCTGCATGGATTGATGCCGGGCAAGCGCCCAAGGCCATGGAACCACCGCGTGGTTACGTTTGCATGACCGCGGAAACCGCCCCTGTCATCGATGGGAAGCTTGATGACGCGGCGTGGAAATCAGCCCCGTGGAGCGCTGATTTCGTGGATATCGAAGGCGACATCAAGCCCAAGCCACGCTTCCGCACGCGCATGAAAATGCTGTGGGACAAAAACGCGCTGTACATTGCCGCGGAAATGGAAGAACCACACCTGTGGGCTAATCTTGCCGCGCACGATTCGGTTATTTTTCAAGACCCGGATTTTGAAGTTTTCATCGACCCAGACGGCGACAACCACCTCTACGGTGAACTTGAACTCAATGCCAAAAACACCACATGGGACCTGCTCCTTTCCAAACCTTACAAAGATGGCGGCAAAGCCCTGAACGCATGGGAAATCATGGGGCTGAAGACAGCCGTCCATCTGAATGGTTCGCTCAATAACCCCGGCGATACCGACAAAGGCTGGACGGTGGAAATCGCATGGCCATGGGAAAGTCTGAAAGAAATGTCCAACACACCTGTTCCACCCAAAGACGGAGATCAATGGCGGATCAATTTCTCACGCGTTGAATGGGATATTGTTATTGAAAACGGCAAGTATGTGAAGGTGAAAGGCAAACCAGAGCATAACTGGGTCTGGTCCCCTCAAAGCGTGATCGACATGCACCGACCAGAGCGTTGGGGCTACCTGCAATTCAGTAACAAAACAAGCGGGAACCTAGAATATAAGGCCGATGGCACTCAGGGAATCAAAGACCTGCTTCACCAGGTTTATTATTCGCAGCGGGACTACCAGAAGAAGCATGGCACATACGCCGCCACAACCGACGCGCTGGGAATTCAGCCATCGCGCCTTGGTATACCAGAAATCCGGCTTTCCACCAGAGGATTCGATGCCAGCTTAAAATCAGGCAATATGCGATGGGGTATCGACTCAGATAGTCTTTTATGGAAAAGCGACAAATAAGGAGCCGGAGCGCCCAACACCGTCACTTGCGTCAAACAGTGGCCAGCGGCAACCGTGACAAGGTTTGCTTGTAAGCCCCCGTGAGTAGATCTCCGGTACTGCTTTCAATAACCACATCCACCAGTTGCCGCCGCAACGACTCAATACTACCGCGAAGCCTGACTTTAACGCCGCGACAGGCTGTGCCGACAACCCAATCGGAATCCTGAGCCGATTCCACCACCACTCCAAGCGTGGATCCCACCAAGCTGGACCGGTAATCGGCAGCCATCTCGCCTGCCAGCGATTCCAAACGTAGACGGCGTTCGCGTATGATTTCCGGAGGCAATGTATCCGGCATCGTGAAAGCATCGGTGCCGCGTCTGGGACTGTAGCTGAACACGTGAATATCAGAAAAACGCGCAGCGCGGGCCGTGGCTAAAGTCGCCTCGAAATCGGCGTCAGTTTCACCGGGGAAACCAACAATGATATCTGTGCTCAAGCCAGGGTTGTCGAGCGCTTCGCGCATGCGGTCGCACCGGTCGAGATACGATGCGACCGTGTAACGCCGGCGCATACGCTTAAGCACGGCGTCGGACCCACTTTGCAGGCAGAGATGCACATGTGGCGCCACACGGGGCGATCCTGCCAGTCGAGCGATCAGTTCCGGATGGGCTTCTGCCGCGTCCAGACTGGAAAGCCGAAACCGACAGCCGCCGGGAATGGCAAGAAGTGCATCGAGTAGATGCCACAAACGAGTCCATTGGTCTTTTGGAAGCCCCCGGCTGAGGTCGAGCCCGTAATGGCCCAGATGAATCCCCGTGAGCACAATTTCGCGGTAGCCAGCATCAACGAGGCGGCGAGCCTCGAGCAAGATATCGGCCAAAGGTCTGCTGCCAAACTTGGGGCGCACCTTTGGAATAATGCAGTAAGCACAATCGAGCAGGCAACCATCCTGAACCTTGAGAAAAGCTCGCTGGTGCTGGTCGAACCGGCTGATGCCATTTCCGGGGCTCACCACGCCAAAGCGCTGAAGCTGGGTCGCAAGGTCGCCACGCGAGTCTATGACGGCGGTAACACCGGGCAACGCTGCCATTTGATCGGGGTTGGAAGCTGTCGCGCACCCCATAATGCCAATCTGCGCGCCGGGATTTTCACGGCCCAATCGACGAACCATCAACCGCGCTTTGGCGTCGGCGTCGTGTGTGACGGTGCAGGTATTAATGATGCAAAGGTCTGCTGGGCTCGATTCCTCGGCAACGGTCCAGCCAGCAGACTCCAACATTTCGACGGTGCGCTGGGATTCGTACTGATTAGCACGGCAACCAAGCGTGATGAGGCGTACCCGACCGGGCAGCGTCGATGATTCCGGGTGTTCGGAAAGCATAGGCAAAACCATTGGCACCATCATGAGAATCAGCAACCCGATTCGACGGAACGTCACTCTTATAGTAACATGAAAAAGTGACGAGTTAACGAATGGAGATTTCCTGGACATGGCAGGCATGACCCTGACGGAGAAAATTTTGGCTCGACATTCAGGTCGGGCCTCCGTCCAGCCAGGTGACAACATCTGGGTTGATGTTGACGTTCTGATGACCCACGACGTCTGCGGACCGGGCACCATTGGCGTGTTCCACCAGAATTTTGGCAGGCAAGCCAAAGTCTGGGACCGCGACAAGGTGGTCATCATCCCGGATCACTACATCTTTACCGCCGATGCCATGGCCAATCGCAATGTCGATGTGCTACGGGCATTTGTGGCAGAGCAAAATCTGCCTCACTTTTACGACGTTGGCACGGAACGCTACAAAGGCGTGTGCCATATCGCCCTTCCCGAAGAAGGTCACACACGCCCCGGCGAAATTTTGCTCGGTACCGACAGCCACACATGCACCGCGGGTGCATTTGGTGAGTTCGCCACGGGTATTGGCAATACAGACGCTGGCTTCGTGATGGGAACGGGTAAGACTTGGTTGAAAGTCCCACCCACCCTTCGCTTTGTGTTTCATGGTGAACTGCCACCCTACCTGATGGCCAAGGATCTTATTCTGGCCGTTATTGGCGATATTGGTTGCGACGGCGCCACCTACATGGCGATGGAATTCGATGGCGATGGCGTTTACTGCCTCAACATCGAAGAACGCATGACCCTTTGCAACATGGCCATCGAGGCGGGCGGCAAGAACGGGATCATTCGTGCGGACCAGAAAACCGTCGACTTTGTGAAATCGCGCGACAAATCGGCAAAGCCGTTCGTTGTTGAGCAATCAGACTCCGATGCTCCCTTTGCCCGTGAATGGGTTTATGACGTTACCAAGCTGCGTCCTGTGGTAGCCAAGCCACACAGCCCAGACAACCGCGCCTACGTCGATGAAATTCAGGGGACACCCATCGACCGCGCTTACATCGGTTCGTGCACCGGCGGCAAAATGACGGATTTCCGCGCAGCGGCCCGCATTCTCAATGGCCATTCGGTGAAGATCGACACTTTCGTGGTGCCAGCGACCACTGAAATTGCCCGTCTGCTCAAAACTGAACGGATCGACGGCGGACAGACCCTTGAGGAAATATTCCTCAACGCTGGCGCCAAGATTGGCGAGGCCTCTTGCGCGGCATGCCTGGGTGGCCCATCTGACACCTTCGGTCGCCTGAACTCGGCAATCAAGTGCATCAGCACCACCAACCGCAATTTCCCCGGCCGCATGGGACACAAGCAGGCCGAAGTGTTTTTGGCCAGCCCGCTCACGGTTGCAGCGAGCGCACTTCGAGGCAGCATCACCGATCCCCGGGAGTACCTCTCGTGAATCTGAGCACCATTATTCAGGGCAAGGCATACGTTCTGGGCGACAACATCGACACAGACCAGATCATTCCGGCTCAGTACCTGACATTCAATCCCTCGATTCCCGAGGAATACAAAATGTTTGGTAAGTATGCCTTGGCCGGGGTCCCACCCGCGCAGGGCGGATTGCCCAAAGGGCATATTCCCCTTCACGGGCCTGCCAACGAGTTTGTCTCGCCCTATTCCATCATCATCGCTGGCCGGAACTTTGGTTGCGGTTCCTCCCGTGAGCACGCACCCGTTGCGCTCGACGCTGCTGGCATCAAGGCCGTTGTGGCTGAGTTTTATGCCCGCATCTTTTTCCGCAATTCGGTCAATGGCGGGTATCTGATTCCCCTTGAGTCTGTCAAGCGACTCTGCGAAACGGTTTGCACAGGCGATGAATTGCGTCTGGACGCCATTGCGGGTCGCCTAGAAAATCTTACCAGCAACGAGACTTACGAGCTGAAACCTCTGGGTGAAGTGGCTCCTATTCTCGAAGCTGGTGGCGTATTCCCTTACGCGCGGGCCAAAGGTTTGCTTAAGGCCTAATGATACCCGGGGCCCTTGCTCATGGCGGATCCCCAGACTGATTATGAACAGGAGCGCCATCCGGAAGAGGTACTTCTCCTCCGGGTGGCAAACTCTATGCCCGATGGTTTCAGACCAGCCGGGTTCGCCCAACTCGCGGGCGTAGACCTCGATTTTGTTCTGACTGTGCTCGACCAACTGCACGAACAGGGGCTTGTTCAACGCATTGCCCCAAATCCTGAAAACACCGATTCCCAACTGTTGATAGGACTAACTCAGGCCGGTGCCGACCTTGTTAACAATCCCGATGCATTAGCACTTTGGGTAGAGGGCAGGATCCGAGCCCTCGAACTGATGCACGATCTGGGCCGTATTGCCCAGCCTGCTGAGTTCCAATGGGCCACCCGTGGGTTGCTTCTGCTGATAGCAATCGATTTCGGGATTGGCGCAATATTGGCCCTGAATGCCGGAATGATCAGCGCCTTTTTGTTCAATCCTAATGAACCGGGCCTACTCCCGATTTACAAAAGCATCGGCTTATTCGTTCCCGACGATCCTCACGCCTGGTGGGGGCTGATCTCCGCGGGCTTTGTTCACCTTGGGCTGATCCACCTGCTGGTGAACAGTTACAGCTTGAACAGCTTGGGAAAACTCTCTGAAGCATTGTGGGGCCCAGTCGGTTTCATTCTGATATTCATCGCCTCCGTATGGTCTGGATTTGCCCTTATGGCCGCCGTATCGCCCGGCGCGGGCGGCGGTGCTTCCGGAGGTATTTGCGGACTGCTGGGAGCCATGGGCGCTTGGTTGATAATCAACCGCAATCATCTTCCAGCCGATGTGCGGCGGGGCTGGACTCGCGCACTGGTGATTAACGGGATTCTTATTGGCGCCATGAGCTTGATTCCAGGAATCAGCGCCATGGGCCATCTGGGCGGCGCCTTGGGTGGAGCCATGGTTGGCTGGGCCTTGGCGCTTATGGCTCGAGGTGGCAATTCTAGGCCGATGGGCGCTTCCATTCTTCTGGGTGCGGTTGTCGCCATGGGGTTGCTTGGCCAGTACGGGATGGAACACGCCTCAGCATCGGGTTGGGCGGATGCTGGAGAAATCCCCCGGCTTAATCAGCATTTAGTACCTGAAATGGCAAAATGGCTGCGGACATTCCATCAAGGTGAAGAAAATCATTGGCAACCGCTGCTTATGCGCGACAAGTATCGACGCAATGAGGTGGCATCTGGAGAAGCTGCCACGCTGGCAGATGCTTCGCGATCTACCAGCGGCCCGTTATTGGTGGAATGGACAGAAACCACGGTCAAGGGCAAGGTAACGCAGCAAGCACGCACATTGGCCATGGCATTATTGAAAACCTCCAACGACTACCTTGAAGTGGTTGCCGAGGCATTGCGCGCTGGCCGAGACTGGCCAATGGAACGCGATCGTGAGATCATTGAAAAGCGAAGCGTCAGGCGCCGCGCAGAAAAGGCATGGCGAGACCTGCTGGAGTCGAACCGGGATCAACCAGACACGGGTGATGCAGAGCCGTAAGGCCTGCGCCTCCTCGTCGGGTTCGCGAGGAGGGTACCATTGATGATTGCATGGGCGATGGCAACCAGTGTACTGGTTGGCGTATTTACTGCTGATCCAGCCAAGGGTAGCGCAAAACTTCGTGCCGGTGCGGTGGCCTTCGACATCACCCCCACCACCTTTCCTGTGTTGGTAAATGGAGGCATGACCAGCGCCACGGCAACCCGTGTCAAGACGCTACTTCATGCCCGATCACTGGTTCTCGATGATGGTAACAGCCGTTGCGCCATCGTGATTGTCGATAGCTGCATGCTGCCCCGCCCGCTTCTCGATGAAGTCAAGGCCAAGGCCGCCCGACAGACTTCTATCAAGCCGGAAAACATGCTGATTGCAGCCACGCACACGCACTCGGCAGCGGCAGGCATGGGGTGCCTTGGGACCAACGCGGACCCCGTGTATGTTCCATTGCTGAAAGCACGGCTTGTGGCGGCAATTGTCGGTGCCGAGAAACGACTTGAACCTGCTCAACTTGGCTGGGCAGTTGTTGCCGCGCCCAATCACACCGCCCTGAGGCAGTGGGTGCTGCGACCGGACAAAATGATTGCCGATCCATTTGGCAACCTTACCGTGCGCTCCAACATGCATGCTGGAAGAATTCTCGATGATGTCACAGGAGAGTCCGGACCTGCTGACCCTGATTTGTCGATGATTTCCGTTCAGGCACGCGATGGCAGGCCGATCGCATTGCTGGCGAACTTTTCCATGCACTATTTCAGCGATAGCCCCATCAGCGCCGACTATTTCGGACTGTTCTGCGATGGATTACGCGATCGCCTTGCACCCGGAGGCTCCGGCAATATTCCTGCATTTGTCGGTATCATGTCTCACGGTTGCAGTGGCGATATCTGGCGTCGCGATTACCGCAAACCCGCTCCCAAAGCGGGCGAAGAACCAACCATTGAATCGTATGCCGGCGAGCTGGCAGATATGGCCGCCAAAGCTTGCAAAACAGTCGAATACCGTGCTGACGCCACCATCACCATGGCTGAAGCGCGAATGAACCTGAAATACAGGGTTCCCGATCAGCAGCGTTTGGAATGGGCGCAAAAAATAGTGGCCGCCATGGGCGACCGTCTCCCGCGCACGCAGCCGGAAATATACGCACGCGAGCAAATAATGTTACACGAGCGCCAAAACACGGAAATCGTGGTGCAGGCCTTGCGTCTTGGCGATATTGCCATTGCCACCACACCGTGCGAAACCTACGCGCTGACAGGCCTAAAACTCAAGGCCCGGTCACCGTTGGCACGGACCATGGTGATTGAACTGGCTAATGGTGGAGACGGCTATATACCACCTCCCGAACATCACCCTTTAGGCGGCTACAACACATGGGCTGCGCGCTCGGCTGGCCTCGAGGTATTGGCAGAACCGAAAATCGTGGAAACAGCGCTGACGTTGATGGAAAAGGTGGCAGGCAAACCGAGGCGCGAGCCCGGGCACCTGAAAAACAAGGCGCGTACCGCCCTATTGAAAGCTTCCCCGGTGGCCTATTGGCCGCTGGATGAAATGGCTGGACCGCGCGCCATCGACCTGAGTGGTAAGGGTAGAGATGCCTACTACGAACAAGGCGTACTGTTCTTCCTTGCGGGAGCGCCCATCACCGATTCGGAAACCAGCACCAACCGCGCGGCGCATTTTGCCGGCGGTCGGCTTGAATCCCGTGTTCCAGATTTGGAAGATAAATCCACGGTGTCATTCTGGATTTACAATGGAATGCCAGTGAACGCGCGCCCGATGGCAGGTTGGTGTTATTCCCGTGGTTATGATAAGGGATTGCAGGGAGATCATCTGGGCGTTGGCGGCACCACCCACCCGGACCGACTGGTATTCCAGTCGGGAGATGGGGCGACCGTGGCTGGCACCAGCACTATTGGCCGGTGGACATGGCGCCATGTGGCACTGGTTCGGGATGGTGAGTCTGTGCGCGTGTACTTGGACGGCAAACTGGAAATCACCACCCGCGCCCCTGTCCCTCCCCTGTCGGAATCGTGCCGAGTATACTTGGGCGGTCGAACAGACAGCCATTCCAATTGGGAAGGCCGTTTGGATGAGGTTGCCGTTTTCGACCAAGCTCTCAATGCCGACGCCATCAAGGAATTACGATTCCCAAAATAGCCAAAGTCGCCATGGAGGATTCGAGTCATGCTACGACGAGAATTTCTGAAAACATCTGCCGGACCATGCGCGTCGATGGCGCTTTCAAGCCTGATGGCGCGAGACGCCCGTGCAACCAATCCATTGGCTGCGCGTATGGCGCACCATGCTCCACGCGCCAAATCCATGATTTTTATGTTCATGGTGGGCGGTCCCAGCCAAATGGATCTTTTCGACCCCAAGCCAGAACTGAACCGGATGAACGGTCAGGCATTGCCTGAGAGTTTCGGCAAACCAGTGAGCCAGTTCACCAAGGGCGATACCAAGCTGCTGGCCAGCACGCGTTCCTTCAAGCGCCATGGCCAATCCGGGTTGTGGATGAGCGATCTTCTGCCGCATCTGTCACGCAACGCCGACGATATTTGCTACCTTAATGGCTGCTTTGCCAACAGTACTGTCCACGCCCCCGCCATGTATGAAATGCATTCCGGGCGCACCATTCCCGGCCATCCAACTCTAGGTGCCTGGCTGGCTTACGGACTGGGAAGCCCCTCAGAAAACTTGCCCGCATTCTGTGTGCTGCTGCAACCCGAGGGCACACCGGAAGGCGGGGCGCCATGCTGGGGCCCCGGTTACCTACCCGCCGCATACCAAGGAACGCTGCTGCGACGTGGCGCCAGCCCCATGCTGCACCTGAATCCACCCGCCGACATTTCACGTGAACGCCAACAACAAAATCTCGATTTGATCAAGGCGCTCAATCGGCTGCAAGACGATCCTGCCGACAGTCGGCTAGCCGCACGCACAGCAACCTATGAATTGGCGTTTCGCATGCAGATGAGCGCGCCCGAAGCAGTGGATCTGACACGGGAAACCCAAGCAACCAAAACCCTGTACGGGCTCAACAACCCTGCCAGTGCCGATTTTGGATCGCGCTTACTGCTTTCTAGGCGCCTTGTTGAGCGCGGCGTTCGATTTGTGCAAGTTTACTCGGGGGGAGGCCCCCTTTCCATGCAGTGGGATGCCCACGACGACATCAACGGCAATCATGGCAAAATGTGCGGCCATGTCGACCAACCCGTTTCAGGACTTTTAACAGACTTGAAGTCGCGTGGACTTCTGGATGAAACATTGGTGGTATGGGCCACTGAATTTGGCCGTCTGCCCACCTCGCAAGGATCACTTGGTCGCGATCACAACCCGTACGGTTTCACCATGTGGATGGCCGGGGGCGGTGTGAAAGGCGGCCTCGCGCATGGCAGAACAGACGAACTGGGCCTGCGTGTTACCGAAGGGCGAGTCTCGGTCAACGACTTCCACGCCACATTGCTGCACTTGATGGGCATGGACCATGAACAACTAACCTTCCCCCACGCCGGAAGGAACGAACGCCTGACGGATGTCGCAGGTAAGGTTATCGAACCCATCCTCGCCTGATTGCGCCTCAACAGGAGTTCATCATGCTGCCACTCAGCGACGACAACACTAGCAACCAAGGTCTGCCAGTGGTCAACTATGCCCTGATTGCTGCTTGCGTGCTGGTCTTTTTATTGCCCCAAGGCGCCGGATTATCGCCCGATAACAGATTCACCATGGCGTGGTCGTTGGTACCCGCGGAAATCGTTACCGGGCGCGACGTGATTACGGAGGAAAGCAAACGCACCATCGTGCATCAGGGGCACCACATTGAAATTGAAGTGCCCGGACTCGGGCCAACCCCTTTTGTCTACCTGACGCTGCTAACCAGCATGTTCATGCATGGCTCAATCATGCACTTAGGCGGCAATATGCTGTTTTTGTGGATATTCGGCGACAATCTCGAAAGCCGGATGGGATCGTTACGGTATTTGGCCTTTTACATGCTTGGCGGGCTAGCGGCAACAATGGCTCATGTCGGCACGGTGTATTTCTTGGGTGGCGACCCACAGATTCCATGCTTAGGGGCATCGGGTGCCATCTCGGCGGTGATGGCTGGCTATGTGCTGCTGTTTCCTGACAACCGCGTTCAGGTCCTTATTTTCCGTGTCATTACCGAGGTGCCGGCAATAGTAGCTGTGGGCATGTGGTTTCTCATGCAGATCTTAAGCGCCGCCCTCGCCTCGGAGGGTGCTGGCGGCGTTGCTTATGGAGCCCACATTGGCGGTTTCCTAGCTGGACTGCCACTGGCCATAATGCTGTGCCCGCCTGAAGCACCCGGGGCGGGTTTTAACGAGCTGTAGAAGAAGAGACCTTTTCCCCAAAGCGAGCCAAGGTTATGGTTCCGCCCCACAGGGTGGATTTTGCCAGGGAAGGCGAGCGCACCTTGAGGGTGGGAATCGGCATATGGGCCACAGCACGCGCACATTCAAGGCATGGTTGGCCTTGGGATTGAGCATCTGGATGGCCGGGTTCGCCGGTGCCACAGAACCTGCCAAAACATTCCCCGTGGTTCCTTTGCCCTTTTGGCCATTTGGCAAATCAGACCGCACCGTCGCCTTGAACCAGATTCCAGCACAGCCCGTTGGCCGCAATGCAGGGCCAGCCGCCACTCCGGTCACCAGTAATCAAACGCAGCCCGGTGTACCAGATCCAACTGCGGAACCAGTGGTTCTGGCATCGAGGGCCATGGCGGCCTACGAAGCGATCGATGGCTGCATTATGCGGTTTACCCGCCGCGAGAACCTTGGCAAAGGCATGCAACCAGAAGAGACCGTTTTGCTGAAAATGCGCCGGGAACCCTTTGCCGTGCACATGAAATGGCTCGATACCGAAGCTCAAGGGCGACAGTTGCTCTACAACAAGGCCACCGACCAGACCAACATGCAAGTGATAACGGCTCCGGGAGATATTCCACTGATTGGTGGAAATCGCCGCATGAAATTGGACATCAACAACAGCATGGCGCGAAATTCCACACGATACACCATCATTGACACCGGGTATGGTGGTGCTGTTTTACGTTACAAAAAAAACATCGAAGACTGGCAACGCGGAACCTTACCTCAAACAAACGTCAAAGGCCTTGGATTGGTCAACCGCCCGGAATTTAACACGCGGCAAGCCGCTGTGGAGTTGACCTTCCCAGCCGGCTACGACACCCACTTCCCACGAGGGGCGCGCCGACTGCTCTGCTTCTCCACGGAAACTGGACTCCCCACCATTCTTACCACTTGGGACGAGAATGGTCAGGAACTGGAATACTACCGTTTCGATCGCTGTTTTCCTGTCCCACTCGACGAAGCCGACTTCGATCCAGACCGTTTGTGGCTGCCCGCCACGTCTAAGATTCCAACCAAATAACGCAAGCCGGCTTATGCCAAATTGGCAGGCACAAAACCATTCCTGACATTTTTCCGCATTCCATTCACCGATTCCTCTGGATGTTGTCGGCGATTTCACCGTAGATTTGCCATTGGGTCGATTGGAACAACAACCGGCACTCTTTTTGCAGGGATATCTTCTGAACCGGACAGTGGATCCGGTAGGCAGCGCATGAAAGGTTGTTCCAATCCACCCCTTCATGGGGGGAGGTTTCAGGCATGGTGGCCGTCACTCCAGATCGATACGACTACTCGATTCTGATCGCGGATGACGATGTGGCTATGCGCGATGTTTTGCGCGAAGTCGTAGCCAGTGCCGGATTTACCACCCTTGTGGTCTCCTGTGGTGAGGAAGCCTTGGATGTTGTTGGGCAAAAAGCCGTTCATCTGGCCTTGCTCGATATGCACATGCCCGGCCTGACCGGTTTGGAAACCTTGCAACTGGTAAGGCAAACACACGCGATGATGCCAGCCATTCTGGTCACCGCGGACCCGACTCGAAGTCTGATGCTTGAAGCGCAGCGCGCGTCGGTTTACTGTGTGTTGTCGAAGCCTGTTCGCAAGGATTTGGTCCTTTATTCCGTGGTGCGCGCCATTTCTCGACATTATGGCACCGGACCGACCGGGGCCTGATCCATCGGGTTCTTTTTCAGGAGTTTCGCATGAAGTTGCAGCCTCTCAACGACAAGATCGTCATCAAGCGTGAAGAAGCCGAAGAGAAAACCTCGTCTGGTCTTTACCTCCCCAGCGGCGCTCAAGAAAAGCCTCGCAAAGGCAAGGTCATCGCACTGGGACAGGGCAAGTACCTGGAAAACGGCAAGCGGTCGACCTTCCAAGTCAAGGAAGGCGATAAGGTTTTATTCTCATCGTACGCCGGCAGCGAAGTGAAGCTGGGCGACGACGAATACCTCATCATGGCTGAAGACGACATTCTTGCCGTGGTCAACTGACCAATAACCATCGGTTAAACATTATGGCCCTCGGCACCTGCCGGGGGCCTTGTGTTTGTATGGCGCGCAAACCGCCAACCATGGTGTATGGCGCCTCAATTCACCACAGAAAATCCTGCAGAATACGGCAATTCTTCACCAACCCATCATGGCACACCATTTGCCGAATAGCTTAAAATGATTCCGCCTCATCCCATTCCCGGAGCACCCTCATGATCAGGCTCAATGTGTTATTGCTGGCACTGGCAGCAGCCATTCCAACCCTTTCGAAGGCACAGGCGCAAACTGCCGCGATTAATTCTGGATTGAGTGAAAAACTGAGCGTTATCAGACAAGCCAAATTGAACGCTGCCGATCCTTCTGCCGACCTCGATGCTGTCGCGGCAAAGGCTGTTGCCTTCCTTCGGAAAACACAAGAAGAAAATGGCGGCTGGTCCACCAAGCTCAGCCCGGGGGTGACGGGAATCGTGGTGACAGGGCTCATTAAGGGAGGCAAACTATCTCCCGACGATCCGATGGTCACCCGGGGCCTCAAATATATCGAAAACCTCGTCAACACCGAGGCTGGACATATCGCGGGCAATAACCCCAGAGTTCAACTTCAAAATTATGTGACATCGGTCAACGTGATGGCACTCGTGGCGGCGAAACGTGACAGCTACAAAACCATTCTGGCCGATGCGGCCAAATTCCTCAAAAAACTCCAATGGGACGACTCCGAAGGCAAAGGTCAGGAAAGCGACTTCTTTGGTGGCGCGGGATACGACAGCAAATCCCGTCCCGACCTTTCCAATACCCAGTTCTTTCTGGAAGCTCTCAAGGAAGCCGGTATCCCCAAGGATGACCCCGCTTTCAAAAAAGCCATGACCTTTGTCAGCCGGTGCCAAAACCT
The DNA here is from genome assembly GCA_945875585.1 of Candidatus Kuenenia stuttgartensis. Classification (GTDB taxonomy): domain Bacteria; phylum Planctomycetota; class Planctomycetia; order Gemmatales; family Gemmataceae; genus REEB421. The sequence continues at coordinate 35,842 of CAMCLK010000018.1, read as the reverse complement.
CAAGGGTGAGCACAACGACCAAGCTTGGGCCGGAAAAATCAACGACGGCAGCTTCTTGTATTCTGCAGCAGCCGGTGGCTCCACCAAATCGTTCGATCAACCCGACGCCAACGGTGCCTTGCCTGGCTATGCCAGCATGACCTACGCCGGCATCAAGAGTCTGATTTATTGTGGTCTCACACGCGACGATCCACGCCTGAAAACAGCCGTCGAATGGGTCCGCAAAAACTACGATCTGAACCGCAACCCGGGTATGCCCGCAGGCCGCGAAGAGTGGGGGCTGTACTATGGCCTGCACAGCGCCTCGAAGGTTTTCCAATTACTTGGAGAAGACGACTTCGTGGATGCCAAAGGCACAAAACACCCATGGCGCCAGGATCTGGTTTCTGTTCTCTCCAAGCGCCAAAAGCCTGATGGTTCCTGGACCAACGAAAAAGACCGCTGGATGGAAGGCGATGCCAACCTGGTAACAGGGTTCGCCTTGATGGCGTTGGGCAATGCAAGGGCTGGGAAGTAACCAACCGCAGGAATTGCGGTTACGTTTTTCTTCCTGAATCCGGTCGGTTAATTTTTCTGGTCTCTGCCTCGCCTGATTGCCGATTGGACGTCAGGCATCGACGTCAGAGGCAAGGAGTGGAATAGTTGAGCCAGACGGAAACCCATGCACCCGGGCCACGAAAAGGGACCGTTCGAACCAGCGACGGCACCATCAAGCAGGTTCCTGAAGGGTGGACATTGCTGCCACCAGGCGATGCCACCCTCACCCGCAGAGTAAAAGCCGCGGGCCCATCGTGGGTGGTGCAAGAAAAGAAAGGCCGCCGGACTTTTTCACAAGGTGTCTGGGCACCGGGAGCCACTATCGAGCAATTATCAGCCGCGCTGGTTGCCGAAAGGTCCACCGAAACGCATGCGCGCAAGGTGGAAGCTGGCGTTCGCCGCAGGGCTAAGGTGCAAGCGAATTACGTTGAAGACTTCCTAGGAGCCGTGGTCGATTTTCTTGGGTTCCATCCCGCCCATAGCGCATGGTCACACAAGCTGGCGAAACTTGTTGCAGACCATGCCACACCCGTAGGGAGTGGAACCGTTGCGCGCACACAACTCATTCCCATCGAGCAGCGAGCCGAAGCAGCGGTGATTGCTTGGATGCGCCACCAAACCACCGCGTACGATCGCATGGTCATAGCTCGAATCAAAGGCAAGCGTCGCGAAGTACGGCGCATGCTGGCCGACAGATCCAGAGATGTTTTGGCAACATACCGTCGGGGCGAGGCGGTACCGCCAGAATGCCCGTTGGCACGGGTTTTGGCACGGGATGAGTTGCCAAGCACCTGAAAGCTCCAGTCAGGATCAACGCGTTGTTAATTCCGCATTCACTCCACGGCTTCAAACTAGCCGTTGTTGGCTAGTTTTTGCTCCACTCGAACGCGCAGTTCTTTCAGGCGCGTCATGGTTTCCAACTCGTCGGCCCCCTCAGACAGGCACGTCAGGATTGGCCAACCGGATTGAACAACAGTTGAAGCGTCCGGAATATCAGCAATTTCTTCAAAAATCCCAAGCCCTTCCGGAACCAGCGTCTGCCGCGCGGCATAAATGATCTCTTTCGCCACAGCTCCACGTGGCGGTTGCATTGCAGGAATATCGCCTAAACCAAAGGCTGCCGCGTGCCAACGCGCCATGGACATTCCTGTGGCGCGTTCAACAACTTCTGCGGAAGCAGGATAACGGGGATTGATTTCTACAGGTACAAATCCGGTTGGCGTCAGTATCCCATCCACCCCAAACAAGCCGCGCAATCCCATAGTTTCGCCCAGTACGGATCCCATGGATTGCATATCTGCCTGCACATCAGTATCGAGTTTCAAGGGGCCGATGCTTCCACGATACGCAAATGGCCCCATAGGCGCGCCAACCATTTGTCTGGTGACACCCAGCAAGACCACACGATTTTCCAGCGCGCAATACAATCCAGACACTGAGCAATCGCCACCAATGCGTTCCTGCAAAAATGCCCGCCAGGGAGCTGGCTTCCGATTCGATAACCATGGCTCCACGCCCTTGCCGCCAGCACCTGCCAATGGCTTAACCAAGCGTGGTCCTTCCTCTGAAACCCAATCCGGCACAGTAAAACCGGCATCCCGTAGTAATCTGCACCAGTGCCAAGGCCTTTTGGCATGCCGCAAGGCTTGGCCAGATATACCCCAGAGAGGGCGCAGCAGGGCCAATCGGTCGATCAACCGTGGACGATTTTCCAGCCCGCCGGTATACATCCACGGTTCGGGACCAGCGGAAAACACCGTGTCGAGATTGCCATAACCATTTACTAAACAAGTAGTTGGACATAGCGCCCGCAGGTCCGCATCGGCAAAGAGATCAAACGCTTCCGGCGCAAATCCTGCCTTCACCGCCGATGCGGCACAAGCGCGGACACTCGCACCCACCAGAATCAATCGCTTCAACATGGAATTCCCGGTTGTTGATGACTCACGAACTTCCGGTTAATCTACAAATCCTGCCTCTCCGCGCGGAGCACATGATTATGGCTAGCACGATTGCTTCAACGTTCCTGTTTTGGGCAGCAACACTCGCACCATCTCAGGAATTCCTGACACCGCCCGAAGGACCATTGGCCCCGGGCGAAGCGCGAGCAACTTTCAAAACACAGCACGGCCTGGTTGTCGACCTCATGGCAAGTGAGCCAGATGTCGTCGATCCTGTGTGTGCGGCATTCGACGAACGCGGCCGGATGTTTGTTGCTGAAATGCGCGGGTACCCCAACAAAGGCGTGGGAACTGGCGAAATCAGCAGTGGCACGATCCGCATGCTGGAAGACACCAATGCTGACGGCCTGTATGATAAGGGCACGATGTTTGCCAAGGGACTACGATTTCCCATGGGGATACTGCCTTGGCGCAGCGGCGTGATTGTAGCCGTGGCACCAGATATTATTTATCTGAAAGACACCAATGGCGACGGTGTCGCGGATGAACGCAAAGTCTTGCTGACAGGATTTATCCTTCCTAACATCCAGCAGTTGGTGAACACGCTGTGCCTTGACCTCGATGGTCGCGTACGGATCATGGTGGGCGGCACCGGCGGCACGCTGTTCTGCCCCGAAAAACCAGACTCCAAATTAGAACTTCGTGGTCGGGCCTGCTCGTTCAACCCAGACAAACCGTGGGAAATGGAAGCGGTCACCGGTGGTGGCCAATATGGATTGGCGCACGATGCCGCCGGGCACTGGTTTACCAACACCAATAGCCAGCATCTACGGTTTCTGGCACTGGAAGACCGCGTGGTACGCCGTAATCCGGCGCTGGTTCCTCCGCCTCTTACTGTCGATATTCCCGATCACGGAGCCGCGACAAAGCTTTTTCGCATCAGCGCCTTCGAACCATGGAGGGTGGAACGCACCGGACGCAGGGCGGGTAGCCCCGATGCCAAACGATTCCCCACAACCGAACTTGTGGCGGGTGGATTTACCACCTCGGCTTGCAGTCCGGCATTTTTTGAAGGGCCTGCTTTCTCCCAAATACTGCAGGGGTCTGTCATCACCTGCGATCCCGCCAACAACCTGATCCATCGCGATATCATCGAGCCATCAGGATCCGGCTTCGTGGCCCGCCATGCCGATGCTGATTGTGAAATCTTGGCATCCAAAGACAACTTCTTCAGACCTGTGCACCTGTCGGTAGGGCCTGATGGCGGCATGGTCGTGTGCGATTTTTACCGAGAGGCGATTGAAACCCCATTGTCGCTCCCAGAAGACATTCTTAAGCGATTACGCCTCGAGACGGCTGGCCGCGGGCGCATCTGGCGGTTGCGCGATGCCAACTTCAAACCGCAGTTGGTGAAAGCCCCAGAAACGGTCGATGGCTTAGTTGCATGGCTTGCCGATCCAAATCCATGGCGGCGCACCACCGCACAGCGACTTTTAATTGAACGGACAGATCCATCCACGCCAGCAGCCATTACGAAATCGTTAAAAACGGACCTGCCATGGGTTGGCTGGATTCACGGTCTTTGGACACTTGACCGGTTGAGCGCCCTCGATGAATCCCAGTTACGGAAGGCGCTGAACCACGCGCGGCCCGAAGTGCGGGAGCAAGCTGCCATCTTGGTTGGTGGTTCATCCGACCGCGCGCGCGCTATGGCAGCGGAACTCGCCGTGGTGGCAACCGATGCGTCGCCCCGGGTGCGTCTGCAAGCCGTAGCAGCCATGGGTGCCTCTGGCAGACCTGTTCCGGAACTGGTGGCCGCCGCCCTCGAACGCGACGCTGCCGATCCTTGGATCAGTCTGGCGGCCTTGAGCGTGGCCATTCAGGACCACGGCCAAATTCTTGAGGCCTGGGTTAAGCTCACAGGAGGCAAGGTTCCCGGTCCGGCAACCCGAGACGGCATCGGCCGGCTAGCCATTCAGGCTGGTGCCGGAACCACCGCCGAACGCACTGCTTTCTTGAAGTCGTGGGCTCGCCTTCCGGAATCGTGGCAGGCACCCGCGTTGGTCAATCTGGCACGCGGCATGAGACGCGCGGGAACAACGCTGGCCGATATGGACAAAACAGACAACATGTACGCAAAAACAGCACTTTCAACGGTCCGCGCACGCCTCGAACGAGCCATGAAGCAATCGACCAACTCAGCCTTGCCGCTGACCGATCGACTCGACAACCTGGCCTTGGCCCTACTTTCACCCGACGAGCCCACCGCCGAAGTTCTAGGCGATTGGCTATCGGCGCGGTCGCCCGTTGAGCTTCAAACCGCCGCCATTCAAGGCTTGGCTACTCGTTCATTCAATGCCAATACGGTGGGTTCGGTAGTCGGTTCATTGAAATCCCTTTCTGCAGCAGGGCGCCGCGAGGCAGAACTTTATTTGGTTGGTTCCGCTTTGGGCCGCAACGCCTTGCTGACAGCATTTGAACGCGGCGATGTGCCACAGGGGCTTCTGGAAAGCTCAACTCGATTGCGTCTGGCAAAACACGCCACCGAAACCAATAAATCGGAGCTGGCGGCCAAGCTCACCAGCGGTTCAACAACGCGCGTCAAGGTTCTCGAAGCATACAAAACTGCAATAACTCCAACCCAGCCTGCTGATGCCGAAAAAGGCCAATTAGTTTTCCGCAAGAACTGCGCCACCTGCCACAGGCTTGAAAACCACGGTCACACCGTAGGGCCAGACTTGCTCGCGGCACTCAAGGGAAAAGACAAAGCCACCTTACTGGTAGCCATTCTCGACCCCAACCGTGAAATCGATGCACGGTATGTGAACCAATTGGTGACACTGAAAACCGGTCGTACCACGACAGGGCTGACTTCGGTGGAAACGGCCAGCAGCCTTACCTTGCGACGAGCCGAGGCCGTTGAGGAAGTTCTCCTACGCGGACAGATAGATCAGGTAGAAGCTACCGGTCAATCACTCATGCCAGAGGGACTGGAAAAGGAAATACCGCCAGCCTCCATGGCAGACCTCCTTGCCTACCTTCTACAACAAGGTGGATGAGACGGCCAACGGTTGATTGGTCATCGATACTGGCTGGAAAGGGGCAGGATGTTCGAATCAGCGTATGTCACGATCGCCGTGCTCATGGCGCTACTGTCATTGTTCGGGATCGTGATCAGCCTGCGCGTGTGCTTATTGCCCAATCGTTGCGAGCCTGCTTCCGGTCAAATGCCCCGTGTTTCCCTGATCATTCCGTGTAAGGGCAATGAACCAGGACTTGAACAGGCCTTGGCAGCACACTTCAACCACGACTATCCAAACTACGAGATTGTCTTCGGTGTTGACGATGCCAACGACGCTTCTGTCGCCATCATTAACGAGTTGATGAAGCGGTTCCCCAAGACTTCCGCACAGCTCGTGGTGGCGCCGCAGTTACCAGATTGCGTTTCCAAAATTTCCAACCAAATCGCTGCCATTGAGGCGACAGATCCGGACTCTGAAATTCTGGTGTTTGCAGACTCCGATGGCATGGTACGTGACGACCAGTGGCTAACAGCGCTTGTTCGCCGACTCGAAACATGTGATGTCAGCAGCGGTTTCCGCTGGCATTTCCCCGAAACCAATGGATTTGCTCCGAAGTTCCATGCGGCATGGGACTCCACCCTCTGCATGCTGCACGTCAACACCGGTACTGTTTGGGGCGGATCCATGGCTTTCAGAAGGTCATTCATGACTCGAATGAACCTACTTCACGCATGGAGCACAGCGGCTACCGACGACCTGATGGTAAAAAAACAGTGCGACGCGGTCGGCGGAACGGTTGGCTTCAGTGCGGGCGGTATGGTTATCAGTGAACCGATCGATAAGATCATTCCTTTCTTTAATTGGGCAGTTCGCCAAAGCGTGCTCGTGCGAGCGACCACATACCGGGTCTATGCCAAAGCGGCGGCCTTTTCTTGCATATTTGCCATCTATTACACCGCCACAGTGATCGCGCTCACTGTTCCCGGCATCATTACCACTCCTTGGCTGGTGCAGTGCGCGTTGCTGATTCATATTGCGATGATCATTGGCCGGATAACCATGCGCCGCCGCGCGATGTTTCACCTGTTTCCAGATCATCATGCGCGGTTGCGGCACATTCGCTGGCACTTTGCAGCACTGCTACCAATAGCCGACATTGTATCTTTTTTTGTCGCGTTCCGGGCGGGCATAGCACGCGGGTTCACATGGCGAGGCATTCAATACCGCATTGCGGCAAATGGCATTGAAAGACAACGTTGATATTAGTCCACAAATGACAGGTGTCACCAACGTCTGGTAGCGGTCTTCCACGCGGACATACCACCGACATGCCACCAGAAAACAATATTGGGGATAAAAAGCCAAACGGGAAGACCTACCGGGTTACTCAACCAATCGGTCCATGAGCCACCCCCACTCAACCATGCCGCCGTCATGGCTGCCAACACCAGCGATGCGCACGCGGCTACCCCGGCTATGGCACCGAGAATTGGCGAACCCCGCACGGCCAGAAAACGTGAAGCCAACCCAACCACAACCCCAATGGGCCAGCACCAAAATGGATGGCACGGCCTGTTGAACCACGCCATGGCTGCTCCCCATGCCACGGCACCGGCAATAGAAAGCAATACCGCAAGCAATCCACCAATTAGCAACCGCGGAATGCGCGTTTTTGGATCGAGTATCAGCGGGGCTGACAGCGGTGCTTTCGCAAGTGTGGCAGGGCCAGACTCAAACTGCTTGGTCAGTGATGCCAAAGCAGGCTCAAGCCGCGCCTTTTCAGCATCGGTCCAGCCTGCATGTTTGTTGCCTCGATAGTCTTTTTCAGCATCTAGGTAGAGGCGCATTTTCTCAACGGCTGCATCCGACAACGGTAAATCCAGTTCACGGTATAACCGCTGAACCTCGCCAAGCGGATCTGCTTGCAAATCGGGCAACCGGACCTCGGCGAGCATGCCAGCAGGAATAGCAGAGCGATCCGCCTCGAACTGCGCCTCTGTAGACAGATAATCGGCAAGGATACGCCGCTCGAGCTCTTCGCGAGAAAGTGGGTCCTGCAAATGGTAAATCGGGTCGAGTGCGTCGAATAATGCAACGTTCGAGCGAAATACCGCGTGTGGATGGCGTGTGATATGAATAAATCGTGTTTCAGGACCAAATAAGGCGATGAGGTGTCTGATGCGAGCGGTGTGGCACGGGCTTTTCAATAAGGCTCGCCTGCGCGGATGCAGCAACAGCATCTTGTCCACCAGGGCCTTCTGGTGCCACGACCATCGAGAATGTTCGGCTGCCGTTAGATCGTTGAGATTGTCGAATCTCTTATAAGTGTCTTCCAAATCCGGCACCACGTGCCTGGAAGGCAAACTCGATGCCATGGCCCAATTGCACAGGGCAAAGTCGTCTTCGGCAGGAAAATCAGACCCAAACGAAACATTGTCCTGTGGCCTATTGCCGCCAAGAAACGGTAGCAGCAGGTAACGCAGAAACGTCCACGACAGAACATACCCTTGGGGAGCAAGTGCTTCGTTCCACTTGGGTGAAAGAAGGGCCGGATCGCGATCGAGCAAAAATTGAAGGAAGGTGGTACCCGAACGGTAGTAGCCCAGAATGATGACTGGTGCTGCCCGCCGTGGGCGCCAAACGCGCAACAAGGCACCAACTGCTAAACGTTCAGGCAAGGTAATGACGGTGGCAATGGTTGAAAGTAATAAACCAACCCCCACTCGGGGCAGATACTTCCAGCTGATGGATGGAGTTGGAGACGTGAGAAAGCGCCACCAAACATCCAGTGGCGCCAAACAAAAGATGGGAGGAAAAGGCGCCGGTAAGGACTGTTGATATCGGGACTGGCTCACCGTTGTGCCGTTCCTCGCGCTCGGTACGACACCGAAGAACGGTGATCCACCACCAGATTTGAAGGGTGACTGACGGGACTTGAACCCGCGACATTCGGAGCCACAATCCGACGCTCTACCAACTGAGCTACAGCCACCAACCAAGCGAATTCTAGCTCATCCCGGCAGAGTCGCAAGTCCGGGACTGCATTCAAACTCAGAACAGTATCCAAGTGACGGCAAGATAGAGGGGCCCAAGTACCAGCATGGACAACCCCAAGTACGCCAGAAACCCGGGCATGTGGTAGCCCTGCGATACAGCAATGGTGCGCACCATGAAATTCGGGCCGTTGCCAATATAAGTGTTGGCACCCATGAAAACGGCGCCACAGCAGATGGCAGCAAGCAATAGTGCGCCGTGCGGATCTGCAGCAAGGCCTTCAAGATTCAAGGCATCAGGAGTCGCCTGTGTGCGGGCGATCACGGCAATGACGGCGTAGGTGGGAGCATTATCCAGAAAACTCGAAAGCAACCCAGTGACCCAGAAATAGTGCCACGGCTGGGTGATGGGCAGGCTGTTGGCATGGAAAGCCAGCAACTCCATTGCCGGGCTCATGGTTAGGAACAGCCCCAGAAACAAGGCGCCCACTTCGTGAACGGGTTCCCAAGTGAAGCCGTTTTCAAAGCGAATTGTCGCAGATGTCGAAATATAAGCCAACAGGGCCATCAAGCCCATCAACCCACTGGCAACCAAAAGCGCGATCGTGCTGTCGCCCATCCATCCTTTCAAAAGCACAGCAGCTACTATTCCGACCAAAAACAGAAAATTGCGAGCGCCCTGAATGGTCAATCCATGTCGGCCCGACAGATCCTGAGGTTCCTCACGGCGAACCTGCCACGAATCGATCACAAAAAAAATAGCCAGCAAGGCTCCATTAACTATCAGCCAAGCGGGCCAAAGCTTGAGTGTCCAGAAAAACGGCACACCTGACAAATAACCGAGAAACAGAGGAGGATCACCCAGTGGCGTCAGCAGTCCGCCAGTATTGCTCACCATAAAAATGAAAAACACGGGCAGATGCCAACGATGCTTCCGCCATTCATTGGTGGAGAGCAGCAGCCGAATGAGCAGCATGCTGGCCCCGGTTGTTCCCAGCACGTTGGCCATGAGGGCACCTGTCAGCAGCAAGATTGCATTCGATAATGGTTTTCCACGCCAATGGCCTTCAATGTGAATGTGCCCTGCTACCACAAACAGAGAGCCCACCATGGCCATAAATGCGATGTATTCCATGAACGCGTGGAATGTGGATGACAAAGCCACGCCGGGTGCAGCCAAAGCAATCAAGACGAGTGACAATGCCAACTTAAAACGGTTGCTGTGCCAAAGGTGAGGTATAAGTCCGGGCAAGGCGATGACAGACAACAAGAGGAGCACAAACGGTATCACGAACAACCAGGAAGGTGGCTCAGCAACTTGGGCACCTAAGGCATTCCAGGCGAGCAAGTGACCGACAGGCATGAGCAATTTCTCCTAGGACTCGATAGGACTCGTGTCGCGGTTGTGGTACTATGTTCTTAGAGAATTCAGGTCTTGAGGTGTGTGGCATGGCAGCCCGGTCCCCAAAAACAGCCATCGTAGCCTTCAAGGTTGAGAAGGAACTGGCTGATCTTCTCGACAAACTTCCCAACAAAAGCGAATTCATCCGCAAGGCCATCGCGGCGCAACTAGGCGTGAGCTGCCCCCTGTGCCTTGGAAAAGGCGTTATTCCCAGAGGCCTCAGCGACCATTTTTCGCCCGTACTCAATGCATCCCGAACAGCCGTCTGCACGGGTTGCCAAACGAGCACACCTCTGCCAGTAGATTCTTCCACACTCGCTTCCTCCGATCAGGAACGTTTGGACCAATTCTTCTTGGGCGGGCCACTGCTTTGTCCAACGTGCTACGAAAAAACCCTGACCTGCGATGATTGCGGCTGGCACCTTACTCCCGATCAAGTTGCCAACCACAACATGCATGCTCACCCCGCTGGTCGTATTTCCTAAACCGGGCCAATTTCACCCCAATCAGCCTCTCTTAACGGTCAATTGTGCCGTTAAAAAGACTTGTATATCCGTTTTTATTGCATGCTGTCGCACTCTTGACAGCAATCAATGTCCTCCCAAATATTAAGGATTCACTTCTCACATTCCGTATTGTCGGAGTTTCGTTCATGGCATTCTCTCCACGTAGCTGGCTGCCAGCCGTATTGGTTTTAGCCTTCGGTTGTGCTCAAGCGCCCACACCACCAGTAGCACAACAACAGCCAGTCGCCCCTCCTCAACCCGCCAATCCGGGCAATCAAGCTGCCCAGCAAAACGGCGGATTTCTTGGCGGGATGATCCAGGCTGTTACCGGCCAACAACCAGGCGCGGTCGCACCAAATACACAGCCTCAAACCACTCCTGGAGGAATGCCACAAGGCAATAGCCCAGCCATGGGTGACGCGGCAGCAAGCATGTATGGCGACACAGGCGGAGAGCAGACTCTGCCTTCCGGCACACCCGATGCTCCCCTGCGAGCCCGCAAGGACGACCGTTTCTACACTCTAAGCAACCCACGCATTGGCACATCTCGGTTTGGTAGATCCACCCTGAATGTCGATTACAAAACTGCGCGGAAAGGCGAATTCAGCGGTGGCACCCTACTTATCCGCGGTGGAGATGGCAACACTCTCAGGGTTACCTTGCTAGGCCTGTTCAGCGATGCTGAAACCATTGAGGTTGAAGACCGCTTTGGGGGCGGGCCATTCAGCAAACCGCTGCCAAAGAACGCCGAACTTTACATGATCCGTAACGAATCGCGTTACGGCGCGCAACCAATGCCCGCTTTCAAGGTTTCTAATTCTGTCATCATGGGAACCATGCCCAACCCTCAGACCACATTGGCATGCAACTGGACTGCCGAGGAGGGCCGTATTTTCACGTCTCCATTCCAGTCCCACCTGAACCCCAACTCCAGCCCTCATTTGGGCAAGGACACAGAAACGGCTGGAGACAACAAAAATGGTGGCGCGCAACGGTATGTCGATGCCAGCAAACCGCTGATTGGCCTCGAGTACCGCGCCGGAGAGTGGGAAAAAGAAAAGTGCATCGGACAGGTTGTGGCTGTTTACGACACCAAACAGTCTCCGTTTCCCGGATTGTCACGAGTTACCGCAAGATCCGGTTATGCCGTGGGCGGAGTTAATGTTCAGTCGAAAAAATTTGTAGATGCCATTCAGGTGGTATTCATGAAGATCAAGCCCTCTGGCGGGCTTGATGCTACCGACCTTTACACGAGCGATTGGCTTGGAACTGTAGGCGATGGCAAAACCACGAAACTGGGCCAGACCGGAAAGATTGTCATGGGAATCAACTGCAAGCAAGGCGCCATACTCAACGGCTTTGCGCTGGTGATGGAACCCTAATCCGCCGTCATCGTTTCCATGTGTAGGTGGCGGCCTGTCCGAACGATTCCTCCACCTCCACGGCGAGCGTTTCTGGAAAAAATGAATGCCTGGTTTCCAGCTCCACAAGTGTGCGCTGGGCCAGGTAACGCGCCAAGAGTTCCGCTGTGGTGTTGGCGATCGGCAGCACCAGACAATCTTCAACCGGGAAGCTCCATTCCCGATCTTTGTAATTCACAGTAACCTTGCGCCCTTCGGTGACAACATTGATTTTGGAGTTGCCCGATGGGAGCAGCATCTTGTGGTCAAGTTCGTCGGTAAGCGCGCGGGCGATCTTCTTCAGCGCGATAAAGTCGAACACATAGTTGTTATGGTCAAGCGGAGCACAGGCTTCCACAGACACTCGGTAGTTGTGCCCATGAAGGCACTCGCATTTGTCGGAATCGTACGTGATGAAATGACCCGAGCAAAACACAAGGTAATCTTTCGACACACGTACGCTGAACTGTTCAGTAGGCATGGCAGGCTGGAGCGCTCCCCGGGTTTGTCAATCTCTTTAACATAGCGATCGTACCGTTGCGCACCAAGGACGGACTAAGCCCAAGGGCTTGTTCCAATCCACCAAGGGAACCGGCAAGGCAGTTCAAGCATGCCCTCGGCCAACGCCATGTAAAGCGTGGCCCCCACAAGATCTGCCGTGGTACCGGGGTTGCGTTTCGCGCCCGGCTCTCGCAGCCACGTATCGAGTTCCTTGAGGGCGCGCCAGCCCTCGGAACGGCGCGGCCAACCCGCACGCGCCACACGGCCAGCCATTTCGGATGCTGTCGCGGCTTCAGCATGCCCCGCCCGGCGCGCAATGTGCGTATCGGGCAGTAGGTGCATCAGGTGCAGATGCAGCAACACGATGGCACCTTCCAAAGTGCCAGTTTCCTGCAACCCTCCACCCAGTGTGGGTAAGGCCAAGTCAAAAAGATCCGCAAAGCCTGTGCTGTACTGGCGGGCGATGGAATCGCGATCTGCCGCAAGCCTCATACCCTCGAGCAATGAAACTGAAGGCGGGGCATGCACATCTTGCGACGACGCAGCGCCCAGCCCGCCTGGATTTGCCAAGGCAATTCCCTGAAAAGCCCACTTGGCATCGTCGTGGTCCAAGCGCGCTAACACACGATCCAATCCTTCACGAAGTGGAACCCCATCCGGCACAGCGGCAAGAGGCGCCAATGCCAGAATAAGCCCCAGATTGGTATTGGTACCCACATGTGTGCGCACAGCACGGCACGCCGCGTGAATGGCTGCACCTACTCCAGATGTTTCAGCACCCGCCAACAGTGGAGCAACCAGCGATGCTGACAGTAAAAAATCGCCCAGTGTCGCGTCCTGAAAATCGTGCGTTCGGCTCACATTTCCAGGCTTGCGGGCAATGCACTCCCACTGGCAGGCAGCAGTCAGGTGCGTGGTCTTTCCTTCAATGCTCATGGCATGGTTTCCCAAACGTATTCGAGGATCGAGCCCGCGACATCTATGCCAGTCGCACTTTCCAGTGCTCGCCAACCGGGGCAGGCATTCACCTCGATCAGTTGCCAGTGGCCTTCTTCATCCAGCAGTAAATCAACACCGCCAATGGCAGCGCCCAGCACTTGCGAGGCACGCAACGCCAATTGCCGAGCCGTTTCAGGAACAACCATCGCCTCGGCGCGCCCGCCCTGCGCCACGTTGGTGCGCCATGAACCGTTGCCAAACCTGCGCATGCCCGCCAGGACTCGTTCTCCCAAGGTGAACACACGCAAATCCCATCCGGGATGTTTCACAAATCGTTGCAGGTAAAGTACGGCTTGCTGACGTTCAAGGGCGCTGAAAACCCTCCACGCCAAATCCGGATCTTCCACCCGCAGCATGCCCCTGCCTTCCGAACCAAAAAGCGGTTTTACAACAACATCACCGCCTAGTTCACGGAAGGCTTCAAGCGCCTGATCGGTGGTTTGGCACACCCGGGTGGCGGGCACGGGCAAACCTGCGGCAGCCATGCGCGATGTGGCTAGGTACTTGTCCACGCAGGCTTCCAGCGCGCGGGGCGGATTGATCACCCGGGCACCACGCTCAAGCGCGCGGTGCAACAAGTCCATGCGAAAAATCACCTGTTCGAGCGACCCACCTGGCAACGTTCGGGGCAACACCACTTCCGCGGTGTCGAGCACGCCACTCAATGGACCATCGCTAGCGCTGGCTGTCGCAAAATCGCACCACGCCAGATCCAGACCGCGCCTCACTGCAGCTGCTTGAAGCGACTGCACATGCCAACCTTTAACGCCTGATATCACCACCCATGTCACGACAGGTTTACCCTCCGAACGAGCGGCGCACCAAATTCGGCTCGAGCCTGCCGAAACGGTGCGTGCGTCCCGACGAAAGGTTGCGCAGGACCACTTCACCCGGCGCGAACAGCCGTGGATCTATTTTGTAGAAATCACCGCCCGCTTCACGGAAAATCTCAGCAAATGGCTGTCCGTGCGCGGGTGATGCCGTGGAAGGAAGTTTAGGCCCCAGTTCAGCCAAAAGCGCGTCTTCTGCGCGAACCCAGATTTCCACACGGCCACCGTAAAGGATGGCGTCGTTGGTTCGTCCAATCGCGCCCACCATATCGGGACAGGGAGGCGCCAGAGGTGCCGAACCTATGCCGGAAACAATGGTGTCGAGGGGGAAGTGTATTTCGTGCATCTGATGCAGAGCTGTTTCCAACGATCTGGCCACAACCTGCAACGATCCTGCCAAGCTACCCGTGGGAGCCACAGCCAACTTCAACTGACCCGTTGGCAGCTTCAAACGGTCTGCTAAGTAGTCAACCACTTCGGCCGTTGGCAGCTTACCCGTCTCCATAACCCCCACGGCATGGTCGCTCAATTCTGCTAGGCCCAATTCTGCAAATATCGGCTCGCGACCGGCAATGGCGCGCATGGGGCCAGAAGCCATGGCAAAATAGCCGTTCACCGCCACCTGCCAACCGGCGTACTGGCTGCCCAAACAAGCCGCAACCGGATGGTCGCATCGGACATGCACCATCGGGCAAAAGTAATCGTCGATACCACCAGGCACAATTTCCACCGCGGCCAGATCGGCCAGACAAATGCGCGCCAGCAAAAGGCCCGCCTCAAGTCCCCCGGGGGTTTTAATGCCAGCATCCACCACGGTGGCACCGCCCACATCCACGGGGGTCACTCGCAGCAACGTTGCCTCCGCGACCATGCGGTCAAGCAATCGGCGGGCACGGTCATTCAATGCAAAACTCATCCAAGCGATCCTCTACGCCACACTGTTCAGGCCTGTTCTGTTCTGTTGGAATACAACTTAACGCCACGAGGTCATCGGGAGGCACCCATGGACGATGTGTTGAAACGCGTGGCGCCTTGGATTTTCGCCATCGTTGGCGCAACAATCGGCTCATTAGCAATTCTTCTGCTGATGCCCGAGTCTGCCGCGGGAACCAAAAGCAATGGCATGGTCTGGATACCTACAGGCCAATTCGACTTGGGATCACCAACCGAAGAATTCCCAGATGCCCGCCCCATCAAGCGCGTGGCGTTAGATGGTTTCTGGTTGGAGCGCACCGAAGTCACCAACGCGCAATTCAAACAGTTTGTTAAAGCCACGGGTTATGTGACCGACGCGGAAAAGGCTCAGGCAGCACCCGACCCGGCTCAACCCGGCTTGCCTCCCGGTTCCTTCGTGTTCACACCACCAGACACCCCGGAAGCCCGTCTCGACGACCATTGGCGCTGGTGGCGATTTGTGGAAGGCACTCAATGGCGGCATCCGTTTGGCCCAGATTCCACTATCGAAGGCAAGGATGATTATCCGGTCGTTCAGGTCAGCTGGAACGATGCTGAAGCCTACTGCCGCTGGGCCGGCAAACGCCTGCCCACCGAGGCCGAGTGGGAATATGCCATGCGGGCAGGCAAGCCCGCGCAAAAATTCGCTTGGGGAAACGATCTGAAACCGGGCGGTAAATGGATGGCCAATATCTGGCAAGGAAAGTTCCCGCACGAAAACACAGAAGAAGACGGCTATGCGCGGCTGGCCCCCGTGGCGTCGTACCCTCCCAACGATTGGGGACTGGTTGATATGTCCGGTAATGTCTGGGAATGGTGCGCCGACTGGTACTCGGACCGCGCCTATCAGAATTTGGCAGCCAGAAACCCGAAGGGCCCGACCGAACGCGAAAGCAACGATCCCACCGAACCCGGCGTGGCCAAGCGTGTGCAACGCGGTGGATCTTATTTATGCAGTGACTTGTATTGCGTGCGGTACAGGCCGGGAAGCCGTGGCAAAGGCGAACCTGTGGCTGCCCATTGCCATGTCGGCTTCCGGCCGGCAAAGTAGCCCGTTATCCCTTGTTGACGCGGGCTGTTGGATTGACCACGCGGCCGTCTGTTGGCCAATGACCCGCCAAGATTTCAACCGCCGAACTGGCTGCCGATGCCGCCATGTCTGCCAATGACCTGCTATCCACACCTGCGACATGGGGCGTAAAGACCACATTGGGCCTGTCAAAAAACGACAGTTTAGCCGGTGGTTCCTGCTCGAAAACATCCAATCCAGCTCCGCCAAGCCGGCCGGAAGCGAGGGCATCCGCCAAGGCGGTTTCGTCGAGCACGGCCCCACGGGATGTGTTGATGATAAAAGCGCCCGGTTTCATCAAAGCCAGACTATTGGCATTGATGATGTGCCTCGACTGCTCTGTCGCCGGTAAGTGGAGGCTGAGCCAGTCGGCACGCGCCATCAAGTCATCAAATTGCACCAGCTCGATACCATGGCGTTGACAAAATTCACGATCGGGAAACGGCTCATAGGCAATGACCGTCATTTCAAAAGCGATAGCCCGAAGCGCCACTGCCTTGCCAGTACGCCCGAGACCCGCCAAACCCAATACGGAACCGCGCAATGGAACATTGATGCCCCGGGGCCATTCACCTCGCGCCACCGCGTTGTGTTGCGGCACCACACGCTTGGCAAGCGCCAGCATAAGCGCAAAAGTATGCTCGGCGACGGAACCGTGGTTGGTACCGGGAGTGATGGTGACGGCACGGCCATGCTCGGTTGCGGCATGAACATCCACGGCATCGTAGCCAACCCCCACACGGGCAATCACTCGCAGGTTCGGGTTCGCCTCAATAGCCTTGCGCGTGTACGGTTCGGAACCAGCTAAAACCGCGTCGAAACCGTTCAGCCAGGTGATGACCTCGTCTTCACGCAACTGCCTGCCTGCCGTTTGCTGAACCACCTCATGGCCAGCAGCGAGCAGAAGATCGCGGTATTCGCCTTCAACACCCTGCAATGGTGCCGGTGCAATCAAGACCATAGCCATGGTATATGCCTCACTTGCGTCACGTTCACCACCCACGCGATTCGGAAATCCTCACCCCAAGGTCCCGCATGGCCCGTGCCCGCACTTGGCCCAGACTACAGGCTTCTTCAGGGCTTACCAGACAGAACTGAAAGACGTCGCCCGGTCTGAGCTGGCCAAGCAGATCCATATCGGCATCCACCACATGGGCCAAACGGGGATAACCACCAATGGTTTGCCCATCGACTCCAAGCACAATCGGCGAACCGCCACCCGGTAGCTGAACAGTTCCCGGAACCACGGGTTCCGAAAGCCGGCCAGCTTTAAGGGGTAGTGAAAGTGCCGCCCCTTCAAGGCGCAATCCCATGCGATCGCTGGCTGGGCCAACCCGCCATGGCCCTTTCAAACGATCTGCCAAATCATGTGCCAAATCGCTGCCCGGCAAAACATGCAGAACCATCCCCGCAGGATTGGACCACGCCGGCAGATCTGCCAAATATCGTCTTGGCAACGAACCCGTAGTGGCTTCCAAAACGTGGCCGGCAACAAGCTTGGCAACAGAACCGATGGTTTGCCGCGGTGGATTCAATCCTCCCCGAATGGCCAGATACCCTCGCAGACCTTTCTGGAAGGTCCCGCCACGCAGGATAGAACCCGCTGGCCAAACAAAGCTACCGGGTACCACAGGGGAATGAGACCCTCTTTCAGATTCGATAACCAATTCCGTAGGCGGCCCGCTGTACACGCAACCAAGGTCAACCTTGCATTGCAACACTGGCATCACCATCGCGCATTCCAGGCTCCACCATTCCGACAAATTACCAGCAAGGCTCGCGGCAACCATGCACGCCAACCGATCGGCAGGGCCGCCACGCGGCACCCCCAAATGGCGCAATCCGGAAACAGGGGCGCGCACAAGGTGACACGGCCCCAAGGCTCGCCTCACTTCAATCATGACTTATGGCTTCCAGATTGTCCGCTACGCTTAAAAATGGGTGGCCGAACGGCAATACCCCGGCTTTCCAATCCATGGTGCACGGCAGTGGCTAACGCCACGGCACCGGGTGTGTCTCCATGCACACACAGGGTCTCAATTCCCAAGTCGATCTGCCGCAAGGCCTGCTCCAGTGCCTCTGAAGGTTCGTGAATGAGGGCGCGAGAATCCGACCTCGGGAGTAAGCGACCTGCGTTATCCATACGCCTATCAACGAACCCCTCCGGAACGAACAACGCCAGTCCAAGGCACGCTTCTTCAATGCAAGAATGCGGTGGACCATAAATAGCCAGACGCCAGCGCGCGGCGGTAGTGGCCACCAAACGCGCAATATCGATATTCTCTGAAGCCTGATGGTAAAGAGCGCCGTGTGGTTTCAAGTGTGCCAAGCGCACACCCGCCAATTCAGCCACAGCGGTCAATGCTCCCACCTGATACTCCAAAAGTGCCGACATCTCCCGCGCTGCCAGATCCACGGGAACACGGCCCATGCCAACCCGGTCGGCATGCCCCGGATGAGCCCCCACAACAACGCCACGGGCGGCGGCCGCGTCAAGCGCCGTTAGGCATACCATCGCCCCGCCAGCATGAACGCCGCAGCAGATATTTGCCGAACTGACAAGATCGAGCAACTCGCAATCGTGCCCGCCACCTTCTCCAAGATCAGCATTCAAGTCGATGCGATGCATGGCAGTCATCCTTTCGGTCGAAACGCCTTCACCACTGTTTCGTTCGTGGTCAGGTACGCGCCACCTATCAAATCGATGCAGTAAGGCACGGCAGGAAACACCGCCTGCAGGCAATCGCGGATGGCCGAGGGTTTGCCGGGCAGATTAATGATCAGGCATCGACCGCGGATTCCGGCCGTTTGCCTCGACAATATGGCCGTAGGTACCACGCGCAACGAAACGGCACGCATTTGTTCGCCAAACCCGGGCATCATTTTTTCGCACACAGACTCGGTGGCTTCGGGTGTGACGTCGCGCAGTGCTGGCCCCGTTCCGCCAGTGGTTACAACCAAAGAACAGTTCATAGCATCCGCCAGTTCCACCAATGTCGATTCAATGACGGGGCGCTCATCGGGTATCATCCGAAAATCAATTTCGTAAGGGCACGCGAGCATATCGGCAAGGCACTCCTTGATGGCGGGGCCACCACGGTCTTCGTACACTCCCGCGCTGGCGCGGTCAGATACCACCACGATGCCGATTCGAGCTGTCATGTCACTCATCTCCCAGACCTCGGTACAAGTGGATATGATACGCCCTGAACACGCAAATGTGCCGGAGTAATCGACCATGGGCGCCACTTGGACCTTTCACAGTGCCGGGCAAATCATCTTTGGCCCGGGAGCTGTCACCCAACTCGGTGAAGTCGCGACACGACTTGGCTTGCGTCAAATCCACCTGATTTCAGACCCCATTCTCGACCGCGCTGGAATTGTTGCTCAAGTCAGAGAACCGCTCAGACAGGCCGGTGTTGAAGTTCTGGTCGATTTGGGTGGCGAACCGGAACCCACCTTGGCCGCCGCACTCCATTGCCTCGAACGTGCCCGCGCCTGGCAACCAGATGCCATTATCGGACTGGGTGGCGGCAGCAACATGGACCTCGCCAAGCTCACTGCCAAATGCTTCACGCATGGCGGGCAACCGGGAGACTACACCGGCGACGACAGGCTCCCGGGGCCAATTCTCCCCCTCATTTGTATCCCTACCACCGCTGGCACAGGTTCGGAGGTTTCCTGCGCCGATGTCTACACCGATCCCGAACAGGGAATCAAACTTGGCAGCATCAGCAATTATCTGCGCCCCCGCGTGGCATTGATCGACCCACTCCTCACCCACTCATGTCCCCCCCGAGTCACTGCCGACAGCGGCATCGATGCGCTTGTGCACGCCATCGAAGCCTACACGGCCGTCGATAATGCTGTTTTTCCGCTCCCACCCGGACTTCGTTCGTGTTACCAAGGGCGGCACCCGATGGGAGTGGCCATGGCGCGCGAAGCCATCACCTTGGCAGGCAAGCATCTGGAACAAGCAGTTAGAAATGGGACAGATGCCGTGGCGCGTGAGGGAATGGCGCTTGCCGCCCTTTATGGTGGATTAGCATTCTCCAATGTCGGTGTCGCGTTGGTTCATGCTCTGGAATATGCCGTGGCCAGTTTTGTTCCGGTAAGCCATGGCGCCGGAAACGGCCTACTGGTTCCGCACGTGATGCGCTTCAATAAACACGGGCGGGAAGATTCCATGGCTGAAATCGGACACTATCTCGGCGTCGCGGCAAACGCCGACGCCGCCATCGATGCTGTGGCTGCATTGGCCAATCGCATCGGTATACCTCAACGGTTGCGAGATCTCGGTGTTACCGAAACCATGCTGAAGCCCATGGCTGAAAAAACCGTGCTGATGACTCGCATTCTTCGCGTGAATCCGCGGCAACCCTCGGTTGACGACCTCATGGGCATTTTGCGCGCTGCATTTTAGTTTCCAAACGCTTGAAGCACGATCTGATTAAGGTAGCATCAGCACCTTGACCTCATTCGATGGGAGTTTTCGCATGACCCGACCTGCCCCACAGAACCGGGACGATGGCACCATCATTGAGGAAGGCCCAAAGCGCCAATCCCATGCATCCGTCGAACGCACGCTTGATGGAGAAACCGAGCAGATTGCGTCAGACGCCACACTTGCCCCTGATGCGCTTGTCGCAACCAACCCAGACGATCGCACCCTTGCCCCCGATGCGCCAGACCGCTCAGACCTCACCCTCGGTGCGGAACCAGACCGCTCAGACCTCACCCTCGGCGCGGAACCAGATCGCTCTGACCTCACCCTCGGCGCGGAACCAGATCGCTCAGATCTCACCCTCGGCGCGGAACCAGACCGCTCAGACCTCACTCTAGGTGCGGAACCAGACCGTTCTGACCTCACCCTCGGCGCGGAACCAGACCGCTCAGATCTCACGTTGCCCGCCGAAGGCGGAGCGCATGCCGCAGACGACCGCACACTTGGGCCGAACGATGCCGAAGATCCTGGCATGACCTTGGCACCGGGCGGTGAATCAGACGATTCCGGCGCCACCGTTGGCCCGGAATCTGCGCCGGACGATGGCGCCACCTTGGCGCCGGGGGAATCTCCTGCCCGTGTCGACGCAACAGCTTTGATGTCCAAGCCCGCATCCAGACAGGTGCAGGCCACCGCGGTAAGGCAACCCGGCGAACCGTCGAAACCCGGACAAACCCACAAAAATGCGAGCCAGTCAGCGGCATCGGCCAAAGAAGATCGCAATCGTGTTCCGCAAGTAGCGGGTTACGAGATGATGGGTGAACTCGGACGCGGCGGCATGGGCGTGGTCTATCGAGCCAAGCAGGTGGCTCTTAACCGCGTTGTCGCCCTTAAAATGGTTCTGAACTCTCAAGCCAGCGATGCGGAACTCGACCGTTTCCGTTTGGAAGCCCGCGCTGTGGCGCTGGTGCAACATCCCGGCATTGTGCAGGTTTACGATGTTGGCGAGCACAAGGGGCTTCCCTATTTCTCGCTCGAATTCGTGGCTGGTGGTCCGCTCGACAGCAAGCTAAAGGGTGAACCGCAAGACTTCAAATTCACAGCCACAACGATGGAGAAGATCTGCCGGGCCATGGGATATGCCCACTCGAAAAAGATCATTCACCGCGACCTTAAGCCCGCCAACATCCTTTTAACGAAAGAAGGCGAGCCCAAGGTGACCGACTTCGGCCTGGCCAAGGAGATGGACAGCGACGAAGGCCACACACGTACCGGCTCCATCATGGGAACGCCCAGCTACATGCCGCCCGAACAGGCGGAAGGACAGGCCAAAACCCTGAACCACTTGGCGGACATCTATTCGCTTGGCGCCATGATGTACGAGTTTCTGACAGGGCGTCCGCCATTCAAGGGACGCACCCTGCTGGAAACGCTTGAGCACGTGAAGAAAAAAGATCCGGTACCACCCGTACAATTGCAGCCCGACGCCCCGATCGACCTCCAAACTATCTGCCTGAAGGCCTTGGAAAAAGATCCCGCCAAAAGGTACCAGTCGGCCGAGGACATGGCAGACGACCTTGCGGCCTTCAGCCGGGGCGACCCCATCAAGGCGCGCCCAATCAGCTTGGCTCAGAAAATCTGGCGTTGGTCGGTGCGCAACAAGGCGCAAGCCGCACTCGTGGCAGTGGGTACCGTTTTCATTATCGCCACCCTGCTGGGAAGCGTGGCGATCAACGGCTTGTATGCCGTCGCCGAAAACCAACGCAAAGCTGCCGAACGCCGCCGCGACAACGACCGCAGCACCGCCCAAAAACTACTCGACACGGCGACGAACGAAGCGGCCCAGAAAAAGTGGTCCGACGCTCGGCAAAACTACGAAAATGCGCTCACAGCCATCCGCAACGATGCCGAGCTGGCGGACATGCGAAAACTAATCGAGGAAGGCTTGGCGATCGCGGAAGAGCATGTGAATACAGACGCTAAACTGTCGGTATTCCGCGAACAGTTTTCACTGGCTCTTTACGAATTGACGGGCCAGTCCGGCCGTGGTGAAAAACAGAGTTATGAAAAATCACGGCTGCATGCCAAATCAGCGCTTTCTCAATTTCATGTAGATCCGGACGGTCCAACCATCGACCCGGTCTTTGGGGCGCATTTTTCGGAGAAGGACAAACCGGAAATCCTGAGAGGATGTTCGGAGCTTCTCGTGGTTCTGGCCGACACATGGTCTTTGTCGAATATTGAAAAATCACGGGAGTTGCTTGAAAAAGCCAGAAGAGAAGCCAAACGGGCGGGCGTGAGTATTGAAAAAGCGTACTTCCTGAAAATGGCCCGTTACACACAATTGGCATCGCTGGGAAAAGACGAGGAGTACCTGATCAAGGCCAAAGCCGATATCGAAAACTACCACACCGAAGCCGCGAAGGTGAAACCTTCATCGGCTTACGAGTATTTTTTGGTGGGTGACGAGGAGTTCAAAGAACACCAGTATGATAAGGCCGCCCACTCCTTCCAGCAGGCGTTGCTGATTGAACCGAACGACTTCTTTTGCCACTTTTTTCTGGGAATTTGCCACCTTGTCCGCGATCAGTACGCAGCGGCGCAAGCTTCATTTCTGGCGGCGCTCTCCATCCGCAACGACTTCCAGTACACCAACCTATTTCTGGGTGTTTGCGCTGGAAAAATGGGAGACTTCGACGAGGCGGAACGCCTTCTTGCCGACGGCAAATTCACCACAGAAAACCGCTTGCCACTGCTAGTAAACCGGGCCGTGATACGGTACGACCATGGCGATAACGCTTTGGCGATTGACGACTTGCAGGCAGCTCTCAAAATTGAACGCACCAACAAGATCCTCGTGAATCTTGCCACTGTTTACTTCGTAGGCGAAAAGCGCCCCGAAATGGCGGAACCCCTGCTGCGTGAAGCCATGACACTCAATCCCAATGATCCACGCGCCCCGCGCTTGCTGGCAAAAATAATAGCTGAGCGGGCAGACTCTGAAAAAGACCCCGCGACAGCCAAGGTGACCCGCACTGAAGCCATTGCTCTGCTGCGCAAGGCAATTCCTAATCTGGTTTCGGGAACACCTGAAGCAGCCAGCACCGCGGCCCAGCAGGGTTTGTTGCTGATGCAAACAGGAGACCTCGAGAGCGCTCGCGCGGCCTTAACTAGAGCCACAGTAGATAACAGATCGATTCCCAAACCGTGGCTCGACCGAGGACAGGTTGCCTTTGCCTTGGCGGTGGCTTCCTCACAAAAACAAGGCAAGCCAGATACCGCCCTCTACAAAGAGGCGATCGATTGCTTCGATCAATATCTCGTCCATGCCGCCCTGCCCCTTCCCAAAGGTGTGCCACAAGACAACGAAAACGTGCGAGCCTTCAAAGGGTTGGCACTCGAACGAAAAGCCACGGCGATGATGATCCTCAACGACTCCAACGGCGCTCTGGCGGCCCAGTCAGAAGCCGTGGTGGCCGATCCTAACCAAGCCAGTCTGCGGCGTAATCGTGGATGGAACCTGATGAATGGATGGCGCAAGCTGGCCCTGGCAGACTTTGAAGCCGGCCTGAAAACCGATCAGGGTCCCAACCGGGCCGACTTGCTGCTGGGTAGATCGTATTTGCTCGCCATGGAAGGCAAAATTGACGAAGCCTTGGCAAGCGAGGCCGACTACACCAAGGTGTCCGACGGAAAACCGGCAGCCATGCTGAACTACGGCACCGTCTACGCTCAGGCGTTTGAAGCAGCAAGGCGCTCGGGAAACACCGCGAAGGCTGACGACCTGCTTAAACGTCTCCTCAAACTGATGGAGACCCAAACCATGCGCTTCCCAGAAAAGGTGCGTGCTAACGCATGGGCCGCATTTCAGGCGGATGAGGGGTTTGACCCGATCAGGGGAATTCCGGCGTTTGTGGAACTCAACAAGAAATTATCAGCCGTTCCACCCACCAAGCCCGCCGCACCATGACAGACGACCTGCTTGAGGCCTATCAGAGATCTACGTACTGGGTGCTGAAAAGCGTTCCACTGGCCCTGCATGTTGATATTCCAAATGAGGCACTAGGTCATTGGCTTGGCGAAAATCTCGCGGGAAAAGCCGCTTTTCTAACCCCGTGCAATCCGCGTAGCGAACCATTGACAACCGCGGTGAACGCTGGATTGATGGAACAGGCACAAGCCACATTGCAGGCAATGGGCCTAACCTTTGCCCAAGGTGTCAGCATGGGCGCGGAAGGCGGCTGGTGCGAACCGGGAATGCTGGTGTGGCCTCTTTCTTTCCAGACCGCCATGGACCTTGCCCGGGAATGGCAGCAGAATGCTTTCATCTGGCTGGATGATGTGTGGACGCCACGCCTTGTGATGACCGATACAGGAACAAGGCTTGAGGCGTCTCTCCCATAACCCGGCTTGATTTCCTACAATCTGCTCCAGAGGGATTTCCCGCTGGAACACGCCTTGCCAATGTGACTTTTACGGAACAGCACGATCGGGGTGAACGATGAGCGAACCGGAATTCCGCCCGGGCCTGGCCGACGTGCCGGTAGCCGAATCTGCCATTAGTTTTATCGACGGTAAACGGGCTCGGTTGGAGTACCGCGGCATAGCAGTGGAAGCACTGGCCCGGGAGAGCACGTTTGAAGAAACGTCGTGGCTTCTGCTGAAAGGGGCATTGCCTACTCAGCGTGAATTGGCGCTGTTCGACCGAGATCTCAAGCAAAACCGCAGCCTGAAATACCGCCAGATCGACATTCTTAAATGCCTGCCACCATCTGGCCACCCCATGGAAGCGTTGCAGGCCTCGCTTGCGGCGTTGGGCATGTTTTTCCCGGCCAAGGAAGACGCTTGGGAATCGATTCTGCACCTTGTAGCAAAGACCACCACACTGGTAGCCGCTTTCCATCGCGTACGGCACGGTGAAGAGGCGTTGGCCCCACGTGAAGACCTTGGGCATGCCGCCAACTTCTTCTACATGCTTACCGGCAAGGAACCGTCCGCACCCGTGGCGCGTGTTCTCGATGCCTGCCTGATTTTGCACGCCGAACACACGATGAACGCAAGCACCTTTGCGGCGCGCGTGGTGGGATCGACCCAAGCCAATCCGTATTCGGTTATTTCCGCCGCGGTGGGTGCCCTTTCCGGCCCGCTTCACGGTGGCGCCAATGAAGAAGTTCTGGAAATGCTCGATGAAATTGGCGACCACTCCAAGGCGAAAGCATGGCTGGAAGATGCCATTGCCACCAAGAAAAAGATCATGGGGTTTGGTCACCGGGTGTACAAGGTAAAAGACCCCCGCGCGACCGTGTTGCAAGAACTCGCTGAACACGTGTTTACAGAGACAGGCCGGCCAGCGGCCTACGAAACAGCCCTTTCGCTTGAAGCAGCTGCCAACACACTTCTGGGGCCCAAGGGAATTTACCCCAACGTCGACTTCTTCTCCGGAATCGTTTATTCAAGCTTGGGTATTCCTCGCGATCTGTTCACACCCATGTTCGCCATGTCCCGTGTTGTGGGCTGGTTGTCGCACTGGACAGAACAGATGCGCCACAACCGCATTTTCCGCCCCGAACAGGTCTTTACCGGTCAACGCGACCAACCGTTCATTCCGCTGGAACAGCGACCCTGACAAACGTACGCCACCCGTTTTCCGAAGGATTGGAAACACGCCATGCTCGACGTCGTCTTTGTCCGCGACAACCTCGAAGCCGTTACGGCCAATTGTGTCAACCGACAGGTGAAAGCGCGGCCCGACCGTGTTATCGAATTGGATGACCGCCGCAGGGCGGTCATCCACGACACCCAGGTGGTGCAGCAACGGCAGAATGAAATATCGAAACTGATTCCGTCGGAAAAGGATCCAGCCCGCAAGCAAGCGCTGCTAACTGAAGGCAAATCTCTCCGCGAACAGGTATCCGCCTTGGAGCAGCAGCAGAAAGAAGCGGAAAGCGCGCTGCGGGCAGCCTTGTACGAATTGCCGAACATGACCCACCCCGACGCGCCGGTGGGGGCCGATCCAGCCTCCAATCGCGTGGTGCGCACTTGGGGTGAAAAGCCAGTATTTGCATTCCCACCCAAAGACCACGTGGCGTTGGTCGAGGCGCTTGATCTGGCCGATTTTGAAGCGGGCGCTTCGGTTGCCGGACAAAAATTCTACTTCCTCAAGAACGAGGGTGCCCTGCTCGAACTGGCTTTGGTCCATTTCGCCATGGCCAAGTTGGTTCGCGAAGGCTTCACCCCTGTTATTACTCCCGATGTCGCGCGTGTTGAAGTTTTGGAAGGTATCGGCTTCCAACCACGCGACCCCAACCCCGATGTTCGCCAGATTTACGCCATTGCCGATACAGATTTGTGCTTGGTGGCCACGGCTGAAATCACCTTGGGCGGCATGCACCGCGACCACATTCTTGATGGGACCAACCTACCCCTGCTGTATGCGGGTCTTTCTCATTGCTTCCGCACCGAGGCAGGCGCGCCGGGTCGCGACACTCGCGGCCTGTACCGCGTGCACCAGTTCACCAAGGTGGAAATGTTCGCATTCTGCACACCCGAGCAAAGCGAAGAAATCCACCACCGGATCTTGCGTATTGAAGAAGAAATCTTCCAAGCCCTTGGCCTGCCCTATCATGTATTAGACACGTGTTCGGGAGATCTGGGTGGCCCAGCCTACCGCAAATACGACCTTGAAGCATGGATGCCGGGGCGTGGTAATGGCGGTGAATACGGCGAAGTGACCAGCACCAGCCACTGTTCCGACTTCCAGTCACGCCGACTGAATGTGCGTTACAAGGTGGCGGGTCAAAAAGGCACGAAGTTCGTTCACACGCTCAATGGAACCGCTGTGGCCTGCACACGAGCACTGGTGGCCATTCTTGAAAACTACCAGCAGGAAGATGGATCCATCGTGGTTCCAGAGGTCCTGCGGCAGTACGTGGGCAAAGAAGTCATTGTGGCGCGCCGCCGTTAGTTTCGCGGTGCCCCTTCAGGGTACTGGCGCATCATGACGGACCGAGACCAACCCGCAGACACCGACAACGACGCCGTTCTCCCGGGCACCCCGGGGGCCAAGGCGCGCGCGTTCCCGGCCCAGCCCGGCGTCTACCTGATGAAAGACGCGCAAGGTCGCGTCATTTATGTAGGCAAAGCCAAGAACCTGCGCAACCGCGCCAGCCACTACTTCACCAAAGCCGCGGCAGACGACCCACGCACCGCCGACATGGTGCCACTGATTGCCGATATCGACCATATTCCGGTGGAAACCGAAGTAGACGCGCTGCTGACCGAGGCTCGCCTGATCAAGGATATCCAGCCACGCTTCAATGTCGAATTGAAAGATGGCAAATCGTTCCCTTATTTGCAGATACGCATACGCGAAGAATTCCCGCGCATTGAATTCACACGCACCCCGCGGCGCAAAGGCGTTCGCCTTTACGGGCCATTCACCTCGGCAGGGGGCCTGCGCATGGCGCTGCGGGCGCTGCAGCGCGTTTTCCAGTTTCGCACTTGCAAACTCCCCATACGATCCAAAGATGCGCGGTGGCGGTGGTTCCGGCCGTGCATTCTGCACAGCATTCGGCAATGCACGGCTCCGTGCAATCTGCGGGTAACACGAGAAGATTACCGCAAGCAGATCAAGCGGCTGATCTGGGTGCTTGAAGGCAAAAAAGACCGCCTTGTGCGACGCATGCAACGCGACATGGTGCAGGCAAGCACCGCCATGCAGTTCGAGAAGGCCGCCCGACTGAGGGACGATATCAAAGCGCTGGCGGGGTTAGGCCGCCGGGGAGATGTGGACCGCGATGTTCAGCCCGAGGTTTTTACCATCGATCCACGCAAGGGGCTCAAGAGCCTGAAACAGATACTGACCATGGAACGGTTGCCACGGGTGATTGAAGGGATCGACATCGCCCACCTGAGCGGGACCGACACCGTAGCCAGCTTGGTCTGTTTTATCGATGGGTTGCCTTTCAAACCGGGCTACAGGAGGTTCCGCATACGGACCGTTGCCGGGGTAGACGACTACGCCAGTATCCGCGAAGTGGTCAGCCGCCGGTTCAGCAGGGAAACTCCAGAAGGAGAAGAGGAAATATTCCCGGATATTCTTCTGATCGACGGCGGCAAGGGACAGTTGAGTGCTGCCCGTGAAGCCCTTCTGGATGCGGGCCGCCAACCCCCGCGCCTGCTTTCACTGGCCAAGCAAAATGAGGAAATTTTCCTGCCTGATCAGCCTGAACCGTTGGTGTTATCGCGGCACAGCGAGGCACTTCGGTTGCTTCAATCGGTGCGCGATGAGGCCCATCGGTTCGCCCGCCACTATCATCATCTGCTCAGGCGCAAGCGCATCGAGGACGATGGCCCATCGGCCTGACCCTTGCGCCTCATGGAGCATCCTCTCATGAAAATCCTGCTGACCAACGACGACGGCATCCACGCACCCGGACTGCGCGCCCTCAGGCGTGAACTGATGGGGCTTGGCGAGGTACTGGTGGTGGCGCCTGCCAGCGAGCAAAGCGCTGCTGGCCACTCCGTTACCATTTTCAGCCCGCTACTGGTGCAGGAAGTAGCGGATGAAAATCAGGGTATTCTGGGTTGGGCCGTTGAAGGGCGCCCGGCAGATTGCGTGAAACTGGCACTGCGCATGATTCTGCCTTGGCAGCCCGACCTGATCGTGAGTGGTCTGAACGCTGGTTCCAATGCCGGCATCAATGTGCTTTATTCCGGTACGGTTGGCGCCGCGATCGAAGGCAGTTTTTTCAAAAAAACGAGCATTGCCTGCTCGTTGGAAATGCCCCCCTCAGGCAGGCCAGACTTCGCGCATGGCGCCCGTCATGCCCGCACTGTAATCGATCGCATTATCGCGCAATGCTCCGAAGTGGGCTCACTGTTCAACATCAACATTCCGGACCTTTCCCAAGGAGAACCCACAGGCGTTGCCGTGCTCCCGCAAAACACAGCCAGCTACACCGAGTGGTACGACAAGCGCACCGACCCGCGTGGCCGTGTTTATTTCTGGATTGGCCCAGATTTTACCTGCCACAGTCCTGTTCCCGATTCCGATGTGACCGGTCTGGCCGAACGCCTGATTACCGTAACCCCGCTTCAGTTCAACATGACCCGCCATGACCAACTGGAAACCATGAAAAACTGGACGTGGACCGAATCGCCATCTGCCATAGATTGATTTCAAACCAACCTCGTGGAGAAGACATTCATGAACGCAGTCCAACTGGCAACCACCCTGCTGAAAATGTCAAGCGCCACAACGCTTGCCTACATCAGCGACTTTTCCGATGCTGATTTGCTTGTCCGCCCTCTTCCGGGGGCCAATCATGCGGCATGGCAAATGGGGCACCTGATTCTGGCCGAACGGTTCATTGTCAACGAACTGCCCGGCGTAGCTTACCCAGATCTGCCACAAGGCTTTGCGGAGGCCCACGGCAAAGACCGCGCCCAGGTGACCGATACCACCGGTTGGTGCACCCGCGCCGAATATGAATCTCTGTTCCACGCCACGCGCGAAGCCACTCTGGCGGCGCTTGGCAAGCTCGCCGATTCGGGCCTTGATCAGGCCACCCAGAACAGGCTGAAAGAAAAAGCACCAACCGTGGGCGCGCTTCTGGCGCTGCTGTCGCAACACGATGCCATGCATGGCGGCCAGTTCACCGCCATTCGCCGCGCCCTTAGCAAGCCAGTGCTGTTCTAATCATGACAGCATCCTCGTGGGCCAATTTGATCACCGTTATCCATTTTTTAATGGTTGCCTGGGCGGTGATGGCCTTGCCACTCACCCTGATCGGATTGGCCACGCGGGCGAAGTTCGCGCGCGGGTTCTGGTTTCGCACTACCCACCTACTGTTTATTCTTTTTGTGGTGGGCGAAACCGTGCTGGGAGTTGAATGCCCTCTTACCACTTGGGAGAGGGATCTGCGCGCCATCGATGGCCGCGAGCTTCACGAAGTAGACGACGAACCTTGGCTGGCCAGAGCCTCCCACAACGCCTTCCTGTTCCGCGGCAAAACCATTGCCGACATGCTTCCCTACTACCTTGTTTTCGGAATCGCGTTGGTATTGGTGTTTATTGTTGCGCCCCCACGCGGCCCGGATTGGCCTTCTTGGCCTCGCCGAACCGAACCACTCAACTGAGCATAACGGGCACCTTTCAACCACCCTGCCGTTGTCTGGCTTGGCGCAGTTCCAACGCCTCGGGGCGATCGCGATAAAGCGGATCCAGCGGATAACATCCCGAAACCAGACCACGCCTAGGGGCCGATGTGCAGTCTGAAAAGGTCCGGCATATCCGCTGCCGTTCCAGTTGCTTACCAGCCAACAGGTCGGCTGGCATATCCGGGTAACTGAGCGCCATGCGCCCCAGTCCTACAGAATCGACCAAGCCGTGCCTGACAGCCGCTTGGCCGACCACCCCCAACCACTCTTGCAGATAGGAATAGGCGGAGCCCACCCAAGCCAACCCGGCAACCCGCGCCTTGAGCCAGCCGGTAGCTTCAATCTGCCTGGCAACCCCTACCAACGGGTCCTCGGGGGGCAGATAGCCGTCGCTGGGCGGCGCTGCCGCTGGTCGCTGCAGGTGCGGTGAATAGTAAGGGCTTCCAGCGGTGGTGCACACCATGCTGATTCCAGCATCACGGGCCAGCCTCAGCCAAGCGGCGGGTTCTTCGAGGTCGAAACCCGTTCCTGTGCCATCGCCCCCGAATGCCAATCCATAACTGGCCGTGGAATGATCTTCGGGCATGCCGGTACCGCTCGGTCCTTTTCTGTAAGGCACGCTATCATAAATACTCAGTCTGGTTCCCAACAGCAGGTTTGGAACATTGGCGCGCAAGCCATTAGCCACCGAAACAACAAAACGCGCCCTGTTTTCTAGCGACCCGCCATAACGCCCGGGCCTGCCAATGGCGCTCAGAAGCTCGTGCCCCAGATAACCATGGCAATGCTTGATATCCACAAAATCGAAACCAGCCTTGTAGGCCAGTTCCCCGGCACGGACGAAATCGTCAACCAAGCGGTCGAGAGCATCGTCGGAAAGCAGATGTCCGGGTTGATCGGCATGGCGGGCATCCAGAAGAGGATGGTGATACGCCACCAACGGTTCGAGGCGGTCTTTGCGGTTAGGACGGGACCAACGCCCAGAATGCGTCAGCTGCATGCCCACCAATAAATCGGTGGTGCCACCATGACGCTCTGCATGGGCGCGCACCAGGTGCTCACGCAGGTCGGCAATGGCCGCAAGGTTGGTATCGTTGATCACCAGTTGGTTCGGATTGGCGCGGCCGTCATGCCTGACGGCGAACGCTTCTCCGCCCCAGATGAGCTTGGCCCCGCCATGGCCAAACCGTTCCCAGCGCCGGCGTGTCAGATCCGTGGGTTGCCCCAGTTCGGTACCGTCCCAACCTTCCATGGGCAAAATGGCGAAGCGATTGCCTACGCGCCTTCCCGCGACATCAAATGAAGTCGATAACGGCCCCGTAGGCTCGACAACGGGGTCGATGGGCAACGCAGCTTTTGCTTCCTGGCAAGTGGAGGCAAAAGCTTCCACGTCCTTCAATCCCCCCAAACGACGAAATACAGTCACGGCATCTCCAGTGGGAACGATTCATTGAGTGTTTCTGAAATGAGTTCCAAGACTTGCAGATCAGATTCTGGCCGCCCCGCCGAACGTGGGTGGGTGTTGGAACATGAAATGCGGCCGCGCATTTTCAAGAACTGCGCCGCCGAGTGCTTGTAAGCGGGCACAGGGTGCCTAAAGGCAAAAGCCCCCAAGTACTGCAACAGATCGTTGAGCGCGAAAAAGCCCGGGTCTTGTTCAGCCCACCAGCGGTCGCGCAGTGCAAAATGTTCGGGTGCGAAGGCAGACAAACCCAAAAGGTAGTCGCTGCCGTACATCACCATATCAATGGCCAGATCGTTGCCTGTCAGCACCAGAAAGTCTGGCCGCAGCGCATCACGCAATTCAAGCCGCTGCCATTCTTGAACCCGGTCGAGCGACGAATGCTTGGCCCCTAGGCAGTTGGGAATGGCCATCAGTCCCTTGTAGACATCCAGCGAGTAAATGCGCCCAAACGGTGCAAACTGTTGCCCCAGTTCAAAGCCGTACAGGGCCGGAACACTCGATGCCAGATATTGATAAGCTTGAATAATTTCGTTGTCAGGCAAGGCTGTCAGGCCAAACGATTGCATCACAACCGGAACACCGCCGTGCTTTACGATGGTGTTCATAGCCTCGTCATAGGCTTGGGGATTGAAGGCGTCACCGGGCTTGTCGGGCACCACAGCGCCAGCCACAAATCCGCCCTTACCCGATATTTCGCAGGTTATTTCCAAGGCACGGGTTTTATCGAGTGCATCCAGAAACGGGCCAAACCCGGTGTCCATGTTCACAGCAGGCTTCAGGCCTGCTTGTACCGTGCGCCTTACAAGTGAAGCGAACCCTTGCCAATCGATGGATCCATCCAAGGCAAATGGAAGGAGCACGGCAGACATGCCCACAACACGCCGCCCGGGCCTGACCTTAGGCCATTCAATGCCAGAATACGGATTCATTGGCAGGTTCTCCCCCGAAAGTATGCGGATACAAAGGTCATGCTAGCCACCAAGCCGCCAGAGGGCGAGGAAGCAATCTGCCGAGAAAATGGGCATCAATACCCCTTCGAACGGGACTCCACGAGATCCTCTCGCGGGCTTCATCATTTCCACTTAATCTTTCTGTAGAACATCACTGATCAGTTCCCACGAGCCATGGCAAAGATCATGACACAAAACGTGGCCACTCCCTTTTCCGCCATCATGACTGAGCGATCGCTCAGTGGCCGCGAACCTGCGTACGCCCAGGACCGGTCCGTCAAATTCTCCGTTCGCGACTTATCGCTGTGGTACGGAGCCAAGCAGGCCCTCTTCGATATCAACCTCGAAGTACCCGAACGCTCGGTGATGGCCCTCATTGGCCCTTCCGGTTGCGGAAAGTCCACGTTCCTGAGCACCATGAACCGCATGATCGACTTCGTGGAAAATGTGCGCCGCGAAGGCACCATTTTACTCGATAGCGTCGATATCAACCGCCGCGATTGCGATCTCGTGAACCTGCGCCGTCGGGTTGGGACTGTTTTCCAAAAATCGAACCCATTCCCGAAATCGATCTTTGAGAACGTTGTGTTTGGTCCACGCGTGGCGGGTTTGAACGACCGCGCCAAGCTGCAACAAATTTGCGAACGAAGTCTGACCCGGGCCGCCTTGTGGAACGAAGTCAAAGACCGTTTGAATGAATCCGCGCTGTCGCTGTCTGGCGGGCAGGCTCAACGCTTGTGTATTGCGCGCGCGTTGGCCACCGATCCGGAAGTGCTGCTGCTGGATGAACCGGCCAGCGCGCTCGACCCGGCCAGCACATCGCGCATTGAAGACCTGATTTTTGAACTCAAAGAAAACTACACGATTGTTATTGTGACTCACAATATGCAGCAGGCAGCGCGTGTTTCCGATCAAACAGCCTTCTTCTTTGAAGGGAAACTGGTGGAATCGGGCCCTACCAAGGAAATGTACACGCGCCCCAAGATCAAACAGACAGAAGATTACATTACTGGGCGGTTTGGCTGATCATGTCTATTCACTTACAGCGCGATCTCGATGCCATTCGTAAAGACCTGCTGGCTTTAGCAGGCTTGGTGGAAACTTCTATCTACAAGGCGGTTCGCGCGCTCACGGAACGCGACATCGATCTCGCCCGCGAAGTCATCGAGGGTGATGCCCTGATTGACAGCGAAGAAAACCATATCGACGAAGAGTGCCTTAAGGTTCTGGCACTCCACCAACCTGTGGCGGTAGATCTTCGACTTATTGCCTCGGCCATGATGATTGTTGTCGATCTCGAGCGTATGGGTGATCTGGCCGAAGAAATTGCCGAACGCGCGCTCCACCTCTCCGGCCGGCCGCCTGTTCCAATCCCCAACGACGTGATTTCCATGACCGATCTGGCCATCACCATGGTGCGCCAATCTTTGGAAGCGTTTATCGGAGTCGATTCGGAACTGGCACGGCGGATTATCCGCATGGATGAAGGCGTTAATGACATCAACCGCCGCATGATCGCTCATGTGGTGGACCAGATGCGCTCGAATCCCGCCTTGATTGAAGAAAACCTATCATTGTTTTCTGTGGTGCGGTGCATCGAGCGAATTGCCGACCACGCCACGAACATCGCTGAAGATGTCTGTTATCTGGTGGAAGGTGAAATCATCCGGCACAAAGACCGGGCAGAAGCATTAGCCAGGCAACTCAACCGCGGCACGAGGGTCAATCCATGAGCATCGCTCCAGCAGCAACCCCTGTCACGCCCACAGGCCAAAAGATTCTAGTCATTGAAGACGAAAAAACTTTGGCCGATGTGCTTGGTTACAATCTCCGCCGTGAAGGCTACGACGTGACTTTGGCGTACGATGGTCAGGAAGGGCTGAAGCAAGCTTCCGCCAAACTGCCAGACCTGATTGTTCTGGACCTGATGCTGCCCACGATCAGTGGTACCGAAGTGCTAAGGGAACTCCGCTCAAGCGACCGCACGCGGGAAATTCCCGTTATTATTCTTACGGCTAAAGCAGAAGAAGCCGATCAAGTGGTGGGCTTCACGCTGGGTGCGGACGATTATGTTACCAAGCCTTTCAGTGTGAAGGTACTCATTCAGCGCATTAAAGCTGTGAAAAGACGTTCAGAGGGAACGACTGAACCGGAAGACCAAATCACCCACGGCAACGTACGTATCGACCGAATCCGTCACAGAGCGTTTGTGGACGATCGCGAACTGGATCTTACCCCCACGGAATTCCGCCTGCTGGAAATCATGCTCAAATCTCCCGGCCGGGCCTTCACCCGCCAGCAGTTGATGGATGGATCCATTGGCGAAGGCGCCGTGGTTCTTGAACGCACGATCGACGTGCATGTGAAAACATTGCGTCGCAAGATGGGCGAAATCGAACTGATTGAAACGGTACGCGGCGTGGGATATAGGCTGAAAGAGTGAGAGAATTGTACACACTCGATTTTTACCGCTCGGTGAAAAACCCGACGGCTTGCGCCATCGGCTCGATTTATTTCTTGTTCGAGTCCTCTTCGAGCCGCCGACGCAAGTCGGCGGGTTAACAACGAACAGTCCACTCTCACCGCTCGCTGAGACATACCCGACGGCTGGCGCCATCGGCTCGAATGATTCCTTGTTCGGGCCTTCTTCGAGCCGCCGACGCAAGTCGGCGGGTTAACAACGAACAGTCCACTCTCACCGCTCGCT
>CAMCLK010000017.1 GCA_945875585.1 Candidatus Kuenenia stuttgartensis | reverse complement strand
AGCGACACTAGGCTGGCTTAGTATTTGCTTGGCCACATTACCTTTGTTATGAATTGAAAACAGCTCACTTATTTAGACTTAATTCAGCTATCTCCTTTGCCAGCCTGTTCCAAAGATACAGTCACGATATAGTAATGTGCCAAGTCCCGAGCTTTGGAATCTGGAATCTTACAATTTCAAGGTGCTTTCTAAAAAGGATTCTAAAGAGTCTTGCTCAAAAGTGAGGAACATTGAGAAACTGCTCCGCCTGCCCCTTGGCTAACGGCCCGGATAAGTGTATTTTTTTAGGATAACTAGCAAAAAAAATCCGCCACAAACAATTCAGGAGCAAATCCTTGTGAACAATTCAACCCGCAACCACAATTAATTGGTGTTTTTTTATTCAACCAGGTTAAATCTGCACTAAGCTAGATACTCGTTGGCATTTAGTTCTGGGATTATCGAAAAATGCACACACACAATAGACATGCCTTTACATTGATTGAATTACTGGTAGTTATTGCCATTATTGGCATTTTGTTGGGTTTGTTAGTTCCTGCGGTGCAGAAAGTAAGATCGGCTGCAGCACGCATGCAGTGCCAAAACAACCAAAAGCAAGTGGCATTGGCATGTCACAATTATCATGATGCTAATGGGCGATTTCCAGCGTTATGGATAGGTCCTTCGGATTTCAACACCACCGTCAAGAGTGCTAGCGTTTTCTATTCGATTCTGCCCTATCTTGAGCTGGAAGCAATTGTCAAAAACTCCGATGGCATTTGCTATGACATGACAAATTCTATGTCGTTACCAATCAAAACATTGAGATGCCCATCTGAATCAAACACAACAAGTGGTCAGTACGATAGAGCATATTCTACGTCATGGGGGACAACAAATTACGCTGCCAATTTTCAAATCTTCGGCAACCCTGATGCGGGTGACAATCTGAACAACCAGATTGGCCGCGCGACGCTTGGATCAACCATTTCCGATGGCACAACCAACACAATATTGTTTGCCGAACGATATGGTTGGTGTGGTAAAACAACCATGCCTGCTCCAAACGGAAGTACATTCAATGGTTTTGGATTTACCCCCTACTCAAGTCTTTGGGCTCATGGCAGCATGCGGGCTTATTTCCAACCCATGTTTGCTTATGGCAACCGTGCTGGAACCCAAGGCTACACCGCCCAAGGTGATGGGCCAGGTTCCCCATGGGGACCATGTCTTGGAAAGGTAGGGCCCGGCTCTAAATTCCAAGTGACACCGCAACCATTTAATACAGCCTGCGATTACGCTGTAGCCCAAACGCCCCATAGCGAAGGCATGCAAGTGAGTATGGCGGATGGAAGTGTCCGATCGGTTTCCGGAAACATTAGTGGAGCCACTTGGTGGACAGTGGTGACGCCTAACGGCGGCGAAACTCTCCCATCTGATTGGTGATTACTGAAAGCCCGCGGGGATAGTCCATTGGCACCAAAATTTTATTTGGCTAAAGAAGGCCAAGATCTTACAAGAATTGATCTCGCCGAATTAAAAGAACTCATTGTAAATGGAACGATTACTGGCGATGACCTGATCTATGCAAAGCATTTGACAGTCTGGACCAAAACCAGGCATGCCAAAGGATTCCGAACGCTAATTGCGCGGATAGAGTCCTGTTCCAAAAGCTCAGAAGGAAAAGCTTCAGAAATCCTCCATCAATCTGAAAAAATAATCGATGCCACCCTTTCTGTGCCCCAATTGCCAGACTCCACCGAAGTGCCGAAACCTCTATCAGATTTTAAACCAGACAATCAATCACGGCGGCCAATATCGTATTACATAGCTCAGAAATCGACCGACAATATTAAAAATCCGGGCAGTGCGAACATTCAGAAAACTAAGCGTATACAAATGATTGCCGCATCTATTCTATTTATATTATTGGGAGTAACCACGTATTTGCTGATACCGTCCTCCAGACTATCAAAAGCAAATGTTGCTGGAACAGTGAAATTCCTGGGACAGCCTATCGAGTCCGGAAAAATATCCTTTGAAAGCCCAGATGCAACATCTCCCGGTTCCAATGGCAACATTGTCAATGGCCAATATGAAATGAGCGGTGACGAAGGTCCCGGAACTGGCATTATGATTGTCCGATTCTGGGCAACAAGGAAAACAGGCAGAAAACTGGATCCCAAGAAACTTGGCCCAGGCTTGGAACAATCGATGACAGACCTAGATGAACAGGAAATGTACATTCCCGCCAAGCACAATTCCGCAAGTAAACACACCGTTCAAATTATTCGAGGCAAGACAAATGTTTTCGACTTTGATCTCGATGATGTGCCGAAAAAGAAATAGATTTCATTTCTCATGAATTGCAAATTTAAAGTGCCAACTTCATAGAAGAGTATAAGATCACTCGCATGGGTGCATGTCCATGAATTTAAATTATCCAAACCACCTTGAGAGCATCTGCTAAGGAGGCATTAGCCCCTTACTCA
Organism: Candidatus Kuenenia stuttgartensis; assembly: GCA_945875585.1. GTDB lineage: Bacteria > Planctomycetota > Planctomycetia > Gemmatales > Gemmataceae > REEB421. The sequence goes on along the minus strand of CAMCLK010000017.1, from coordinate 84,824 downwards.
GTCGTGCGGGGCTCTTCGGTACTGCCTTGGGTTTTGGGTGCTCTCAAAAATAATGACCGTGAATGATTGCATTCCATAAAATCAAGAAAGCCCCTTGCGGGGCTTTCTCTTCGGCAGTTCTAGACCTGCCCTGAGTGTTGTTCCAATGCAACAACACCTATGGCCTGACTTACTTTTTGGGCGGGGAAGCTGGCTTGGCTGCGGACGTCTTGGCGTCCTTCTTGGGCTTCTTCTTTTCCTTGCCCTGAGAGTTGTTACCCTTGGCCATGACTCACTCCTGTCGTAGTTAAGTTGACGAGCGGGGGCTACAGCGCACGCCCGCAACAAAACTATAGGATACGGAATCGATCCGGGCTAGCCGAACTGGCGACAACCCAACCAATGCCAATTGCAGCGGAAACACTTTTGTCTCCCTGCCCCGCTGTTTTCCAAGCGAGGGCAAGGATGGTTGGAAAATGATTTGCTTAAGAAGCAGCGGGAGCTGGGGCTTTCTCGCATGCCGCAAAGCCCATGCCCTTGTGGGCACCGTCACAGAACGGCTTGTTCTTGCTGGCACCACAGCGGCACAGGGCAATCACTTCCTTGCCAGCGGCAATGGCAAATGGCTTGCCATCAGCGTCCACCACCTGCACGGAAGCTGGAAGGACGAAAGGACCGTTGTCTCGGCAACGCACAATAACTGGATCAGACATAACAAAAACTCCTTTTCATTCGTGGCGACAGCCACTCAATCAGCATAGAAGTCGTCACGGGTCGGGTGAGCCGTAAACTTCCAGGAAACACGTCTGCCAACATATTCGAGGAACATTTGGCGGAACTCAGACGGACTCTTGTCGGTAGGCGTCATCTGTATGCGGGATTCGCGAGGGTAGCTGCACGTGAAAGCTTGAGGTGGGCGGGAATCATCAGGATTCTTCACATCGACCAAAGAAATGGTCATGTCGGCCTTACCACGGTACAGCGTGCCACCCGAACCTGGCTCGTAAAGACTCATACTGTTGATTTCGAGGTACACAACCCAGTCAGCATTGAAATGGCGGCCTACTTCCGCCAGTTCACCTTCGTGCCAATCGGGGTGGTTGTTTTTGTACTCTTCCACCTTGCGCGGCAGCACGACCGCGATTTTTTCCTTGTTGACTTCTGCTAGTTGTTTGATGTGTTTTTCAACAAAGTGCGTGAGTTCGCGGTCGGAGTTCACAAACTCCGGGCGTAGGTCAAGGCGATGGTAGGTCAGAACCACCACCTTGCGCTCTTCCTTCTTGTTAGGCGAGGCAATTTTCTGAATTTCAGCCTGCTGCTTGGGATCATCCATGCAGAACAGGAAATAGGGCACGGAAAGCATGTTACAGCCCGTGCCACTCGATGTGGCCATTGCCACCAAGGTCCACGCCACTACGTTATGCCACCGAATTCCACCCGCCATGGCACGATCCTCCCTGCCCGATCATCCGGCGCCCAGCAGCGATTGGGAAACAACCCAAAGCCACCGGACCAGCAAGAGGGGCAGGAATCCGCCAATAGAGGCTAGAGCCCACCACTCGAGCGAATGCACCACCGGAAGCCGTCCTGCAATCGCCCCGAAAAGGGCCAGCGGAATCGACAGCAGGCAGTACAGCGCCATAAAAGTGCCCACCCCATTGACACGCCATGACCCGATTGGATCGCCATGCATCAGCAAGGCAAAGCTCGTGGTCATGCCGCACGACGGGCATGGAAGGCCGCTCATCACCAAAAAGTGGCACGAGGGCAAGCCCATTTGCTGGTGGGTGCCCATGGTTCGGTGTTCACCGGGTGGCAATGCCTCTCCGGCATCATTCAGGTAGGGATTCAAAATGGTGGCCACGGCAAGCACAGAAGCAAGTAGGCCTGCCCCGATAAGGCAGGCGAAACGCTCGGGCCAGTGCAAGCGGGGAGCTATGCGCCGCGCCCAAACAGCGGGTGGTACCACATCGCTTTGGGGTAGACGATCGGTCACGCTGATTCTGCTCCACCTAAGGAGAGATGCAGCGCCGCTTAAATGGATTCAGGCAGCACGGCGATCGCTGATCTCCGCAGGTATCTTACCCGCCAGAATCTCCTCGGCCATGCGGTTCGCTTCATTGAGTTCCGTTTCCAGAAGTTTCCGCCAAGCCTCAAGGCCATCACGATCCAGATTTTCTGGAACTTGCACGGCCTCACGCGTGACCAGCACCACGCGACTGAACGGCCAAGGCAGCATGAAGTGGTCCCACGAACCAAACCGATGGGCACACGAACAAGCCACACCGAATGGAATGACCGGCATTTGAGTGCGTGACGCCAAAAAAGCCACGCCGGGCTGCATTTCACGTCGCGGTCCGCGTGGGCCATCTGGAGTAATGGCCAAGTGGCCTACTTTTCCCAAAGACACCATTTCGCGCACAGCCTCGGCACCTCCACGGGTGCTGGAGCCGGCAACTGTCTGAAAACCAAGTTGCCGACATGCCGAGGCAATCATTTGTCCGTCCGCATGCTTGCTGATCAAGACCCAGATATCGGGTCGGGCATAGCGACTGGCAGGCACAAGGATGTGCTCGTGCCAGAACGCGTAGAGCAGGCGGGTGCCGGCTGGCAGCTTATCGGGCTCAAAATCGAGGCTTTGGGGGACATACCAAAAACGGATTGTTCGCATCCACGTGCGAATAATCAAAGCGATAAACCAAGCAGCGCACGATACAAGCCATGGGTGCCGGATTTTCATGCGGATACTTCCGGTAATGTCAGCCCGGCCACTCTCCCACAAAAACTTCGGCAGCCGGTCCCGTCATCAGAACATGATTGGTCGCCTGAGACCACTCCAATTGCAGGCTGCCTCCCAGCAGCTTGCCCTCACACCGACGATCAAGGCGGCCGGTCAGAATCCCTGCCACGGCCACGGCACAAGCTCCCGTGCCGCACGCCAAAGTTTCTCCTGATCCGCGTTCCCATACACGCATTTCAAAGCGTTCACAGGAGAGCACCTTAACGAATTCTATGTTGGCACGCCTTGGAAATGCCGGATGCCGCTCAAGCACTGGCCCTGCCTGGTGCACCAAGGCATCGGTGATGGCATCCACAAAAATAACGGCATGCGGATTCCCCATGGAAACGCAAGTAACCTTCAAAATTCCCAGTGGCGACTCCAGTTCAACCTCAACCGGCGGGGTACCCGTCAAGGTGGTGGGAATGGCAGATGCTTCAAGAATTGGCTCTCCCATGTCGACGGTGACACTATCGACTAAGCCGTTCTTTAGGTGCAGATCCAGTTGCAGAACGCCCCGTCCCGTTTCGATAGCCAGCCTGGGTTTGCGAGCAATGCCATGGTCGTACACCATCTTGGCCACACACCGGACGCCGTTACCGCACATTTCAGACTCACTACCATCGGCATTGAACATGCGCATGCGCGCGTCGGCTTTGTCTGAAGGGCAGACAAGAATCAGGCCATCGCCCCCCACACCAAAATGCCGGTCGGAAACAACTCGGGCCAAAGCCGCTGGGTCTGCGGGCATGGGTTGGTTCACGCAATCGACATAAACGTAATCGTTGCCGATGCCATGCATCTTGATAAAGCGCATTTGGAGCACCCTTGGGGGCCTATTCCCACTCAATTGTGGCGGGAGGCTTGCTGGAAATGTCGTACACCACGCGGTTCACGCCGCGCACTTCGTTCACAATACGGGTGGAAACACGCGCCAATAGTTCATGAGGCAACGGACTCGGTGCCGCTGTCATGAAATCGTCTGTGTCCACAGCGCGAATGGCGATAGTTTCGTCGTAAGTACGGCCGTCTCCCATCACACCCACCGAGCGGACAGGAAGCAAAACTGCGAACGCCTGCGACGTTTTGCCGTACCATCCTGCCTGCCGCAACTCTTCGAGGAAAATCGCATCTGCGCGCCGCAAAACAATAAGGCGTTCGGCAGTGACTTCTCCCAGACAACGAACCGCAAGACCCGGGCCGGGAAATGGGTGTCGCCAGACCATCTGGTCGGGCAAGCCCAACTCGATACCCAATCGCCTGACTTCATCTTTGAAAAGGTCCCTGAGCGGTTCAACCAATTCAAAGCCAAGCTTGTCGGGCAAACCACCAACATTATGGTGCGACTTGATGACAACGGCAGGGCCATCTGCCGCGCCGCCCGATTCAATCACATCAGGATAAAGGGTGCCCTGAGCCAAAAAGTGGGCCCCAGTTTCGCGGGATGCCTCGTCAGCAAAAACATCAATGAAGACATGACCGATGATGCGTCGCTTTTGTTGGGGTTCAGAAACGCCCTTGAGTGCCGAGAGAAACCGCTCTGCCGCATCGATCACGCGCAACTGACCACCAAAGTGGTTCTCGAATGCCGCGCGCACAGATTCAACCTCTCCCTCACGCAGCAAACCGTTGTCAACAAAGATGCAAATGGCCTGTTTACCAACAGCGCGCGCCAAAAGTGCCGCGCAAACCGAGGAATCTACCCCGCCGGACAAGCCGCAAATAACCGTTTTGCCCTTCACGCGCTCCTGAATAACAGATACTGCTGTTTCCAGATAGTCGCTCATGGTCCATCCGCCAGAGCAATGGCAGATTCCGTACAGGAAATTTTCCAGTATTTGCGCGCCGTGTTCGGTGTGGGCCACTTCCGGGTGAAACTGCAATCCCCAAATGGGAAGGGAGGCATGGCGTGCGGCTGCCAGCGGGCATGTGGCACTTTGGGCCAACGGCAACCAGACATTCGCGCCCGGCATGACCTGATCGCCATGGCTCATCCAAACGATCGATTGGGGTGGAACTCCCTTAAACAACGGATCGTTGGTACCAATGCATTCCAGCGCGGTGCGGCCGAATTCACGATGATCGGCGCATTTTACTTCGGCACCAAGCGAATAGCAAGCAGCTTGCATGCCATAGCAGATACCTAAAACGGGAATTCCCAGTTGAAACAAACCGGGATCGATCGCGGGAGAACCTTTATCGTAAACACTCGACGGGCCACCGCTGAGGATAATCCCCTTCGGATTCAACTCGCGAATTCTGGAAAGGGGAAGATCGTGGCGGATCAACCGGCAGTAAACTTTGCGTTCGCGTATTCGCCGTGCAATGAGTTGGGCATATTGCGAGCCCAAGTCAACGACGAGAACAAGATCCTGCGTGGCTGGCGCGGTCATTGTCATGCGGTCCGTCCCGAGGTCAAAAGAACATTGTATCGAAAAGTGAGCTACGGCAAGAGGCAACTGATCCGTCAGCCACCCAATTCCTTGGATCGACGTGCCGCTGCCATGACAGCGTTCATCAGTGCTGCTCTGACGCCGCCCTGCTCCATGGCCAGTAAACCTGCAATGGTGGTGCCACCTGGACTGGCAACATCGTCCTTCAACTGGCCCGGATGACGGCCAGTTTCTAGCACCATTTTTGCGGCCCCAAGAACCGTTTGCGCCGCAAGGGACTGGGCAATGTCGCGGGGTAAGCCGGCCAGCACACCACCATCAGCCATCGCTTCTATTATCTGGAACACATATGCCGGACCGCTTCCAGATAACCCTGTCACAGCATCCAACTGCCCCTCTGGCAGTTCAAAGACACGTCCAACGGCACCAAAAAGAGTGCGTGTGGCATCCGCATCAGCTTGGGTCGCTACTGATCCTAGGCAAAAACCTGTTGCGCTTTCACCTACCAAGCACGGTGTGTTGGGCATTACGCGCACCACCCTGCCATGACCCAATGCCTTTTCCAGCCGAGCCGTGGAAATCCCTGCCAAAATGGAGATCACCAATTTAGGAGTAGCCACCCCGTCCCGGAGGGGGGCCAGCACTTCATCGAGCTTCTGGGGCTTGATGGCCAAAATCACCACATCAGCCAGTTGAAGCACACCGGCGTTTTCATCGGTAACAGTGGCCCCGGTGGCGCGGGCAAAGATTTCTCGTGCTGAGGGATACGGATCGCTAGCAATCAGCTTTCCGGCCAAACCCCGTTCCTTCCAGGCAAGAGCTAGTGCTGTGGCCATTTTGCCTGCACCCACCAAACCAATTGTGCCAAACTGTGCCACCAGATTTCTCCTGCTTGGTAAAACGCTGGCGTTTCGATCCGACTCGCCATATGAAAGGAGGATCATACCCCACCACCAGCGACGGGCCACCACCATGCAGCATGAAACAACCCAAAATCCTGTTGCCAAAGGATTGGCAGGGCTGAACGGGTATCAGTGGTTTGTCTTTGCCATGGCCGCCATGGCTTGGATGTTTGACTGTCTGGACCAGCAACTGTTCCTCATTGCCCGACAAGGCGCCATGAAGGATTTGCTGCCCGAAGGTTGGGACCAAAAACTTTATGGTGGTTACGCCACATCGATATTTGTGGCTGGTTGGGCCACAGGTGGCCTGATATTTGGCGCGTTGGGAGACCGCATTGGTCGCGCCCGAACCCTAACGCTGACAGTATTGCTTTATTCAGTGTGCACAGGGCTTTCGGCATTTTCCACTGGATGGATAGACTTTGCCTTTTACCGTTTCGTCACAGGTCTTGGAGTTGGTGGCGTGTTTGGCCTCGCCGTGGCACTGGTGGCCGATAGCTTGCCATCGGATGCGCGCCCCATGGCTCTTGGCTTCTTGCAGGCCTTGTCAGCCGTGGGCAACATTACTGCTGGCCTGATCAGTATCCTCATGTCGGAACTAGGCAAGAATGGAGTTATCGATCCTGCCAAGGCTTGGAAGTACATGTTTCTGATTGGGGCGCTACCAGCCTTCCTGTGCGTGTTCATTCAAATCCGCCTTAAAGAACCAGAAAACTGGCTCAAGGCACGCAAAGAATCTGCTACCACAGGGTTGAAGTTCGGGTCTTATGCCGATCTGTTCACTCACCCACGCTGGTGTAGGCACGCTCTTTTGGGCATGCTCCTGTGCATATCCGGCGTGGTAGGTCTATGGGGCATCGGCTTCTTCAGCCCGGAATTGGTAGGCGACGTCATTGGGGCTTCACTGAAAAGCCAAAACCTTCCAGACGCCGAAGTGGCCAGCCAAAAGCAGTATTGGATTGGCATCAACATGATCATTCAAAACACCGGTTCATTCTTTGGCATGCTGGCATTTGCTGCCCTGGCCCAAAAGATTGGCCGCAAAGGCGCGTTCGCATTGGGATATATCGCGGCGTTTGCAGCGACATTCGCCTATTTCAAATTCTTCAACAGCATGGCCGACCTGTGGATGAGCGCCGTCATGGGCTTCTTCCAACTGGCCCTGTTTGCCGGCTTCGCCATGTATCTTCCCGAATTATTCCCATTGCGCCTTCGCAGCACCGGGGTGAGCTTCTGCTACAATGTGGGGCGATTTATTGCAGCCAGCGGCCCATTCACTATGGGATTATTGGCGACAAGTCTGGCAGCAGGTGCTTCTGACCCTGCCGCCAAACTTGAAGCTTTCCGTAACGCCTGCTGCGCGATGAGCGCGGTTTTCTTGGTAGGCCTGATTGCCGTGGCATTCCTACCTGAAACCAAAGGCCATCCACTGCCAGAAGATTAGTTCTTCGACCCCCGCGCCGCCTACCTTTTGGGGAATGGCGGCGGCGATGGAATCTTCTTTTCCTTGGTTTTGAGTTCTTCCAGAATGTGCTCGATAGCACGTTCCAGTTGTTGATCCTTGCCAGAAAACTCCATTGCAGGATCGTTTTCAACCACAATATCGGGTTCAACACCCACGCCTTCCATGATCCACGTTTTGCCATCAACATCGTAACGGCTGAACTCCGGCTTGTTGAGCGTGCCTCCATCAAGCAAAGGCAGTGTTCCCCGTATACCAACCACACCACCCCAGCTTCGCTTGCCAATCAATTTGCCAAGTTTGTACTGCCGAAATCGGTAGGGGAAAATATCGCCGTCTGATGCTGAAAATTCATTGAGCAGGCATGTCATGGGCCCCCAGATCATGGCTTGGGGATCGGTGTGGGGAGGTGCGCCGCGGGCAATGCCAATCATCGCAACTTCACGCCGCAAGCGCTCGATCAGCATGGGTGATACATTGCCTCCACCATTACCGCGCATGTCAATGACCAAGGCCTTCTTGTCAACCTGCGGGTAAAACTGCCGAACGAATTCATTCAGGCCGTTTTGCTGCATGTCAGGCACATGGATATAAGCAACTTTACCTTTGGTCGCCTCATCCACACGCTTCCGATTGGTATCAACCCAATCGCGATAAAGCAGATTGGAATCTGATGCAATAGGCACCACCACCACATCGCGGCTGTTGGCCATTTCCGGTTTAGCTCCAAGCCGAACCACGACGGGCTTTCCAACTTTGTTGACAAGTGCCTGATAGGGCGACTTCAACTCATTGACAGGTTTGCCATCGATGGCGAGCAAGAACTCACCAACCTTGGCATTCCCCCCCGGGGCCGCCAAGGGAGAGGCTAATTTGGGATCCCAAGCAGAACCCGCATGAATTTTGGTGATTTTGTAATACCCCGAAGCATCCCGCTCGAGTGCCGCACCTAGTAGGCCCATGCCAATACGCGGGGCCGTAAGCATTTCGCCTCCGCCAACGTATGCATGCCCTGCGTTGAGTTCCCCGATCAGTTCACCAATCACATAAGTGAGGTCTGCGCGATGCCGAACATGCGGCAGAAGCACTTCGTACCGTTTGCGGAGGGATACCCAATCGTTGCCATGCATGTTGGGGTCGTAGAAGAAGTCGCGCATTTGGCGCCAGCATTCGTGGTAAATCTGCTTCCACTCAGCAGCATGGTCTAGTTCCACCTCAACTGCCGATGTGTCAATAACCGCTAATGCGGAAAGCGTTACGGTTCCCTTAGGTAAATCAATCACCGACAGCTTTTTACCGGCAGCCAGCACAAGGGCTTTCTTGCCATCCGGAGTGATTTCAAGGGAGCCAACGGGTCCAATAACCGATTCTTGGCGCGTTTCAAGATCGAATACTGCCCACGTTGACGCTCTCTGATACCACACGGACCTGCCAACAGATTGGAGTCCGCCGTAGTTGCCCGGCGCGACTGGAAGCTGAAAAGTTCTTTGGGCAAGTCCCTCAGCATCAATTTTGACGCCCATGTCTTTGCTTGTTTCTTGCGATGCCTTGGCTGGTTCAAGTTCGTCGGTTTTCACGCGAAAAGGCGAAGGTGTCTCTTTGGAAAGTGCCACAGCGTAAACACGTGCCATGTCTCGGTAGGAATGGTTCCATTCAGTTGCAGAATATGTTGGATTCAGGTCACGGTTGGAAACAAAAAATAGGAATTTGCCATCGCCGCTGAAGACGGGATTGAAAGAACTGTGCCAGGTGTCGGTAACATCAGTCGTTTGGCCGGACTCGATTTGGCGCACGCGCACCTTGCGCATGTCGTTTGCAGATTCCTCCGACCAAGCAACCCATTTGCTGTCCGGTGACCAAGATGCATCACGAATTTCCCAGCGGGAATCAGCAACAACCTCGGTGATTTTTTTGCTAGCCACATCCATGACACGGACACGAAACTTGCGATCGTTCCAGAGGATTTTTTTAGAATCGGGTGACCAAGAAATATCGTAAAGGTAAACGCCACCGCCTGCAGTCAGTTGTGTGGGTGCAGACTTTCCGTCAGGAGACAACACATATATTTCATCTTCGCCGGTGGAATCAGATATATAGGCGACTTGCTTGCCATCGGGAGACCACGTGGGGCTTCGGTCATGAGCACCCGACGAGAAAGTCAGGCGTCTGGTAATTCCCGGACCGCTCGGCAAACTGAATAGTTCACCACGCGCTGAAATCACCACGCGCTTGCCATCGGGCGAAGGGGAAGCCGAGGCAAGATTGGCCGCGATGTTGGTGAGTGCCGTACGCGACGCGCTGAAATCTTCAGCCAATTGCACAGGAATCTTATCAAGTTTGGAATTGGCAATATCCCATTTCCACAACCATCCGCCCTGCTCAAAAACAATCGCCGAATCGCCCAGAGATGGAAACTTGATATCGAAGTCCTGAAAGCTGGTCAGCTTGCGGGCTTCCTTTGTGGCCACATCCATCACATAAAGGTTCATCCTCTTCGATGGTTCGCGGTCAGAAATAAAATAAATGCTATTGCCATACCACATCGGCTCGATTTCCTGATCGACCGTGGTGCAGAGCGTTTCTGTTTTTTTGGTGGCAAAATCATAAACGGAGAGGTCGTCGCACATGCCGCCACGGTATCGCTTCCACGTGCGGAATTCGCGGAAGATTCGGTTATAGACTAGCTTCTTGCCATCAGGCGAATAGCTACCAAACCCACCACGGGGAAGAGGCAATTGACGGGGCAGGCCACCATTGGCATCAACCGTATAGAGCTGGCCGATGAAATCATTGAATGATTCCATGCGCGAGCGGAACAAGATTTCCTTGCCATCGGGAGTCCACCCCATGGTGATATTGTTGGGGCCCATGCGATCCGAGACATCGTCCCGTTCAAGGGTTGGGGTCCAGGTTAGGCGCGTTGGCTCGCCCCCTTGACTGTTCATGCGGTAAATTTCGGTGTTGCCGTCGTACTGCGCTGTAAAGGCGATGGTTTTTCCATCTGGCGAAAATTTGGGGAACATCTCGAAACCAGAACTGCTTGTCAACCTGCGAGCCAAACCACCTTTGGCCGGAACAGTGTAAAGGTCGCCAGCGTATGTGAAGACAACCTGGTCTTTGTGGATGGTTGGGAACCGAAGGAGCCTCCCTTCCTCAGCACCTGCGGCGGCTAATCCACAAGCAAGAACAAATACGCTTAGCAGATGGCGCGAAAACATCGCTATACCCCCAAAATTGCGCAAGGCACCCAATATGATTGTTGCTCAATGCATCACCTTGGTAAAGGGATGATTGGGTTCTTGCTATTTTGCGTGAACATTTCCAAGGCATCAGGCATGGCATGGGCCATTCCGTTAACCGATCACGTGTGCGGCCCATGTCCGCACCTCAAATTTCCACCAATACCTCTGAACAAATCCATAAACATACAAGAGCTGCGAATGTATTGCTGGAGGTGCATCATGGGATTAGGAATTCGCCCTATCGTTGATTTTGCCTTCAAGAAAACATTTGGCGATCCGGGTAACCGAGTTGCATTGATCAGCCTGCTGAATGCAATTCTGCAACTTCCAGAACCCATTGTGGATGTGTTGATTGAAAATCCTTTTCAGTATCAGGACTTTCTAGAAGACAAGCTCTCTGTCCTTGATATCAAGGCAAAAGACCACCTGGGCTCTATTTTTCACATCGAAATGCAACTTTCTGTGAAATCTGGGCTGGAAAAGCGCATGGTATTTTATGGGTGCGAACTGTTTGCTGGACAGCTATCACAAGGAGATGACTACAGCAGACTCAGGCCGGTTTATTCTATTTGCATAGTAGACGCAGTGATTTTTGGGACAGGCTTATCGGGGCACCACCGGTTCAAGCTTACCGATCATGAAACCGGATTAACTTTGGAGAATTCGCTCGAGATTCACCTGCTGGAATTGCCAAGGTATACTTTCAATGAACTGCAATTGGCAAACGCGTCACCCGTGGCACGATGGTCCTACTGGCTTAGCCACGCGCATGAGTACGATGCGGAAACGCTTCGTCAATTGTTTCCAGAAGAGGGTTTTCGCCGCGCGATCACGACCATTGAAACCATCGCTTTCAAGACGGAGGACAAGCAGATGTACGACACACGTGAAAAAGCAGCACGCGATCAGCAATGGATTATAAACGGCGCCAGAATGGACGGACGAGAGGAAGGTCGCATTGAAGGCAGGGTCGAGGGCCGGGTGGAAGGCAGGGTCGAAGGCCGAGTGGAGGGCAGGGTCGAGGGTCGTGTTGAAGGTCTACGGGAAGGTGTCGAACTGGGTCAGCTTGTGGGCATTGTGCGAAACTGCCAATCACTGCTCGGATTGCCAGAAACCAGCGCCGCGGAGTTGATGCGACTTTCGTTTGATGAGCTTTCTGAATTAGCCCAATTGTTTAAACAAAAAGTCAGATCCAAAGCCTGATTCGACAACAAAACTCGCAAGCAAGTGCTTTTAAAGAGGAGAACCAACAACGTGTCCAACGCACAAGAAAAAGCTGCCCGCGACCGTCGATGGATGATTAGTGGCGCCAGAATGGACGGTCGGGAAGAAGGGCGTCGCGAAAGTCGTGAGGAAGGACTACGCAAAGGCAGAGAAGAAGGGCTACGGGAGGGTCGTGAAGAAGGGCTACGCGAAGGCATCGAATTGGGCCGACTCATCTCAGTGGTGCAATACCAACAATCAATCCTTGGGTTGCCAGAAAGCACTTTGGCAGACCTTTGCAACCTTTCGGCCAAAGACTTAAATGAGTTGGCTGAACACCTTCTGGCAACAATCCGATCCAGAACCTGAATTGGCTGGCGGATACTCCTTAAAACTCCTGCTTGGAACCAAAAAGCACACCGGAAATTGAGCCCCATTGTTCACCGGGCTATCATTCTGCTAAACCATCTTTTCAGAAACCCAAGGAAACCGCCATGACCGCACCATCGATTGCCCCCGCAACCCCCAATTGGCTGACTCTGCACCAAGCAACGCTTACCGCCAGCAAAGACGGAACCAGCTGGCTGGTGCACATGGGGCACGAACTGGTCTATGTGCTCGCCCTGCTGCCAGTATCTGGCAAGCACGGCATCAAGCTCATGCAGACCATCAATGGAAGGCAATTTCCGGTAGAAGGCACCTTTGCCACGGCAGAGGGCGCCCTCGCTGCCGGGCTTGAAAAACTGCGATCCACTCTGGGTTGGTAACGCTATCCGCGAATGGTAACCCATTCTCCCGGCTGCAGAATGTGGGGTATTGCGCTGGTTTGTGCTGCCACGCCACGCCCCCATGCTGCCGCATCCTGATCGATCATTCCAAAGGTTCCGAAATGAATGGGTACAACCATCTTCGGGCGAATGAGCTTCACGGCTCGTAAGGCGTCTTCGGGCCCCATGGTGTAGTTGTCGCCGATTGGTAGAAGAGCCAGATCCACCCCCTCCTCACCAATCAGAGCCATGTCGCCAAAAAGGCCTGTATCAGCAGCGTCGTAAACAGTGGAACCATCTTTGAAAAACCAATGGAATCCACACGGATTGCCTCCATTAGCCCCATCCGGCAGCACCGAACCATGGAATGCCAGTGTCAGCTTGATGCGACCAAATGGAAAGTGGAAGGCGCCTCCATGCTGCATGCCGTGCGCTTTGACATTTTTGCCTTCAAGCCACTGGCTGATTTCATAGTTACAAATCACCGTGGCACCGGTTCTTTGGGCAATGGCTATGGTGTCTCCCACATGGTCGCCATGCCCGTGCGACACACAAATAAAATCTGGATCAACCTCCTCTGCCGAGACCACAGCCTTGGGGTTGCCTGTCAGAAATGGATCAACCAGCAGTTTGATGCCATCCGATTCAATCCAGAGGCAGGAATGGCCAAGCCAGCGCAGTCGAGTTGCCATTACAATTTCTCCATGGGTTATCCCTCAGATTATGGCTCGTCGGGTCGCGTGCCATCTCAAATTCTTCAGGGCTCCAGGCGGATCTGGACATGAAGAAGTCGTGTATATCGTTGCTCTGGTTCCTGCTGGCACTGGCAGGAACCACCGCCATCATCAGGCCACCGTTCCTGAGGTCGCTGATACTTCCCGCCATTGCCAGTCGATTGGGTATCGCAATCCAACTGAGGCAGGCCACGGGCCATGGTCTTCTCAATGGTTTGCACCTTCATCGCCTCAAGGTGGCATCGAAACAGACACCACTTGACACCTTTCTTTCAGTTGGCACCCTTCGCATTCAGTCCGGCCGCGGGACCCTATGGAATCCTGATACCGTTTTGGTTGAAGATGCGATCCTGATGCTGCGGTTCGGTAAAGACGGCAAACTGCTAACCAGCCTTCCAGATACTTCCGGAGAATCAGGAAAAACACGTCCTAAAATTGAAATCCGTAACGGTTCACTTAGCCTGACGGACGATAACAGAACGCCATGGGTACTCCATGGCATCGATGGGACCATGGTTCCGGTCGGAAGCCATTACCATCTGAAAGCTCGTGTAAATGACCCGGAATTGGGGCTGTGGCACGCGGATGTCACGATTTCAGGTTTTTCAACATGCGTTTCCATTCAAGCGCATTCCAATAACGCGCGCCTGCACATGCCTTCCCTGAAGCGTCTTCCTTTCATTCCACCTTCCACCTGGCAGCAAGTGCATCTGGAGGGGTGGGCCAAGGCAACGCTGAGTATGGAAGTCACACTCGCAACAACCACCACGCAATTGAAACTGACCGATCCGGACATCGAGCTAAAGGTACCAATCGTAGACCTTACCTGCCACTTGAAGGAAGGCCGGGCACTGATTGAACCCGAGCGGATCACTCTGGATCAGCTTGCAGGAGCGGCTTGGGGAGGCGAACTACGTGCCACAAAAGCGACACTGGAATTCCCTATAAATCAATCACACTTGGTATTTGACCTTTCAGGTACCAATCTCGACAGCCGCGAAATCCTGAAAAATAACGGCAATGTGGGAAGCTTCATTCCGCCGGGAATCAAAGCCGGAGGCCAGATTCATCTGGATGTTCTTCTGACAGGGCAACGTCACTGGCTTGGCGGCAACGGGGAAGGGACTGTCCGATCCGGAATTTTCTTGTTGCCTTGGTCCCTTTCCAGCTACAGGGGAAATCTCATTTGGAAAGGCCCATGGGGCTCCCGCAGCACGCTAGGTACCCCATGAAACCATGCCTAAAGTATTCCAGCCGTTGATCTTCTGGTATAATGCCTTAACGACTGGTTGCTTGACTGACAGCCATTTTCAGCATAGTCTGGAATGGATTGTTGTGTGGTGACCGGGAGTTCAGGAGACGCTCGATCATGACCAAGAAAGAAATTGTCAAACAGATATCCGAACGCTTAAGCGTTCCCCAGTTGGTCATCAAGGATATCGTCCAGCAAACATTCGATTCCATCATCGACACACTGATTGAACATGGTCGAATCGAACTGCGTAACTTCGGCGTCTTTGAAGTCAAAAAGCGCAAAGGACGCAGCGCGCGCAATCCGCGCAGTGGTGAGAAAGTTCAAGTTCCGGCCAAGGTCGTGGTAACTTTCAAGCCCGGCAAAGAGATGGAAGAGAAGGTTCGCGCCAAGGAAGAAGCTTCCCAATCTGCTAAAGCTGCTTCCACGAAAATTTCTGCACAACCCGGCAATTCTGTTTAAGCCGCACTGCCCTCCTAACCGATACTCCCATTACTGGTAGCCGCTGGGTTGCGCCAATCATGGCGTAACTCGCCTGCCCGAGCGCGTGGGGGATTGGATCATGTTTTTGCGCCTGTCTATGGGGGCCTTAGCCCTCCTTGCGATCTCCAACACTGGCTGCCTGATCAACGCCTACCCTTCCAATCCCAATGACCGTGTCAAAGGACTGCTTAACCAGTCTGAAGACCTGCGTCAGCTCAAGGAAGAATGGAAGCGTATCTGGTTCTTGGATCACCCTTCGCACCTTACGCCTGAGCGTATCGACGGTGGAATCCAGTAACCGTCAGTTCCCTTCCTTGGGAAATGAGGCCAACTGCCAGCGGATAGGTCCGCTGGTGGGGATCAGCCACACGGTTACCCGGTTGACACCCATCGCCACCGTGGGATGGGTGTCTGGCTGGAGCTTGCCTGCTACCCATGTGCGCTGCAAGACAGCTCCCTGCACGATCAGGCGCATCGTGCTGCCTTGCTGAACAGAAATATCACCTTCCAGCAAAAATCCATTCGGACTTTTATCGGTAATTTCACCTGCACCTTCCAGCGGTTTATCACCCAAATCGCTCACCAGCAATTCAGCAACTCCCGATGCTTCAACAGCTTTTTGGCGTGCGTTGCGCGGAACCAACTGGCCGGCCGGAATCCCCGATTCCACCAACGCTACCAGTGCTGCAACATCGGCACGAGGCATTTCCGCAATACAATCGTCAGGCATCAACGATCTGCGGGCTGGTTCCCGGCCAACAATAGTGTTGGCCATTAAATCTCGTGACAAACCATCGGGGCCAATCACCGTAACACGGCCATCAACCTCTGCCTTTGGCAAACCAATGATTTCTTGACCGTTTTTCAACCTCAACGAAAGTGCGCCATAGCGCGGCTCAAAAGATGCCGAAGGGTGCAGCAATGCACTGATGGCAGCATCGCGTGAGCGGCCCTTCAGAACGGTGCTTGCACGGGGCCCGGCAAGGTCTGGCGCTTCACCCGTCTGATGGCAACGGGCACAACGATGACTGTCCAAGCCAAAAAGAGCCCAACCTCGCTCCGCATCGGACCAGACCGGGCTCTTGGTTGCCAAAGATGCGGGGTGCCGCTTTAACCAGTGGCCCAGCAACACGGGACGCACTGCATGCAAGGCAGGGTCATCGAGCATGGCTGCCAAATCAGAATCCTGGAGCTTGTCCAAGGGGGCGCGTGCCGCCAGTCGCTGCGCAAAGGCCTTGTCAGCCCATGGCTTGGTTAAAATCGTTCGCACCAGTTTCAGATCCGATATCTGAGGCACGATTTTTTCTGCGGCAACGGCTGCCGCGGCAGGATCGGCGTCGTACAAAGGCGCCCATACCGAACCAGCCAACAGTAGCGATGCGGGATCTTTGATAGAAATATCGTCGAGAAATTGCTTGGCCAATTCACCCGCCTGAGCATGGCGCGACTGCTCCAAAACCATTATTGCAGCGGCGCGCGCTGACTGAGGCGCCGAACCATCGCGCGCCAAACCAAGAACAAAAGGCATCAGTTCCGGAAGCTTAAGCTGTCCGCAAACCGTGGCAACCGCCGCCAATACAGCACCATCCGACTCCTTGACGAGGCTGCGAAGCCATGCAAGCCCCTGCTCGCGCTTGATGAGGCCCGTGCGCGCCACATATTTCAAACCCGCGGCTCGGGTCTCCGCGTTTTGGTCGGGATGATCAACCAACCATGTGAGAATCTTCAGAGCCACCGGCTCGCTAGCTACCGGACCAGCCAACGCTCCTTCCAGCAACTGGCCTCTCTGATCCGACATAAGATTCGGATTATCCAACCACTGGGGCATTGATTCCACCAGTGCGGTATTAGCGCAACCAGAAGCCACCGCCACGGCTCTGTCGGCCTGACGCCTTACGCCCGATTCTGCCGATGCCAGCAGCCGATCCATGGCTGTTGAGCCTAATCCTTGCAAGGCTGAGATCAGTCCTGCGCGCAATTCGGGAGTGGCGCTGTCTTCCAGAGTAAGCAGATTGACAATAGCATCCGCCGCCCCATCAATACGAAGTTTGGTAAGGGTCTGCGCCACTGCCAAGCGGACGCCCGCGTCGCCATCTCCTAACGTTTTAAGCAGCACTCCAGCGCAAACAGGGTCATTTGGCAAGGCATGGCGCGCCAGCGACTCAGCCGCCCCCATACGCAGTTCTTCGCCCGCCAGTTCCAACATGTCCGTAACGGGTGCCGTCAGATCTTCCTTCCATTGGGAATCCAGCAAGCGGAGCGCGGCCAAGCGGGCATCGCCCGAAGCTTCAGGATCTTTAAGAACAGCCACCAACGCCTCACGCATGCCACTAACGCGAGGTGCAATCACGTCGATCGCTGCAAAACGAATCAATGCGTCGTCACCACGCAAGGCAGCCACCAACTCAGCAGGTGTCGCTTGAGCCAGTGCAGCTTGCCGAGCCAATGGGTGTGGTGGAATGGCTGGAGCATCTTCGCCAGCACCCGCCCATGTGATTTTCAGGATCCGCTTTCCCGCTTTTGTTCCTTGCGTGCCTTGGGACAGCCTGCCATCAAGTGCATAAATTGCCCCATCAGGCCCTTCCACAACCTGCTCAATGGCCATGTCACCGTACTGGGCCACGAGCAGATCCATGGCGTCGGCCATGGCCCAGCCCAACCCATCACGTACTGGGCGGTATGCAACCAAGGCCGCGCGATCTGGGTGCGCTGTTATCCACCAACCTTGCAGCACTGGAGGAAATCGATCACCCAAAACCATGGTCCCAACAATCGGCTCATTCCGCCCCAATCCACGGGAAGGATCCACCCGAAAAGTTACCGTGGTGCCCCAGCCATTGCGTAAAGGCGGGTTGGACAACCGCAACGGGGGCATGGCCATCAGGCCTGTATCCGGATTCCAGCGGGAGCCCGCTCCCCGCGTCCACATGCGAAAACGATCAACTCCTGAAGGAGATTTCTCGCGGCAGGCAAGCGTGCCATCCACCTGAAAAACAAGTTCCCGGGCAGGCTGCAAGGCGGGTCCTTCCGCCACAACCTCCACTTGGCAGCCCTCCAGAATCTGAAATCCGGTCCGGGTCGATTCCGCCACCGGGACCATCTTGTGCCAAGGCGGCGGGGCTGGAGGCTGAAACGCCACCATGGTCAAAATCGCCATGAACATACCAACACCTCCAGCAGGCTGAATCAAAAACGTTATAGCCCGGCAGCGCCCAACAGTTCGAGCGTCATCGTTTTGCCCATGCGTTCCACTTCCACCTGAACAGCCCCATTGGGCTTGATGGTGCTCAACGCCTCAAGCAGGTCAGCAGGTGTGTCTGTCCAGCGCTTGTTCACCAGCGTTAAATGGTCGCCTTTTTTCAAACCACCAATATCCGCCGGCCCACCCAAATAAACACGGTCAACCACAAGGGCAGGTCCGCTGGTTCTGTTTTCCTGATTCACACCAAAACCCAAAATGGCACCACCCGAGACCACTCGCACAGCGCCATCGGCAGATTCCGGCGACAGAATCGCGCGCAACATAGCCTGCATGACATCGGGTGGGTTGTAGGTACCGGGTTCAAACGTGAGTGTTTTCTTTTGGTAGTCAACGGTGACCTTGTAACGGGCGAAAAAGGGAAATCCCACAATGCCATCGATGGGTCCGAAATGCTTGCTGAACAGTTCCACGGTGGGGTGATCCATGATGGCCACCTTCACATCAGCCGCCTTCTGCCCACCCACTTCAAAATCTTTAACCTTCACCTCGCCGCGTGAACCGAAGGGAGCAAACAGCGCCACAGGTTTGTCCTTAAGCAGTCCAGCATCGCGCGCCAATCGGTTATTGACAATGCTCATGGGCGCACCCGTATCAAAAATAAGGGTGTATGGCCCCTTTCCATTAAGCTTGACTGGCACCGTCATGTGGCCGGTTTTAAGAAGTGTGAAGGGAACTGTAACCGCGGCGGACGCGACAGGTGCTTCCGCGCGAACATGAGACGACAAACAAGCGATCAACAAGACTACGATAATGGTCTTCTTCATTTCAGTAACCCTCCACCAGATTAATGGTGAGATCGATCGACTTGCCGGAACGCTCCACCTGCAGTGCCAATGTTTTCCCCGCAGCGTGCTTTGCCGCGAAATCCAGCGCTTCGGCTGAGGAGGTCACGGATCTGTCAGCCACCTTACGCAACCGGTCGCCTTGCTTCACGCCAGCAGTATCGGAAGGAGATCCCTTAAGCACTGAAGCGACAACTGGCCCGTCCACTTCATCGCGCAACAAAATGCCCGCCTGCCCGCGGCCGGTCACTGCCGGAGTGGCCTTGCGGCCGAGCATGCCACCAAGCCCTTTCATCATAGACCCAATGAATTCGAGGCTACCTTGCGCCGCGCTTCCACCCGCGTCGCCAAATCCAATAGGCCTCTCAGGCGTCCAGGCCATCGGTGTCCAAAGCATGCGGTCGCTGGCCAAATCGATGGTCATACGATATTGCGCCAGTATATTGTAGCCAATAAGACCGTGAATCTCCGCGCCGGCAAGCCCCATCCCGTTCATTCCTTCCAACTGGAACGGCGTATCGATACGGCCACGGGCTTTGGGAATGACCAGTCCGCCTTCCAGTTCAAACCGTTCGCATTCGCCCCAACCTTTTTCATCTGCCTTCACTCCCGCGCGCGCGGCGACCGCTTCGGTAAAGAATAGCGCTGGGGCGCCAGTATCGAGAATGAAGTTGAATGGGCCTTTGCCATTGATCTTGGCGCGCACCATCAGGTGCTTGGGCAATGTAAGCCTATAAGGCACCTCATAACTCTTCTCTTTGGCTGGCTCTGCCGCCACCATCGCGCTCGCGGCAAGCAAGGCCACCGTCAGCATCAAAATATAAATCCGCATCAGCATTCCTCCATTGCGCATGGTCTGCCCACTTCCATCTTAGACAAGATCGATTCCTATGGGATCCTCATAAACACTCCGGTGCCCCACCATTTCAGCGGCGCGATCAATCAGCCGCTGATACCACGGATGCGATCCCAAGGTTACAGAATCGCCCACCAACACCAGCAATTTACGGGCACGCGTGATGGCCACATGGGTTCGTCTGGTCTCTGCCAGAAAGCCAATTTCGGCAGCATCGTTGCTTCGGACCAGCGAAACCAGAATGACGTCTTTTTCGCGCCCTTGAAACCCGTCCACTGAGTCGATCTCCACTCCGGCGCGCCCCAAACGTTCCCGCAACAATCGTGCCTGCGCGGCGTACGGGGTAATCAATCCGATATCCGCTTCCAAAATCCCCTCTTCCACCAACCGATGCGTCAGGCGGACCAGATAATCGGCTTCTGCGGGGTTCCAGCGGGAAACTCCGTTACCTTCCTCCTGCCGTTCTTCCCAACCTGCTCCAGCGGTATCGATGAACAGAAATGGCGGTTCCGACCATTCACTGCCCGACAGCCTGATGTCAGCATTGTCCACATGGCTCAAAAGCCTGCCGCCATACGACTCCACCGATGGAAAGAGCGCAAGCGCCTCGCTCATGCGGTACTGAGTGTTGAGCAATACGGAAGGAACCGACTCCGGCATAGCCAGTAATCGTTCCAGCAGGCTGACCTCGAACCCTGCCTTGCGGGCCCGGTCAGAAACCACCGTCGGAGGCAACTGGCACGGATCGCCAGCAAGTATGGCGCGATCCGCATGCAGCAACGCCGACCAAGCCACAGGCTCGGTGGCTTGCCCAGCTTCGTCGAGCACAACCAGATCAAAACGTCTTCCCATCAATACGCCTGCGTCAAGTCCTGTGGCTGTAGCAGCCACCACTTGAGCATCGCGCAGAATGGCAGCAACAACCTGATCGTCGAGAGCCCGGGCATCCGCAAATAATTGCCTGGCTGCGACACGGTCTGCCTGCCGCTCACCCGGTTCGGGTTTACCGCGGGTCCACTTCCCAGCCTTGCGGAAAAGCGCGCGCGCTTGTTTTGTGATCCGCCTCGATTCTCGGGTATCAGGGTGCTTGTCCACCAAGGCATCGAGCGAAACAGAGCGTAGATCCTCGTGAATGCGAGCTGGATGCCCCAAACGCACCGCGCGCAATCCATGGCGCACCAGCCCCTCAAGCAAATGATCTACCGCCAGATTGCTGGGCGCCGTCACCAAAACATGTTGCCCACGCCTCACTGCCTGCAGCACCACTTCCAGAAGCGTGGTCGTTTTGCCTGTACCGGGCGGGCCGTGAATGAGGGCGATGTCGCGCGCTGACATGGCCATGACAATTGCTTCTTTTTGTGAGTCATTGAGCCCAGAATTCACCCATTCGCTCGGCAGCCATTCAGCGGATTCTGCCTCCATCAAGCCAGCGGCAATATCACGCAAGCATGCCAATCGGTCGTCAAAGGCCGAGGCTACGCGCTCCAAGGCCCCCTGCTGCCGCTTCCGTGACACCTCATCGGGTGCCTTCGACACACGCACCAGACTTCCATCGTCTGGTGGATCATCATCCAGAGCCACCACCAAGCGACTGGCCGAGCGGGAAACAACAACGCCCCGGGCAGGCGTCTCGCCATCTCCTTGAACAATTGTCGCTACCAATACGGGTAATCCCGGATCGAGGCGCGACCAAGGCAGGTCTGCACCGCGTTCTGTACCCAACGTCAGCAGGGTACGGCCCCATAAGCCCGGCGTTTCATCCACAATATGCAATCGGTTCAGGGCATCGCCTTCGCGGGATGCCCCCATGGATCCCCGACGCGCCTCTTCCTCACCTTCCCAATCAAGGCATTCCTTCAACATCGTAAATCGCGCGGCATCGGGTTGGTCACCCTCCGCCATGGCCCGGCAAGCAATGCGTACACCCGCCAGCAAGGCGCCCGAAACTCGTTCGGAAACCTTGGCGGAAATATCAGCAGCAACCTGGACTGCCACCTGCCCGGGAGAAAAGACAAAACGGCCAAAGGCGGAAGCCTCGAGCCGAGCGGTTTCACACAGCCAACGCAGCATGAAAGAGGGAGTGGTCCCCTTGGGAATGGGGACCAATAACAGTGTGCGATGTTCCACAAAGACCCTGACGAGTTTTTTTACTTGATGGTGGAGTACGGCGTGGCTGCCCACCACTGAACTTCCACCTTGTTCACAATTTTGCCATCCTTTTCGGAGGCATCACGTGCCGCAATCCACTCTGGATCCTTGCGGAATTCAGCCCACGATTTATCGGCTGCCTCGCGGCTGGCATGCTCCACCAAATACACCAGAACCTCTTCAGACTTGGCCGGGTCTGTGGGCTTCCAGAAACCGGAAAGCTTCATCCCGTACTTGGTCAACAAGGCAATCGTATGATCGGTAAACCGTTTCTCCAGCGCTGGCATGCGGCCCGGATGCACGTAATAGGTTCGCAGTTCGAATACCTTGCCCCCCATGACCTTCTTCTCCTCGGCATGGACAGTAGCCATGCCTCCCACAACCACACCCAACGCCAACACCAGTAACCATGCGCGAGCCATCAGTCGGCCTCCTTATTTATTGCCAAACAACCACGTTCAGGATTTGCTTTTCTTGCCCAAGCACACCAGGTGACCACTGGTACGGATGTATATGCCGCCATTGCCCACCGCAGGTGTAGCAATAACCGGTTCGCCCAGTTCGGTCTTGCCCAATATCGGGAACCCTGCGCCTGTTCCCACGCACGCAAGCGAGCCTTTTTCGTCCACGGCAATCATCACGCCGTCCACCAGCAGGGGCGAAGCGCTGTACCCGGAACCCAGACGACGATTAGCCAATTCCTTGCCGGTGGCTGCTTCATGAACCATCAAGAATCCCTTGTCGTTCACACCCACCAGATTGCCTTTGTGCACCAGCAGCGTGGGTACGTACGGGAAGACCTTGGTGTTTTCCCAAGCCAATTCCGCACTAGATCCCTGAGCCGGACGCACTGCTACCAAATGGCGATCGCCTTTGCCGTCGCCACTGCAGGCCAATACCAAATCGTCGGCAATGACGGGCGAGGCAACCGTGCGAAGCGGATTGGCCGCAAATTTCCAAGCATGTTCCCAGATCAGCTTGCCTGTGGCAGGCTCATACCCCGCTGGTCCGGCACTACTCACCACAACCAATTCCACTCCGCCTTTCCCTTGACGCATCAGGGGAGTCGAATAACAGGCGCGGAAAGCCCGCCTTGGTTGCTCCCAGACCTTTTTGCCGGTTTTGGCATCAAATGCCAGAAGCACGGCTGAGTCATCCTGATCGTTGTTTACGAAGATTTTATCTTCAAAAAGTACCGGAGAATGGCCACATCCATGTTGGCTCTTGTGTGGCCCCAGTGGAGTACGCCACAAAGGCTTGCCATTCATGTCCCAAGCCGCCAACTCCATGGCCTGACCATCCCAAAAAATGCCGACAACGCGCGTGCCATCCACTGCCGGGGTTGAAGATG
The DNA here is from genome assembly GCA_945875585.1 of Candidatus Kuenenia stuttgartensis. Classification (GTDB taxonomy): domain Bacteria; phylum Planctomycetota; class Planctomycetia; order Gemmatales; family Gemmataceae; genus REEB421. The sequence goes on along the minus strand of CAMCLK010000017.1, from coordinate 61,229 downwards.
CCAACGAATTCTTCGCATGCGTGGGCGCCTTGGCTCCGGTCAATTTTCCTTCCCAAACGACTTTGCCAGTAGTGGAGGAAAGGCAAACCATGGCACGGCCAGAACCGTTGCTGCCAGCCGTTTGCAAAAACAACCGCTCGCCCCAAAGCACGGGGGAACCGTTGCCGCTACCGGGTGCTTCCACTTTCCAACGAACGTGGGCCTTTGCATCGAGAGGAATGGGAAGATCCTGACCGGTTGCGGTGCCCGCGCCGCGGTCGCCCAGAAAACGTGGCCAATTGTCGCCACGCGCCACGGTTGAAACCAGTGCGAGCAAAACCAGAACACCCAAGCGCTGCATGTCACATCTCCACGGGATCCTTACCTGATTGTTGATATAGTCGCATTGTGTGGATCCGTCCGCAACACCCGGAATCTCCATGAGCATGGCCCCACCCACCATACGTTCTGGCCCACTCCTGTTTGGCATGCTGGTAGTAGCCCAGGTGCTGGGCACGTCGGTATGGTTTGCGCCCGGCGCCGCGCCGGAAGACTTGCTTGAACGGTGGAAAGCCACCAGCCTTACCTACACCACACTTGCAACCCAGGCAGGCTTTGTTCTAGGAACACTGATATTTGCACTCTCCGGACTGGCCGACAGTTTTCGTGCCAGTCACATTTTCGCCATTTCGGCAGTTCTGGCTTCAGCCAGCACATGGCCCCTTCTGGCAGCCACTTCCGAAATTCAGGCATGTTTTCTGCGTTTGGCTACGGGCGCATGCTTGGCTGGCGTTTATCCCCTTGGCATGAAGCTCGTGGTCTCGTGGTTTCCCGACCGATCACCCCAGGCGTTGGCATGGCTTGTGGGTGCATTGGTTCTTGGCACGGCCAGCCCTTTCCTGCTTCGGGCGATGGGCACCAGCGCCCATGCCGAGCGTGTGCTGTCTGGATCTTGCACCGGCGCCATTCTGGCCGCATTGATGGTCCTTGCGGTGGGCGATGGGCCACACCTTCGCCGGGCACCAGCGCTCTCATGGCGCGGCTTGAAAACCGTTATCGCCAACCCTGATTACCGCATCGCACTGGCTGGCTACTTAGGACACATGGCCGAACTCTATGCCTTCTGGGCGCTGGTTCCGGCACTCGCCCGATCGATCGGCTTGAGCAGCAGCTTGGCAGTATTTGCTGTCATCGCCATGGGAACTGCGGGCTGTTTAGCCGGCGGCACGCTTGCAGGAAAACTAGGGGCGGCTGGTGTCGCCAAGGTTGCCTTAGCCATTTCTGCCGGCTGCGGCTTGGCTTGGCCATGGGTGGCCAGTAGCGACAGTTGGTGCGCCATGGCTATTTTGGGATTATGGGGAGCCGCCGTTGTGGCTGATTCACCCCAGTTTTCAGCGTTGGCGTCGAAAGCCTGCCCGCCCGATGCCGTGGGATCTGGCCTGACGTTGCAAGTATCTCTGGGCTTCGCCCTCACCATGCCAGCCATCACCATTCTTGGCTGGTTCGAAGCTCGCCATGGGCCATGGGTTGGTTTACTACTGGCCGTTGGACCGATTCTCGGTTTGCTGGCCATGGCAATAAACAAGCCGCGCGGCTGAAACCACGCGGCTTAAGGTTGATAACGATTTGCTTAGGCTTACTTGATTTCAAAAATGACAGGCTGGGTTGCCGCTGGCACCTTGATCGACAGCTTGGTTGTATCCAACTTGGTGTATTCTTCAGGCATCAGGTCCTTGGCTGGCCCACCTTTACCCGGGCCACCTTTACCGGCCGTCATCATTTTCTTCATCATGTCCATGCTGGCCTTGGGGTCGTTGACGGCAACCACTTCCGTTTTGCTCACCGTTACTTTGTACTCACCAGCAGGGGCAGCAATGGTTGCCTCGCCATTAGCATCGGTCACACCTGAGCATGGCGTGGTTGTGCCCGACTGAAACACCACAGCAGCGCCATCAACACCCTTGCCATCCTTAACAATCTTGACCTTGACGCTGACCTTGCCGTCACCACCGCAGCCAACAATGGCCACCATTAATCCAGCAAGAATGCAACCAGCAAGCATAGAAATACGATTCATGAGCACGACCTTTCAAGAAGAGGGATTCAACAAAACAAGGCGGGGTTTAAATTAAACCCCGCCAAAAACAAAATAAACGCAAAGCTAATCAGGGCAAAGTCACAGCCTGATCGTCATTGCGGCAACCTAGTAGCTGGTAAATGCGTTGATCAATGGATTGGGGCAGGAAGCGAACGCTTGCATCGCCAAACAGGAAGTTAGCACCACCGGAGTGGTTCGACTTGAACGACCACGAAACGTTCCAGTTTCTGGCACTACGGTCCGCAGCGACTGGCTGCCCCTTGGAATTAGTACCTGTGCAGTTACCAACATTGAAGGTGGTGTAATTAATCGGAACAATCGTGGAATGATGGGCTGCGCCACCATTGAAATGCGCCCAAGCACCATTCCAGTAATGGTCGTGCTGAGAAGGAATCACTTCACCCACAAAAATGGTGTTGGAAGTGCCGTCCGAAATTTGCGGCAAACCGATCTTGGCACCCAAGCGGTTAAACACACCTCGAATTTCAGGAGCGTTGAAGGAGTTACCGTGGTCTGGACTCCATCCATAGCCCATGTTCAAAGAAGCAACTGGCTGGCACCACCCTTGATTGGGGTTGGCACCGCAACCACCGTCTGCACACTGCGGGCCCATGGAGGCGCCGTAGTTGCTCATAGCTTTGTCTGCGTTGTCACCGTCGCTAGGACAGTGATAAGGCTTGATAATGGCATAACGAAACCTGTCGTTGACAGTGTGGGGGCCGTTTCCGGTACCAATCACTTTTCCGACTGGATTATTGACACTCAGATTAACCAGTTTATAAAGCGACTCTTGTTCCATGTAAGGTAAAATGTAAAAGGTCCAAGTGCCTTCATCATTACCCCAGTCGCCGCCTTGGCCACCGTTGGCAACGGTGACTGTGTCCATTCGGCCACCGGGGGGTAGGCGAGAATTATTAACCCCCATGTAGTTATGGATGGCTGTTCCCATCTGTTTTAGGTTGTTGGCACAGCTCATACGGTTGGCTGCTTCGCGTACTTTCTGAACTGCTGGCACCAAAAGGCCAATCAGAACAGCAATGATGGCAATCACCACCAGAAGTTCTATAAGTGTGAAAGCGCGCAAGCGCCATCGCCACGGAGAAAGCCGGGAGAGGATAAATGGCATAACGAGCTAGCTCCTTACAAATAAGCAAATAAAAGTCGTGTCGAAGAAATGAACCATTATGCGAATTGTGCCGTAGTAGAAAGTTTCTTCACTTCTTCAAAACTAGTTTTCGGTCTCACCAATGATAAAAGCAAGAGAAAATCCCGACAATATTTAGATTTTTCTAAAATAACTGACTCTAAATGAAAAAAAACGGCATGCCACACCATCATGGAGTTATGGCATGCCGTTTTGTCAAACAACCTTAGGGTAGGTTGAAGGGCTGATCATCGTTTCGACATCCCGCCAGCTGGTAGATTCGATGATCAATCGATTGAGGTAGGAACCGGACGCTGGCATCACCAAACAGGAAGTTGGCACCGCCAGAGTGATTCGATTTGAATGACCACGAGACATTCCAGTTACGGGCACTGCGGTCGGCCGCTACTGCCTGCCCCCTAGAATTCGTTCCTGTGCATCCACCTACGTTGTAGGTTGTGTAGTTGATGGGAACAATCGTGGTGTGGTGGGAAGCGCCACCATTGAAGTGTGCCCAGCCACCATCCCAATAATGATCGTGTTGTGCAGGAATGACTTCCCCAACAAAGATCGTGTTGGATGTGCCATCCGTTATGTTCTGGAGGCGAATCTTGGCACCAATCCGGTTGAAAGCGCCACGCACTTCAGCCGTATTGAAAGTGTTGCCCGCACCAGGGCTCCATCCGTAGCCCATATTCAGGTTGGCTGCTGGCTGGCACCATGGCGCATATATGTCGGCTCCGCAGCCTCCATCGTTGCATTGCGGGCCCATGGAGGCACCGTAGTTGTGCATTGACTTGTCAGCATTGTCGCCATCGCTGGGGCAGTGATACGGCTTGATTTTGGCATAACGGAATGCGTCGTTAACCGCATGTGGCTGATTGCCATTTCCAATGATCTTCCCGACTGCATTGTTGGTGTTCAAATTGACAAGCTTGTAAAGAGATTCCTGTTCCATGTAGGGCAGAATGTAGAATGTCCAAGTACCCTCATCATTATTCCAATCGCCGCCCTGATTGCCCGTGTATGAATCAAACTTCCCACCCGGGGGAAGCCTTGAATCATTGACACCCATGTAATTGTGGAGAGCCGTACCGATCTGCTTGAGATTGTTCGAGCAACTCATGCGGTTGGCTGCTTCGCGTACTTTTTGTACCGCTGGCACCAACAGACCAATCAACACAGCAATGATGGCAATCACTACCAAGAGCTCAATGAGTGTGAACGCGCGGAAACGCGATCGCCACAAGCTAATACGGGAGAAGATCAAAGGCATGAGGCACTCCGACTGGCGAGGAATTAAACAGTAGTAAATGACAACATTCAAAGGTTCTTCGGCAAACCATCTGAACCGTCTTCGACCATTTCCAAAGCGGACTTAGGAATAATTTGGTAAATGGCGAAAACTCTATCAAATCTTCTGTCTAAGCTAATTCCCATTACAAGGCAATGGATTAATGAATGTTTTGGCAGATACAGGCTCGATCGTTGCCAGCATGCCGTATGGTTCCTCCACTCGACGCGCCGTACTTTTCTTGATGGAGTATTCGGGAAGATCAGCACCCAAATAGCGCATACAAGCTAGCCCCTCGATGCAATTTGATTCCATAGAAAAGAAGATGAAACACTTTTCAGGAATTTGCCCACTATGCCGATGCGCCGCTCAATACTGATTGCCATCGCCACATTCTCAATTCTGTGCGTGGCTGGTTGGGGCTTATTTCAGTTCCATCTGCATCGGCAAATCCATCTCTGGCAACAATCCTTGGCATCTGGCCACCATGACCAAGCCTTGCGGATGGCTCGCGATCTGGCAACAACAACCGCGTGGAAACTGCGGACTGCCGAGAGCGCTTTTCGCCTCCGCGAACTCGATGTGGCCAGACGGTATCTTCACGAAGTGGGGCCAATTCCCGAAGCACAATGGTTGCACCACATCGATGCCGCTTGGCGATGGGAATGGCCATCTGTGGACATTCACCTCGAAGAGCCCCTGAGTTCCGACCTGACGGTTCGCCGCGCCGCGCTGCTAGTACCTGTCTACCACAGCGCGTACGACCCCAACCGTGGTGTTGCTGCCGCAAGGATTTGGGTTGATGGAGAACCTGAAAACCCAAACGCATGGGCCGGTTTAGCCGTTCAACTCGAGCGGCTGAACAAATTTGAAGACGCCGCCGAGGCGCACGCTTCGCGCCTGAATCTGGATCGGGACAATGTTGAATCGTTGCGCGCGCTGGCTTCGTTTCACATCCAACGGCGGCAATTCACAGAGGCGTTACCCTATCTGGAACGGTTGGAACAGGTGGATGTTCAGGATCCGCGCGTCATCGTTTGGCGGGCTCGTTATCTGGAAGGAATGGGAAAAGGCCCAGAAGCCAGAGCAATGCTTGACCGACTGCTGGCTGTTGCTCCGGGTATTGTGGAAGCCATCAAAGAGCGGGCTATCATGCTGCTGGCCGATCATGAATCCGCGCAAGCCGCTAGCCTGTTGGAATCTATATTAGATAGGCAGCGATTTGATCCGGAATTATCGACCTTGCTCGAGAGGGCGCAACGACTCAGCAACAACCCGGCCGGGGCCATGGCGACCCGGGCTATTCACGATGCTGCGGTAGCAGACCAGCGTACCTTGGCGCAACTTTCCCGGAAAATGGTAGCGGAACCACGTGTGGCACGCTGGCGGGCAGAACGCGCCGAAATTCTGTTCAGGCAGAATGTGCCAACGGAGGCAATACGTTGGGCTTCCAGTGCCTTGCTGATGGAACCAGAAAACGCTCTTGCTCGCGATTTATTAGCAAAGCATTCCCCCGAAACATTGGCAGCCATGGCCCGCGGCACACGGTAACTTGAATTACGCCGCGACATCTTCCGTGTGGTATCCGCTTTTCAGGGGACTTTTAACATCTTCGGGTGGCCGCTTCGCGGGGAACACGCCGCTTTCAGTTCCATAAATTTCTTCAACAATGTAGAACATGCTCGGGTCATGAAGGTGAATCAATGCTTCTGCCGCATGCTGGTCACGCCTCGGGATCACGGTCTGGATAACCTCGACAGACCCCTCAAGCCCAGCTGCTTGCCACGATGTCACGCCAAAGCCACGGGCACGCAAGGCTTTTATCAGTGGCGATGCGTTGCGCCTAGAAAATAGCCGCAGGCCGGTTTTGCCCAATGCCATTTGCCTTTCCAGTGTAACTCCCAAGTAATTGCCCAATGTGAATCCCGCTGCAAATGCCAGCATGCACCATGGGTTATCGAGGTTGCGCATCACATGGCTGATGGCGAACAACCAGATGCTGATTTCGATAAAACCGAGAATCGCCGCAAGCCCCCGTTTTCCCCGGGAGATGAAAATCACCCGGATCGTGCTGGTGGTAACAACCACAGCCTCGGCAAGGAAGATGACAACAGGCAGAACCCAGGCCCCATCCATATGGATAACTCCAGATGGACCGGGTCACTCCCGGTCCTGAAGCGGGCTGATACCCCAATCGTGTGCCTCGTCGCAAGGGGTTGCTGTAAATTCAAGCATTGAAATAACTTCGATGCGATCTGTGCGGAATTTAAGCCACCCGCTTGCGGTCTCTCTGCATAATCACATGGGCTGTTGGCACCACCACCAGCACCATGCCCAGCATGGCTAGCGCGTTGACTGGCTTCTGGAAAAATAACCAGTCGATCGCCACGGCAAATAGAACCTGACTTAACCCCACCACCGCCACCCGCGATGCTTTGCCAGTGGTAAACGCCCGCGTCAGACACAACTGCCCAGCAGTTGCCGTGAGCCCAACTCCCGCCAACAACCATGGCACCGAACCTGCCGTTACCGAGGTCTCCAGATGTTCGCGTGGAAAGAGCAGCATGGCACCCAAGGCAAAGAGGATGCCAACCCCCGAAAAGTGAGCCACCACGGCACGTGTGTCGATATGCCCCAAGCGATTAAGCCCCAGCATGGCCAATGCAGTGGACCATGCTGCCATGAAAGCAGCGAGCAGTGGCAACCAGTCGATCGCAAGATCGCCCCTGCTCCACGGTTGTTTGATCAGCGCCACTCCCACCACTCCGAGAATGGAAGCCATCCAAACGTCGATTCCAGGGCGCTCCCCCAGCATGGGCCAGGAGAGCACGGCCAGCCAAACAGGAAAGGTGTTTGTTATTGTCAGGACTTCCGCCAAGGGCAAATGTGTTAAGGCATAAAAGGTGCAGACCAAGCTCACAGAACCAGAGAGACTGCGCACCCAAAGCATGCCCGGCCGCCAGAATACCAGCCGCCCTCCCCCCAACCATGCCAGCAAAATGGCGAGGGCAAAAGCAACTCCGCTGCGCGCCAAGGCGACGATCTGCCAGTCAACCTGATCCCCCAGAACATGGGCAAAGGCCGCCATGATACTGAAGACAAAGCTGCCCAGAAGCATCCAAAGGCCTGCTGCCAAGGCGGTACCAGATTGCGAAGCGGTTGGTGGAGGCATGATGTTGCAAAGATAGAGATGTCGGCCTGCATGGTCTTGTAAATCGTGTTCATCACATCCGGCAGAAACCAAAAACATTGCCACACTTCCGCGCATATGCGCGATTTCAAGCTGATTGTCTCGGCACGGAACTCATTTTCGGGGGATATTTCTGTACTTGGAAAGCCGTGGGTGGTTCCTGCAAGGATTGGCGGGGAGTAGCATCATGTGGTTGATTGGCAATGGATTGGCATTTCTGGCATTGGCCCAACCTCCCCAGGAACTACCAAAAATACCCCCTCTATCGACACTAGAGGCAGAAGTAGCCAACGGACTGGAACCAAGGGTTCTCACTCTTGACGAATGTCTGGCGATGTCGATGGAACACCAACCACGCATCCAAGCGGCCATGGCCAGTTTGCGTGCAGCCCGCGCTGCCCATTCAGGCATTCACAGCCTTCGCGGCCTCGCCAAATTATCGCCAGACCTTGGTATCCGCAAATCGCAATCCGACCATGGTCTTGCCGTGGCCAACGCGGTGTTGCGGCAAGAAACAGAAGACACTCGCTACGCGGTTAGGCGAGCTTACTTCACTGTTATTTATGCGGAAGCCCAAGCGGAACGGCTGAGGCGCCTTGCAGAGATTCTGGAAAAGGGAAACAAAAAAACATCTCCCAACGTCTGGCTCGATGACACTTTCGGGATCAGCAGCAGACTGCGCATGACACTGACCAAAACGCGCAGCAATCTGGCCATTGCGGAAGTGGGAAGGCTGAAAGCCAGATACTTGCTTCTTGAGGAAATGGGCGGTAAACGCGCCATTGGATTCTTGCCTGAACCTGCCGAAAAGACACTCCCCAAACCGATCATCAACATCACACTGGATGAACTCGAATCCCTGATGGGTGAACATCGGGGCGAACGTATCTTGGCACGCGAAGGGGTTGCCATCGCCAACCTTGAAGCTGAAGCCCAAAGAAGATCGCTTCCGTTCAAATTTATCAGCAATTCGTTTGCCTCATTCACCAGCAACAATGCCACTCCTGTGCCAACCCCCGAACGTGGCGGCGAATACCGGCCTGGTGCCATCAATTTAGAAATGCCACCCAATTTCGGCGGTCCCAAGCGATACCGGGTAGAACGCGCCGAAGCCCTTGCTGATCGGGCCGAACTGACCGATGAGACCACCACCAACCTGACGAACCTCGAGGCCCGGGTAGCATTCTTGACCCTTCGGGAAATCGAACGCCGCATCCTTGCAGATAAAGCTTCCATTGCTGAGGTCCGCATGATTTTCTTGCGCGCTTCGCAAAGCTCGCTATCCTCGCAAGACGGCATGGTACTGGGACAGGCCGTAGAAATACTGGTCGATTACGAAGAATTGCGCCTGAAACATGTTTTGATAGCATCTGAACTGATGCGGGAAACGTGCGGGGCGCTGGAAATACCATTTGAACCAAGGCAGCCCGATCCTAGCATCCCTGCCCGATAGTTCGAATTGAAAACCTTGGTGCCCAAACCAAGCTCATTGATAGACCACAACCATGGGCGGCATCACCGCCCCGGACCACGCTGAAAGAGCTCAACCAAGCCCGGATGCAATGCCGCATTGCTGGCGACGGCATCGGGTTGAAAGTGGTTGTACCGGCCACGGCTTTCAAGAATGTTATTGATGGAACCACCGGCCTCGCGCACGATCACCGTGCCCGCCGCCACATCCCAAGCATGGCTGTCGAACGCGTAAAAGACATCGGCACGGCCACAGGCCACATAGGCCAGATGCAATGCCGTGGACCCTGTGCGCCGCAAGGCACGCGCTGCAATTGAAAAATGTTTCCACCACTCGAAAAGAAAGTCGCGGCCCTTGCAGTCGTAAGGGAAACCGGTGGTCACCATGGCACGATCAAGCCTGTCGGTGGGTGTCACGCGAATGCGCCTGCCATTGAGAAACGCTCCCTGACCGGAAGCGGCACTGAACAATTCATCGCGTACCGGATCGTAAATAACTCCAACCACCAACTCACCGGCCACCTGCAAGCCGATGCTCACGCAGTAAAACGGAAAATCGTGGGCGTAATTGCTGGTTCCGTCAACCGGATCAATAATCCATGTAGGCGGCGCCGCGGCGCCTGGATCTTTCTCCTCTGGTCCCCCTTCTTCACCCATGAAGGCATGCCCGGGAAATCGTGACGACAGAAACTCAACAATGGTACGCTGCGACTCCAGATCGGCATCTGTGACCAGATCGTTGGGGCCTTTCTCGCGGATGGAGAAACGGGATCGCCAGCGCATCAGCACAGCACCCGCCATCTTGCCCGCTTCAATACCAGCTTCAAGCCAAGCGCGCGGAACTCTCGATTCGGTTGCGTCCATGCTGACAAATCCTTCCGTTTCAACTATTTTTGGCCCAAGGCATACAGGCCTGTCCGCGTCCGTACCAGCAGCAGATTGCCAGCCACAGCAGGCGATGCCATGCAGCCATCAGGCAACTGGCCGCCGCCAATGACTTGATATTTGCGCTCGGCAGCCAGAACATAGCCTTTACCCTGATCATCGAAAAGGTAGATGCCGGATTTTGCCAGAATGGGCGAGGCATGGAACTTGTTTCCCAAGCGTTCCTGCCAAACGGTCACACCGGTGGCGGCCTCCAAACACGAGGCAAAACCTTTCTCACTGGCAGTGAACAACAGGTCTGCCTTGGTAATGATTGAATTGTACTGAGTGGCGCCACGCGCAGTCTTCCAAGCCACAGCGCTGTCATCGAGTTTACCGGTGCGGCCAAGGCGCACCGCGCCCAAACTCCAACCGCCATCACCTGAGGCCAGATAAACCAATCCACCGGAAGACTGCGGAATTGAAGACGCGTTCATACCGCCGTGCTTGACACGCCAGATTTCCTTGCCCGAGGCGGGATCGTAGGAAATGGTTGAACCTGCCGATGGGCAAACGAGCTGGGGCTTACCGTCCACTTCCAGCAAAGCAGGGGTAGCATACGCCTTTTTCATATCCCCATTATCGGTGCCGTAATCGATACCACGGTCGGCCTTCCAAGCCGTTTTGCCAGTGGCAATGTCGAGTGCCGCAACGTACTGAACATCAAACCCGTCGTAAATCAGAAACAACCGGTCATTCCACAGCAGGGGCGATGAACCAGGGCCCCGGTGATGGTTGCACGGCAGATCGGTGCGTTGCCAGATCACCTTGCCGGAATCGGCATCAACGCACGCGGTCAGGGCCGAGCCAAAATGAACGAAGATCTTACCGTCGCGGGCGGTAGGGGTGCATGAAGCGTAGCTGTTGTAGGGAATACAGAATTGCGGTTCAGCTACTTCACGCAGCAGAAAATCGCCAGCAATTTTTCCGGTCTTCAGGTCCACCTTCACCAAACTCAGCTTCTTCCCATCGGCAGTGGCGTTGGTCAGCCACGCATGCCCTTGATGAACAATGGGCGAAGACCATGCCTTTCCGGGAACAGGCAGGTGCCACACCACGTTGGAGTCTTTGCTCCACGAAGTAACCAGAGTCGATGCCGTGGCATCGCCCCGGCCTTCTGAGCCACGGTACTGGCTCCATTCCTGAGCAGGCACAAAGGTGCCAAGGGCAGCAATCAACAAGGTCATGTTCATGGTGGTTGAATCCACAATGGCGGGGTGGGTACTTCGACCCTATTGTCTCGATCCTGAGCGCCGAGGCTAGCCCCACCCTCAAAACATCGGACAAAGCATCCCAAAACCACTCCTTCGCAAAGATTCCGCTCCCAGAATCCTGCCCGAAGTAACGAAAGCGCATATTCTAATAGTCATGGGCATATCTGATTCTTTTCCCAAACTGGCATCGTGCGGGCCTGATGGTGTTCCCGCCCTTGTGGACGCGCTTATTGCCGAGGCAAGGCGCCGCCGTGCCAGCGACCTGCATCTGGAACCGGGGAAAACCTGCGTACTGGCTCGCCTAAGGGTCGACGGCGTCCTCGAACAGCTTGCCGAGTTGCCATTGGCCCTAGCCCCTAACCTCGCTGCCCGGTGCAAAATCCTTGCTGGTTTGCTCACCTACCGGCTCGATATTCCGCAGGAAGGTGGCTTTCACGACACGATCGGCGAAGGCCGCATCAGCACATTCCCCGTCGTTTATGGTGAAAAAGTTGTTTTTCGCTTTTTCCAGTCCGAACGTCTGGACGATCTGGCCAACCTTGGTTTTGATAGCGGCATCGTTGGCGGGCTGATGCAGGCGCTCGATCTGCGCGATGGCATGCTGCTGGTGACCGGACCTTCCGGCAGCGGCAAGACCACCACCATTTACACCTGCCTGCAACGGCTGGCGGCAGCAGGCAGGCAGGTATGCACGCTGGAAGACCCGGTGGAACGGGAAATCGCAGGGATCACACAATCGAGTATTCGCCCGGCTGCCGGTTTCGATTTCGCCTGTGGTTTGCGGAGTCTGCTCAGGCAGGATCCCGACGTGATCATGATTGGCGAAATACGCGATCGTGAAACGGCCGAATCAGCTTTGCGCGCCGGCCTTACCGGCCACATGGTGATTGCCACCATCCATGCATCGTCAGCCAGCGGTGCGGCGTCGCGATTGCTCGACATGGGGCTGGAGCCGTATTTGCTGACAGGTTCCCTGCGGGCAGTATTGCATCAGCGTTTGGTTAGGCGCACGATTCAGGCCAATGAACAGTACGGTCGTTTTCCGCTGGCGGAACTTTTGATCCCAGGCAAGCGATTTCGGCAAGCCATGCTGGCACGCGCCGATACCGATGCGTTGGAAGACGCCGCCATGGCCGATGGTCTAGTTTCCTTAGCCGAGGCGGCGCGACTGGCGGTAACCACCGGAAAAACAACATTAGAAGAGGTGGTGCGCGCACTGGGTGCGGAAATAGCAGTAAAAATGGAAGCAGTACGTGACATGGCTAGTCCCGGGAAATAAGCTGACTGAGTCAAATCTCAAGGTATGCACGCATGAACGCCGAAACGTTAGCAGCTCTCAGTGATGAGCTGGCCGCGCTCTCCCGCGCCGGCTTGCCGCTCGACCGCGGTTTAGCCGCACTCTCCACAGAATTAGGTGGCGATGCCGTTGGCCGTGCCTGCCGGGAATTATCACGCCAACTGGCCGCGGGGCGACCAATCGATGAAGCCATGACATTGGCGCTGAAAGGTGCCCCGCCCCATGTGGCTGCGTTGGTGCGCTCTGGCGTGATCAGCGGCAAGCTCGCCGAAAGCCTTACCCGGCTTGGTGAGCATTCCCGTTTAAGATTGCGGTTATCGGGCCTCATATTAGACGCGCTATTTTACCCCGGGTTGGTGCTCGCCTTCGGCTTGTGCATTTTTGCATTCTTGGGCACATTCGTGATTCCACGATTCATTTCGATATTTGCCGACTTTGGCATGAGATTGCCATGGATCACCCAGGCGTTGTTTGCCATCAATGAATATGCGGTCATGGTTTACCTTGTGGTACCCGCATCGCTGGTGGGCACACTATTGCTACTTCGCTGGGTTCTGCTCTGTTTTCCCGCTGGCCGCAAGATCTGGTGGCGTTTCACGGGTGCCATTCCAATTTGGGGAAACATGCAACGCCAGATCCATATGTCTCTCTTTTACGACCTTTTGGGATTACTGATTATCGCGGAGGTTCCTCTGCACGAGGCACTTCGACTCTCAGGAAGCGCGTCCCCAGACCCGCTGCTAACCGATGCCGCGAACGCCGCAGCAGCAGACATTGAGGCCGGCAAGCCGCTGGAACCATCGCTTTTGGAACACCATCTAGGCACCCCATGGGCGGCATGGATTGCAGGGGTGGGTGCCAGTCAGGGCAAGCTGGCCCCTCAACTAGAATTGCTACGGGAAACAGCCCAGCGTCAGGCCGAGTGGCGCGCCCGTTGGCTTCACGCCGTATTGCCTTCTGTGCTTCTGGTGTTCATTGGCGCGGGATTCATTGGTTTGTTTCTGTTATCGCTGTTCATGCCCATGTTCCAACTACTGAATGGGCTTTCATCATGAAAGGCCTATTACCCAGCTTTGTCACGTACTTTTGCGCTGGATTCATGCTCGCGATTCCGTTGGCACTAGCGATGGTGTTTATCAACCCAGTGTTTGGACTGCTTCTAGTGGGTGTTTACTACAGTTGGTGTTTCTTCCTGTGGGATCACCTGCGCTTGTTGCGCCAACGCGAACTTGGTTCCGCCCTAAGATTGGCACTGGCCAGCGGTCTGCCAATCGACCGCGTGCTCGCGCCCGAAATACCTGCCAAAACTGTATGGTCGTGGTGCGAACGCGCCATCCAATGGGTGGTGCCGTTTCCTTTTTTTCGCCCCATTTGGGACATGCGTTACGGATATTTGGCATTGCGCAAGCGGGCAGCAGACCTTTATCTGGCAGGCCAAGGCGAAGAAGCTTTGGCTCTGCCAGGATTGCTTTGCCGCGATGATCTATTCGATATCCGTGTCGGGCAGGCATCTCCCGATCGTTCCGATTTGAATGAACGGGAAGATTTGGATCTGGTACCCCGGCTGATGACCTTGGTGCCGGGCCTGTTCTACCCTCTTTTGGTTCTGATTCTTGTTGTGGTTATCACCCTATTGTGGTCTGTTTTTGTAGCACCAAAAATCGCGCGCATCTTTTTGGAATTCAATCTGCCGCTACCGGCTCTCACACAATGGGTGCTCGCATGGGCCAATTCCGTATTGGCTGGAATCCTGCCCATATTGCTTGTTACGGGAGCCATTTTAATGGCAGCCTACTACGAGTCTCCATTGCGTTGGTGGTTGCCCGGCCTGAAAGGGATTTTTGGCACGCATGGCCGTGGCTTGATTTTGTCGGCACTGGGCCATCTGGTTAACAGGGCCATGCCACTCGACAAAGCGATCGCATGGCTACTAACAGCCAAGGCGGCCGATGGCACCGGCACCCGTAGGCTCAAGCGATTGGCTCGATTTTTGGATTATGGCATGGATGCCTCAAAGGCTCTTTATCAATCGGGCTTGGTACGACAATCCGAAGCCGCATGGCTGGCGACAACACCCGCCAGCGGCCGTTTTGGACATGCGCTTGTCGAACTGGGTCAAAGCCTGCAAGCGATTGCCTTGAGGCGGCTTGAACTCCGAACCATTCTTGCCACCACGTTGGGGACCGTGGTGGTTGGCCTCGTTGTGGCAACAACAGTGCTGGCCATTTTCACACCTCTTATTGAACTGATCAGTTGGATAACCCCATGAAGCGAACATCGAGACCCGGCTTTTCTCTGGTTGAATGCCTCATGGTGCTGGGTGTGGTCACCGCCATGCTGGGCATGATTGGCTCGCTGGCCGCATGGTCTGTACGGGAAAGCCGCGACGTGACACTGCGTCTGGCGGCACTAGAAGGTTTGGCCAATCTGATGGAAGAAGCGCGTATCACAGCTTATGCCAAGCTCGACAAGACTTGGGCTGAATCCCGCACCCTTCCCAGCCCGCTTCTTAACCAGATTCCGGGTTCAAAGCTTCAAGTACAGGTCATTACAGAACCGGGTGCATTCGCACTGAAGCGAGTCATCGCATCGATTGAAATGCGCACCGCCAACTCAGCAACTCCCCACAACCTTACTCTCGCTACTCTGGTGGCCGAACCCGCGGAGGCCAAACCATGAAAAAACGACACGGGTTTACCCTGATCGAAACAATGGTTGTCATGGCCATATTGACAATTCTGTTGTCGTTGGGCATTGCTCTGGTTGCCGGACTGATGCGTTTGGAACGTATGACTGCGCGCTCAATGGCGGCGCATGTTGCGATGTCGCGCTTGATCGACCAGTGGCGCGACGACGTTCATGCCGCCACGGGAATTCTGGAACAGCACGAAACCCACCGCTCTGGCCCAGCATGTTTGATTCTGAAAATCGGTTCTTCTGTTACCGTTTACACCGTTGTTTCAGGGCGGATCGAACGCGCAACCAATGGACCGGGTCCCCGTAATGAACGATATGCGCTTCCTAGCGATGGTTCAAAGGCCCGGTTTGAACGGCGAGGCGCCACTGTCGCTTTGGTTGTCGACGACACATTACGTGAAAATGTAAACCAACGGAGTGACTCGGTAGCAGTCTTGGGCCTCGATCTCCCAGCAAGGAGCCAGCCATGAGACCCTGTGTTCCTACGCGCCATGGCATTGCCTCGGTATGGCTGCTGGCCATTATCGCGTTTTTGGCTGCCGTCACGGCACTTATTGGCAATGAAGTGGTTCAAAGCAGGGCGGCATACCGCAAGCGTATTTCCCATTTGCAGGCTGAATGGCTTGCGCGTGGTGCCTTGGAAAAAGGGATGCGTGAATGTGCTGAAGCCGCGATGGAAGGTCAAGCCACCTTACCGACTGACTTGCTGCCCGGAGCCAATGGCTTGGTCACTTGGAAGGCTCTTGCTGCCGGGCAAATGCAGTTCATGGCCGAAGCCACTGCTGGAGAAATTCCCAACCGCAGCACACGACGCTTTTCGGTTGTGGCCAAACGCCAAGGTGGCGCATGGGTCGCGGCAAGTCCAGTGGAGCGCATAGCCAACACGTTGAAAAAATAGACATGCGATTCCAATCGATGCCATGACAAAAGCCGCAGACCTTGCGGCCCGCGGCTTTGCTTGTTCAACCAAATCACACAAATAGGTCAATCGAGCTTGATAACTTCCTCACCATTAGGCGTGATAAGGCCACGCAAAGTCGCTTCTTTCACAGGCAGCTTAATGGTTTGAATATGACCGTCCGCAAAGCCAATCACCATTTTTTTGTCAAATCCCTTCATCAACGCCTCGAACGACACCTTGGGATCGGCTTCCCAATCGTCGGGTTTGGTCCAAATAACCGCGCGGTTGGCTGGAACCTGAATCAACGCCATGGTGTTGCTGGTTCCATCAAAAATTTTGGAAATATCCAATCCCTTGGGGCCTGCTGGAAACATCGTGTCCTTACCAGATGGCACGAGATAGGTGGTCATGCCTGGCTCCAGTTTTTCGCCTTCTGGAGAAAACAATTTCGGCATGGATTGCACCAATGGCTTGTTGTTTTCACTATCCCATGGCTCATTCAACTTGAACTTTTTGTACAGCTCTTCCTGCTCCACATAAGGGAGGATGGTTACGCGCCAGCTTAGGAGTGGCTTGCCATCTTTTGCTGTAATAGCCTGCGCCGGAAAGGTGCCGTACGCACTGTGCAAGTTGTGGAAAGCCAGCAGGATCTGCTTCATGTTGTTCTGCGACTGCATGCCCTGAGCGGCACCGCGTACTTTGGTAACGCCAGCAAGAAACAGGTCCAAAATCGGCTGCGGATCATC
The DNA here is from genome assembly GCA_945875585.1 of Candidatus Kuenenia stuttgartensis. Lineage (GTDB taxonomy): Bacteria > Planctomycetota > Planctomycetia > Gemmatales > Gemmataceae > REEB421. The sequence goes on along the minus strand of CAMCLK010000017.1, from coordinate 44,275 downwards.
CAAGGACAGCACAATATCATTGCCTTCCTTCTTAAGGCCGTTACCCAGCATTTGCGCAAGTTTGCCCGCGGGCTCCGCCATTTCCTTGTCGGTTTCGGCCAGAGCCAATGGTGCCAGTTTCATCACGTCTTTCAAAAATGCCATGCACTTGTCCACAACAGGACTGTCGACGGCGCGAATCACGAATTTCACCCTTGGTGGAAACGGGTCCATGCTCATGCTCAGCCATTCCACACCAGAAGCCAGTTCCTGACTGGAATGTCCATCTAGCGGTTTCTGAAGTGGCGGCACCAGTTCCTTCAGGCTCCTCTTTTGGTCTGGTGTGGGAATAACAGCAACCTGAACAGCGTGATCGCCCCACACTAATTTGGCTGCATTCAGATCCACCCGGGGTTTGCCAGCCATCTTGCTGGCCCTCTCCAGAGCACCGGGTGCACCTGCCAACAATGCGCCTTCAATGCGCTTGGTCTTAAATGCCTCCTGCATGGGAAGCTTTTTCAGCATTTCTTCCAGTTTATCTTGCTGCTCGGCATCTTTGGTGGGAAAGATTACCACTGGCAAAAACTCGCCAGAGGAAACCATGCTCATGCTGTAGACAATAAAAATTTCTTCAGCATTGCGGTCAATGGAAGCTTTGATGGTCCCAGCCATCAGCCCAATGGCAAACCCTTCAGCCTGTGGAATCACTTTGGCTTTGGTTAGGAACGCAATTGCCTTGTTCATCTCAACCTTTTGAGGGCGAATTCGCGCCACCACAAAGGCCTGATCATCGAGATATTTTTCCACCGCAAATTGGGCGGAAGCGAATGTGGTCATGGCGAGCCATGCCAGCAAAACCATCCCTTGGCGCATCGAACTACTCCTTGTTGCCTAACATTGCACGGACCGTAATCTCGTAACGTATGGCATTGGATTGATTAGGAGTTTCGCCTTCCGGGGCAATCCCGTCGAGCGTACAAGTCATCGGACCTGTCTTTTTGTACACAAGAATCTTCTGGGTAAACGGATCAACTGGTAATGGAAAACCAATAGATTCCAAGTTTTCGGGCAGAACTCCGTGCCGGGCCACATGGTGCCTGAGTGCTTCAATCGTTCTTAATGCCGCAATGGTGCGGTCTGGCCGATGATGAGCCCGCACCACGCCCGTCATGCTGGGCAATACAAGCTTCAGAAGAGTCGATGGCCCCATGGTTTGCGGTATTTTTTTCAGTTTTGAGTCGGTCTCGCGCAAAATCGCCAAGGCTTGTGGCACTGGGAGCATGGCCGCTTTGAATATCTCATCCCTTATGGTTTCGTACTCTTCCAGTTGCCTAAGCAGAACCACCTGTGCCACAGGCATGGCTTCAACAACCTGTAATGGAAGCTTTTTCACACGAACCAGATACTCCTTGGCATCTGTGTAACCGGTTAGTGCCAAGCCAGTCAAAAACACTGGAGACGCTGACGGGGTACTGGGAGAAGCCATCCCCATCAACTTTTCAAACCTTACAGACAGTAGTCTGGCCTGCTCTTGCGAAATCGGCTTGTCGCGTTCCAGGCCGGGAAATTCCGCCCCGATAAACAGTCGCTCTCCCTCCAATGCCGTCATGAACGAAACAAAGGGCCCCGGCATGTAGCCAAGCGACCAGAAAAGATTGGCACTATCTCGATGCTTCATGTATTCCTGCAAGGTATTGAACCCGATCTGGCAAACAGCGACCCCTACCAAATGATGAATCAGCGTGGGGCCATCCGCTATGCTCCGCCCTAGTGCCAGAGTTGTCTGAACGTCGCGGAGAGCCAAATCTGGTTTGTTGTCCGCCAAATGCAATCGCGCGCGCGCCCTCAGCGAGCTGGCGATCATACGGTAGGCTTGAAGCTCAGGAAGGAGCGTGGCGACGCCATCTTTCAGGCGATCTTTCATTTGCCAGTCGCAATAACTTTTCCGCGCGCCGCGTTCAGCCTCGGCAAGCATAAATGAGTTTACCAAAAACCGCATTTCATCCTTGGGAAGTTTGTCGAGCGGGGCGTTCAGCCAAAGGTCTAGCTTCTTGCTGAAATCCGCATTCCGTGTAAATCCATACGATTCAGGCGCCATGGCTGTAGCAAAGTGCACGGCGGCATTACCCGTGGTGATTTCCTCCAGCGGTGGCAGCACGCGATGGCTGAGGACCGGGGGTTCAATGGGCCGCGCTGGCACGTTGACCTTCACCAGTTGAAATGCCGGCGTTTCTGCTGAAGCGGGTGGAACCTGAAATCCCAACGCGCATACAACCAACCATGCAATACTCATCGCAGCGCCTCCTGAATCAACATGTCGCGAACAGAAATGGGTTCATCCGTGGAAATCAATATTGAAGGAATGGGCAAACTATCCACTCCCAGTCGAAGCACCAATTCCCGGTCGTGCCATGCCCTTCTGGCCTCGTCCGTCACCCCTTCAACCAACGCGGCTGGGGCATGGTAAGTCTGGTCAGATTTTGAAAGTAACGAGATTGGCGCTTCATGCTGCTTGGGTGCAACATTGGCATTAATGGGGGATGCGCTTTCCCGTTTCTGATGCTGCAGCATCGAACTCCCCATGAACACCCCCGCTAACAAGCCCATAACAAGGGATCCAGGAGCAATCCATCGCTTGGAACGTCGCTGAACACTGGCTTGGCCGGCAGCGAAAATCAATTGGTCGCGCCATGCGCCGCGCAACCCCGGCAGTTTCATGCCCTTAATGACACCTTCCAACGGATCTGGCACTTCCGGAATCATACTTCGTCCCCCAACCGCGTCCTGATGCTTGTCATTGCTATTTCAAGCCGTCGCCATGCCGTTGTTGCCGATACCCCCAGCATGGTGCCGATCTCTTCGCAAGTAAGCCCACCGTGAACACGAGCCAACACGATATCGCGATCATCGGAATCCAGTTCTGCCAAAGCCGATTCTAGATCCAGCACGTTGGCCACATCGTTGGGTTGACACATTTCAGAACGTGCCACGCCTTGTTCCCGCTTCTCACGGCGCCCGTTGGCGCGAATTTGCATCAACGCCATCCTGCGGACCGTTCCAAACAACCAAGCGTTGGGATTAGCGGGAGTTACAGGTGTGGTCAACAAAGCTAAAAAGGCTTGTTGAACCACATCTTCGGCATCAACACCCCGTCCCCGTGCCATGGCCAACAGGGCAGGCGCAAGTTCATCCACCAATCGGCCCAAGTGCGCGGCGTCCATCGTTACCTGCAGTTGCCGCCAGAGCACGTTTCATTTCACACAAAATAAAAAAGCCGGCCCAAACTTGGGCCGGCGTATCAACAGGTTGAATGCAATGACCTTACTTGGACTGAAGATCAAAGCAGTACAGCAGATCCTGATCGCGCAAATACAACTTGCCGTTGGAAACCACCGGATGGGCCCAAGCCTTGCCACTTGGGCGCAGTAGCTTGGTGCGCTCTGGAAGTTTGAATTTGCCAATCTGCTTGGGCCCTTCTGTCGTGACCTCGAGGGTTACAAGGTCGCCGGTGGCTTCGCCATAGCAAAACAACGCGCCATCGGCGTAGGTGCATGAACCCTTTTCAAATCCGCCACGCTTCCATTCCCACTTGATGCTGCCGTCCTTGATGTCCTGGCAGATCCAGCCTTTGGTATCGCTGTGACCGTAGATGTACCCATCCTTGAAGATCACGCCGCCGTGGTGGTTAACGACATCCTTGTTGGCGAAAACCTTTTCAGCCTTCTGCCCCGAGGCACCACCGGAAATCTTGATCAGGTCGCAACCCGCGCCGTACCCGGACGTGGCATACACCAGATCAGCCCCGACAATCACTGGGGTTGGAATGACGGCGACTTTATATTTGGAGCTGCAATCGTAAGACCAAAGCAGCTTTCCGGAATCCACAGCAACTCCAACCACATTTTTAGCGGTCAGCACAACATATTGATCAACACCAGCAAGGTTGGCTCGAACAATACTGGCATAACCGGCGTCGTCGGTGACATCAGTTGAACGCCAGACAACAGATCCCGTTTTGCGATCCAATTTGGCCAATGTTCCCGCCTTGCCCCCGGGCACGCACACAATGTGATCCCCATCCACCAACGGAGATTCACTGAATCCCCAGCCAGACATGAGCTTACCACTCAAATCTTTGGTATAGTTTTTGGTCCATACTACCGATCCATCGGCTGCTTTCAGGCAATAGATGTCGCCCCTGATGCCGAGCAAGTAGACATGGCCATCTGCTGTAACGGTAGGATTGGCACGGGGGCCACCGCCCCAGCTTTTATCAGCTCCGCTGTCATCGTATTCGGCACCAATGGTCACGCGCCAAAGCTGCTTACCGGTTTTCTCGTCGAGGCAGAACGCCTCGTCGGTGTGCTTGTCTTTTTCCTTGACCGTACCACCCGTCAGGTAGACCTTGCCGCCCACGATTGATGGGCCGGAATAACCAACACCCGCCTTGTCGAATTTCCAGACCAACGGCGGTGCTTTATCACCAAAGGCCTTGTTAAGGCCAGTTTCGGTGGATTTGTCGTCGCGGGTGGGGCCGCGCCACTGCGGCCAGTCGGCGGCAGTGGCATTGCATGCCATCAGCATGGCTACCGAAAGTGACACGATGCGATTGGGCATTGGTTTCCTCGGGTTGGAATCAGCTACGGGCGTTACTTTGATTTTTTACGGCAAATCCACCGCTTCGGCCATGGTTGGCATCGACTCGATGCGTCGGCAGATCAATCCATGGTCGCGACCTTCGTGCCGGGTAAGGGCAACAATCAAGGGGACGTCCCCACGGGTTTTGACACGCAGACGCAAAGCCTCGGCATCAATGGCCGAATGGCGTTTGCGAAACTCTACTGGACCAGCATTCAGTGCTTTCAATTCCGTCTTCAGCCTCTCGGGCCGCAATGGAAATTCAGCAATAATTTCAAGACAACAGGCAAATGGAGAAGACACGGGGGAGCGGCTGACCAAAAAACCTCCACCTTCGGGGAGAAGGGCGCTCCCGGTAATCTGGGCAAGAACTGGCGCCAAGCCTGCACATGTTACTGCCGGATCCGGGTCCAGCAGATATCCCTCAGGATATCCTTCCGGGGCTAATTCTTGGGGATCGCCAGCCAGTACCGCCCCAGCGGGTAGAACCGCCGCCTGACGTAAAGAGCGCGACAGATCGCCCCGCCACAACACTTGCTCTTTCAATTCCCCCGAACATGAAATCCATTCCAGCGACTGCCCAGACTTTTCCCACGCTGAAGCATCTGCCGCCGGTGCCAGTTTGACCCCCACATGCACTGGTGCGCGTGATAACACTTCGTCAAGTGACGGCGAACCAAGTGCGGGCTCAATAGTCCGCCGGCCCATGATCCGACGGTCCGGATCCACAAATGCCGCCGGGGCAACCAAGGGATGTACCAACCTGCCATCGCCACGAATGGTAAGAACTTTTTCGGCCACACCTGTCGCAGCCATGTTGTGCCTATGCAAAATGGCACGCGCACCGTCGCGGTCGAGCGCCACCACTTTGGTTTGCTTGGCCAAGGCCAGGCTATCGCCGCCAATACCCGCACCCCAATCCAGAACCGAGGCAAATCCGGAATAGCGCCGGGCCCTGTACTCGGCCACAGGCCGACTGGTTGCCTGTTCGAGGGCTTCACGCACAAACAGCATGGAATCTGGCTGGGGGAAGCGGCCAACGGCACGCTCTCGCAAGAGCGCATTTTCCCAAGCAGCAGCAGCGCGGACCGGGTCGAGTGTACGCCTTAATTTTTCAATAGCCCTGTGCGGTTTGGTGCCGCCTGCAAGTAGCAATCCCGCATCACGACAGGCATCTAGGCCTGCGGGGGTGGTCAACCAAAGGGCGGTGGCAGCGTCCATCAGCGCATGATTTCACATCGAGACGATTGCTGCCAGACTAGCCCCCGAACATGGGTGCTGGATTTGCTTATCGATAGGACAGGCCGGCGCAACAATAAGCCCTGTAAGTCGACAAAATTCCAAACATCATTCAATCACATTAGCCTCGACGACGTACCCTTCAGCTGAATGCAAGAACAAAGCAACCATTGAATACGCTCACGCTAATATCCCTTGAACCACCTCACCTGCGATATCCGTCAATCGGTAGTCCCGGCCCGCATGGCGAAATGTCAGTTTTTCATGATCGATACCCAGCAAGTGCAAGATTGTGGCATGCAGATCGTGGGTATGAACCTTACCTTCCACTGCCTGAATGCCATATTCGTCGGTTCCGCCATAAGCCATACCGCCACGCACGCCACCACCCGCCATCCAAGACGTGAATCCCAAATTGTGGTGTTCGCGACCCGGATGATCCGCCGTGGCATTGAACGATGTGCGGCCAAATTCTGTAGTCCAGACCACCAGAGTACGCTCCAGCATCCCCCGGCGCCTGAGGTCGGCAATGAGGGCCGCGATAGGCTGATCAATGGCCTTGGCCAGCCTGATATGGTCTGCCATGTTGCCATGGCTGTCCCAATTGCCGCTGGAGCCCACATCGATGAGTTCAATGAAACGAACCCCACGCTCCAGCAACCGTCTGGCAGCCAAGCACTGCCAACCAAACCCGGAAGTTGCCTTGCGGTCGACTCCATACATGGCCAGTGTCTGATCTGTTTCGCGCGTGATATCGAGGGCCTCAGGCGCCTCGCGCTGCATGCCAAATGCGGTCTCAAATGAGCGAATCCGGGCTTCGAGCGCGCGGTCGGGACCTGTTTGCCGCAGTTGCCCTCGGTTCATACCTGCAAGAAAGTCTAGTTCCAGCCGTTGCATTTCCTCACGTGGAGAGCGCGATTTCACATGGGGCAACGGATTGGGACCGGGGATCACATGAGTCCCCTGATGACTGCCCGGCAAGAAGTCGCTGCTCCACGTTTGCGCTCCGGCGTATGGAGCCGCGGGGGCAAGAACCATGAATCCCGGCAAATTCTCGTTGAGGGTGCCGAGGCCATAACTGACCCAAGCGCCTGCACTCGGTCTGGCGAACTGCGCGGAACCGGTGTGCGCTGCCAAGGTTGCCTTGTCGTGGCCATCCGAATCGCAATGCATCCCCCGCAGAACACATAATTCGTCAGCCATGGAACCAAGATGGGGGAACAGTTCGCTGAATGGCAAACCGGAGCGCCCGTAATTTTTAAAGCCAAATCGCGATTTCACTAAAAATCGCTGAAAATTACCCGGTTTGTTCAGCCAACGGCTGGCTGTGATCGATTTACCGTGATCTGCCGTAAGCTTGGCCTTGGGATCGAATGTATCCACATGCGAGACACCGCCTGTGGAAAATATAAAGATCACCTGATCCGCACGCGCCGGATGGTGAATAATGCGGTTCCCTGAATCGGCTCGGGCCAGTAATCCACCCAAAGCTGTGGCGGCAAAACCACCCGAGGCGCGCTGCAGCCATTCTCGGCGGGAGGAAGCAAGGTTTTCCATCACATTGACTCCTCAGTCCACATGCAGGGCGGCATTCGATACCAGCAACGTGCGCGATAAGGCCTGCCATGCCGGCTCGGTCCCGGATGCTGCTTTTTGATACCGCGTCATGAATTCAAGAGATGCATCGATCTCACGGGCCGTAACCTCACGGCCCTGTGTGAGGGCAAAGGCGTAGCGGATCCGGGCTCGATCATCACCGGATATTTTTTGGATTCTTTCAGCCAAACACCGCGCCTGTTCGTGAACAAATCCGCTGTTCATCAAAAACAATGCCTGACTTGGAGTGATGGTCGGCATGCGCGAACCCGTAGTCAGGTTGGGATCGGCGGCATCAAACAGAGACAAATAAGGATTGCGGCGGTTGCGTTGGCTCATCAGGTAAAGCGACCGATGGTTCGATTCATAAACGGCATGAAACGGATTATGAATGGTAAATCCCCACGTTTCCATCGGCGGAAACGGATGCCCTTCCGGCACCTTTAAATCGAGAAGGCCACTGGCTAACATCATCCCGTCGCGCAGCGATTCGGCATCAAGAACCCGCCGATCGTGCCGCCAGTACAGTTTGTTTTCCGGATCAAGCCTTACCCCGTCTGGTGAATCGACAGCAGCAACATGATAAGCCGCCGAATTCATAATGAGCCTGTGCAACGTTTTAACCGACCATCCCGACTCCACAAAAGAGGCTGTAAGCCAATCCAGCAGTTCGGGGTGAGTGGGCCGTTCACCACGCAGGCCAAAATCGTCGGGAGTAGGCACAAGACCTTTGCCAAAGTGCCACTGCCAAACGCGGTTGACAAAAACACGCGCGGTGAGTGGATTCTCCCGGCGCGCAATCCACTGGGCCAATTCCAGTCTGCCACTGCCGGAATGCCCCGCTGGCAAGGAATCTCCTCCCAAAATTGCGAGAAACTGGCGAGGAACCTCTGGCCCCAGTTTATCGGGTTCACCACGTTTCTGAATCCGGGCATTCGTGGCCTTGCCTTCACTGACCGCGTAGGCCACCGGATAGGGCACAGACGCCATGGACTTGGCCATTCGGTCTCGCACGATTTTGATTTCGGCATCAACTGCGGCCAATGCTTTGGTTTGATCTGGATGAGGAACAGGTGCCGCAACAACTATCTGCCCCGGTCTGGGCAGACGCGCCTCCGCAACTCCAAAATTATCCAGATCGTGAACGGGACAAGCACCAGCAACATGTCCCAACCCATCGCAAATAATGGTGTCGAGCACACCATCCCATGCTGGATGCAGCTTGAGACCCGCAAATTCCGTCACGCTCTGCTGCGTTGCCACAATCCCCGCGCAAACTCGCTTGTCGGTATCTAATGTGAGGCGAACAGTGAACCATGTACCAGTGGGCGGAGTCTTGCAGACCACGCGCCAGCCCATGCCATCGCGCACAGCAATCTCGGAAGCGGACACACTCACATCGGTGGCAGTGGAGGCAATCACGCCCCGTCCAAGGTAAAGGCGGTAAGACCCTGTTGCCGAAGCAACGATTCGGCTGTCAAATGTAAAATCAACATGCCGGCCAGCAACCGTTTTCAACGGCTCAGGCATGACAAATCGGATTCCGTCATTCGATTTCCCGGCTCCCATGCGAACGCCGCGCGATCCCGCCGGATAGGCATGCACAAATGGACTCTGGGCTTCAGCAATAATGGAATTGGGCCCCATTGAAAGCCATGGCGCAGCAGGCGCCTTACTGAGTGATTGCCCTTCCCAATCAAGATCCATCCCGCCCAGCCAGACCTTGCCCGAAACAGCGGCACGGCGCACTGCCAGGTCGCGCAACCGGGCTACATCTCCATGGGAACGGAGTTCCAGTTCCTGCCGAAGCCGAGTAGCCTCGGCGGGTGGAACCAGCGGAACCATGTTGGCTGGTTTCTTATATTCCTCCCCCCCGGGAAAAGCCCAAGAGGTCCCTTGAACAATGCCGTAAAGGCTGTAGTAATCCGCTGTACTGACGGGTTCATATTTGTGGTCGTGGCACCTCGCGCAACCAAGTGACAGCCCCATCAATCCCCGACCGACCGATTCGATGACATCCGCGAAATCCAAATGCTGATAATCCGGACCGGGGCTATAGCCATAACGCTTGCCCACCGCCAGATAACCCGTGGCTGTAACACAATCGGCGTAGTCTTTCGCTTGTCCCTGAGCGGCGAGAATGTCCCCGGCAATCTGCTCACGCACGAACCGATCAAATGGCATGTCGGCATTGAATGCGCGCACCACCCAGTTCCTGTAACGCCACGCCTCTGGAGCAGGGTAATCCGCTCCATCTCCGGCCGTATCGGCATAGCGGGCAACATCGAGCCAATGCCTGCCCCAACGTTCGCCATACCGGGGCGAGGCAAGCAAGCGATTCACCAACTGGTCGAAAGCAGCGGGCGATTGATCCGCGACAAATGCTTCGATTTCTTCAGGTGTCGGTGGCAACCCAGTGAGGTCGTACGAGGCGCGCCTGATCAGTGTTCGCTTGTCGGCGATGGGCGCGGGGGTAATCCCGGCGGTTTCCATGCGTGACAACAAGAAGTGGTCGATACCTGCACGCGACCATGAACTATTGCGTGTTTTGGGAACGGCGGGCCGGCTTAGCGGTCGGAAGGACCAATGATCCTTATCGCCAGGCATAATAGCTGAGGTACGCGATTGGGCACCGGCACTCGATTCCTCCGGCCATGGTGCCCCGGCAAGCAGCCACTGTTTGATCGATTCAAGCTGTTTGGCTGGCAGCTTGCCCGAAGGCGGCATCTTTACTTCGCCGGAATGGCTTAGAAGCGACCACAATGTTCCCTGCAGAGGGTTTCCGGCGGCCAGAAGCGGGCCTGAGGCACCACCTTTGAGAAACCCGCCGCGGGTGTCGAGGCGGAGGTCGCCCTCTTGTTTTTTGGCTCCATGGCACTTGTTGCATGAGCTTACGAATAAAGGGCGGATTTCGCGCTCAAATAACAGCGGATCCAATTCGGCGCGAGCATTGGAAATCCCAAAGGCAAAAAGGATAACTGCAACAATCATGCGGTTGGCCACAGCGAAATCCCCTTGAAGCAGGGCGTGGTTGGCTCTTCGATTCAGGCGAGGTTAGGTCATTATGACTGCAACTGACTGAAGTTGCCAATGGTATGGTAATTCCTTGGCACGCACGTTCCAACGATGTAAATCTTCATGCCAACTTAAAAAAACAGTTGACTTGCCTCCAAATAAAGCAAATGTTAAGGATTGGTTAGGCTCTGATCTTTCAGGGACTGGCCAGTTTGTTTCATTCTTCATTCTCTTGAACTTTCGAGGTGTTTTCCATGCGCATTATGCTCTCCCGCATCAAGCGTGGCTTCACGCTGATTGAGTTACTTGTTGTCATTGCCATCATTGCCGTCCTTATCGGCCTTCTCGTTCCCGCGGTCCAAAAGGTTCGCGAAGCAGCCAATAGAATGAGCTCAACCAACAATCTGAAGCAGATTGGCATTGCAGCCCAAAGCTACAACGACTCCATCGGCAAGTTGCCGCATAATGGTGGTAATATCACGGTCGCTGCGGATGCTTACCGGCCCGGCGACTGGTGCTGGGCGTTCCAGATTCTTCCTTATGTTGAATCCGACGCCGTTTACAAGCAATTAACAACCGGAACCACACACCCAACGATTGCAGGCGCCCTTCTTGCTAGCAGCATTACGGCGCCAGCATCTGGAATCAAAACTTACATGGATCCGGGCCGAGGTCGCCAATCGTTTTCTACTGCCGGAGCCAATAACATTGGTAATGCCCCTGGCTTAAATGGCCCGTTCTCGGATTATAAAATCAACTGGGTTAGTTTCGACAACCGCTCGAATCTTGATCAGGGCCGATTGAGCGTTTCGGCGGTTACCACACAAAACGGAACTACCAACACCATTTATGTTGGCGAAGGTTATGTGAACCCCAACGAATACCGCCGCAACCACGGCAGCAACTGGGAAGAAGTGATCTACTCTGGTGGCTATGGCGGTACCGGCCGTGGCTCGACCGAATTACGCAAGGATGACATTGCTGTAGGTCAGGGAGACCGTTGGGGCTCACCGTACTCATCTGGTGCACCGTTTGTGTTCTGCGATGGCAGCGTACGGTTTATCAATTATTCGGCATCGGGTAGCAACGCTTTCAGTTATGCGCTTCGATTCAACAACAATGTTCCGTTTACTCTAAACTGATTCCATGCTGCTCTTCACTGAGCCACCTTATTAAAATAAAAATCAGGAGGGGTGCATGAACCTGCTCCTGATTTTCGTTTGTTTCAATTACCTCCCCATTTCCCCTGCCAAGGCTTTGATCATGAAATCTGTCAGACGTTTTTTGGTAGCATTCACATTCGCTCTCAGCCTCAATATGTTGGCTGGATGCGGCGAAACCGGTGGCAAAGTGGTTACTGTTTCAGGAAAAGTAATCTTTCCTGGACAGATCAAACTTGAAGACACTGATAGCATCGAACTGCGTTTTGCACCCGAGTCATTCGATGGACCGGGCAAAGGCGCTGCCACATCTGTATCGGCCAAAGATCTATCGTTCAGTGCCACAAATGTGCCATCGGGCAAGTACAAGCTCGTTATTAGCGTGCAGCCTTACGCCGGAACCCCCGGCAGCAACAAACGCATGCTGCAACTGGAACCATTCAACAAGGCAAACGACCTGTATCAGACAAAGTTGACAGTTGAAGTCGGATCGCAGGATCTCAAAGACATGGTCATTGATCTCGACAAGAAATCGGTGAAAGCCAACTGACACCACTGGCGTAAAATAAGTCTGGAACGATGGCACTACGGATCAAAACCATGGCTGCCATTCGTACAGCACAACCAAAACCTTCGCGAGCCGGATCAAAAGTCCGGCTCGTTTTGTTTCTGTTGTTCACCGCGGGATGTGCAGGTAACCGGATTGAAAAGAATCAACCGGCCACAGGTGGTTGGTTTGAGGACATCACGGCCTCGTCAGGTCTAGATTTTATGCACGATCCTGGCCCGACGGGGCGCTACTTCATGCCGCAGTCCATGGGGTCCGGCGCCGCATGCCTCGATTTCGATGGCGATGGCTGGCTCGACATCTATCTGCTGAGTTTTGGTGGGCCTGACGCCAAGACAACCAACAGATTATTTCGCCAGAATACTCCCGGCCATTTTGTTGATGCCACAGTTGGCAGTGGTCTGGCCCTTTCGGGTCACTACCACGGTGTTGCTGCAGGTGATCTGAACAATGATGGCAAACCCGATTTGCTGCTGACAGGATTTGGCACATTCAAGCTGATGCTGAACACCGGTAACGGGACGTTTACCGATGCGACCGCGGCTGCGGGTCTCAGCAATCTGAGCTGGGGAACCTCCGCCGCACTGATCGACTTGGATCGCGATGGCTGGCTGGATATTTTTGTTGTCAATTACCTCGACTATGACCCCAAAGTAGAATGCAAATCTCCCGAAGGCATCTCCGACTTCTGCGGCCCTAACTCATTCACCGGCACCACCAGCAAGCTGTTCCGAAACGCCGGCAAGGCCGTACCGCAATTCACCGACATCAGCCTCGATTCCGGTATCGGCACCTTGCGTGGCCCCGGCTTGGGCATAACGGTGGCCGATTACGATGGCGATGGCTGGCCAGACTTGTTTGTTTCCAACGACGGACAACCCAACCGGCTTTGGATCAACCAGCGCAACGCCACCTTCAAAGACGAAGCCGTCAGCCGGGGAGTCGCATTCACTTCCATTGGTAAGGCTTATGCCGGCATGGGAATCGCACAAGGCGACGTGGACGGCGACGGTTTGATCGACCTTTATGTGACACATCTGGGAAGCGAACAAAACAACCTGTGGCGCCAAGGCCCGCGTGGTCAGTTTCGAGACCGAACAGCTGAATCCGGACTTGCCATGTCTCGTTGGCGCGCCACCGGTTTTGGAACACTCATGGCCGACTTCAATAATGATGGCCATTTGGATATTGCTGTCGTTAATGGGAAGGTTTTTCGCGGCGGCTCCGCCCGTGGCACCAACCTTGGGTTTTGGGAAACTTACGCTGAAAAGAACCAGTTGTTTGCCAACGATGGCACAGGAAAATTCACGGACATCTCACCGGCAAATGAAGCTCTTTGCGGATACTGGAATGTCGCTCGTGGACTTGTCTGTGCCGACTTCGATAACGATGGAGCTCCAGATTTACTGATCGCCCCAATTGGAGACCGGGCGCGACTCCTTAAAAATGTTGCGCCCTATCGTGGAAACTGGCTCAAGGTGCGCGCCTTCGATCCAAAGCTTGATCGCGATGCCTACGGCGCGGAAATCGTTGTCAAAACCGAAAGCCGCGAATTGCTGCGGGTTCTCAGCCCGGCGGAAAGCTATCTCTCGAGTAATTCAGCCGTGGCTCATTTTGGATTGGGGAAAGCCAGCCATATTCAGGAGATTCGCGTAAAGTGGCCTAACGGTCAGCCCGGCAGCACGGAAATTTTCCCCGGAGGCCCCGTCAATCAGAACATTGTTCTACGCCGCGGCGAAGGAAAATCACAATGACGATCCCCCTGCCCCACTGTTGGGATCAGAAATGAAACAACCGGGGCCATTCTTTAGCCTGATGGCTGTTGCCGCCGCGGCCTTTGCTTTTATTGGCATTGGTAGTTGGTTGTTATGGACACTCCTAGCCACAACCAAACCTCCGCTCCCAGAAGATATTTCCGATCCGGAAGTTCGCGCGACTCTGGATCGCGCGCGCGCCAGACTCGAACAATCTATTTCCGATGGGAAAGCCTGGGGAGACTATGGCACCGTTCTCTTGGCGAACCTGTTTGATCAGCCCGCGGACTTCTGCTTCATCGAGGCCATAAAACGCGACCCCGGTGATCCGCGTTGGCCTTATGCCAGAGGACAAATCGCCTTGAAGCGGCAACCCGAACTCGCCATTGCATTTCTGGAAAAAGCCGCACAGGTTGCGCGGTCACGTCCGCTTTATCGACAAGCATTTGTGCTTACGCTGGCTGAAGCGTTGCTGGAAAAAGGTGACACCGAACAAGCGAAAGTCTGGTTCAACGAGCAACTTTGTCCGCCAGATCCGGAACGCGCTCGCTTTGGTCTGGGACTCGTCGCCATGGCCAAAGGCGATCACGCGACAGCAACACGCTTTTTCGAAGAAGCAGCCAAGCATCCCTCGTGTCGGAAGCAGGCTAAGGCACAACTCGCTTTTCTGGCCAGATCTCGGGGCGACCTTATTTCGGCCAGACAACTGGAATCTGAATCCGCTTTGCTGGAACAGGATCCCCCATGGCCAGACCCCTATCTGGACATGGTTGTCACACTTCAGGCTGGCAACAGGGGGGCACAACGTCGCATCGCTTTGCTGGAACGAGATGGCAAATATGCCGAAGCTCTGGAAGCTTCATTTGAAGTTTTGGCTCTTAAACGAACCAGTCAGGCATTGACCGGTGTGGGTATCAACCTCGCGCGTTTGCGTCGGTACCAAGAGGCAATCCCGTTCCTAGCTGAAGCGGTTCAAGTCGATCCCAATGATTCGAATGCCCACTACACATTGGCTTTGGTTTTATTCACTCAATGGGAGATCTCGGTTGCGGGTGGTCCCGTGGGCGCCGACGCCGCGTCTGGGTTCAGGCAAGTTATCGAACACTCCAAAAAAACCTTAGCACTGAAGCCCGACCATGCCCGCGCCTGCCTTTTTTGGGGATTGGCTCATAAACACCTCGGTGAAAACGCTGAAGCTATCGCCCCCTTGCGCCGTGGCCTGTCTGTTGAACCCCAGATGTTCGATCTTCATCTCGCCCTTGGGCAAGTTCTTGCGGCAACGGGTGATACCAATGGGGCCAAGGCAAGCCTTGCAACAGCGAAGCAACTCAGGCCAGTCGATCCGCGACCAGATCAGGAATTGTCTCGGCTGAAGTGAACCGGTTTGATGGCTTTTATTGGAAGCTGATGGCACGATTCCACAATCAATCAAGCACAAAGCCCGGAGAACCGGGCGAAGTATACTGGATTGGTATTGAAAGGAAATTAGCGGTGACAGGACTTGAACCTGTGACCTTGGCCTTATGAAGACCCTGCTCTAACCACTGAGCTACACCGCCAGGAAATTTAAGTGTAGCGCACGGCCCGGAATCGGGCAACCCGGCGCTTACGGGATCAGTTCGACACCCAAGGTAAAAAGGTGCAATGGCAACGGTGCGGGAATATATGGCCGATGCAACGCTTCCACCTGCAACTCGACGTTACCTGTCGGAACATCAATAGCAACCTCGAGTTGCATCCGGTGGTCCACAAACTCAACCGTTCTTTCGATTGGACCGGAAATACGCACGCCAATCGGCCGTCCGGGCCCTTCCTCGGCCCATAACCGCATCATAATACGCTTGGGCTGGCCCGGGTTCTCCACAATCAGGCGCGCCCGGCCACGGGAGCGAACAACCATTCGGGTTGGCGGCCCCATTGCTTCCAGCAGGTGCCCCTCCACAAGCCTCAACATGGGTGGACACGCTGGTACCGATTCCGCCTTCACGCCTTGCAAGGAAAACCAAACCCGTTCGCCGCCATCCATCAACAGGGGTGGCCCCAGCAATGCCTCGTATTCAGCGCGCACGGCATGCGGTTTGGCGACGCCTCGACAATCCAACCAAATCCCGGCCCAACCATCCGCTGCCAGCACCGAAATCAGATCGCGTGGTGGCAAGCCACCTACCCAACGGCACCAGATTTCAGCGGGGCGATTGCTCATGCCTCCGCCGCTGAAACGACTATGTGGCGCGTGAAGCACCGCTGCCAAATGGTCGTACGACCCCATAGTTCCTGGGGCCTGCAACTCTGGGTACCCCACATGCGGTAGCTGAAAGTGCAATGCTCCCGCCCCAGCTTTCTTCTCAATCGCCTCGCCAAACGCATGAAGTGCCTGCCAATCGGCAACCCGCGCACGGGCTGATGCCGCATCTGGCTTGCGGAACTGGTCCAGCAACCCAAGTGCCACGATTGCTGTCATCAGCAGTACTGTAAGTCGTGGTTTTGAAGCCAATCTGGCCGAAACCAGTGTCAATGTGGTTGCTAATCCCAAGAATGCCGCCAACAGTCCGGCCCGACCCAGACAGCGAATCCCGGGCAAAACATATGCCACCGCTGCTCCAAGGCCTCCGGGAACAACCAGCACCAGCAGCATGAGAATCAGGAAACCGCAAGCCTCCGCCAAGGAACCACGGCGCCCTGCAACCACTGCGCACAGCGCGCCGCATGCCCCAATAATGGCCAAGGCACCCATGTAAAATGTTTCAGCTTCGTGCAACGGCCGATGCGGGCCATTGAACTCGTGACGGATTAGTCCCAAACCGGAAATATGCCCCTCGGAGGGCAGAACAAGGTTCAACGGTTTGAGCGCGTAAATTTCAGATTCAAGCGCCAATCGAGACCCCACTGCCGGGTTCGGGCCATCCGACCGCAGGGCCGTTGGCAGATATCCCAAACAGCAACCAAACGCCGCCATACCCGCCACCGCGCATGCTGCTCCCAAAGGCCGCCACGTGCCACGGCACCGCGCCGATCGCAATCCCGCTAAAACAACGAGATAACTGGCAAAATAAGCGAAATAGAGCCCAGCAAGGCCGCCCGCACCTGCCAGCAGAATGTCCCACCATCGAATGCGATGCTCACTGGCACTTGCCGCGTCGATCGATCGTGCCAAGGCAATGGCGGGCAACAGTTGCCATGGCACCAGAAAGTATCCGGCTAGAAATAAATGGTGTACTTCGCCCCAATGAAATGGCAGACAGGCAAACAGTAAGGCGCCCGCAGCAGCAGGCCACGGTTCGGCGCCCAAGCGCCTCAGGGCCAAATGGGCTAGCAGCACAATCAGCGGGAAATCCAGAATCAATGCCAGGTTCATAACAACAGCGGGGTCACCGAAAACCCACGCCAGCGATTGCAACCCTGCCATGTGCAGCAGATCGGCCCGCGGGAAATCGGATAAGTCTTGAACACCCGGTGCGCCCAATCGGCGGTCGCCCCACCAGCCTTCCCCGCGCGCCATGGCATCGATCCAAGGCAGCATCATCAGGGCATCGCCATCGTGCACGGCAGGCACTGCCAGACCGGTGCGGTGAATCCCCAAACCAATGACACCAGTGACAGTAGCCAGCAAAGCAGCCAGCACGAGGGGAAGCAGACGAAAAAGCAGTGATCTGGTTGACATGACTAGGCAAGATACGAGATCCGAAACGATGCGGTCAACCTCCACGGCCAAAACGTTGTATTGACTATTTTCCGTTCCTGCTGATGTTGCGAGCGTTCCAGTCCGATGAATGAACAGAAGAGGCAGGAAACTGCCATGGTGGTGTTGTACTTGGCGAGGAGGGTATCCCGTGGCGGAAAACGCTGCGGATGATCCGGTGGTTGAGACCGTTCAACTCACCAAGATCTACCAAAACCGCCACATAGCTCTGAACGACGTCACGCTTAAACTCGAGCGCGGGTGCGTGCTTGGTTTGCTGGGAGCCAATGGCGCCGGCAAAACCACTCTCTTGAGGCTCATCATTGGGCTTCACCGACCCACGGCAGGTGTTGCCAAGGTATTCGGCGAGGAGATGAGCCCCAACAGTGCTGAATTGCGCCGTCGCATTGGCTATATCCCCACCAATCCGCGTTTTCCCAAGGGCATGACGCCCATCAGCTACCTCGACTACATGGCCAAGCTGTTTGGCCTGCCCCGCGATGTGCGCAAACCCCGCATGGGAATGCTGCTGCGCGCTGTGGATCTGCTAGGAGCGGGTGGCACGCAGATCGACACGTTTTCAAACGGCATGACGGCTCGCTTGGCAGTGGCAACAAGCCTCATCAACGATCCTGACCTGCTGATCTGGGATGAACCAACGCACGGACTGGATCCCGAAGCCAGACGCAGCATGCTCGACCTGATCAAAGGACTCAGTCGGGAAAAAACACTGATCGTTTCCAGCCACAACCTCAACGATATCGACGAGGTTTGCAACCACGCTGCCGTGTTGAGCCATGGCCAGCTGATTTACAGTGGTCCGCTGCACGACCTCAAGAGTCGCATGCGCCGCAACCATTTCGAAGTAGACGTCGACGGCGATCAGAAAGCCGTCACCCGTGCCTTGGCCACCATTAAGGCACTGGGCGACGTCCAGCATGTTTCACTGGAACACAGGCGCTTGAACCTGCGGCTTCAAGAAGATGCAGTCGCAACCGCCACATTAGGACAAGTGTTTCAGGTGCTGAGCGAAGCGAAACTGACGCTCATTGGCATTCGCAGCGTGGGTCAACAAACGGAAGAGGCGTTCCTAGACCTTGTTGAAAAAGAGGAGCAGCGTGGCTTCACCCGCATCTACCGTCAAGCTGCATAACCGCAGCGTGGCGCCTGAACCCGAACCCACGCCTGTGGCCTACCAGGCGTGGCTTCCCTATTGGGCCGTACTGGAAGCCGACTTCCTTCAGGTCTTCAGCTCTTGGGTATACCGTTCATGGATTCTTGTTGCCGCCACCATGGCGATCGGCCTGTTTATTTACAGGTGGGGCCTCTATAACGAAGCGAAAATCATCCAACCAGCATCGCACGTCATTACCCATCTTCTTCGCGGCATATTGATGGGTAGTGTGGCGCTTGTTGGCGTGATCGCGGCGGGAGCCATTGCCGGTGAACGTGGATCGCTTGCGGACAGTATTCTTTCCCGGGGGATCAGTCGCTATCAGTATTATCTGGGTAAATGGCACGGCAGATTGCTGGCTATCCTACTGGGGCATGTGCTGTTAGGCGCCCTGACAGTGGGCGGCACGCGCATCATCCTGCACGAAGATGTGACGTTGGAAGGTGGCATGGTGGCCATCTTCATTTCTGGTGCTGCACTTGCTGTTGTCGTCAGTCTCGGCGTGATGATGAGCGCTATGTTCGCCCGCCCTCTCGCGGCGGCAGCAGGCCTGTGGGTTTTGCTCTACGCCGCCGGCCTCATCTTCGGTGCCATGCCTCACTCCATTCCCACTCCGGAATGGATTTTGCAAAAGTTGCCTTTCATTCTGAAGGGCGAATACACCCGTGAAATGGTCGTGCAGGTGGTGCTTTACGCGGGTGGCGCCAGCATAGGCAGCGCCATTTTCGGCATGGCACTGTTTGCCCGCAAAGATCTGTAACATCTCAGAATAGACCAGCCAAAGGGCCACCTCTGGCTGCCAGACTGTCCACCCGCCGCGATATTTCCAAATTCTCCACCAGCGGCGGCGCATGGTGCGGCTTGCGGCGCGCATCGATCACCAAGGAACCGGCACACCCCCAGTGTTTGTCCACAATAGTGGCGCCAATGCCATGAATGTCTGCCGCCGGGTTTGACCGCGTAAAGGCCGTCCAAATCCAGTTCTCACGGCTTGCCGATGTGAATTCGCTGTCATCCACCAGCAGGATCAACGGAAACTCATTGACAGGGTGATCGGGTGACAGTGCCCCGGCAAAACCAGTGGCATCCCCCGCACCGCCCTTGCCTGCTGGTTCCCATGCCGGGCCTCTTACTGCCAATACTCCGGGCGCGCACACCTTGGGAGATCCCCACGGACCGGGCAAAACGAGCCCTTCACCAACGGCTGTGGGCAACCGACGTCGCACGGGCCCTGCCGCTGCCAATATGACTTTCGAACCACTGTTGAGCCCGTCACCGGAATAGTCGAGCGTATCGATGGTGGTACGGGTGATCACGTGCGCATCGCGCCGCCAGTCGGCACGTTCCAGAAGATGCCGGAATATGCCATCGATGTCGTGGGCGGGCAGCGCGGGATTGTCGTCTCCCGCCACGATCACAAGATATTTCGCCAGCGACAACTGACCCTGCCCCAATAACGCAAATGCCTGAGTCAGTAACTCCTGGGGTATTCGCTCGTTGGCGTAGGGCACATAGCGCTCACTCCCCACCGCCAGCAGCAGAGGGTGCACACCGGCTGCATCAACAGCATGCACCGAGCGCACTCCCGGCAGCACCGATGGCAGCACGGGTGCTGTGAGTTCATGAATGAATTCACCAAAACTCGTGTCTTCCTGAGGCGGGCGGCCGACCACTGTGAATGGCCAAATGGCACCGGGTCTGTGGGTGACGCGTTCCACCCGCATGACCGGAAAATCGTGTTTCAGGCTGTAATATCCAAGATGATCGCCAAATGGGCCTTCGGGCCGGGTTTCATTCCCGTAGATTTTCCCAACAATACAAAAATCAGCTTGGGAAGGCACCAGCAACCGCATCAGATTGCCCCGACCATCACGCGGCCGATGGTACCAGATTCCCCGCCCACCTAAAGCCCCAGCAAACGCCACTTCGGGCACCCCTTCGGGCAAGGGCATCACCGCTGAGACCGTCAACGCGGGCGGCCCACCCACCCAAATGGCAACGGGAAGTGGTTCTCCACGCGCCATTGCTTCGGAGTGATGCACGCCGATCCCTCGGTGAATCTGGTAGTGCAGGCCTACTTCACGGTCGGGGACATGATGGGGACCACCCAGTTGAACGCGGTACATACCCAGATTCGATTTCATCCACCCCGGTCTGTTTGGCGATTCGCTGTACACAAGCGGCAGCGTCACATAGGGGCCGCCGTCATCCGGCCAAGAAACAAGGCCCGGCAGGTCGGTAAGACTCACTTCATGGCGGGTAGAAGGCCCAGCCCAGCCAACACGCGGCAAAGCATGATAACCAGCCCACGGAACGCCCAGACTACTGATGGGCCTGCGCCAGGCCCACGATGGATCACCTTTGAGGCGCATGATCTGTTCCATGCGCTTTAACGAGTCACGGAAGATCCATCGCGTGCGTTCGAGAGTACCAAAGACGTTCGAAACCATGGGAAACCGGCACCCTTTAGGCCGGGTGAACAATAAAGCAGGGCCACCAGCGCGATAAACACGCCTTTGAATCTCAGCCATTTCAAGATGGGGATCAATTTCGGCATCAATACGCCGGAGGCGCTTATGGCGCTCCAAGTCGTTGACGCAGTCAGTCAGGTTGCGATAGCCCACACGCCTACCTCCAAGGACCCATATCCATGGTAGGAGCTGTAGGAAAGAATATGGCGGTCTACATATGGCCCACACTCAGTCATGTAGGGATCTTTCAATAGAATTATGGCTATTCAAAGTGAGCACCCATAGCCTACCTGTCCGTTTCCATCCCATTAAACTTCTGAGTGGAATCGGAACGTGCATCCACCTCCCGGGGAATAACCAATCATGTTGAACCTGAAACGTCGGATCGTTCTAACCGGGGCCACGCGCGGTCTGGGCGCGGCCATGCTGGAAGGATTTATCGCTAGCGGAGCCATTGTGCATGGTTGCGGTACCAGCAGTGCCGCAGTTGAACAACTCAAACAGGCCTATCCCGGCCCTCATACTTTCCATGTGGTGGATGTCACCGACTCGGCGCAGATCAAGCAGTGGGCCGACAGCGTTCTTCCAGAAGGCGCCCCCGACCTGCTGATCAACAATGCAGCCCTCATCAACACCCCTGCCAAGCTATGGGATCTGCCAGCGAGCGAATGGCGTCGCATGTTTGATGTGAATGTTTTGGGAATGGTGGAAGTACTGTGTGTCTTTCTTCCAGCCATGGTGGCACAACAGAAAGGCGTGGTTGTGAACTTCAGTTCGGCTTGGGGACGAACAACATCGGCAGATGTCAGCGCCTACTGCGCCACCAAGTTTGCCGTGGAAGGGCTGACACGTTCGCTGGCTCAAGAACTGCCTAAAGGCATGGCGGCTGTGGCTCTAAATCCTGGAATCATTGCCACCGACATGCTGGCACAGGTGTTCGGAGCTGGCGCATCGGCTTATCCCACTCCAGCGGCTTGGGCTAAGCGTTCGGTTCCCTACATTCTTGGGCTGGGTGCACGCGATAACGGCGCATCAGCCGATGTACCGGGTGGCTGAGGCCTTGATTTTGCTGCCGCAATCCCCACAACATCCAGAAGGAAGATGGCTTGTCGATTGTTGTAACCGGAGTAATTACATGTCTTCGCTGAAATCTTTGATTGCCACGGGAACCAAGCTGTGGCTCGACTCGATTGAACCGACACTGGTGCAGAAAAACCGCGCATTGGGCGCCTCGGGAGCCACCTCCAACCCGATCATTATTTCCGACATCCTGAAAAGTGGCCATTTCGACAGCGATATTAAGAAGTTCATTGCCGAAGGCCACAACGATGAAGCCGTTGCATGGGCCATGACCGACAAGCTTGTCAGCGAAGCCCAATCCGTATTTCTGCCCGTGTGGGAACAGACACACTGCAACGATGGCTGGGTGAGCTTCGAGCTCGATCCACTTTTGGAAGACAAGGCATGCCCACTGAGCATTGCCGAACGTTCGGCCAAGTACGTTGAACTCGGCAAGAAATATGCCGCCGGCCAGAAGAACCGCATGATCAAGGTTCCAGCCACGCCAGCTGGCCTTGGCGCTCTTGAAGAGCTTGCGGCAGCAGGAATTACCCTCAACGTAACGCTGATCTTCTCGCAAGATCAGTACCTTGCAGCCCGTGAAGCCGTGTGGAAGGGTGCTCAGCGCCGTCCGGGTGGTCTTGCCACCTTCAAGTCCGTGTACTCGATCTTTGTCAGCCGGGTGGATGTTTACACGTTGGCCCATGTTGCGAACTTGATTCCTGGCGCTCAGGGTCAGGTGGGCATTGTGAATGCCAAGCGCATCTGGAAGATGAACGAAGAGTTCTGGGCCGCCAAGAATTTGCCCCTGAAGCAAGAGATGATTTTTGCCAGCACAGGTGTGAAAGACCCCAAGGCAGACCCAACCATCTACGTCGCGGCATTCGCTGGTTCGGATATCGAAACGAACCCACCCGGAACCAACGATGCGGTTGAAGCCAGCGGCAAGACCTTCACACGCCAGATCGAACACATGCCATCGGCGGAAGTCCAGGCCGATATCGACGCCAAGGTGGACATGAAAAAGCTCGAAGCAACCCTTATGTCTGAAGGACTCGACAAGTTCGCTGATCCGTTCAAGAAGCTTCTGGCCCTGATCGGCACCAAGCGCGGCGAACTGTCCTGATATTTTGAAGTTGCGACCAAACGACAAGCGCCCCGCGAAGAAACTTCGCGGGGCGCTTTTTTGTTGATTTCAATCGACTTCCTATTTACTTGCAGCAGTCGCTGGCTGGACAGCATGCCTTTTCGGTGGCGCAGCAATCGGCTGTCACACAGCACGCTGAACCCTCAACGCAGCAATCGGCACCTTCGGCGCAGCAGTCGGTAGCGTCGCAGCAAGCCTCGGTGCCGCAGCATTCGCCGGTAGCGCAGCATGCCGCATCGGGTGCGCAGCAAGCGCCCAAGCCACAGCAAACGCCGTTGTAACGCAGGGTTGCTACACCCGTGGCGCCAAGACCCAACAGAACCGCACCGGCCAACAACACACTTTTCAGGAACATGGTAAAACTCCTCTTTAAGCTCAAATCGTTAACAACACTAGGACGAGACGCGTTTGAATAAAGGGCCCAAACTTCTGGAGCCTTCGAACCAAACCTGTCATGGCCTTAGCAATTGAAACGGCACAAGAGGAGATGGACGCGCCGCCCGGGAGAGGGGGGCGGTGGATTGGCAACAACCAGACAACCTGAAACTGATAAGCAGTTATTCCAGTAATCGGCAAACTGCGGTGGGGCAGGATCAGGTTGAAAGCTGTCGTGGATCTGGGTTTCCCGCGCTGCGGCCAGAGCTAGGTCGTGCTCTTGGCAGCAGGGCGCAGGGCGGGAAGGCTGGGGGATTTCAGTTGGCTTTTCCCCTTGGTTGCAACAGGCACAGCAGCCGTTGACGGGAACATGCACCAGCTTGAAACAGCAGGCATGAGGAGGCACGAGCAGGCAGATGATTACTGCCAACGCTGCCAACTGTTTGCCTAACCGGTTCATCACTTTCCCCTGATATCCGACTTCGACCTATATTATAGTATACGGCCATGTCTATAACAAGTTCGTTGATTATCAGCAGAACTTTGCGCGCAGCTTTTTGGCTGCTGCTCGTTGCTGCTTCACTCGCCATGCTTCGGCCAGAGCCGATCCAGATTCGCAACGAATTTGTGCCCGAAGAAGCTTGGTTTCATGCAGCCAAAGCTTTTCACATCGTTGGTTACACTTTGCTGACCGTTTTGGCACTGGCAGGCTATGGAAAGACCAACACCTTGCTGATTGCCACTGGAATGCTGGCGCACGGCGGGTTGATTGAACTGATCCAACCGCATGTCGGCCGCAATGGCAGCATTTCGGATGTTGGATTCGACGGGGTGGGAGTCGTTCTGGGTTGGGCCATCAGCTATTGGTTGCTGCCGCGCACCCCCGCCCCTTGATTCCAAGCCTGAAAAATGGCTATCCCAACCGGTTACAGGCTTGGGAGACCCAGACATGACATTGATTGGTTGCTTGGTGATGCTGGTAGCGGGAGAAGCGCGCTGCCCGGAAGATGCATGTCTGCGAGGCATTTGCTTTACCGACTCAAAAAAAGGCTGGGCTGTTGGCGACGAAGGGGCCATTTGGCGAACCATCGACGGCGGCGAACAGTGGGAACGACAAATTGCAGGCACGCGCGGCACACTGCGCCGGGTTGTTTTTCAGGACGCCCAGCGCGGATGGATCTGCGGACGTGAAGACGGGCCTGCCGGCGCCACGGGCGTTCTTTTGGTCACCCGCGATGGCGGCAACACGTGGCAGCGTGTTCTGGCCGGAGCCATGCCTGCTTTGGCTGGAATCTCTTTTGTATCAGATACTGAAGGCTACCTGTGGGGAGATGCCGCAGGGCCTTATAGTTCTGGCCTTTTTCACACCGCAGATGGCGGCAGATCGTGGGCGCCATTGATCGGCGTAGCCCCGGGTGGATGGGTCTCGGCTCATTTTACAGGACAGGGCGCGGGCGTTTTGGCTGGCCGCGATGGCAGGCTTTTTGTTTTCAGCGGTAAAGACTGGACTCCGGCTGCGACAGATGCTTTGGGGAATCGCCATGTGCTGGCATGCCGCGCCGACATGGCCTGCGGAGAAGAAGGCCTGTTGCTTGATAATCAGGCTGGGCGCTGGACCATGGGACGCGCCCATATCGATGCCCGGGCATTGGCCCAGACGATCTGGCGTGGCATGGCGCGAACGGCAGATCGCGCATTGGTGGTTGGATCGCCTGGAACCATGATTTTACAGAGTGACGATGGAGGCAAACATTTCGCTCCACGCATGACAGGAATCAACCAAACCTTGCACGATGCCTGCCTGCTGACGGATGGAACCGGCTACGCCTGCGGTGCCATGGGGGTGGTTATACGCACCAAGGATCATGGCCGCACATGGGAAGTGGCCAGACAGCCTCTCAACCATGCTGCTTTTTTGGTGGTAAGCCGCAGTGCCAACCAGACTCCGTGGCGCACCATCACACATGTCGGATGGGAAGAAGGCCTTTCCGGTGTTGGCATCACATTATCACAAGACCCGGAACCCGATCCGCTTCCCGCAGCACATCGGCGTGCAGGACTTGTGGTTTCGGAAACAGCACGCGATGCCGCTGGCTGGCGTGAGCGGCTGGTGTTGGCCCTGAGGCAATGGCAACCTGAACACCTACTGCTCGCCTGCCCTGCCGCCGATACGGATCGGGTATGGCTGGCGGAAACCGCCATGGCTATTCAGTGGGCGGCACAGGCCGAGCAGTACCCGGAACAAATCAAAGAACTAGGACTGAAGCCGTGGTTGGGAGGTATCTCATGGAGAATGACCACGGGCGATGACGCAAGCTTCCGTCTGGCTGGTTCCAAGCCATCAGATCGGTTGGAAGACACCCTCGACGGCCATGTAAGCGCCACATTGTCGCTTTATGGCCTGAAGGCAATGCAGCTATCATCGGTGGATGGCTGGGCACCGTTCAGGCAAAAATCGGGTGAGTTTTTTCGATCGTTTCTGGCGGCATCGGCCAACCGTATGGAAGGCGCCAGGCGCCCCCTTGCCAATATCGAACCACTCGAGATTGCCACTGTCAAAGCTCTGGAACAGCGCAGACTCCATGAAGCCATGGCCACACCTGGCGTGCTGCCCCTTGCCGATGGCGAACGCGCTGCGGCAACACTTGCAGCCACCGTCGATCAACTTGACGACGCGCGCGGAGCGCCATTTCTCGATCGCTTGGCACGGGGTTCCGAACGTTCGGGCCAGTGGCAACTAGGCCGTGAATTGCATGCGATGCTGGTGGAGCGTTATCCAGCTCACCCCTTGGCACTCAGTTCCACCCGTTGGCTGATTGCCCACGAATCGAGCGGCGAAGTCCGCCGTAGGGAAGATCTGGGACGAACAGTGGAGCGTGCGATAGTTCAGGCAGGCATGCCGGGCAACGGCAGCGATGTTCAACGCGCTGGCCCGCCTGGCCCGGGAAAAAGACCCGACGCACCTAATCTGGTCACGCAGGTGACCAGGGAAACAGCCCTGGTCGATGGCAGGTCGCTGACACGGACCAAGCTGGAAAATTGCCTCTTGCGGGAATCGATGCTGCGCGCTTCCGGCTCACTGGCTGTGCAGGATCCTGCCGTGCAGTTCATGCTTCAGTCGGCGCGTCGGCAGTTGGGAAGGTTCGATCAGGCCACCGAATATTACCGCAAGGCGGCTTCAGCATGGCCCAAGGGTAGCCTGTGGCAATCAGCAGCGGAAACAGAATTATGGTTGACCAACCGATCGGGCGATTCGCCACGCCCGGCTTTGGCGTGCCGAGCCGCTACTGGTAGGCCCAACCTAGATGGCCGTTTGGAAGATATCTGTTGGAATGGCGCCTTGCGTCCGCTGGCGGGCGGTAATCCAGCAACCACGGTGGGATTCAGCCACGATGCCGATTTCCTATATTTGGCAGCCCGTTGCCCCGATGCCGCGCCCGATGCTGGAATTCCCGCCACTGGCCGGAAACCGGACACCGCTCAGGAATCGCGGGATCATGTGGTGATTTTCTTGGATATCGACCGGGATCACAGCACTGGATACACCCTGACAATCGATGATCAGGGCCGTGTTTCGGATCGCTGCTGCGAAGACCCGACGTGGGATCCTCGTTGGTTTGTCGCCGTGGGTCGAGAAGAAAATGGCTGGACCGTGGAGGCGGCAATTCCCCTCACAGCCCTTACCGGCGAGGCTGTTTCTGCTGGTCAGGCATGGATGGTTCAAGTGGCCCGCAAGCGCGGCGAGTCGATCCGCGGACTGTGGTCGGTTCCAGCCGGAACAACATCGGCAACCATGGATCCCAGTCAATCGGGCGTTCTCCTGTTCATGCCTGCCATCAATTCCCGATAAGCACACGCGCCAGCTTTCGCCAGCCGCTACAAACGTCGCGATCGTTAGGATAAATCCGGGCAGCAACCCAGATTTCCTCAAGTGGCTGATTGCGAATGCCGACTGCCAGCGGGTACCATGCCACTAGGCGCGGGACCTTTTCGCGCCAAGGGATACAGGAGCCCAAGGCGTGGTCGTCGTCAGCAGTGGCTTCCTATTGATGGCACTTTGTGCGGCGTGCGCTCAGCCACCGGCAGACCCAAAAGTGTTGGTTGAGTCTCTAGGCGACAACGATTTCGACAAAAGGCAGAGCGCTGAAAGCCACCTGAAAAACATGGGCTCACAGGCCCTACCAGCCTTAATTGCTGGCAGAGCCCACGCGGACCCCGAGATCCGCAGGCGTGTGGAACTTATCATCCCTGCCTTGGAACAATCGGTTCGTCTGGCACCCCGAATGGTGGATATGAAGGCGGGTGATTTTTCGCTCAAAGATATCCTGAAGGATCTTTCCGCCCAATCTGGTTACACGATCGAAACATGGCCCAACCTGCAAGATCGCCCCGTGCAACTCAAAGCGGGACGTATGCCCGTGATCATGGCACTAGAACTGATTGGCCGTCAGGCCGGGTGCACGCTGCAACAAGGTTTTGGCGACGACCGTCTTCGGCTTGGCCAAGGCCAACCACCAGAACACTCTTGGTTTGACGGCGCTTTCCGTGTCAGCGCCACCAATGTTCAGCAATTCAGAAATATCGACTTGAACCAAGCGCTCGGAACTGCCACACGCCGCACCGATTCCATGACTCTGGGCCTGAATCTGAATAGTGAACCCCGCCTGCCACTGCTGGGAGTGGGTGAACCAAGGCTCAGCCTGGCAATAGACAACCTTGATCAATCGCTTCTAGGGCCAATGCCGGGAGAACCGGGTTGGACCGGTGGAGCAACCCGACACATCAGCCGCTATGGCAACGGATACCGTTCACAATCGCAGGGATTTTCCGCCGCAATGAGGCGAGTCAGTGAACGCTCGACCCATATTAAGCTGATTCGGGGATCGGTTTCGTGCGTGGTTTTGGTAGACCAGAAACCTGTTCCGTTAACTCAAGACATTTTGAAGGCCAAGGGACAGACCGCTGTGGTTGGGACCACCAGTTTTACCATTGAAGAAGTGCAAGAAACCCCCGCTAAGGCTGTTACCGTACGGTTGGCTGTGAAGGAATCGGGCAAGGATGGTGGCACAGGATCTGACTACACATGGCTTAATTCCATGTACCAGAGGTTGGAATTGCACGACGCCCAAGGTAGGCGCTTCATGAATCAGGGCAGCTCGTGGGGCAACAGTGGGCCAAACTTTGCCCAACTAACATTCACTTTCGCACCACCGCCCCCCGGTGCCATATTGCCTGGCCCGGCCAACCCCAACGCGCCTAAAGGCCCGGTCGGCCCACCGGCACGTTTGGTCTACACGGTATGGGATACACTCGAACACGTTGTCGCTTTTGAATTCCGCGACCTTCCACTTCCTTGATTTCAGTTGCCGAGTGTATCCACCGTCTCGCTCATCGACAACCGAGACGCCAACACCTCGAACTGACTCGAATGGTGATGAGACGTTTTGTGTGCGTGTTCATCTTCAAGAATCAGCATCAGTTCACGCTCCTCGCGCAAACCGTAATCTGCCAGAACAGCGATGAACGGCCTCAGGTCGTAGGCATAAACCACCAGAACCTTATGCTCATCCAGTTGGACTTCTTGCAGGGGCCGACTGGCTTGTGAACAGACCACCAAACCCGTGAGGCCGTCTTCCAACAAATAATCTTCAAAATCGAGCAAGTGACTCGAAAGCACAGTCAGGTCGATATCTTCGCGCACAAGATCCCGGTGCATTCCTTCAGGCGAATCGTGCCCGGTTTCTAAAACGACATCAACGTTCGGCCCCATGGGTGCGATTAGATCGAGAAACACCGAAAGCAAACGATCCGCCGAAACCGTGGCAGCCAGTGTTGGAACCTTGCGGTTGCCAATGCGATGAATTCCCGTTCGGTAGGCTTCGCGTGGTCTCCAGGTACTTCCAGGTCTTGGCGCAACGGCAGGAGGAAGCATGAAATGCCCCATGGGCTCATACCCTTCAGAACCGTCACCCAGTGATAGACCAAGAAATGAATCATCACGCATGAATTCACCCAATTCAGAAGGCCGAAACAGATCGCTGTTGAAATCTATGGGGGATAAAGAAGCATGAGGACGGGTTGGACTTGATTTTTTCCAAAAAAACAGTGCCGCAGTTCCGGTCAGGAGAGGTTATACCCAGAAAACCGTCTGCCCCTTACCCGAACTGCCGGAACTACCTGACCGGGGCTCTTGACCAAGAGGAATAAAGGCCCCAAACTAACACCAATTTAGCCCATTCTACCCATTAGCCGCACGAATCCCCTCATCGCCAAGCGCACATCTCCCGATGGTAACTGGTGCACGGCACGCCTGTTGCCTTGCCGGGAGTCCATGAATGACTGGCCATTGGCGAACACCTGCGGGCATACTGCTACTGACCCTCATAGTAGGGTTGGGGGTACTTGCGACACGCGCGGTTCCTTCAGCACGCGCGGCCAACGAACCAGATACCGATCTTTGGTACTTGGCCAAACTCGACCAACAACCAGTTGGCTCATGGCGTCATCGTGAACAGCGCTCAGAAAAGGGCTGGGAAGTCACTCAGATTTTGGAACTGCGGTTGCGTCGTTACGGTGCCGTTGTGGCGCTCAAGCAGGAATACGCCAATACTGAAACGGCCAACGGTCAGGTGACGGGTTTCACCTTGAAGCAAGAACATAATGGCAAGGCATTTCTGCACCTGGAAGGGCACCCCAAGAGCGACGATGCCACACTCTTCATGATTGAAGACCGTCTTGGACGTCCTGATCGACAGCTCCCCTGGTCGGAACAAGTGGTTGGACTTAGGGCCAGAGAAAAGCTTGTCGTCGGAAGTACCGGACCGTGGCGGGTGCTGGCACACGAACCTCTGGTCAATCAGGTTGTAGGCATGGAAGGCCAGACATCCGATGAAGTGATTGAAGTGTCTGGCGCGAAAGTTCCCTGCCAAAAGGTGACTTGGCAACCCAAAATTTTGCAGTCAGGTGCTCCCCAACTGGCCCCCAATCGGTGTTGGATCGACTCACAGGGACGCATTGTCCGCAGGCAGTTGGAACTCGATGGTCTTGGACTGATTACTCTGGAACTATCAAATCAGGAAGCCATTCGTGAAGCTTCCAAAGCAACTCCCACACGTGATCTGGGCGATTCAAGCCTTATTTCACTCGACAGGCCAGTACCCAATGCCCGACAGGCGCGGGGTGTCGTGTATCGACTGCGATGGAAAGAAGCTTCGGGGGAACAAATGGAGTTGGCGAACGACGATCACCAACAATTGCGACCTACCGCAGATGGAGCCGTGGAAATCCTCTCCCGCCGCGGCCAGAAACCCAAACGGGTTGTTGGCGCACCGGATGCCCCCCGCGAGTGCTTGAGCACCAGCCGATTTATCGATACAGACCATCCCCGAATTCGCGAAATGGCGCAACGCGCTGGCGGCTTCGAAGATGATTGCTGGACCGCCGCGCTGCGATTGGAACGATATGTCTTCCGCAGCCTGAAACCCGATGCCTCGGTTGCCTTGATTCCCGCATCGGAAACCGTGAAAAACTGGCGTGGGGACTGCAGACACGCCGCGCTCGTCTTGGCTGCGTTATGCCGGGCCAGCAATCTTCCATCGCGCACAGCGGTGGGCCTTCTGTATGTGGAAAAGGGAGGCAAGCCCTTCCTTGGATTCCACATGTGGGCAGAGGTCTTCATTGATGGTCAGTGGATTGGCCTAGACGGTACCCTTGGTCAGGGCGGTATTGGCGCAAGCCATATCAAAGTTTCTGACAGCACATGGGACAAAGTCGAATCGCTAGCTCCCCTTCTGCCAGTTCAACGCTTGGTTGGACGCTTGAAGGGCGAGGTTGTGAAAGTGGATTTTGGAGATTGACACACGAGGATCGGCACCTATGTCAGATTGTATTGTTGGACTCGATCGCCGTGAACAATCCTGCCTTCTCCAGTTGACTGGGGAATGGGCGCACCCCTCTTTGATAGAAGAAGAGGTAACCAACCATTCTGGTGTTTTCAGAAACTACGCTCAGGTGTCGCATCTGGGGCGTTCACTGACAGCAATAAGGTTTCCTGGCGCGTGGTCGGCATTGGCTTGCTGGTCGTGGGCACTCGAGAATGCCGGGCATGAACTGGCGGCATACTTGCCGCCACCCTTTTGGAAAATGGGCCAAACTATTGCCATTCTTGGCTGGAACGCCTGTGGCGAAAATGCAGAAACAGTGATCTTGCCTTCCGGAGTGCATGCGACTGTTGAAACAGACGGTGGACTCATCACCTTGCGTTCACTGCATTTTTCGATTCAGGAAACAGACGGAATGATCAAGGCACGAGCCTGGGCCCGCGAACGAGGCCTCCTCGACCATGGTGCGCGCATTCGACGCGCAGCCTGAAACTAGCACAATTCGGCTCAAATTTGGTACATAGAGTCATCTGGCGCCTCAACCCGCGCCAGAACGTCAACAAGAGTGATTCCGTTGAGGAATAGTCGCTCCCGGGCTTCGGCTTCCCGCCAGATTTTGCTCAGTGCCCTGCCCATGGGATGAGCTGAGGTGCCTGCTTCTCCACGGGATGGCCCAGACCGACCATCGATAGCCTCGACCACTTCAAGCACGGTAATGGTTTCTGGCTGGCGGGACAGACGGTAACCCCCGGCTGCTCCCCGCGTGCTTTCAACCAGCCCGGCAGATTTCAGCACCAATAAAATCTGAACAAGAAATCGCTCTGGAATACCTTGATTGGCGGCAATGTTGCGGATTCGGATAGGTTGCCCGGTACGGTCGCCACCCGCCAATTCCAGTAAGGCAACACAGGCATATTCAGCCTTGGCAGAGAGCTTCATAATTAGATACCGCTTCCTTGCTCATGTTCCTGAACGTGGAGCCCGCACTCCTTTTTGGCCATTCCACCCCAGCGGCCTTCTCGTCCCGCGCCAGGAACGGTACAAGGCTCGCACCCAATACTTTCATAGCCTCGATCATGAAGCGAATTGTAAGGAACGTTCCACGAGATCACCGCACTCCAAACACGCTTGCGATTCCAATTCAGCAATGGGTTGATCTTCGTTAACCCAAATTTCGCATCCCATTGAATTATTCGACCACGCGAACGTTGATCGGTTTCCTCGGCACGAATGCCGGATATCCATGCCGTATACCCAGCAACTGCCCGCCGTAGCGGTACCACCTTGCGGTCGTAGCAGCACTGATCTGGACGATGGCGATGAAGCGGACCGCCGTGTTCGGTCTCGTACTCAGCCACCGTGGTGGACGGCTGCACTAGTTCGACATCGATGCCATATTTTTCGCGGATACGGTTCCGAACATCCAGAGTTTCAGCGAATTGGTAGCCCGTGTCCAAGTTAAAAACACGGGTTTTTGGAGCCACACGCGACAGAAAGTGAAGGATAAGGCAACCTTCCACACCAAAGGCTGTCGCCATGGTCAGCCCGGATCCAAAGCGCTCAGATGCCCAGCCAAGAATAGCTTCAGGATCAGCTTGGTCCAAACGAATGGCCTGCTCTTCGATTTCCGCCGCCAACTCAGGTGCGGGTTCCGCACGGAGCGGCATTGGACTGACCAATGTCAGTGCCTCTCGCGTCATCAGCATGCAACCTCCAAGACTATTTCAATCATACATAAGTTGATCGAAAAGCAAAAGTTGGCTTAATACATATATTTTGTTGAATCACAGGCCAAGAAGGCATTCATCTAGCACTGCTTCGAACTATCTGGAAAGGCAAACATTGGAACTGAAGGGTCACCATGTCTAGGATATTCTTTGCTTCAGCCAACCGAACGAGGGCCCAAAACATGAAACATCGTCGCGCATTGGTGGTTTTTGGCCTTCTTATTTCCATTGGAACGATCATGGCAGCAGATCCAATCGCCTACCCCAACGCCAAAAAAGTCGACCTGGTGGAAGAATACCATGGCACAAAAGTGCCGGATCCTTACCGATGGCTAGAAGACGATGTGCGAACTTCTCCCGAAGTTCGGGCCTGGGTTGAAGCTGAAAACAAGGTTACGTTTGGCTACCTGAACACACTCAAAGGCCGGGAAACATTCCGAAAACGCCTAACGACACTTTGGAACTACGAACGCGTTACACCCCCTGTTCATCGGGGACACAGATACTGGTACCTCCGCAACGACGGCTTGCAAAATCAAGCTGTGCTTATGGCACGCGACTCTGCCGATGGTGCTGGTCGCGTGATTCTTGATCCCAACGCTTGGAGCAAAGACGGAACCATCGCGCTCGCAGGTTGGGCCCCTTCCGATAACGGCCGCCTTTTGGCCTACGGCGTGGCAGAAGCAGGCTCAGACTGGACCACATGGCGGGTTCTCGACCTCGTGACATCACAACTACTGCCCGATGAACTCAAATGGGTGAAATTCAACGCCCCGTCGTGGGTGCGTGATGGTTCGGGCCTGTATTATGCCCGATTCGACAAGCCTTCAGAGGGCCAGCAATTCCAGTCGCTGAACCTCAACATGAAAGTCTATCACCATGCGGTGGGAACCAAGCAGGAGACCGACAAACTGGTATTGGAACGACCGGAGAATCCAGAATGGGGATTTCAGACAGAAACCAGCGACGATGGGGCTTATCTGTTCATCACAACCCATGTGGGAACCGACCATCGCTACCGAGTCTCCTTCCGCGACCTGAAAAGTCCTAATGCTCCACTCACAGACCTTATTACCGAATTCAAGAACGAATGGTCGTTCATGGGCAACAGGGGATCTGTTGTTTATTTCAAGACCAACCTCGATGCCCCTTTAGGCCGGATCGTATCGACAGACCTGAAAGCGGAAGGCGCCCGGGTATGGCGCGAAATTGTCCCACAAGCCAAGGATAAACTCGATGGCGCATCCCTAACAGCCAATCGGATTGTGGCGACTTACCTGCACGATGCCAGTACCCGCGTTATGTTGTTCACGCTGGAAGGTGCTCCCGGCGCCTCGGTTAACCTGCCAGGAATCGGGTCAGCCGATGGTTTTGACGGCACACAGACAGACACAGACACTTACTACTCTTACAGCGACTTCACCACCCCTACTTCCATCTTCCGCCTCGATACTGCCACGGGCAAAAGCGATGCATGGTACCGCCCGAAAGTCGCCTTCAATCCGCTCGATTATGAAACCACACAAGTATTCGTGACCTCGAAAGATGGCACACGCGTACCCATGTTTATTTCCTCCAAAAAGGGACTTAAACTCACTGGGGACAACCCTGTCATTCTTTATGGTTACGGCGGCTTCAATATATCACAAACACCTGCTTTTCGTGTTTCACGCTTGGCATGGCTGGAAATGGGGGGCGTATTCGCCGTGGCCAACCTCCGTGGTGGAGGCGAGTACGGTGAGGCATGGCACAAGGCCGGAACCAAAACCAACAAACAAAATGTATTCGACGACTTCATTGCCTCGGCTGAATACCTCATCCGCGAAAAATACACATCACCCACGCGTTTGGCCATTCAGGGTGGAAGCAACGGCGGCTTGTTGGTTGGCGCAGCCATGACACAACGACCAGAACTATTTGGCGCGTGTCTGCCTGCCGTCGGCGTGATGGACATGCTGCGTTTTCAGAAATTCACAGCAGGCCGTTACTGGGTCGACGACTACGGGTCCAGCGATAACAAGGAAGAGTTTGCCGCCCTGCTGAAATACTCTCCTTACCACAATCTCAAGCCCGGCACGGCGTATCCTGCCACACTGATTACCACGGCCGACACAGACGACCGCGTCGTCCCTGGCCACAGCTTCAAGTTTGCCGCGATGGCTCAAGCCTGTCACAAGGGGCCAAACCCGTTGCTGATCCGGATTGAGACCAAAGCAGGTCACGGCGCAGGAAAGCCAACCACCATGCAAATTGAAGAGATCGCCGACGTATGGGCTTTTACAGCCAAGGCGCTGGGCATGAATCCGAAAGAATAACAGATCGCAGATGCTTATGAAAAAGATCACCGGGGGGGCTCCGCAACACCGTATGCGGAGCCCTCAGATTTTAATTAGAAACTATTGGGAATACTAATAGTGCGGTATCGGGCCGAAGCAATTATCTATTAACCAGCGATCAATTCCAGAAATCCCGATTCCGCGACAACGCCCGTGAGATTCATCCTCACGTCGAAACCCCATGTGAGCGCCGCTGCTACCGGATCGACCCAGATTGTTTCGTTGTCCACCACCACGCCGGGCATTTCTTTGAGGAGTTCGGTGACCAGATCCATGATCAAACCGCGCAACATACCCGGCAGGCCAACCCCCTGAACCAATCGCAACCCGTTAAGATCGAACCGGAGTTTTCCAGCTTCAGCCTTGGGCAGAAAGATCAGCTCAACGCCAACCTTCATCCAGCCCATCTCATACTTACCCCGTGCCACCACGCCTTCGGGACGAATTCGAATAGACTCCAGATCCATGTCCCCCTGGGACTCCAGATGTTTCCTGAGAGTCGATTCCAAATCGTTTTCACCCAAGCGCAATCGCGCCTGCAGAATTTCCAAAGCCACCTTACACTCCCATCATGCGCCAACAGCGCATTTATGCAGGCCAGCTTAGAGCCACGACCACGGCATATAATGCCGCACCCATGGCGAATAGCCCCGTCCATATATAAATCAGCGTGCGCAACAACGACTGGTCTTCACGGTCGAACGATTCTTGAACTTCCATAACTGGCTGCTCCCTGATTTCGCATTATCATCCTGCCAGTTTGAACCGGTTCTGGCCAGACCGCCTTGATTCGGAGAGCCCACACAAGCCATATGCAGGGAAGTGTTTAAACCGTAATCCACGATCCGGAAGGCGAGTTCGGTCATTCTATGGCAGGACCGCACGCCAAATCTGGCTACCGACGCGCTGGCAGATCTGCCGGCCCCGCTTGGGCTTGGCCACTGTTTTTAGGCGGCATCGCAGCATTAGTTGCCGCGGTTCTGATGGGGAAACTGGAACTCATCGGCCCACCTTCAGCGCAACGCCTCCTGACTCAGGGCCGCGAAGCACTCGACCAAAACAAACCGGAAGTCGCCATAAGCCTTGCCTCGCAAGTTGCAGAAACAGATCCCCGCCTGACAGCTTCCGCATCACTCCTAGTGGCGCGCGCCATGTTGATTCAAGCCGCCAGCCAGTCGGAGGTCTTGGCCGTTACCACCGCTCAGGCGGCCGGCAAGAAACTCCAAGGGGTTGCGGAAGACCAGCTTGCCAATGATGAACTCTCTCTGCTCCAAATCGCACGCGGGCGCATCAGTCTGATCACCAAGTTGAACATGGCAGACGAGATTGCCCGGCTGAAAACCCTTCCGGAAGACTCGACATCTGCCGCGGAAGCTTATGAATTGTTGGGGCTACTCTGCTCACGTCTGGATCCACCCGATCTGGCCGGCGCCCTGCGCGCCAACGAAACGCTTCGCAGCCTGGCAACGCTTTCCGACGAGCGTCGCGCCGCAGCCCAGATAGCTGCAGGCGAACTGAACCTGAGGCTTGGTCGTGGCGAAGAAGCGCGCAAGGTGCTCGACAAAGTCAGCGCGCGTGCTCCACGGGAACTTCGAATCAACGCGCGTTGGCTCATCGCCCGAAGCTACCACGATGACAGCCGCTGGGCTGAAGCAGCCACAGCATGGCAAATCGTTTTGCAGGAAAAACCTGAACCCAATCAAACCGGGTTGGCTTGGTTCCGCCTAGGACAGGCGCAATCCAAATTGGGACACACCACCGATGCCGCACGCGCTTGGGAAGAGGCCATCACCGCTGGACCTGCCGATGTTGCTCAAGCCGCTTCATTGCAACTTGCGGAAATCCGGGCAACAGACCCAAGCAGCGATCCTACCTTGAGGCTTGCACGGTCGGCCTTACGAGACATTACAGAACCTAACCTCTACACAAACACACTTGTCAGCCTTGTTCAATCGCGGGAACTATTAGAAAAAATCATCACCCTTTGGGCTCAATCTGGCCGGTTTGAAGCGGCACTGACCCTTAACGATTCCATTGCGGTTCTTGGCGGCCCTGCTGCCAATCGCGCGCGCCGTGCGGAACTGCTCGAGGCGGAAGCGAGAAATCTACGCGACAAGGCAGGTAAACCTGAATCATCGTCTGAGGAAAACTTAAAACGTGCCCGAGAACGGTTTCTGGAAGCCGCGGCATGCCACGCCTCGGTGGCTGACCTGCTACGGGACCCTGACCTCCAGGCTGACCAAGTCTGGCAAGCCGCTCGACTGGCAAGCGAGGCCGCACGCCCAGCCGAAATTGCCGACTACTACACTCGGTTTATCCGCCTCGAACGGCGTACCGAACGCATGGGTGAAGCATGGTATCGGCTTGGCGAAGCACTTCGTGAGCAGGATAAGAAACCCGCATCTTTGGAGGCGTATCGCAACAGCATCAATTTTATCACGCCTTATGCCTATCGGGCACGGTACAGATTGGCAGCCGATGCGATGGCGAAAGGCGATCTTGATGCCGCTTCCGATGCCCTAGAACAGAACATTCAGTTATTGCGCCTAGAACCGGACCCGGAGGCTCAGCAACTATCCCTCTATGCGCTTGGTTCATTGCTGCATCAACGCCGCAATTGGAGCATGTGCGTAAGGCGACTAGAAGAAGCCCTCGAACGCTACCCAGTCAATGCGCAGGCAGGCAGGGCACGTTTGCTGCTGGCAGATGCCTACCGCAGGCTGGCAGGACAGGAACATCAGAATTTTCTCACTGGTGAGAAAATCACCTCCGAAACGCGTGATCATTTCCAAGCTGAACACCGACGTTGGCTGGAACGGGCAGTCGCCACCTACCGCGAGCTCCTTCTGGCCATTGAACTCGAAGCCGTGGGAACACCACTAACCGAAGGAGAAAAAGACCAAGTATTCTTCCTTCTGGCCGACTCACTTTTCAATCTGGGCCGTTACGACGAAGCACTCCACCAGTACCAGAACGCTCAAACCCGCTTGACAGAACCGTCACAGAAATTAATCGCTTTGGGCGGCACAGTTCGCTGCCATGCAGCCTTAAACCAAACCACAATCATGATGACGCGGTTGCAGGAAATCCGCCAATTGCTGGTCAATCAGGACGAGAAAACCCGTAAAGAATGGGAAAGCTGGATCGATTTGGCATCCCGTCCACGCCCGGCACCCTGACCCACCAAAATCGCCTGCCAAAATGGCGCATCAAATATATCGGCTTCCGAGCGGCGACCTCCTCGGTGCCAAAATGACATACACGCAAAGATGTCTTCGCAGGCTGTCTTGCCAAAAACCACTGTAATTCCAGACAAAACCAATTTCGGCCATTCACGGCACGGCATATGCAATCATAAGCTTTCATAGTTAGCAACGAACACAACGGGAGCATTCCTATGGATCTGGCACGCTTGACCGAAAAGGCTCAGGAAGCGATTCTGGGTGCACAAAAACTGGCCCAACGACAAGGGAACAGCCAAGTCGATACAGAGCACCTGCTGGCTGTTCTGCTCGATCAGGATCCCGGTTTGGCGGTATCGATTCTACGCAAAACGGGCGTGGCCATTGAAGGCCTCAAACGAAAAGCAGCTACCTTGGTAGAAAGTCTACCCAAGATATCGGGTAGTGGCGCCGGAGTTCCAACCCTTACTCGGCGCCTAGCAGACATTGGCCTTAAGGCCGAAGATGAATCGGCCAATTTCAAAGACGACTATGTCTCTGTAGAACACCTATTGCTTGCGCTTTTATCCGATACAGGCGCTGCCGGGAAAGCTCTGAAGGAGTTCGGCCTGAGTCGCGAACGCCTGATGCAGGCCCTGCAAGAGGTTCGTGGTAGCCAGCGTGTGACCAGCCAAAATCCGGAAGCCACGTACGAGGCGCTTGAAAAATACGGCCGCGACCTCACCAAAATGGCGGAACAGGGCAAGCTCGACCCGGTCATCGGCCGCGACGAAGAGATCCGCCGAGTGGTTCAGGTTTTGTCGCGCCGCACCAAGAACAATCCCGTCCTGATCGGCGAACCCGGTGTTGGCAAAACAGCCATTGCTGAAGGATTGGCGATGCGGATCGTGCGGGGCGATGTTCCCGAAGGCTTGAAAAACAAAAAGATCGTGTCTCTCGATATGGGCGCCCTAATTGCCGGTGCCAAATATCGGGGTGAATTTGAAGAACGCCTTAAGGCCGTTTTGAAAGAAGTATCCGATAGCCAAGGCCTCATTATTCTGTTCATCGACGAATTGCACACGGTTGTGGGCGCGGGCAAGGCTGAAGGCTCCATGGATGCGGGCAATCTGCTCAAGCCGATGCTGGCGCGTGGCGAGCTGCACTGCATTGGCGCAACAACGTTGGATGAGTTTCGGAAGCATATCGAGAAAGATCCGGCGCTTGAGCGTCGGTTCCAACCTGTAATCGTTGATCAGCCTTCTGTGGAAGACACCATATCGATATTGCGCGGTCTGCGTGAACGGTACGAGCAACACCATGGCGTGCGCATCAAAGACTCGGCAATGGTAGCCGCAGCGGTACTTTCCAACCGCTACATCGCTGACCGATTTTTACCGGACAAGGCCATCGACCTAGTGGATGAATCGGCAGCCAAACTTCGCACGGAAATCGATTCCATGCCCGCTAGCCTCGATGAATGCCTGCGCCGCCGTCGCCAGCTTGAGATAGAGCAGGTAGCGCTGAAAAAAGAAACCGACTCGGCCAGCCGCGAGCGATTATCGAAACTTGAAAAAGAACTGGCGGAATTGAAGGGACAATCCGACACATTGCAGGCCCAGTGGCAGGCTGAAAAAGGCCGGGTTCAAAAATTGCGCGATCTGCGCGAACAGATTGAAACCACCAAGGTCGCTATCGAGCGGGCGGAACGGGAATACGATTTGAACAAAGCGGCGGAATTGAAATATGGCAAACTCAACGAGCTTGACCGCGCGCTGATTGAAGCCGAGAAAGATTTTATCGGCACGCAGGGCACCTCACGCCTGATCAAGGAAGAGGTCGATGAGGAAGATATTGCTGCTGTCGTCAGCCGCTGGACCGGAGTTCCTGTTACGCGCCTTCTTGAAGGGGAAAAACAAAAACTGCTTCACCTTGGCGATGAACTTCACAAACGGGTCATCGGCCAGCATGAGGCTGTTATTGCCGTAGCCGAGGCTGTGCTTCGCGCGCGGTCCGGCCTAAAAGACCCTCAAAGGCCGGTAGGATCATTTATTTTTCTTGGCCCAACCGGAGTTGGGAAAACAGAACTGGCTCGGGCGCTTGCCGAATGCCTGTTCGACGACGAACGCGCGCTCATACGCATCGACATGTCCGAATATCAGGAGAAGCACACGGTCGCCCGATTGATTGGCGCTCCTCCGGGTTATGTTGGCCACGAAGAAGGCGGCCAACTTACAGAGGCTGTGCGCCGCCGACCGTACGCTGTACTGCTTTTCGATGAAATCGAAAAAGCCCACAACGGCGTGTTCAATGTGCTCCTTCAGGTTCTTGATGATGGCCGGCTGACAGACGGTCAGGGTCGCGTGGTCGACTTCAAGAACACGCTGGTGATACTCACGAGCAACATCGGCAGCCAGAAGATCCTGCAATATCAGGGTTCCTTTGTTGGCGAAGTTTACGATCGCATGAAAGACATGGTGCTGGATGAACTGCGCAAGCACTTCCGGCCTGAGTTCCTCAACCGTATCGACGACACCATTGTGTTTCATGCGCTCGATGAACGCCATCTGGGCCAAATCGTTGAAATCCAGTTGGGCAGATTGCGCAAGCGATTAGCAGAAAGGCAGATAACCCTCGAATTGACCGATACCGCACGTAGCCATTTGGTGCACAAGGGATATGATCCGGCTTATGGGGCCAGACCACTCAAACGCGTATTGCAGCGCGAACTGGAAACAGCACTGGCACGCAAGATTCTTGAAGGCACCGTGCGCGATGGCCAAAACGTGCGGGTTGATTACACAACGGACGGTGGTCTTTCGTTTGTCGCAACTTAATGGGGTAACATCCTATGATGGAAGGATCTTCGGGACGTGGGGATGGATTGCTCGGCAGATGGTCGTGGACTGTCTTTGCCTTGGGAATACTCTCAGGCGTCTGCATTATTCTAGTGCTTCGGGATCGCCTCACGGTGAGCCCGGAGCTACAGCCTTCTGCCGAAGCGCGACCTGTTACGCCCCGTGGCGATCTTGCCTCCGATGAAAATGCGACCATTCAACTCTATGATACCGCCAGAAAGGGAGTGGTTCACATCACCACTCTTGTTGAGCGCAATGGCCGCGGTTTTTCTGGTGGGCGCGAAGTCCGTAGTGGTACCGGGTCCGGCTTTCTGTGGGATGAAACCGGACATGTGGTTACAAACTTCCACGTGATTCAGCAGGCAGATGCCGCAGAGGTCACCCTTCACGATCGACGAACGTTCCGGGCACGGGTGGTCGGCGTTTTTCCCGAAACAGATCTCGCCGTTTTGCGCATAGATACTTCCGGAGCCAAACTCGAACCTCTACCGCTGGGAAGCTCCAACGACCTTAAAGTAGGCCAGAAGGTTTTTGCCATCGGCAATCCCTTCGGTTTGGACCAAACCCTGACCACGGGAATCATTTCGGCAGTCGGCCGCGAGATCGATGGCGAGAACAACCAGCGCATTCGCAATGCCATACAGACCGATGCCGCCATCAATCCGGGAAATTCCGGGGGCCCACTCCTCGATTCGGCCGGCAGACTGATTGGTGTCAACACAGCCATTTTCAGCCCTTCGG
Source organism: Candidatus Kuenenia stuttgartensis (assembly GCA_945875585.1). GTDB lineage: Bacteria > Planctomycetota > Planctomycetia > Gemmatales > Gemmataceae > REEB421. The sequence continues at coordinate 1,718 of CAMCLK010000017.1, read as the reverse complement.
GAGCTTCGGCCGGTATTGGGTTTGCCATTCCGGTTGACGACGTCAACCGGGTGGTGCCGCACCTGATAACAGACGGCAAAGTTGAGCGTCCAGCATTGGGAGTATCGTTGTTACCAGAGGCCACAGCACGTTCACTGGGGATTGAAGGCCTGATCATCAGCGAAGTGGTCCCTGGTGGTGCCTCTGAAAAAGCGGGTCTTAAGGGACTGGCTGTCGATCGGTTCGGCCGCACCAGGCTCGGTGACGTCCTCCATCAGGTGGAAGGTAAAAAACTGGTAACCATGCGCGACCTGCAAAACATCCTCATGCCTCGAAAAGTAGGAGACAAAGTCACAGTTACAGTGATGCGCGACGGCGAAAACGTCGAAATAGAAGTAACTCTAGCCCCTCAGCCAGGTCTTTGGCGTTAGATCACATCCGGACTTGCATTTACTCCTACTGCTGGATATCAGCCGCCGCATAGGCAGTTGTTTCCAAGCAGGTGGAGATTGTTGATGCGCAGATTCAAGTCATGGCTGACAAGTGGTGCTGCGTTGGTAGGCTTGGCCCTGATGAGCGGTCAGGCAAGATTGGTTCATGCAGCACCTCCTGATGCCGTGGAAGCTTTTCGGTTGGAACTGCGTGCCAATCCTGGAGATTCCAGCGACTGGGAAGCAAGGCTGCGTCGACGGGCAGCAGAATTGGTTTCTCTAAAAGAAGTGCGTGAAGCTCTTCAATTAGCTGAATGGCGCACCATGCCGGGGGATTCACGGCTCCAGACTGTGGAAAACCGCCTCCGCGTCGAGCTCATCACCCGCTTGGTGGAAGGTTACCGTCAAACACTCAAGTCCTCAGATTCCAAATCTGCCGTGATGTTGCTGGAACGGCTCGACGAAGTAACGCGTGGCCAGCACGCGAACCTGTCGATCCTCGAAGCCTGTGGAGCCCTTTTGCCAGATCTTGAACGTCAGATCCGCCAAGGAGAGCCCGAAGCCCGGGAAAGTGGCCTACGCGTTATTGGTCGCCTTCCTAATCATCAGGACAAGGTACTGTCGGTTCTCAAAGAACTTGCTAGCCCCAACCAACCAGCCAACACACGTTTTCTGGCGGCAGAAGCACTCGAATCTCAAGTGCGGTTGAAAACCCGAGCCGGCGATAAACCCCATTCCATGTATGAACCCATGGGCAACTTTGCCCAAAGTGTCACACCAGTACTGCGCCTCGTGTGTGCCGATAGCCAACCGCGTGTGCGGCGTTTGGGAATGACCTCGGCCTATCTGCTGGGAATGGGCCTTAATACCTCGCTTGGCGAGCCAATCATTGCGCCGGCGGGCTCCAATCCAAGGGAGTATCGCGATCAATCACCAGTCGTTGCCGACCAGCGGACCATGTTGACTGCGCTTCGTGACCTGATGGCCACGGCAAGTGCCGGTCTGCGTGATTCCGACGCAGGTGTGCGTGTGCAGGCCCAGCGGTTTTTCGACGAAGTGGCACGGGCACGCCAAACGTGGCTTTCCCAAACAGGCAATTCGGGTGAAGATCCGCTCCGTGAAGGGCTGAAGGCATGCCTGACCACACTCATTGAAGCATTGCGCGATCCCGATGCACGCGTACGCCGCGCATCGGTGGATGTGCTGGAAGGCATGGGACCCGATGCGGCACCCGCGGCTCCCGCGCTGGTTGAAGCTCTCGGCGACAGCGATCACTTTGTGCGCTGGGCGTCTGTTCGTTGCCTCTCA
>CAMCLK010000016.1 GCA_945875585.1 Candidatus Kuenenia stuttgartensis | reverse complement strand
GGTCAATCCACCTACAACCCCGATTACCAGTACCGCCTGCTGGTTGGTGTTACCGGAATGGATATCAATAATGATACCCTTTCCTACGGTAAGTACACTGTAAGTTCACTGAATGGCAACACCATCACCTCGTCCGTTGCCCATGGCTTGGCTAACGGCGACCGTGTTGTATACCGGCCTGCACCAGGAACCGCGGCCATTTCCGGTTTGACGGCGGGTGCCACTTACTTTGCCATTGTGATCGGTTCCAGTGAATTCCAGCTCGCCTCGTCGGCCACCAACGCCAATAGTGGAATCGCCATCACGCTTTCCGGGTCTTTGACCGGAACCCATGCGTTTGTGGATCCTTCCCAAACACACGGCTATGTGACCGGCGATACGGTTACCTATCAGTCGTTGGTGATTCCTGCCAGCGCTTTGGGTGGATTGACCAACGGTGCCACGTACACCGTTGAAGTGGTAGATGCCAACACCATCAAGCTGAAAGCGTCAGGTGTTGTCGCTGATCTAACGGGGACCCTCGCGGGCTCGCACCAACTGGTCAACGATATCAACCAGTACAATAAGCTGAAATCACGTTTCTCATTCTCCGAGGCGGAACTGGGCTTCTCCATCGGCGGTGGACTGTTGACCGCCACGCGCACTACCTCCGGAACTGAGACACGCATTGAATCGGCTAATGTTCGGGCCGGTGCCAAGATCACACTTTTGGCAGAGGGTACTGGCGGTTTCATTGGCCGCGATAGCACACCGGTGACAGCGTTCCTGCCTGGCATGGTCGGCATCAAGACGATCGACCCGGCTACCAACACGCTTACCATGGCCGTTGTCGGCCGAACCACAGGCGCGCCGGTTCAAGGATCGGTTTCGCCGATCAACGACGTGTTGAGTCCCGTCGATCACCAGATTGCCAATGGAACGGTATTTGTTTACCGTGCCATGGCGGGTGCTACGGCCATTCCGGGTTTGGTCGATGGTACGACCTATTATGTGATCAACGCCAATGGCCAGACACTGCAACTGTCGGAGACCCTGAACGGATCTGTTGTTGATATCAATGGAACAATCGATACGGTCAATTATCCAGGCAACTACGCGCTGACAATTCCTGCTGGCACGAACGTCGATTCTTTGACAGACGACCAGAAGGTCGCCTTGGCGGCCGCCGAAGCTGGCGATGTCGCCATGACCTACCAAATCGATGGTGGCGTTCTTGGTGTGATGTTCACCGTGTTTCAACGCGACGATTTCGATATTCAGGCTGTGTCGAACGTGATCACACATTCGACATTCCAGACATTCTTGGGATCGGAAGAAACCATCAATCTGGAACAGGCCACCTCCGGCGGGCCGATGATCATCAAGGTTGCCAAGAGCATTTTGGTGGCAGGTACCGAACTGGTGACCATTGCCGCGCCTACTATGGTTCTGGAAGCCAAGGCCGGCACACTGGGCACCACTGCTGCTCCGTTGCTGACCGACCTTACCAGCGATGTGACAACAGATTCCTTCGTGGGTTCGTCGAAGATACCCACCATTCTGGGCGACCCCAATAGCCAAGGAGATTCGCGGTCTCTGGCTGCCGCCAAATTCACCTACGACCGTCGTTTCAGCCCATTGGTGATTTCAACTATCAACAGTGATGGCAGTATTTCCTTTGCCAAGAATAACCCCGATGGCACGATTTCCGCGGCCGACCATGGTTTTGTTAATGGTGACATGGTGACCTACGAGTTCCTTCCCGGAACCCTCAGGCCACTGGGCGGTGTTATTGGTGCCAAGAAGTACCGTGTCCGTGTGATTGATTCCAAGAAAATCATGCTTGAGGCCGCCAATACCTTAGGTGTTTATTCTGATAACAAGGTCACCGGTACCATTCCTGCCAATACCGGACATGTGATCATGCCTGTTGACGGCGTGGGTAGCATTACTGCCCGCTCCAGTGGCGACATGAACTTGAACGAAGTGAATGGCAACATGTGGATTGGTGCAACCAACTCCACGACAGGTGTGATCAGATTGAAGGCCTTGGCCGACGACGCGGGTATTCTGGACGCAATTCCAGATGCGCAAAACGCCTACTGGAATATTTACGGCAAGGAAATTCGTCTGACCGCGGATTACATTGGCACCAATTCCAACCGGTTGGATTACGAGCAGGCAGCTTCGCCGTTGCCAACGTTCTACGCCTTGAGCAAGTACGACCAGTATGTTCGATTTGCTGTCTCGCCCATCAATGCAGGTTCGGGCGGTGTCCCATCGACCATTTGCTACTTGACCGATGTTAAGAGCGTGTTCGGCAATGTTGACTACACTTCCGATTCCGAAGTGAATGTTAAGAAGGTTGAAGCCACAGCCGGCTTGGTGCGCATTAATGCCCAGTACGCCATCAAGGACGACAATACCAACGCGGCTGACATCACCGCGCTGAAGGGTGTTGATCTGACATCTGTGAAAGGCGGAATTGGCGAAAACGGCGCCATCGAAATGGAAGTTGGTACAACCGGTACCGTCTTGGCTAGCGCCCTGCGCACCGTCTGGTTGACCGAACTCACCGAAGACATGAACATCGACCGCATCACGTCCACCATTGGTACGGCTCGCTTGATGGCAGACCAATCCATCCTCGACTGGTTCGACGACACGACAGCCGATGTGGAAGCTGTAACCCTTGATTTCAAAGCACTGACAGGAACGATCGGTGCCAGCCGTAACTATCTGGAAGTGGATTCGTCGTATCGCGGCACAGTGGGTGAGGTGCTGACTCAATCGTACCTTGGCACCTACATGGACGAGTCGGTCTCCGACATGAATCTGAGAAATGTCACATCGCTGACGGATGTTGTATTCCTGACCGCCGCCGGCAGCATTATTGATATCAAGAACGACACGACGATCAAGGTTCAGGGCTACGGCATCAATTTGATATCCCGCGCCGGTTCCATTGGTGAAACGCGCAACGACGTCGAAACCGACCTGCAGGTTTTGACCCAGTTGACTGCCAAGGCCTCGGCGAACGTGTATCTGAAAGAAATGATCGGCGCCATGCGCGTGGTGACCATCGAGGGTACCCAAGGCATCGTTCGTCTTTCGGTGAATGAAACCAGCACCAGTGGCGAAGACTTCCTGATGGAACCGGGCGACTCGGTCGTGGCCGGTGTCGACATCCTCATTGTTGCCGCCGACAACCTGTTTGTTCCTGAAGGCGCGTCGATGACCGCAGGGAAGTCGATCACCCTGACGGCCGACAATCCAGACGCCGACGATGCCGGTTCGATCATCACGGTATCGGGCACATTCACCTCGCCCGCCAATAGCGTGTACGGATACATGCAGCGCGACACGCTGGTTGCCACCAACGATGCCAGCTTCGTGCTTGCCAACAGCAAGATGACACGCACCCTGCGAGCGGGAAATATTGTCACGGTATTCAATCTGTTCACGCTGGAACACGCCATCCTTACGGGAGGTGTTGGTAATAACACGTTCGATATCGGCGGATGGACAGGAACCTCGGTTATTGATGGTGTCGATGGAACCGACACCATTATCGCCACCACCAATGCCAACTTCGTGATTGCCAACGACAAACTCCAGCGCACCGGTTGCGGTGATGCCTTGTTGTCGAATATTGAATATGGCGCGTTCCGCGGCGGAATCGACATCAACACCTTCGATGTCACGAAGTGGACGTTGCCTGGCGAGGTTCATGGCGATCTGGGCATCGATGTCATCAATGCTTCCAACGACGCGAACTTCAGTCTGGGCAATACCTACCTCAAGCGTTCCGGCTTGTCGGATCTGCTGCTGAGCGGTTTGGAAACAGGCAATATGACCGGTGGCCGCCGCGACAACAGCTTCACGGTAACAGACTGGACAGGCGGTGGACTTATCGATGGCGGCGAAGGAACCGACACCCTGATTGCTGTCAATGATACCGATTTCCTGCTGTCTGATCTGATTCTGACCCGTGGAGCGGGCAAGGTCAGTCTCGGGACATTGGCACTGACCAATATGGACGATGCCCATTTGACCGGCGGTAAGTCGGCCAACAAGTTCACAGTTTCCGACTGGACAGGCACAGGCGCGCTGGCAGGTCTGGTGACCGACCTTGGTGGTACCACGGTTATCGATTCCCTTGTCGCCACAACTGATTCTGATTTCACCCTCTCCTCCAGCATGCTCCAGCGTTCGGGTGGCCGGGGTGATATGACACTATTCAAATTGACCAGCGCCACGCTGACGGGCGGTACCAAAAACAACCGGTTCGATGTTTCCGGTTGGGCGGGCACTTTGGCTCTGGCTGGTGGTACCGGTAGCGATACCGTTGTTTGGGAAGGCAAGGGTAACGTTGTCTTAGGCAATGCCCTACTCACGACAACCGCAATCAAGGGCACCATGGCAGCCATCGGGTTTGCAGAGATCACCGGCGACTCATCCTCAGCTACCTACGATCTCAATGGTTGGACAGGCAAGGCCACCATTGAGGCTGGTACCGGCACCGATACGCTCATTGTTCGTGCCATTTCCACCAATGCCAGCCTGACCGATACCGCGCTCACCGTTGGTACAGCGCAGATTGGCACACTGAAAGATTTCGAAAACGCCATTCTTTACGGCACCTCGGCCAGCCAGACCTTCAATGTTGCTGGTTGGACCAATACGGGATCCATCTTCGGTGTCGGCGGAACCGATACCCTCCTCGATACGGGCAGCGGTGCATTCCTGATGCAGGGAACCACCTATACAGCACCTTCCAAGGCTGTCTGGACCCTCGACAAGGTGGGTGTGAACGTCACAGGTTCCAATGCCCGCGACAGCTTTGCCATTCGCACTTGGACGGGTGGCGCGGTGGCCTTCAACGGAGTCAATGGCCAGGACAGCTTGTTGGTGGAGGCGAATGCCAATATCACCATCACGCCAACGCTCCTTACTATTGGCTCGATTAAGAGCACCATTAACTCGACTTCCATCGACAGCCTAACGCTAATTGGTGGTGCTTCTGCCAATACCTTTACCTTGACTGGTTGGAACAAGAAGGCCAGCATCGATGGCGGGGCAGGCAAAGACGTTCTGGTGTATGCCGGAGATACCGACTTCCTCCTGACAGCCAATCAACTTGTTGTTGGCAAGGGAGCCAGTAGCGTCAACTCATCACCAACCGGCTCGATCGCTTTCACGTTGGCTAACACGGAAACGCTCACCTTGACCGGTGGTGCTTCTGCCAACGTATTCACCATGTCTGGCTTTGCCGGAACCGTGAATGTGGATGGTGGTGCCGGGTCCGACGTCTACTACTTGTATCTGACAGCGGCAGACGCGCTAACGGTCGTACTGAAAGACATGGGTAAAGGCCGAACCGACAAAGACAGCCTGTTTGCCTATGCTGCCACCGCGGTTCCTACTCACAGCACGTCGAGCAAGCGTATCACCTTCATGATGTCTCGGTTGGATTACCTGAATATCGAAACGATTCAGGTCTTGCGTGGAAGCATGTAAGCCAAGGTTACATGCTAAAGATGATGAGCGGTTTGGACGTAATGTGTTACTGAATTCGTGAGCCCCCAACGTGAGTTGGGGGGTGAAACTGGGCGCGATACAGAGAATCGCGCAATTGACCGGCAACGTGCCGCAACTCAGTTGCAAATTCAACCAATGACACAGTTGTGTTAAAAAACAATAAGGGCCAGCAACGGATGACTTCCGCTGCTGGCCCTTATTTTCGAAGATCAGGTTAGAAAACTCAGGGAATGTCGAAACTGGTCGAGTTCTTACCGGCTTTTACTTCCGCTGAAAAACCGCTCGTGTCAACTTTCTGGTACTTATCGGGAATTAACGAGGGAGCAGCCTTGGTAGCCTTGGTTCCCGGCGCCATCGGCTCTGGCGGAGCAGGCACCAATGCCACCTTGTAAGTTCCCACTGGAAGCGGATCGGTGGACTTGAACGAGCCATCCGCACCGATATCAAGAATGGCCCCAGCACCCGAACCACTGGAGATCAGACTCACCTTGGAACCCGTGACGGGCTGTCCCTTAAGTGTTACCTTTCCTTCAAGCGACCCTGTGGACGGGCCTCCGCCGCCACAACCTGTCAGAAGTATCGATGCTAATAACAGAAACGATCGTTTCATGGGGTTGTTCCTTAACTTGGGGTGATTCAGGATCAATCCTGGGAAACGGTGAGTCCGTCGTTGCGAACGCACATCTTCTGGAAGTTGACAAAGTCCATGCCATTGCTGACAAAACGCACGGACGCGTCGGTGGTGAGCATGTTGATGCCACCGGAGTGCGACGAGTTAAGAATGGTATTAAAACCGTAGGTGATGTTGGCGCCAGCACCTGCCGTGGAACTGTTGGGCGCATAGGCCACGGTGGTGACGCCGTTGCCCCAGCGGTCTCCGGATAGTGCGGGATCTGAAAGCTTCTGGCTGAAAGTTGCCCCGCCATACGGCGCAATGTATTTGTTGCGGTAATCATTGTTGCCTACGCGGGCGGACTGTTCGCCAATCACAAACGTGTTGGACGTCCCGTCGAGGCAATCGGCAATACGGATGTTTTCGTTAGGCAACAGCATACCAGTCATGGCGAGCCACCCGCCGTAGTTACTGGTTACCCACGCTCCGGTGGTGCGGCCCGCGGGATCCGGGTAGGCGCCCATCAGGCCGATGTAGCTGGGAACATGTGTGGCTGGTTGTACCGAGAACCAGCTTTTATCGGGGGCATTGGTGGGAAGCACCGAGCTTGGGCAGGCGTACATCTTGAAGGTGACGTTAATGAGGGCTGGTGAGCCCACATCGGTGGCATCATTCAAGTTAATCTGCTTAAAGATGCTTTCCTGCTCGAGGAACGGCAGGATGTGCACGCGCCAGTTGGCGGTCCATGCACCGGCGCCTTGTCCCTTGGGGAAATACCCGTAGGAGCTTTCATAATTATGAAGGGCTGTTCCCAACTGTTTCAGATTGTTGGAACATGACATGCGGTTGGCGGCTTCGCGAACTTTCTGGACGGCGGGCACCAGCAGACCAATCAGCACAGCGATGATCGCGATGACTACAAGAAGCTCAATGAGCGTGAATGCCGAACGATGACGAATCATGATTCCTCTCCGGCGGTTGCGGATGTGTTGGAGAGGTACTTAATATTGTGGTTGCCAATACTCGAAAGTCAAGCCATTTTGTGGAACCGCTCCAAGGCGATTCAGAAATCTTTCATTGTTTAGGAATGGTGTTGCCTAAAGCTTGACGCGCCGCGGCATGATTCGGGTCCAGCCTCAGGGCGCTGGAATACCAACCCTGCGCTTCAGTGGTTCGCCCCATCCGAGCCATGGTGGTGCCAATACGAAACCTCACATCGGCATTGGCTGATTTGTCGAGAATTTCTTGCGTAAGTTGTTCCAGGGCTTTGGAATCGGTGCGCAGTTCTGTTACGCGTTTTTCCTGCTGCTGTGCCTTTTCTGTTTTTCCAGCGCGTGCAAGCGCTTGGGCCAGCGCCGAAACCGTGGCTACATCTCCCGGGGCCATACGGTCCGCAAGCTCAAGCCTTATAAGGGCTTCGGTATTACGGCCGGCATCCAGATCGAGCCGGGCCAGAAGACGCAAGGCTTCGGTGTGGTTCGGTTGGGTGGCTAGCACCTGTTGCGCTTCACGGAATGCTTCTTCCATGCGACCAGTGCGTTCAAATACTTCGGCCAAGGCCGCGCGGCAATCGGTGTTGTTGGGGTCTGCTTTTAGTCCTGCGCGCAGCTGCGTTTCGGCCAATGCGGTATCTTGCCCGTCAAGCAGCAAGGCTTTTCCTAGTCCTGCTTCCGCGCCCGGTGCACCCGGCCGGCATTTCAATGCTTGTTCATAGTCGCTGCGGGCACGATCCAGCAGTCGGAACCGGGCAAGAATATCTGCCCGCCATACCAGTGGCAGCCAGTCGTTGGGCGCGCGGTCGATCCACGTGCTGAGAAACCCGTGAGCTTCTGCCATGGCGAATGAATCGATGGCGGCTCGGGAGAGGGCTTCCAATATGACCCGGTCTTCCGGATGCCGTGCTGTTACCCACAGGCGCATGGCTTGTTCATCGGGACCTCCCAGACCCGTGGATTGGAGCCGAATCAGGGAGTGCTCTAGGTCAATCAGGTCTGGTACATATCCTTCGAGTCGTGCCTCTGAAAGCATGGAGCGCGCCGCGGAATAGTCTTCCAGGCAACGCCTAGCGCGACCAAGCAGGAAAGCCGCTTCACCATCTTGATGGCGTAGCGCAAGAACCGATTGCAGTGTTTCTGCTGCAAGGGTGTAGTCATGCGCCTCCATTTGGGAGCGGGCACGCTCGAGCAACCGGGCCGAGGCCACTGTTGGATAGACCATCCAGTAGTAAACACACGGCAGTGCGATCACGCAGGCAGCCAAAGCCACAAGTGACCACGAACGGTGCACAACGGGTGTGTTGACCATGAATTGGGTGCCATTAGGGCATGAGGTTGAAGGGAAGTAAGCCAATGCAATTGTTCAGGGCACAAGGCTTGGTGTCCATGGTTTCCTTCCGGTTTGGGTGCCGGTTTCCAGTAAACTAAAATCGATCAGCCCCGACGGGCTGAGGATCGATGGATTTGCCTTTCTCGGGCGGGAGAATGTCATGGGTCGCGTCGCGGTGGTTTACGATTCGCTGTCCGGAAATACCCAGAAAATGGCTGAACTTGTTGCCGAGGGTGCCCGCCGTGTGGAAGGCATCGAAGTTCGCGTGGTCAACATTGCTGAACCCGATGCAGCCGAAGTGGCCTGTCGGGCCGACGGTATAGCTTTGGGCAGCCCTACCAACCTTGGTGTGATGAGCTGGCGCATGAAGCAGTTTTGGGATGAAAAGATGGGCCCCTACTGGATGCAACTGGATGGGAAGATCGCGTGTGCCTTCAGTTCGGCGGGCGCTTGGGGTGGTGGGAGTGAAATCACCTGTCAGGCTCTGAACACGGTTTTAATGAATTTTGGATTTCTCACTTTTGGACTGACCGATTACGTGAGCAAAACAGCGAGCGCTCATTACGGCGCCATTGCCGTGCGCGAGCCACGCGAGGAAGAGGTGAAGGAAGCGTGCCGCAAGCTGGGCGAGCGCCTTGCCGAGTGGGTGGGTGCCTATATCGACCGCAATCCCGACTTGCATCCGCTGGTGCGAGAACCTGGCCGCAAACGCCCCAGTTGACGCCGGGAATTTTGGAGAAAACAGAATGACGCGGCGCTGGTTTCTGGTAGGGGCTACCACTGGGTTGGTTGCATTGGCCACTTTTTGGCTGTGCGTTCCACCGGCATGGACCTCCGCAACCTGGCGCCATGCGATAATTCTTGAACAGCATCGTGATTTTAATGGATCTCTTGCAGAATGGCAAAAGTATCTGGAAGGGCATCCTGCCAGCGGTGCAGCTCAACTGAATGCGGCCATTGTGGCGCGCCGGGGCGATAATCTGCCAATGGCCAGTGAGCATCTCCGCCTTGCCACCGATCGTGGTGCCGATCCGAAAACCGTGGCGCGGGAGCGGCTGCTTCAGGCGGTGCAGGCCGGTGAAATCGATGCCACTCGGGCGGGATTGGAATTAGCCACTATTCAAAATGATGACCAAGGCACAGCTCTGATACTCGAAGCCCTCATTCGGGGTGCATTGCGCCACCGCAGGGTTGCGGCAGCTATGGCGGTACTCGATCGCTACGAAACGGTGCCACTCGCATCTGCTGACCGCGCCCAAGGGCTGATATGGCGAGGCGAATGCTGGCGCATGGCAGGTGAACCTAGGCGTGCTGCGGAGGTGTTTGACCAAGCCCTTAAGCTTGAACCCACCAACGATGCGGCACGGTTGAGGTTGGCGGAAAGTCTGACACAAGACGACCCGGCGCGTGCCCGGGCGCTGATTGCCGACGTGCTTGAACGTAAGGAAGATCCTGTAGGTCGTTTGATACTTGCGCGTGCCTGCCGGAATCTTGGAGATCTGGAGCAGGCAGAAGTGGTGCTCACACAACTGGGCCGCGACCGTCCCGCAGATGGCATGGTCCAGATGGAACGCGGCGCCCTAGCACTGGACCGTGGTGAGTTTGATGGTGCTGTCCGCTGGCTGGAACGGCTTCCTGACGCTATCAAAAAAAGCCCCGAGGCGTTAGCATTGCGCCTGCGTCTGGCACGCGCCATGGGTAACACAGCCTTGGCGGCAACCCTTTCCGGGGAGTTGGCCACGCTGGAATCCGAACAAAATCAAGCCCGAAAAAATCTGGGCGGTTTGCCATGAGATATCTGAGCTGCCTACTGTTGCTGCTAGCCATGGGATGTGGCCAACGCCCCGTTGAGCCGTTGGTTCCCGTTGTTCCAACTCCACATGCCATTGCCGATGCTTGGTTCGAGGATGTGGCAGCGGAGTCGGGTATCGACTTTGCCTATCACAATGGCGAAGAAGCGGATCACCGTACCATTTTAGAATCGCTGGGTGGTGGGATTGCACTTCTGGATTATGATCGCGATGGCTTGCTGGACATTTTTGTGGTGGGCGGCGGCCGATTCACCACGGGTAAGCCCTTTGGAATTGCAGGCCTTTCCAACAAGTTCTACCGCAACATGGGCGGGTGGAAATTTGCTGACGTCACGAACGCGGCAGGCGTAGCTGGCGGTGGTTTTTATGGCCATGGGGCAGCAGCAGCCGATTACGATTCTGATGGCTGGACCGACCTTCTGGTTACCGGATATGGCGGCCTCACTCTCTACCACAACAACCGTGGGAAATTCGAAGATGTGACAACCAAATGTGGCCTGAAGAATCCTATTTGGGCCACCAGTGCTGCATGGGGAGACCTCGATGGCGACGGCTTGCCCGATCTGTATGTGTGCCAATATGTGGATTGGTCTCCACAAAACCATGTGCCTTGTCCATCGGACATTGCCCCGGGCGGTTTCGATGTCTGCCCACCACAACAGTACAAGCCGTTGCCTCATTTTCTTTACCGCAACAAGGGCGATGGCACCTTCGAAGATAAAACAGTCTCTTGCCAGATCCGTTCTGATGGCAAAGGCTTGGGGGTCTTGATTGCCGACTTGGATCTGGACGGCAGACCCGACATCTATGTGGCCAACGATGCTACCGACAACTTTCTTTATCTCAACCGGGGGCCGTGGAAGTTCGAGGAGGTCGGTGTTTCAGCCGGTGTGGCTCGCGACGAAAACGGCAGCTACGACGGATCGATGGGTGTGGATGCAGGAGATTTGGATGGTAGTGGTCGGCCTTCTCTGTTGGTGACCAATTTTCAAGATGAATGGCATGCCTTGTACCGCAACCTAGGTGGCGGTCGGTTCCTGCATCAGTCGCAGGCCATGGGCCTTGCGGCGCTGGGGAGGTCGTTTGTGGGTTTTGGCGTGGCCATTGCTGATTTCAACCTCGACGGCCTCAACGATGCCGTGATAGCCCACGGCCACGTGGTTCGATTTCCCAAGGGGAGCACCGTGATGCAACTTCCCGTGCTGATGGAAGGTGCCACAGTGGGTGACCGGAGGCGGCTGATGCGATCGGCGTCTGGTGGTGCTTATTTCAGCCAAGTGAAATCCGGCCGCGGGTTGGCTGTGGGTGATCTAGACAACAACGGACGTCCAGATCTGGTGATCAGCCACCAGAACGCGCCCGTGGCATTGCTTCGGAACCGAGCCCCAGCAAAGGACAAGGGATGGGTTGGAGTTTCGGGCCTGAAGCCCGGAGACTGCGTGAGCTTGGCAAACAGCTCCGATCCAGTTCAATTCGCCCGAGGGGGCGGGAGCTATCTTTCGAGCTCGGATGACCGCCTAACGATCCCTGTTTTTCAAAGCCGCATATCGATTGCGGTGCGATTCCAGCCAGCATGGGGCGGTGTAGAGAGACAGATCCAATGCATAGAGGGGAAACATTTGATGTTATCAAAACATTAAAAATGTTGAATGAGGATTGGCCTTTATTGACTGGAATTGCCCTTCAACGTATTAGTTAGGTTGGCGTTTTTGTGAAAATTGCATGAATTCACTCATTTTACTTGTAAGGGGTTTTGAATGGTTCGCCCTCTCCAACGTAATGTCAGGACTGGCTTTACGCTCATTGAACTTCTGGTCGTGATTGCCATCATTGCCGTTTTGATTGGTTTACTTGTTCCAGCCGTGCAGAAGGTTCGCGAAGCCGCCAACCGCATGAGCTGCACCAACAATTTGAAACAGTTTGGTTTGGCGGCCCACAGCTATTGCGATGTTAACGGCGGCTTGCCACCGGTGATGATGACGGTAGGTGGTAGCGGTTGGGACAGGCCAACTGGAACAACTACTTATGGGCCTAACTGGGTGGTGATGATTCTGCCATATATTGAGCAGACCGCTCTCTACAACACCACGAACGTTCCCCAGAGCATTACCAACTTCCAGACGGGTGTTAACGACCAAAACTGGCGTGGTGTGCGCTCAACGTCGATCAAGTCGTTGTTGTGCCCTTCCGACCCTTTCAACCAGGTTCAATATTCGGGTTCAAGCGGTTCGTTTGCCCGCGGTAACTATGCGGCGAATCAGGGACCGGGCGGTACTTCTTGGGACGGCGGTACCACTGGCACGCGCACGATCGGCGGCGTTGCTGCCTCTGGACGCGGGCCAATGTGGATCACAACCAAGGCACCCCATCGCTGCATGACCATTGCAGGCATGTCGGACGGTAGTTCCAACACGATCATGATTGGCGAAATTCGCGCTGGAACCGTCGCGACAGATCCCCGTGGCGTTTGGTCTTTGGGCCATGCTGGTTCTAGCAGCGTTGTTGCTTATGCTCAGGGCGACTGTGTACTGATCAATAATCGCAACAGCGGCTCAGACGATATCGACGGTGGCAGAGACGACACTGCCTTGGGCATGGGCTGCTGGGCTTCCTGCCCAAGTTCACAAGCTATTTACCGAAGCGTGCACACCGGTGGTGTGAACGTCGGTATGGGTGATGGTTCTGTCCGGTTCCTGCGCGACAGTACTACTCAAGATACCCTGTGGCTGCTTGGGGCTGCAAACGACGGCATCTCGGTTCCAGACACCAACTGATCAGTGCCCGTGGGAGGCCGCTGATAGCGGCCTCCTGCCTCTTCTACTTTCCCATTTGAAATGGGATTTCCGTTGGTTTTGCACTGCCATGGATAAGCTATTGTCTTGCCGCAGCCGGAGTGTGGTTGCTGCGGCTTTAGCCGTGGCGGCTACAGCCGTCTATGTGGTATTTTTGAATTTAGCGACGATGGTTGTGTCGGAAGCCAAAGAGCTCCGTGCTTCTGTACTTATTCAGCCAGATGTTCCGATCGTCTTTACCTCACGAACCGAGACTGCCAGTTTTGAAGCGTCGGCACCTGAAGCCGATGGCTTCCACTACCCCGGCACAATCCCTTGGGCCGCGCACGAGGGCCGCCTTCGCCTCCTTACATCTGGCGGCCGGCTATACGAGCTCACGTGGGATCGCAGGCTTCCCGACGGCGGCACCCTTATCGATGTCATGAGCCCCACCATAACTACCAATGGTACCCATGTGCTGTTTTCAGGCCGCCGGGCCGCGCCTGATCCGGGTCGTTGGCGGATTTACCGGATTGCAATTAGCGGCCATGGGCTTGAGCAATTGACCGGGGGATCTGACGATCCTGGTTGCCGTTTTGCTCCGCCTATGCGTTACGCTGCCGATGGATCATTAATGGATGAGGTCGATCGCAAGCGCGTTGACTACGACGATGTCGATCCCTCCGATGATGGCGCTGGTGGTTTCTTTTTTGCATCCAGTAGGTTGCCGGATTTGGGCAGAGACCATACTCGCCGGGCAACGCAGATCTGGTATTGGCCCAAAAATGGGGCGCCAAACCCGCTTTCAGCTAACCGAAACAATGACCGATGGCCCTTTTTGGCCCCAGACAACGTGGTGTTGTTCAGTGCATGGAGTCGGAATCGCGAGGCAGTTACTTCAGGTGAAGATGATATCCGTCCAGTGGCATTGGGTGGATCCTTTGCAACCCGACCAACGGATGTTTGGTTTGGTGCCCGCGTTTACCCCGATGGAACGCAATTTGGTTATGCTATCAAAATTAACGAGCCGGTATGGCGGCCCCGGCCCCTGTTTAATGGCCGGGTGGCATTTATGACCGCTGCCGCTGGTGGCGGCCTTCGGCTTGCTCAGGCCGATTGGGGATACCTTCGCGCTGCTCCGAGTTCGTTGGCCAACGGATCAGAAATGCCCAGGCAAGTGGGGGGCACGTTGGTGTTTGGCCCCGAAAGCGACGACGCTGGCCGGCCGATCACAAGTGCGACACCGTCGCCTAGTCCGGGTGGGAAGGTGCTATTTGCCGCTGCCCCTGTTGGCGATTCTCCAGCAAGCTATGGGCTGTACCTGGCCGATGAGAAGTGGGAGAATGATACGGTTGCCAAGTGCATCTTCAATGACCCCAATCTGGTGGACGCTGAACCTGTTGCTGTGTACCGCAGGCAGGCTTCAATCAGGTCCATACTTCCGCCAATGGCCGATGGAAAGCCGGATCGCCTAAGCCTTTTTCCCAATCGTGTATACGATGGGCCTGCTGGGCAGTTGGACAACTATCTGATCAATGCGGAAATGCCAGATCCGTTTCCCGGCCAACAGATTGTTAGTGAACCCGGTGCAGCCATTCCTTATCCGACCGGTGTGAAGTCTGTGGCGTTCTATGCCGCTCATCGGGACCGATTCGATGCCCCGCAGGCGCCACGAGTTCGGGGGGAATGGGAGAAGCTACTTGTCGCCCCACTCGACGAACGCGGAACACTGAAAGCGTGGGTTCCAGCCAATCCGTTGATGCCAACGGTGTTGGCTGGGTTGGGCAGTGACGGCAAAGTGTTCAAGTGGTCTGGTGGTACCGGACCAAACGGTCGGAGGGCGACCTTTTACGCCCTAGCCGGCGACCATTACAGCGGTACCCGTGCGAACGGGTATCACTTTTGCGTGGGGTGCCACACAGGCCACACGTTTATCAAGGCGGACATCGCGGAGCGAGTCCGTTGATTAATTCCCCACGTGAGTGGGTAACCAAAGGAGAGAGTCTGATGCGTTCTATTTGCTTGTTTCTGGTGGGTTTTCTGGCCATGGCTGTCGTTGGCTGTGGCGGTGTGGCCGGGGTGAAGGTGGGTGGCAAGGTGGTGAAGAACGGCGCCCCGCACACCCTGAGCGAGGGCGAGGGTATTTCTGTCAACATGGTCAGTTCTGACGGGAAATCAGCATGGTCTGGTCAGGTTCAGAAGGACGGCTCTTTCACGTTTGGTGAAGCTGTTCCAGCGGGGCAATACAAAGTCAACTATGTTCATTATCAGCCTGCAGTTGCCAAAGCCGCCAAGGGAGGACCAACCACCCCTGCCAGCGTTGACATCAAGGATGCATGGCAAGTCTCTCCGACAAGCACGTCGTTCACGCTGGATATTGGCAAGAACTAAATAGCAACCAACCAGCTTGTAAAGAATCGGGAATGCCAGTCAATATGAGGTGTTTTGGCATTCCCTGCGCGTTTAAAGTTTAGCGGCCGATAACCGTCCAATTCCTGTGAAAACCCGAAAGTGTTCAAAGAGAAATATATTTCTTGACAGCGAACATTTTTCAGAATAAACAAGTAATGCAGCATTCCATAAATACGGACTGTTGTATCACATCACTTATTTTACGCTCTGGAGTTTTTCACATGATTGCCCGTCTCCCGGGTAAGGCCAATAAAGCCTTTACTCTCATCGAGCTTTTGGTGGTGATTGCCATCATTGCCGTATTGATCGGTCTACTTGTTCCCGCCGTGCAGAAGGTGCGTGAAGCAGCCAACCGCATGAGCTGCACCAACAACCTGAAGCAGTGGGGCCTTGCCATGCACAGCTTCCACGATGCAAACGGTAGATTCCCAGCTGGTACGTCCGCAACAGGTCTCACTGGTACTGGCGGTGCTTGGGGCTACTCATGGCTGATTCCATTGTTGCCCTATGTAGAGCAGCAAGCCTTGTATTCTAAACTTAATCTAAACAACTCGTTTTGGAACGATGGTGTGAATGGCCCGGCATTAAACAACGTCAACTTTAAGACGTTACACTGCCCGTCTTCACCCTGCCCAGAATCCTCTAACAACAACACCAACACCGGAACCGCACCAAACACTGGTTACGTTGGTATTGCAGGAGCTGCTAATGAGGCGGCAGCTTCAACATGGTCTAGTGGCAACGGTATCGTTGGCTCCAAGGGTGTATTGTTCCCCAACAGCGCGGTCCGTATGGCTGATTTGACTGACGGTACTACAAACATTATCTTGGTTGGCGAACAGAATAACTGGATAACAGACGCCGCCAACAACAAGAATGACTGGCGCGGTTCCCAGCCACATAGCTTTGCTATGGGATTCAATCGACCAAATAAGCCGTCGGGCGGTGGCGATCCTGGCGACTTGCGCGCCTTCAATACCACCACCATCCGTTACCAGATCAATGCCCCAAGGATGGCTGGTCAGCCCGGCGTGAGCTTCAACTATGGAAATAACATTCCGATTAACTCAGCCCACACCGGTGGTGCCAACATGTTGATCGGCGATGCTTCGGTCAAGTTCATGCGCGATTCCATGACACTGCTCACCCTGCAGAACTTGGCTCAGCGGGATGACGGTATCGTCATCAGCGAAAACTACTAACTGTTGAACTTGTCGTTTCTTGTAACATGGAGATCTCAGATGAAAGTTGTTAATCGTTTTATCGTGGCGTCTTTTTCTTTCACCCTCATTGCTAGCCAATTTGGCTGCGGCGGCAACGCTCCCAAGGTTTCCACTCCCGATGCTGCTGTTCAGCAGAAGAACAATGACGTGATGAAGGGTTACGAAGGCAAGACAGGCGACAAAACCAAGGCTAAGTAAACAGCTTTGTTGATCATTCAGCCCTGAAAGCCCAATTGGCTTTCAGGGCTTTTTTGTTGGCTGAGTATAGACTTGCAGGCGAAATGTCGTTATAAAGTGTCCGGAAAATCCTTGACTTTGCGTGCGGCATTGTATAGTCCGAGCGCCAGTAAAACGCCAAGGAACGTTATGATGGTTCCTATGATCCAAGGCAAGTAGTCTTTCCACAAATGGGGGTGGATCCCCGCCTGAACAGTTGTTTCCTCTCCTAGCGTTCCTACCACTGGTAAGAACCCCCGGGCAGCAAGGGAATCGATTGCCGCCGCGTCCAACCGTGGTGCAGTTGCCTTCGCATCACCATATTCCAGTTGATAGTCGATGCCTGGGCGAGCTACAAAAATCACCTCGCGTACAGGCCCCGACAGGGTGACGTATTTGATGGGTACAGGTGGACTGTCACCATCGGCGATTGCCAGACGATAAACCCTCAGCCGTGTTTCTGGAATTGTCAGAGTCATAAATTCTTCAACAATACCCTGAAAAGATAATCGTCTAATCGTGCCTGTCCCTAATGTGCGCCATGAACCCGATTCCGGACGGTCGGATCCTTCCACCGTGACTTGTCGGTTGAAGTTTCCACCGTCGACACCCAGTGAGATTCGAGTTACTGGTTCAAGGCTGGATTCAAGTGTGACTCGTGTCGATTGGGAAACAGAATCGAAGTTGATCGTTATGGGTGGCGTGTCATGATTTTCCAGAACAGGATCTCCACTGACAGTTTTAGACTTTAATGTGTAGAAATCAACGCGATCGATGCGGAAGGGGCGTCTTTGAACAATCACTTTTCCCTGAGCTTTTCCCTGCATGCCCCGCGTGAGTTCCATTAATTGTGATTCGAGTTCCTCGGTGGTCTTGTCTACGACAATGCGAAATGAACGAAACGTGCCTGCCGCCATGGGTACACGGTCATTGCGGGAATTAATGAGGCTGGAATAATCCCAGATGGCGGTATCGCCGCTAAGGTTGCCTGCCGGCTCGCCATTTTTCAGCCCAATTACGCGTACGCGGTTTGAAAAATCCATCATTGGCGTGACTATGCGCAAGCCAGATGGGGCTGTATCTTCCTTCTCCAGATCAATATCAATTTGGAGGCTACCATCGGGCAATGGCTTGATCTGGGTGAGACGCGGTGTCCAAGCGGTTTCGCTGACTACCTGATGTGTGATCGTAAGCGGTCTGACTGTATGGGAAATTCTCGCCCCTTCGGAATCCCTGACACGGAGATCAGCAAAGGTGTTGGCACAACGGCTATAAACCTGACGGTCGAGACGCACGGCAACCAGTTCTTCGCGTGCGATCACAGGAATAAGTATGGGGCGAAACCTGTCATTGGCGGGTTCTTCAGCCCGGACCAGTATGCTACCCAGCAGGAGGCAGACAACGGAGAATCTCATGATATTTCTTTTTCCTTGGTGTCTGGATTTTGGTCAGAAGACTGGAACTTCAAGTAGAGGAAGGCTCCCGCTAAAAGCAGACTTCCCAGAATAACGAAGGCAACCACCTTGTAAATCTGATCGAGTGCCGCGAGATCGATTATGAATACCTTAAACGCAATCATGGTAAACAAGACCAGCCCGCATATCCTGGCAGGCTTATAATTTCTGATAAAACCGATCAACAAAGATGCCAGAGCATAAAGGCACCAGACAATTGAAATCGCTCCTTCGGTAAGTCCATCCATGTCTAAATAATGCAGAACATTGATGGTTTCCAGCCTGGCATGTAGAAGCGAAAGGCAAATGGCCACAATGGTGAGCACAATGCCTGCTTGGCGTGTTATCTGAGATTTGGAGAATGTCCAAGCCAGCCAGATGAGCCATGCGACCACCAGACCGAAATCGACAAGCCTCGATAACGAGTGAATTGAAGAATAAGAGCGGCTGAAAAGATTGGTGGGATATTGGCCATATCCCCAATAACCATAAAGGTCGATTACAAGGAGCTTGGTTACTAGCAGTATTGCAATCAACACCATACAAGCGAGAACCATCATAATGTGACACGTTTGCCGGATGCGGTAGAATATTCCGATGGCAACGGCCACTGCGAGCAACGTCAGACCTGATGGCCAGACCGGTTCAGCCAAGTACAATAGTTGTCGGCTTGCTTCCATGTAAAGAAATGGGAAAAGCACCAGAAGTATCAATGTGACCATCCAAGTGCTGAAAGAGCCAGATGGAAAAATTTCTGGATAGTCATTGTCTTTTTCAATCTTGGCGGAGCTTTCGGGAAAAGAAGCAATAAGCCAGCTTGATGCGAAAACTGCCGCAGCCGGAAGTGAAAATTCCACCATGCGACCAAATGATTGAATTAGGAATTCAAGTAGAGGCATCTCCATCGATATGGTTTCGGTCGCGTGACGGGGCAGGTCGACCATAGCGTACCGCCCAAGCACCAACACCATCAGCAGCATGGTGAATTGCCCCAGTACCTTGCTTCCCAGTTGTTGTGCCACCCAGGCCATGGCCAAAGCCTGAAGTGCCCACGAACTGGTCAGCCAGCGGTCCGAGAACAGCATGGGAATGGCTACGGACAAAAACAGGGATGCAAGGCCCAAAAAACCGGTCAGTAATTCGCGATCCACCACGCGGAGGCGAAGGAAAACCATGACGTGCGCCGCATAAAAGAAGGCCAAGGCCAAAGCGAGACCAGATGCAGCTTCGGTTCCCCAGATCTGTCCGATCATCCATTGGCCGTTGAGGAAAAAGGCCCACGCGTTCATTGCAAGTGCCAAAAGGTCAAGCAGGTTGGACTTCTCGCGCCTGATAATGTTATGCAGGAATGCCATGGTGGAAAAAAGCAGAAAACGGGATGCTGCGAAAGGCATTACAACCGGGAAGTCAGATTGCCCGTAGTGTCGCATTGATAATTGAAAGAGAAGAATATCGCTTCCTAGTGCCAGTAGTTGCAGCAAATGCCATTTGCGCCACCACGATACTCCTAGAACACCAAAACCCAGCACCAGCATGTAACCGAGCAACCCCGGATAATTCACGGTGGTGCTTTCCATGAAAACCGGAGTGGCGTATCCACCCAGTACTCCAATAACGGCAACGAGCAGCGAGTTGAACCGAACAGCCAGAGAAGTGGCAAGTGTAGTGACAACCATCATCAGCGCGAAGGCACTGACCATATCGATCACGTGAAACATGCCATGGGCCGCGTACACTGCAAAATACAACGTGACGAGTCCGGCTCCCAGAAGCCCTTGACCGATCAGGTGGTAGGTGCCTCCCAGAATGTTGCCTCCGGTGGCAAGCAGGGCCATTCCTACCATAGCGATCAACAAAACCTGACCGATAGGGCCAATCCACTCATTCTCGATGCTGATCTTCGCGAAAAATCCGATGCCCATCAGCAATATCAGAACTCCGATCCGCAGCAGCCACTGGCTGGCTAGCGCGAATTCCCAGGAGCTTCCCTCGGGCAATGATTCCTTGCCGATGATCAGCCAATTCCGCATTTTTCGCAGGGCATCGAATGCCGCGGTTTCGAATGCGGAGGGCTGACGCGCTGGCTTTGGGCTTTGTTGAACCTCATCAATTCTTGCAGTATCAGCCTTAGGGATTTCGTTTGGTTCAGGGCCGATCAATTGGGCTGGAACAATATCCTTGGATTGTTTTGGAAGGATGCCTGCAGATTGGATCGGAACAGTTTCGGGACGGGTGGTTCCGCTAATTGAAGTCGCTTCGGTGGCTGGTGTTGTTTGTTGGACACCTTGCTGGGCAATACCCCATTTTCGGACTGTTTCTTCCAATGACATCAGCCGTAAAAGGAAAAGAACCGGCCAAATAACCAGCCACACAGCCACTAGAAAAAACAAGCAGGCCATGAATTCCATGACTCGATGCTCCGCGGATCAATCCAAGGTAATTCACAGGATTGTCTTCAAGGCATTTTACCCGGTCCTCCTAGTGGTGCCACCGGATTTCACCTTAGGACCATCAATTACCACTGCAGCATCAGTTGCTGCCCAAAAACACGTCCAATTGCTGTCCTACAAAAAGACCAGAGGCACCTTCCGGCAGAGCATAAATCACTTGCAGCACCCGACTGTCGACGCGTTCGGTGGCCGAACCTTTCAGCGACGATTTGGGGACCAGATACGGTTCCACGCGAACAAACGACAGTGCAAACCGCGCCACAGGTTCACCCCGCGTGCGTGCTTCGCCTCCAAGCGTAGGCTTGAACCTACCAATATCGTTTTCATCCACATCGACCCTGACATGCAATCGGCGCAAACCACCAAGAAGCATGAGAGGGGTATTGGCACTGGCCATTTCTCCGGGCCGAATGTGTACCTGAAGCACGGTCAGTTCTTCGGCTGTGGTTCCGCTTGGCAGGGTAACGCGTGGAGCGCGCACTGTGCGCCGATCGAGCTCGGCGCGTGCCGCCAAAAGCTGGGCCCGCGCCTCTTCCACCTTGGCTTCCTGCAGTTGAATATCCGACTTCCAGGCACCCGCTTGCAACAGCTTGAGGTCGGCCTCTGCTGCTCGCTGTCTAGACGTTGCTGCCAGAAAACCCAACTCCTTGCGCCGCAACTCCTCGTTGCCTATAGCGCCCCGCGATGCCAGCAAGCCGTTACGCTCAAACTGCTCTTTCTGGTCGAGGGCCAGTGCGCGTGCCTCGGCAACCCGTGCCTCGACCGCTGGTATTTCTTCCGGGCGGGGCAATGAACGCAAACGGGAAAGAGTGGCCTGAGTCGATTCAAGCGCTGCCTCATTTACCTTGACTTCAGCTTCAAGTTCCCCAGCTTTCAAGCGTGCCAGCACACTTCCTTCCTTCACGGTATCGCCAACCCTTACGGCCACTTCGTTGACGATTCCGCCCACAGCAGTTCCCATTTGAATGGTTTCGGTTGCTGGCTCCACGGCGCCGATGGCTGCAAGCAGATCGGTGATAGTGCGTTCTGGTAGCGGGCCGGGCGGGTCTGTGCGGCCTTCTTGGCTGCTTGAGGCTCGCTTCACCACATGGGAAATGGCAAATAGGAGCATTAAGGTGCCAATAAGCGGTGGTCCATAGCGCAAGATCATGTCGCACCTGTTTGTTCGTGCCCAGCAAACATCGATTTCTCTTCAAGGGTGGCGGTCACCTTGCCATCGGCCATGACAATCATCCGGTCGCCGCGGTCGTAGATGCGAGAGTCGTGTGTAACAATCAATACCGCTCGATCCGGACCGACCGCCACGGCGCGGAGCAGATCCATGACGGTGCGTCCACTCGCGGCATCGAGTGCCGCTGTGGGTTCGTCGCACAGGAGCAATCGTGGGTCGTGAACCAAAGCACGGGCGATCGCCACACGCTGCTGTTGGCCCCCCGACAGGTTTTTCGGAAGGGCATCGGCCTTGGTTGCTAGCCCCACCCGCTCCAAAAGTTCGGTCGATTTTTCCAGTGCCCGTCTGCGTGGGGCACCATTGATGATCATGGGCACAGCGGCATTTTCGCGGGCGGTTAGCGCCGGTAGCAGGTTGTACTGCTGGAAAACAAAACCGATATTGCGGCCACGGAACTGCACTTTGGACTTTCCGCGCAGCCGGCCAATGTCTGTTCCCAGCACCATCACTTCGCCTGCGGTAGGGTCGAGAAGTCCGGCTAATAATGATACCAGCGTTGTTTTGCCGCAACCGCTTGGGCCCACCAGCAATGTCATCGCGGAAAACGGAATATCGCAATCCACGCCATCGAGTACGCGCTGGGCTGTAGCGCCTGACACGAAGTCTTTAACCAGCCCGCGGCAGCGTGCCGCCAGATCCACCGAGCTATGGCTCATCGGAACACCATGGCCGGTTCCAGCACCAGAACCTTGCGAATGCTCAGCAAGCTAGCCAGAGTCACGATCGCCATCACGGTGAGTGCTATTCCAACCAGCAGGCCGGGAAACATGCCGAATCCTTCCAGAGCCGGCACGTGCGCTGTTCCCTCGAAGAAGCAAGCTGCAAGTCCGATGCCCAAACCGTACCCGGTGGAACCGGCCACAAAGCCTTGCAAAAGGATCATGCCCACAAGGCGGGTATTATCCACACCCATGGCTTTTAAGGCGCCAAATTGCCGGATATTTTCGGTCACGAATAAGTAGAATGTCTGGCCTGTAATGGCAAGGCCGACAATAAAGCCAAGGGTGATGGTGATGCCGAAGTTCACCGGTATCCCCGTCGATTCCATATAGTAATTGACGGTTTTCATCGCGAACTGTTCGCGGGTGAGCGCGGCCAGTGGCCTTGGACCGGTTTGCGCCATCGACTCGATGGCATCGCACAGAACCTGCTGGTCGGTGCCGGGAGTGCCACGCACCAGAATGTAATTCATCAAATTGCGGTTGGGAGGCAGGTATTGGGTGGCCTGCGAGTAACGAGAAAACAAAACCGGAAGTGTTGTGAATGGTTGCGATGCCTCGCAGATGCCTACAATCCGGGCGCGCCTTTCGTTCATTTCAAAGACGCGGTCCAGTTCCAAAGGTTCGTTCGGGAACAGGTAGGTGTAACCTGCTTTGTCCACAACCACCGCATCGGGTTCTCGAAGTCGTTGCAGCGAACCGGCGATAAAGCGGGTGGGGGCACCCGATAGGCTTGGATCGTCGAGCCCCATCAGAATGACCGTGCGGTAGCCACCATGGGGCAACCGTGCACCCAGTTGGGAGTAAACGAGCCGAACAGCACTGACAACCCCGGGAACCGAGCGGACGCGGTAAAGATCTTGATCGGGCAAGGCTGGCGCTTCGTCGATGAAGCGTGTGACTTTGTCCATGACCCAGATATCGGCGTCGTGGATGTCAAGAATTTGGCTGGCGGTTCGCTTGAGAAGGCTGACAAAGATGGCAATCTGCTGGCTCATCAAGAGCGTGGCAAAGGTCACGCCAAAGAGGATTCCCAAGTACTTGACCGGGTCTCCTACAAGCATTTTGATTGCCAGCCAAGCCATGCACCACTCCAGATTTGCAGAGACAATTATAGTTTAGCGGCCCGGCTGAAAAAATCCGAACAGTGTGAGGGGTAGGCTCTGGTCTGTTGAGGTGCAAACAACCATTTTTGGCCCGACTTGGCCCGGCCAAGACATCCTTTCAGTTCTTCAAATGGCCAATCCATAAGAAGAAAGGGATGAAGTCGGCAACTGAACCCGATTATTGTGGGCAGAATCAGGAACTGGCGCCGAGGAATGGGACGGGGCATGTGGTCTTCTGTGGCCAAGCGCTGGCAGATGGCGGAGGCTGGTAATGAATAAGCTTGGTTGGGGCATTGTCTGGTGTGCCCGTTCTTGTTGTCGGGGGTGTAACGGGCACCTGGTGCAGATCGTTGGCCTAGCCGCTGGCTTGCTGTTGGCGGTTGGTTGCCAGATCAAGAGTTCTGACACCGCAGTTGCTGAGCCGTTGCCACCCCCTGTGCGGGTGGCAGTTGCCCAAAGGCAGGATGTTCCACGGGTGGTTGAAACCGTGGGTTCAGCCAAAGCGTCTGTAACCGTTCAGGTGCGAGCCCAAGTGGATGGGCAGATCAAGAAAATTCATTTCAGGGAAGGCTCGGAGGTGAAATCGGGCCAGTTGCTGTTCGAGCTGGACACGGAGCTGTACGAGGCCAACCTTAAAGAAGCGGAGTCTACACTACAGGCTTCCATTGCCCAGCAGGTCGTGGCAGATATCGAAAAAACGCGTTATGAAAAGCTGGCCAAGGCTGGCGCGGCACCGCAAGAGACTTACGACAAGGCGCGCGCAACTTTTGATAGCAGTGTTGCCACGGTGGCCAAAGATCGTTCACGCGTGGAAATTGCCCGATTGAACTTGGGCTATTGCAAAGTCAAGGCTCCGGTTTCCGGTGTTGCCGGGCGGTTGGAAACCGATGGAGGAAGCCTTACCAGAGGGTATGACACTCGCCCTGTGGTGGTGATCAATCAGATTAAACCGATATATGTGGAGTTCGCGCTTGCCGAGAAAATGCTTCCAGAGATCCGCCATCAGAGTCGTGCCGGTTTACCCCTCTCCGTGGAGGTTCGCAAAAGCAATCAGGGAACATTAATGAAGGGCACGGTTGTGTTTATCGACAATCAGGTCGATTCCAATACCGGCACCATCACGCTCCGCGCTGAATTCCCCAATGCTGATCTGGCGATATGGCCGGGAGAATTTTTTGAAGTGCGTCTGACACTTGGAATAGACACGGGCGTGGTGGTGATACCGCTTTCAGCCTTGGGCCAAAGTGTGGGTGGGGCTCAGACTTATGTATTGGATAAAGATAACCGAGTTTCCCGGAGAAAATTGAAGGTGCGCCGTGTGGATAGAGAGTTGGTGCTGTTGGATGGCGGTCTGGAACCGGGTGAAACCGTTATTACGGATGGAGTCGTTCGATTAGCTGATGGACTTGCGGTGCGCGTTCTGCCTCCTGCAGGAGAAGCCAGCCCATGACAACCGCTGGGAGGGAATCAAACGGGATTATGGCAACCATTCTTCGCCGACCGGTTGGTGTGGTTCTTGTCCATATTTCGTTGTTTCTCTTTGGTTTGATGGGATGGTGGATGCTGCCCGCATGCAAAATCCCGGATGTTGAATTTCCAACAGTGGTTGTCACGGGGACTTATCAAGGCGCCGACCCCCAGACAATGGCGCTTTCAGTTGCTTCCCCACTGGAGGCCCAGCTATGCGGCATTCCGGGTCTGTTGGATTGCTCGACATCATGTGTTCAGGGTACCGCGACAGTAACGTTGCGTTTTCGTCCAGAAATATCAATTAGCGCAGCCATGGGCGACATTGGCCGAGCCATACGTGCCGCTGCCCCGGATCTTCCCGCCGATATGCCAGACATTCCAAAATTTGCCAAGTACAACCCTGCAGATACGCCTGTGATGTACATTACGGTCGAGTCTGAAACGGTTCCTGTGGCCACCCTGACCTCCATGGCAAGTCGGGTGCTGGCTGATCGTCTGAATTCCCTCCCGGGTGTGGCCCGAGTCGAGGTATCGGGTTCTGGAAATCCTACTTGGCGTGTTGAGTTGGATGCGTTGGCGTTAGCGCAGCGTGGTCTGTCCCTTGATCGGGTCTCCAATACGGTCGCGAACCAGCGCAGTCTGTTGCCTTGGGGCTTACTTGCAGGCCCGGAACGAGACTTGATAATGGAGGGGTCTGGCCCGGTTGGCGCCGAAGGCATCGACCTTCAATCGATCGCCATGCCGTCGATACCCCGGATTTCCGCGAGTGCTGATGGTTTCAGGAAAGGCTGGCTGTCGGATGCGGCCAGCAGCCAGCTATTGCCACCGGATTCGTACCATGGCAGTTGGCATCGCAACCATCCGTGTGTGGTTTTGGCCATTTACCGCGACCTTGGATCCAATGCGGTTGTCCTTGCCAGCAACGCCAGAAAGGTGGTGGAGCAGGCGAGCCTACTGCTGCCCGCCGAAGTGAAGTGCGAGATCCTTTATGATAACACAATATCGCTTAAAGAATCTATAAACGACCTTCTTTTGACGCTTTTTATATCGATGGTTCTTGTGGTGTTCGTGATAAATCTGTACCTGCGCAGTATCGCCGCGACGCTGGTTGCCTGCTCTGTGCTTCCGGTGTGCATTGTTTCCATGTTGGGCGTGATGTGGGTGATGGGTTTCACCATGAACAACCTTACCCTGCTTGCGCTGAACCTGGCGGTTGGCTTTGTCGTTGACGACGCCGTGGTCGTGCTTGAAAATATGATTCGTCATATTGAAATGGGAAAAGGCGTGGTTCAGGCATCGATCGATTCCGCCCATGAAATCGGTTTTACAATACTTGCTATTACCGTATCGCTGATGGCTGTTTTTTTGCCATTATTGCTGATGCAGGGCATGCTTGGTCGTATCTTTCGCGAATTTGCCATTACCTTATTGGCATGCATAGCCATGTCTGGTCTGGTGAGTTTGTTTCTGGTGCCAGTCCTTGCCAGGTGGCTCCTTACTTCCGGCGGTGGTATT
Organism: Candidatus Kuenenia stuttgartensis; assembly: GCA_945875585.1. Lineage (GTDB taxonomy): Bacteria > Planctomycetota > Planctomycetia > Gemmatales > Gemmataceae > REEB421. Next base: position 65,455 of record CAMCLK010000016.1, on the reverse strand, counting down.
CGTTCGGGTTTGTCAAATCATGCTGGTGCCATGCCTAGGGAAGGGTGGTATGGATCTGTTTTGGCGTGGTTTCTGCATCGGCCTATTTTTGGAGTTACCATTCTGGGAATGTGCGCGGTGGGCACCGTGTTTTTGTTGGGAAAGGTGCGTACCGGCTTTCTTCCAGATGAGGATCGGTCGATGTTGCTTGTTTTCATGCGGGCAGAAGACCAGATTTCCTGGGATAGAATGACTGCCTTGCACCGGGACATTTTGAGGGAAATGGAATCGATTCCAGAAATCGACGATGTCATCACAACGCTTGGCGCCAATGTCATCAACACCGGGCAAGCTGATGGATTTATGTTTTTGAAGTTCAAGCCGCTTCCCCGAAGGTCGCTAAACGATATCGCTGCTGATATTGTCGCCATACCTGATCGTGTGCCGGGGTTGAAACTGTTCACGTTCAATCCGCCGGCGTTTTATTTGAACACCAAGCAGACCAAGAGCGCTTACCAAGTGTTGCTTACCTCCCAACAAGCGGAACGGCTTCCGGGGTTGGTGGCCGATATCACCACCTGGATGCGGAGCCAGAAGGAATTCGTTGGTATCGACTCTGAAAGTGAATCGGCACTCCCCGAGCTTGTTGCTGGGATAGACCGGCGTACCCTTGCGCGTTTGGGCGGAAACGTGAAGAAGGTGGATACCTCACTTCAATCGGGTTTTGGGCCGCGTCAGATTGGTTTTTTGGGGAGCACCAATGAAACACGCGGGCTGTCGGTTGGTTTGATGGAAAAATGGCGCAAAGACGAATCGAGTTTTCCACTGCTTGGCTTGGATGTAGGCTCATGGGGCAGCAGTGGTCGATTGGACGAAGTTCTGTCGTGGAATACCACAACAGTTTCACGTCAGGTGGAACGTTACAACAGGTTACCAGCGAGCACTATCAGTTTTAATATTGTCAAAGGCGCGGATTCGGGAAAAGCGCTGAAGATGCTTTCCCAGAAACTCGACGAGGTGAGCAACGGCCCAGATCAGGCTCGTCTGGCTGGTGTTGCCAAGGAAATTGCGGAATCGATTGCCCGCACCGGTCCTATGGTGCTGCTGGCCTTGCTGGTCATGTATCTGGTGCTGGGTGTGCTTTATGAATCGCTGATTCATCCTTTTACAGTCTTGGTCGGTCTACCCTCAGCGTTATTAGGCGGATTGTTCGCGCTTTGGATCACAGAACTCGAGCTGGATATTTATGGATTTATGGGCCTGTTGATGTTGATGGGAATCGTCAAGAAAAACGCCATCATGCTGGTTGATTTCGCGCAGCAACTTCAGTCGACAGGTGTTGGCCCGGAACAGGCCATTCTTGAAGCGTCTCGCGAACGATTGCGCCCCATCCAGATGACCACTCTGGCCGCCGCAGCCGGCGCCTTGCCGCTGATTGCTGGAATTGGATCTGGCAGCCATGCCTTGCGTCCTGTGGGTGTCATCCTTTTGGGTGGGCTATTGTGTTCGCAGGTGGTAACGCTGGTTCTCACGCCATCTGTTTATCGTTTCATGGACCGCACCTTCATTCGGAAGCGGAGAAAAGTAATCACATGACTGAGTGGTTTATCCGCAGGCCTGTTGGCACCACATTGCTGGTGATAAGTCTCATGCTGTTTGGCGTGATGGGTTATCGAGAACTGGCTGTTGGCAGTATTCCCAGTGTGGATTTTCCAACGATAGTTGTCACCGCATCGGTTGCTGGTGCTTCAGCGCCCTACATGGAAAGCTCGGTCACCGGTCCGCTTGAAGAGCAATTTGCCAGTATCAACGGCGTGGAGAGCATGCGGTCCACCAGCACATTGGGTAACACGTCCATAGTGCTTCGTTTTCGTCTTAATAGGGACATGAACGATGCAGCCAATCAGGTACAATCGAAGATTGATGCCGCCAAAGCGAAAATGCCCGATACACTTGATGCACCGCCTGTTCTGGCAAAATTCAATCCGGCGGACCAGCCTGTTATTTTGCTTGGTCTGAGTTCCGCGACTATTCCCATTTGGGATTTAAATGATATTGCGACACGGTTGCTGAGCCCGAAGCTGGGCACAGTTCCTGGCGTGGCCCGGATTACCGTTCTGGGTGGATCGAGCAAGGCCATTCGCGTACGGTACAGCCCTGTTTTGGCAGCGGGGCATCGCATCGACATTGGCGCGATCCGGGATTTAGTCAATTCCGCCAATTCCAACCTTCCCTCGGGGCGATTAGATGGCCCTGTTCGCGCTGTTCAGGTCGATAGTCTGGCGGGTTTAAGCACTCCCGAGGAACTCGGCACTATCCCCCTGAGATCACGAAAGGACAGCCAGTTGTTCCTCTCGGATCTTGGCGATGTTGTCGAGGAGCGTTTTGACATTTCCGAACAAAGTTGGTTTGCCGGTGACACTGGAATTGTACTGGCCATTCGTCGTGAACCATCCAGCAACACGCTGGAAGTATCGCGTGGTGTCAACCGCATGCTGGATGAATTACGCGCGGGGTTGCCTGCCGGAGCCAGCTTGTCGCTTCTGGCAGACTCATCCGTTCCCGTGGGTGAATCGATTCACGATATGCAGATTACCCTGTTGGTGGCGGTTGCTTTGGTGGTTGCCGTAACCTTGTTGTTTTTAGGTGATCTCCGGTCCACCGTGGTGACCAGTCTTGTGGTTCCAGCCAGCCTTACAGCTACTTTTGGATTCATGTGGCTCATGTCGTACAGTCTCGACAACCTGTCCTTACTAGCTTTGACACTGGCAGTGGGCTTCGTGGTGGACGACGCCGTGGTGGTGCTGGAAAACACCCACAGATACGTGGAAAGCGGAATGGACCGCGTTGAGGCGGCTATAACAAGTGCCCGCGAGATCGGTTTTACTATAGTGTCAATGACGGTGTCTTTAGTGGTTGTTTTTCTGCCTGTTCTTCTGATGCGGGGCGTGATAGGCAAGCTCTTCCATGAGTTCGCGGCGACAATTTCTGTGGCGATTCTGATTTCCGGCGTGATTGCCCTGACATTCACCCCGATGGTTTGCGCGAAACTAATCAAGCGTTCCACTAAAAAACGTCATGGCGAGCAACAGCATGGATTGTTGACTTGGCTATATGTGCAGACGTTGCGGCCAGTTGTCGCCTGCCCGTGGCTGTTCATGTTGCTGGGTGCCGGGATAGCCGGTTGGACAGCATGGGAGTTTCAAAAGATCCCTAAAGGATTTATACCTGCCGATGATGAGGACAGGTTGGTTGTGATGACCCGTGTTCCCGCCGCCAGCGCATTCGCAGGGTCGGTCCGGGCGCATGATCGCCTTCGTGCTGTTCTGGACGCGGATCCTGCCGTGGCCACACATGCCACGCTTCTTGGAATCAACGATTTCAACCACGCTCAGGATCAGGGCACTATTTTAGTGCATCTCAAGCCGCCTTCCGGCCGCGATGCCATTGAAGTGGTGCGCCAGCGGTTGCTTGTTAGTCTCAATCAAGACCCTGCTGTTGAAGCCCGTGTGGTACAGCCCCCAACCATTCCACTGACAACAACCCTTTACCCGGCCACGCTTCAGTACACAGTGCGTGGCAATAGTCAGGAAAACGTGAACCGTGTGTATGAACGGCTGAGCTTGGCCATGCATCGTTCTCCGTTGTTCGCCGGATTACCCGGAAATTCCGATGAAAGCACACAGGCCTTGCGAGTATCGATTGATGGCCGCATGTGTGGGTTGTTGGGAGTGGATTCGGGGCAGGTCAACAGGACCATGCGCGACTCGTATGCGTCGAGTCCTACCGGCACTGTTTATGGCTCGTCTGGCGCCATGAAGATGATTATCACAGCGCTTCCTGAATATCAAAATTACTCTTCGCAATTGGGATTACTTCGTGTCGCTTCTGAAAGACAATTTTTGATACCCATGGACCAGTTGGTGCGCGTGGAAGAGCTGATGCTACCCGCCACCATCGAGCATGCCGGCCGATTCCGTTCGCGAACCTTGTCGTATGACCCGGCACCGGGTGTTCCGGCGAGTGAAGCCATCCAGAAAATCGAGGAACTGGCGCGCGAAGCAATGGCCGATCTTTCCGGTGTGGAAGGCTTCAACGATGGGGTTGCGGCGGAGTTTACAGAATCGGCAGCTGGATTTGTGCCTTTGCTGTTGTTGGCGTTGCTGGTTATCTATCTGGTTCTCGGGATACTCTACGAAAGCTACCTGCATCCTCTTACGGTCATTTCCGGCCTGCCCTCGGCGTGTTTAGGCGGGTTGCTCGTGTTGCGCGCATTCGGCATTCAACTCGACCTTTATGGCCTGTTGGGTCTGCTTCTGCTTATCGGAATCGTGAAAAAGAACGCCATCATGGTGATTGACTTTGCTATCGAAGAGCGGCGTCGAGGTATTGCCCCGCGAGAAGCCATTGTTCAGGCCTGCGCGGTTCGTTTGCGGCCGATCATGATGACAACGGCAGCAGCCATTTTGGGCGCGCTTCCCATTGCATTAGGCTGGGGCGCCGGTGCCGAAAGCCGACGGCCCATGGGATTGGTTATGGTGGGCGGGCTGATTATTTCACAAGTGGTAACCCTCTATCTTACCCCTGCTGTCTATCTTTGCTTGGAGTGGTGGCGGGTTGAGCCCCGCGACGCACTATAATTGTAAAGATGGGGCATTTGTGGCGGTTTTGCCATAAATAACTAAGTTGCTGATTCTGCGTGCCGATGACCTGATAGTGCAGATTTTGCACTTCTAGGGCTTGGGTTTGGTTCATGCTCCGTGTTTGCTGGTTCTGGTTAATCCTCACCGCCCTGCTGGGTTCGGCCAGTGGCTGCACGCCTTTGCGAACATGGGTCCGTAACGGTTTCAAAGTGGGCCCTAACCATGTGCCTCCCACAGTTGACGTGGAAAAAGACTGGATCGATCAGGACTCGCCACTGCTGGCCACAGATCCTGTAGATGAAGGCGCTTGGTGGCGCGTGCTGGGTGATCCGGCACTGGACGACCTCACCCGGCAGGTGCGCGACCGGAACTGGACGCTGCGTGAACTGGGTGCCCGCGTCATGGCATCCCGGGCACAACTCGACTACACCAAGGGCAGGCTGTTTCCACAATTCCAGAACATCAACGGCTATGTCAACCGTTATGTCGTCAATTTTGAAGGGGCAAACAGCCCTATTGCCCAGCTTTTGGGCTACGATCCTTATTTCAATATCAGCCGAGCTGATTTCGCTGTCGCCTGGGAAGCCGATTTCTGGGGTAAATACCGAAGGGCCATCGAGAGTCAGGCTGCCGAACTCGATGCTTCCATTGCCCAGAACGACCAAGGTCTTGTGATGCTGCAAGCTGAAGTGGCATCGGCTTACATCCAGTACCGCGTTGCCCAGGCAGAATTGAACCTTTACCGCAGACTGGCTGAATTTGAACGCGATATTGTCGAACTCAGCAGGACAAAGTTCAAAGCGGGCGCGGCGTCGGAAGTGGATCCGCGGCTTTCGGAAGCGTCGTTTCATGCCACACTGGCAAAACTGCATAGTTTTGAATTGCAGTTGCGACAGGCCATGAACCGTATTTCGGTTCTAACAGGCCAACCGCCCAACGATCTTGGACCCGGACTCACCGACAGACCAATGCCCGCGCTGCCAGAAAAACTGGTTGTTGGCATTCCGCAAGATCTTGTTCGCCGTCGACCCGACCTGCGGCAGGCTGAGCGGGTGGCGGCGGCTCAGTGCGCCCGCATTGGCGTCGCGTCTTCAGAATTGCTCCCGGCATTGAGCCTCAACGGGAGTATTGGTGTCGTTCATAGTGGTATTGTTGGCACGAGTGTCACCAATGGATTGATTGGCCCGTCGGTAAGCTGGAACGTGCTTAATTACGGTCGGCTGCTGGCCAAGGTGCGTTACGAAGACGCCAAACTTTCCGAGGCCATTTTTGCCTTGCAGAACAAGGCTCTCGAGGCTCAGCGCGAGGTCGAGGATGGAATCATTGGTTACCTGAAACAGGGCGATATTGTGGGTTCGTTGGAAAAGGCGGCGGCAAGCTCCCGCCGGGCTTTGGAACTAGGGATTGTGCAGTACAACGAAGGGACGGCCACATACCTGTGGGTTTACAATCTTGAACAGAATTTCGCCCGCATTGCGGATGGCCTTATTGCGGCGCGCGGTAACCAACTTCTCTCGTTGGTTGACACGTATCGTTCGCTGGGAGGTGGCTGGAATTTGCCCTTGCCCGAAGCTGAAGAAGCGGCTTCCGCAGCCGAACCAGCAGACGTGCTCCCTGTTCCCCGACCCAACCCTATCAACAGGATTGAGGATTTACCATTGCCACGTGTTAGGCAACCTGTGCCTGGCGACGGCCAGTAACCGGGCAATAACGAAATCTTACGGCCTCAGCCTGTGCGCATGCATGATGCCGTACAACCGCCGCGCTTCGGCCAGCAGACCCTGAAAACTTGCTGGTACTTCTGGTGGCGGTTGGTCAGACGGTTTCCCGAATCCTGTGGTTGTCCAGACGCTGGCGTACCAATGCCGGGCCCAGATGCCGTCGGTGGCATGAGGCCCCGATTTCCATTGGAGCATGGCAGGGTCGAACGCCACACCTACGTTTGCGCACAGTTTTTTCAGCATCGTTTCGGGAGCTGCCAGCACATCGGCAGCGTCGATCACCGGTGGAGTCCGTCCGGTGCGGTGCCACTCGGCCAGAAAGAGTTCTACTTGCTGGGGCAGGCCTGTTTCTTCAAGGCGAGGCTCACCTGCCACCTTGGTGAATGATGCCACCACGGATGCCGGTTCACGGATCAAGAAGGCGTTGCTGAGACCGGCAATCCAGCCGAGGTCCATTCCCGGCAACAGGTGGTGCGTCATCTGTTTTTGGTAGTAGATAGCCCGGTTTTCCGGCACCGGGCCCAGAAGCCCGGCCGTCACGCGCTTCAGATCGGATTCTTGTCCGGCGATCACTTCTGCTGCACCGGGATGTGGCGCACCGGTCTGCTTAAGATAATGGGCGTAAAGTGGTTCATCCACAACCGTGGTATCGGATCGGCTTCCCCACGCCCGCATCATGGCGGTCGAAAGATTGCGCGGGCCAGACCATAGGGCGATGCGTACGGCGGCGGACATGGGTTTCGAAATCCCCCGAAATGGTCTGTGTGAACAAGATCATAAGATCAAGGTTAGCGGAAGCCTTCTTGAATTGAAGGTCTCTGAGCCTGTTTATCTGGCTGTCATCGTCTGCTGTGGCCTTATCATTTTCTTGAGGAGGGCGATGCCATGAAAATCAGGACAATGGTGGTGTTGGCCTTGGTGTCGACCGGATGCGGAGGAGTACCAACCGTGAGTCAGAAGCCTGAAGTGACCAAGACCGACGCGGAGTGGCGGGAGCAACTCACTCCCGAACAGTTTAAAGTTACGCGCAAGAAAGGCACGGAGCGGGCTTTCACGGGCGCCCTTTGGGACAACAAACAGGCGGGTGAGTACCGCTGCGTCTGCTGCGACGCCCCTCTTTTTGCGTCTGAAACCAAATTCGAATCTGGTACCGGCTGGCCCAGTTTTTATCAGCCAGCCACGGCAGAATCAGTGGCCCTGGTGGAAGACTGGAGCCTGTTCATGACCCGTACCGAGGTGGTTTGCCGTCGGTGCCATGCGCACCTAGGCCACGTGTTTCCGGATGGCCCCAAGCCCACCGGGCAACGGTACTGCATGAACTCGGCGGCACTCACCTTTGTGCCCGCACCGACCCCTTGAAGCGCTCCGCCATAGTAGTCGCTAGTCAAGCATCGATCCGCTGCACTATTTCGACTTGAGTTGGGCCGCAATCCCGATGTATGTGCCGATCCATTGTTGATTGAGCACATGCTGAGGGCCGGGCCATGTTGATAACTTTGATCTGGGGCGCACTGATTCTGGTGATGCCAAGTCAGGCGGGCGGGGTTTTGCTGCGTGACGATCTAGCTACCGATCAATGCTACGAAATCCGTCAGGAACTGAGCCTCACAGGCGAAATACGCGTTATTCAAGACGCAAAAATGGTTCCCTTGAAGCTGGTGGCACGTGCCGAGCACGTCTACGCCGAACGCATACTTGCAGGTGGCCCACCCGCAGAGGCCTTGAAGGCCGCGCGCAATTACTCCACGGCCAAAGCCACCATTTCTGTGGAGGGCAATCCGGGAGAACGCACGCTACGAGACGACCACCGTTTGATCATTTTGCAGCGCATCAAGGACCAGACCTCGCACTATGCGCCTGCTGGTGCCTTACGCCGCGAAGAACTGGAACTGGTGGCAGAACACCTCGACAGCTTGGCTTTGGCGGGAATCATTCCCGGCAAAAGTATGGCTGTGGAATCCACATGGGATGTTCCTCCTTCTGTGGTGCAGGCATTGGGGCATTTTGAAGGATTGGCTGAGCATGCTGTGAAAGCACGTTTGGTATCGATCGTCGGCGACAAGGCGACCATTCAAGTATCCGGGCGCGCAACCGGAATTGAAATCGGTGCCACCGTGCGCGTTGAATTCGATGCCTCGCTGACATACGACGTGGCTGCGGGAAGAGTTGTTGCGGCCCGCTGGAGGCAAAAGGACGAGCGCGAAGCGGGACCAGCCAGCCCGGCGGTGACGGTGGACGCCACCATTATGATTCAACGGAAATTGATACCCACACCGACGGTGCTGGGTGATCCTGCTCTGGTATCGGTGCCCAAGGGATTTGAGCCATCGGATGTGCAACTGGCCATCGATTACAAAGACGATAAAGGGCGTTTTGAACTGCTGCATGCTCGCGACTGGCACATGGTGGCTAAGGCCAACAGCCATCTTGTATTGCGCCTGATGGACAAGGGCGATTTTCTGGCACAGGCCACGCTTTCGCAGTGGACCAAGGCTGAAAATGGCAAACCCATGTCGCCCGAAGCGTTCAAGGAAGCCATGGGTCGCATACCCGGTTGGGAGCCCGCCAAGGAGTTGCAGGGCGGCGAAGTGCCTTCAGGCGACAAAAGATACATCTATCGTTGGTCCGTTGTAGGCAAAATGGAAGGCGTGGATGTGATGCAGAATTTTTATCTGGTGGCCTGGCCCGATGGCAACCAGATGGTTGTCACGGTCACCACGGCACCCAAGCAAGCCGAGCGCCTAGGCAGCCGGGATCTGGCGTTGGTGGGCAGCCTGGATCGCGAAGCCAAGGCAGGCGAATAATATCAATAATTCACCGCGCAAAGCCAAAGGTTTTCGCGCTGAATCGCGTTGGATTAGGTTTGCGGTCTGACAGACCGGCGGGACGCCGGTCCCACTATATGATGAAATTGGATGGAATTTGTTGTTTGTTTGTTTGGTTTGTGGAACCGGCGTCCCGCCGGTTTTCTTCAGACAGAACCTGAGCCACTGCCATACTTTTCAAACTGCCGAGTTAAAAGGCAGACCGGCGGGACGCCGGTCCCACTACATGATGAAATCGGATAGAATTGGTTGTTTGGTTGGTGGAACCGGCGTCCCGCCGGTTTTCTTCAAACAAAAATAGTTACGCCTTAAGCTGCCTCGCGGTCGGGCAAGCGGACGATGGGCGGCGTACTGTCGCGGCGGTTTCCGCCCAGCTCCAGCGCTGAAAGTCCTAATAGGTCAGTAATGTCGAGGATGCCCACGGGGTGCCCTTCGCCATTCACGACTGGCAATTCCGATATTTTGCGCCGCCGCATCAGTTCCAGCGCTTCTTCCACGCGCGTGCCTGCCGGCACCGTGGTCGGATTTGCCGTCATTCGACGGTGAATAGGTTCATCGAGCGCGTTTTCCTCGCGCCGTTCGATAAGCCTGGCAAGGTCTGAATCGGTGAAGATGCCTGTTAGTACACCGGACGGATTAACAAGCATCACGGCACCTGTGCGTCTACCGCGCAGGCGAGCTTCGGCAAACACCTGCCTGATGGTGTGATGAGCTGGTGCCAAGCGCAATTCATCGCCTTGGCGCATGACTTTTTCCACGCGTGCCAAGCGTTTGCCAAGGCTGCCCGCTGGGTGAAACCGGGCAAATTCTTCGGGTGTGAAGCTGCGTTCCCGGCTCAAACCAAAAGCTAGGGCATCGCCTAGGGCAATCATGGCCGTGGTGCTGGCGCTGGGTGCCAAGCCAAGCGGGCAAACTTCTTCAAGAGGGCCGTACACCAAGGCAATATCCGCCCGTGCGGCCAGAGTGCTGTGAGGCCTGCCGGTAATTCCAACCACGCCACTGGCCAGATCGATCAGAGGGTCGAGCAGCTTGAGGATTTCTTCGCTTTCACCTGAATGCGAAAGCACCAAAGCCACATCGCTTGGATGCACCATTCCCAGATCGCCATGCACCGCACGGGTGGGATCGAGCACATAGGCCCGGGTGCCGGTGCTGTTAAACGTGCCCGCAATTTTTTGGCCGACGTCGGCAGATTTACCCACGCCAGTGATGGCAATGCGGCCAGCGCCGAGGTTGGCGGCACTTGAAAGCATGTCGATCGCTTGTTCAAAGCGGCAGTCCAACCGCGCGGCCACGGCTTCTAAGGCAGCGGCCTCAGCACGCAGAACTTTGCGGCCATGGGCAATACGATCGGAATCTTTCAGAATACCTGAGGCATCTGAATCGGAATTTGCACGGGTCATCCTGACCTCCCTCGCGAGCATCCATGCCATGGGGGAGAAACTACCCTGATATTCGCGCACCGAGGCACGCGATTCAAGGGGAATAGTTCTGGATGTCGAATGCTATCGAGCGCCTGCCTCAATGATCTTGAGGAAGCGGGCTGCATCGAGGCTGGCGCCACCAATCAGGCCGCCATCGACGTCTGGTTGGGAAAGAAGCTGTGGAGCGTTGTCGGGCACAAGGCTTCCGCCGTAAAGAATCTGGGTACGCCCTGCGACATCTGGGCCGAATTCTTCGCTGACGCGACTGCGCAGAAAAGCGTGCGCTTCCTGAGCCTGCTCGGGCGTGGCATTGTGGCCGGTACCAATGGCCCACACGGGTTCATAAGCCAGCACCACCTTGGCCATGGCGTCGCGTGAGAGGCCATGGCAGCAACCATGGAACTGGGACTGAAGAACCGCCAGTGTGCGTTGTTCCTGACGTTCCGTGAGGGTTTCGCCCACGCACAGAATGACCGTGAGGTTGTTCTGCAGGGCTGCTTTGACCTTCAGGTTGATCTGGGCATCGGTCTCGCCCATTTTGTGGCGGCGTTCCGAGTGGCCAAGAATCACATAATGACAGCCCGTATCGTGCAGCATCACGGGTGAGACTTCGCCGGTGTACGCGCCACTGGCCTCGTGGTGGCAGTTCTGTGCACCAAGGTGAACGGGCGAGCCTTTCACGGCCTGAGCCACGATGCCGAGGTATGGAAAGGGAGGGCACAAAGCGACCTGCACCTTTTCCGCCCAGCCGGGTTGAGCCACGAATCCAGCGACTACCTGTGCTGCCAACTCGGCGGCGCGGGCAGCATCGGTGTTCATTTTCCAGTTGCCGGCTACAAACTTCTTGCGCATCTTTCGTGTCCTCGAAGGGTCAGTTGAAGGTTTTGCCAACCACCGCGGCAATGGCCTTAAGTGATTGCATCAGGGCGTCGAACTGGGGTGGACGGAGCGCTTGGGCGCCGTCGGACATGGCTTTTTCGGGCGCGCTATGCACTTCAACATGCACACCGTCCGCGCCTGCCGCAATGGACGCGCGCGCCATGGCGGGAATAAGGTCGGGGCGACCGGTCGCATGGCTGGGGTCGACAATAATCGGCAGGTGGCTTTGGCCTTGGGCATTCGGCACTGCCGACATGTCGAGCATATTACGTGTGGAATCTTCAAAGGTGCGAACGCCGCGCTCGCACAATATAACCTGTTCGTTGCCTTCAGAAAGAACGTACTCAGCAGACAGCAGCAGGTCCTTGACCGATGCAGCCATACCGCGCTTCAGCAGCACAGGCTTACGGCACTGGCCAACTTCGCGGAGCAGGTCGAAGTTTTGCATGTTGCGGGCGCCGATCTGGAACATGTCGGCGTAGCGTTCAACAAGGGGTACCTGACGAGGGTCCATGACCTCTGTGACAACCGGCATGCCCAGAGAATGGCCGACATCGCGGAGGATTTTCAGGCCTGGTTCACCCATTCCTTGGAATGAATATGGGCTGGTGCGCGGCTTGAACGCTCCACCACGCAGGATGCTGGCGCCCGAAGCTTTAACAGCCCGAGCGATCTCCGCCAAAATCTCTTCGCCTTCAACCGCGCAAGGGCCAGCGATCATAGCGACATATCCGCCACCAAGGCGAACGGTGGGGCCAGTCCCGCCAGCCTTGACCGTCACCACGGTGTCAGAAGGGTGCATTTGGCGACTGGCTAGCTTGAACGGCTTCAAAATCGGCAGAACCTGCTCCACGCCGGGCATAGCGGCGAGCGGTTGAATCTGAAGTTTGTCTTCCTCGCCAATGATTCCAACGATAGTGCGTTGCTCGCCTTGGCTGAGGTGATAACGCAGGCCCAGTTCCTTGACGCGCGCGATCAGCGCTTCCAGTTGTTCAGGCGTCGAGTCGGGCTTAAGGACAATGATCATGGTGGCTCTTCAACCTATCAGATGGTGGAATTGTGCGAAATGGGTCAGGATGGCATGGGGGACACAGGGTACGAACCCAGAATCCGCAGGTCGCTGCAGATGCTGGCCAGACCCTTCAGGGCCTTGGCTACCTTTGGCTCGTCCTGATGCCCCTCAAGATCGATGAAAAACAGGTACTCGAGCTTTTCAGTCCGGCCTGAACGCGCGGGAAACGATTCAATCCATGTCAGGTTGATTTTCGCTTCCCGGAATAGATCCAACGCCCCCACCAGCGCTCCCGGCGCATGGCTGATACGGAAAACAATACTTGTCTTGTCGGTGCTGCCCTTGCCACACTTGTGACGCCCGACAATGGCAAATCGAGTTTCGTTGTCTGGATAATCTTCAATGTCGCTGAAGAGCAGACGCAAACCGTAGCGGCTGGCTGCCTGACGGCTGGCAACCGCGGCGGCTCCGGGCTCGCGCTGCGCCAGTTCCGCTGCTGTGGCTGTGCTCGATACTTCCACCTGTTTGGCATGTGGGACGTTTTTGGACAACCAGTTCCGGCACTGAGACAACGCTTGGGGCTTGCTGTAAATACGCCGGATGTCTTGCTGGTCGCACTGGGCCATCAGGTTGTGGTGAACCTGAAGCCGTACTTCGTTCGAAATGATCACCTGTGGCATGCGCAGGAACATGTCGAGTGTGTCGGCGACGCGGCCATCGGTGGAATTTTCGACGGGTACCACGCCAAAATCGACATGGCCGCGCTGAACTTCTTCAAACACCGTGCTGATGCTTCCTACCGCCACAAGGTCTACCGCTTGGCCAAAACGCTCAATAGCGGCAAGGTGGCTGAACGAGAACTCCGGCCCCAAGTAGGCAACCTTCAGCACTTTTTGCAGGGCGCGAGAACCCGACATGATTTCGCGGAATACCGCGCGAATGGTGCCTGGATCGAGCGGGCCACCTTGTTCCTGATGCAGCGCGAGCACGTGTTTGAGGACTTCCTCTTCACGCACAGGTGAAAAAATCTCTTCACCCGCCAGATTCTTCAGGCGGCCAATTTCGCCGGCGTGACCAGCACGCTCGTTGATCAGCTTCAGGATCTGCCGATCGAGTTGATCGATTTTATCACGAACTTGCTTTAGCTGATCAGCATTCTTGCTGACCTCTTGTACAGGCTCGTGCTTGTCGTTCTTCTTCGCCATCACCCAGCCCGTCCGGGGACCGTAGGAAATCCAAGGCCATTGTGGTCAATCCTAGAAGCGATTGGCCCGTTCGTCCATTGATCCATTGCTGTCGGGTCAATTCGCGCGGGTGAATTCGATGTGGTAACAGCTCACCGCGCGGCTTCTGCCTTGCAAAACCAAGGCTGCCGGAAAGCCGGTTGCTGGTTCCAGACGGATAAGACTCCAATCTTGTGGGTGATCATTTTCTGCTAATTGGGCAAAGAAGGGCGTTCCATCGTTTCCCATGGCGATTTCCACACGCTCAAGGCCGTAGCCAACCCCTGCGCCGTGTGCCTTGATGAATGCTTCCTTACTGGTCCAGATGCTGAAAAACCGCTCGAGTCTTGCGGGCGGGGCCAGTATCTCAAGTGCAGCCAACTCCGCCGGTGCAAAGTAACGGCGTGCCAACCCTAGCAGGTCGGCCATGGGCCGGATCTCTTCAAGGTCGATCCCCACGCGTTCTGTTTGGGCCACCCCAAGCAGTCCAAGGCCATGGGAGTGTGATAGGTTGAAACCCAGTCGAGGCATCCCGACAGCCAATTCTGGCCGCCCCATGGGGTTGTAGTCAAATTTCACATGGGCAGGGTCGCGCCCGGTCAACTGGCCAAGGACACGTCGCAGAAATGAGCGGCCTGCCAGAAATTCATCGCTGGCCTTGGCTGATTTCAGTCTATCCCATCGGGCGCGTTCGGATGGATCGAGCAGTGCTAGACAGAGGTCTTTGTCTTCAAGTGGAACAGTTGTCCTGAACGACAGCACAAGGGCTGTTTCCGAGGCGGGGCAATGCAGATTGTGCAGATCGGTTCTTGGCCACTGCGGGAGGATGGATGATGCCATGATTCACCCGTCCAGCACGGAGGATTCCTGAATGGTAAAGGCATTGGGATGGTGTTCGAAGACTGGGTCCTGACCCTTAGGCCAGGAAATAGCCAGAACATCGAGGCGTAAATCGAGAGCTTGAAGGTGGTAACGGCGACGAAACCATAGCGCCATGCGCGACAACCGCCGTTGTTTCTCGTGATCGACAGATGCTGCCGGAACAGAGGGGTCGGTTCCGGAGGTGGACCGGACTTCGAGAATCACCAGTGTGGTGCCATCGAGAGCCACTACATCCAATTCACCTAGGTGGCACGAAACGTTACGTGCTACCAGAGTCCAACCTCGCCGCCTTGCCCATTGCCAAGCCCTACGCTCAGACCGACTACCCCACCAGCGCCGCCACCATGGGCGCTGAGGTTGTCGGTCTGGAGCAGACCCATCCAATGGTATTCAAACATTACGCCTTGGCTGCGCCCGGCTTGGGTTTGCGTTCGCGGAGGCGGGTAGCCTTACCCACGCGGTCGCGCAGGTAATAAAGCTTGGCGCGACGTACAGCACCGGTGCGGCGGACGTCGAGCTTTGCGATGAGTGGGCTGTGCAGCGGGAACGTTCTTTCCACGCCTTCACCCTGAACAATACGACGAACGGAGAATGCCTCGTTGGCGCCCATTCCCTTTTTTGAAATCACAACGCCGCTGAACACCTGATTGCGTTCTTTTTCGCCTTCCAGAATGCGCAGATGCACATCGATGGTGTCGCCCACCTGAAATGGAGCAATAACACGTGCGATCTTGGCATTTTCAGACATCTTGCGGGCGTGTTCCGCTACTTGGTCGTCAATGCGGGCGAGTACGGCGTTCTTCATGGCAGGTCCCTTTCATGTCGAGTCAAAAATCAAGTCTAACAGGTTCACGGTGTGGAGGGTAATTCCCCGGTTCCGCCACCACTGCGATCTCGAGCCTTTTCACGGCGCCACGCCGCGATGGCCTGATGATTCCCTTCCAGCAATATCTCGGGAACGGCCATGTCCCGAAACACTCGCGGGCGCGTAAACTGGGGGTATTCCAACCACCCCGGTTCGCTGTGCGATTCTTCCTCTGCGCTTTCCGGGTCACCCAGAAAGCCGGGAATCAGCCGGGCGACCGCATCGATAAGCACCATGGCCGGGGCTTCGCCACCATTGCACACGTAGTCACCCACCGAGATCACCAAGGGGTTTAGCCCTTGGCGAATGCGATCGTCGAAGCCCTCGTACCGTCCACACATCAAGATTAGCCGCGGTTTGCGCGCCAGATCGGCCACACGGGCCTGAGTCAGGCGCTCACCAGCTGGGCTCAGCATGATCAGCGTGGGTTGATCACCATCTCCGCGCAATTCTTCAATGGCGCGGTAAATTGGCGGGCACATCAAAACCATACCCGGGCCACCACCGTAGGGCCGGTCATCCACCACACGGTGAACACCCTCGGCCCAATCCCGCAGGTTCTGCACGCGAATGTCCAGAATGCCCTTATGTCGGGCTTTCTTGACCAGACTTTCTTCCAAGTATCCTTGGAACATGCCTGGAAACAGAGTCAGGACATCAATGCGCATGGCACCTGAAGTTGGCACCAGCTCAGGAGGTCTTTTCGGCTGCAGCGGCCTGACGGAAACGGTCCATATACTTCTTCAAGAAGATTTGGACGTTGTCGCTGGGCTTGGCGCCGACGCTCATCCAGTACTCAATGCGGTCGGGAATCAAGGTTACCCGCGCATCCTTATCGGTTAAGTGCGGATCGTAGGTTCCCAACTCTTCCAACACCCGACCATCGCGTGGTTGATGATGATCAATCGCCACGATACGGAAGAAATGCCGGTGCTTCCGTCCCAGTTGCTTCATGCGAATGCGTACGGCCACGAATCACCTCTCATCATGAAAAACAGACCCAAGTCGATAAAGCACTTCCCTAGCGCTTTTTCTTTTTCCGATCCTCGGCGCGTTCTCGCGGACTCTTCCGGTGCCCGGTGTCGCCTTTCGACACAATCTTGGCCCCCGGCATGAACGCGCCCATCTTGCTCATGCCCGACATCATTTTGATGCGCTCGAGCATGCTCATTTTCGCCATCGCCCTCATCACGTTGCGCATCATCTCAAACTGCGTCAAAAGTTGCTTCACTTCTTCCGCGCGTGTCCCGCTACCACGAGCAATGCGCAATCGGCGATCATAGTCGATTTCGTCGGGGTCTGCTCGCTCCCGGCGGGTCATCGAATCGATAATTCCTTGAATCCGGCGGATGGACTGTTCCGGATCCTGCCCTGCAGGCATGAGTTGCGACATGCCTGGCATGCTGTTGATCAGGTCCTTGGCGGGACCCATCTTTTTGAGCATGTCGAGCTGTTTGCGGAAGTCATTGAGGTTG
Organism: Candidatus Kuenenia stuttgartensis; assembly: GCA_945875585.1. Lineage (GTDB taxonomy): Bacteria > Planctomycetota > Planctomycetia > Gemmatales > Gemmataceae > REEB421. Next base: position 48,527 of record CAMCLK010000016.1, on the reverse strand, counting down.
AACGAGCCTTCCTCAAGTTTCTTCTGCTGCTTTTCGCGTTCTTCGTCTGAAATCTCGGATTGAACACGCGAAACTTTATCGATCAGCGACAGTATATCGCCCTGACCCAGAATGCGCTGGGCCATCCCCTCGGGCCGAAATTCCTCAAGGCGGTCGAGCTTTTCGCCCATACCGAGGAATTTGATCGGAACCCGCGTGACTTCCTTAATAGAAAGCGCGGCACCACCGCGAGCATCGCCATCCATCTTGGTGAGGATGACGCCGTTGAGTTCGAGTGCTTCGTTAAAAGCCTGCGCGCTGTTGACGGCATCTTGGCCGGTCAAGGCATCGCAGACGAGATACACATGGTCCGGGCCAACCACGCGGTCGATTTGCCGCAGCTCTTCCATGGGCATTTCAGCAACATGGAGACGGCCTGCGGTATCGAGAATAATCAGGTCGCAACCGCGATCGCGGGCACGTGCCAAAGCGGTTTTGCAGATTTCTACAGCGCCCGGCCCGCCAATGCGGTTACCTGAAGCATCGATTTGGCCTAATTCAAGGTAAACCGGCACATCGATCTGCTCGCCCAGAAGGCGCAACTGTTCCATTGCTGCGGGGCGCTGCAGGTCGGCAGCCACCAGCATTGGTTTGCGGCCAGCTTGTTTGGCTGTCAGTGCCAACTTTCCAGCTGTGGTGGTTTTGCCCTGCCCTTGAAGGCCGCACAGCATCACGATGGCTGGCCGATCTTTGCGGGCTGCGGGCAGTGCGGTATCGACGGGGCCCATCAGGGCAACCAACTCGTCGTACACACACTTGAGAATCTGTTCGCCCGGGTCGATGGAGCGCAGGACTGTCTGGCCAACCGATTTTTCGGTGACACGAGTCAGAAATGTTTCGACAACCTGATGATGGACATCCGCATCGAGCAAGGCTCTACGCACGTCTTGCATGGCATCACGGATATTGGCTTCGGTGAGCCTTCCGCGTCCGCGCAGGCGCTTGAGCGCCTCACCAAGAGTTTGTTGCAGGCTTTCGAACATGGTGCCCGGCACAAACGGAAGAGATAGCCGCAGGGCCCCCCTGCTGCCTTCATACCTTCCAGAACAGATCATTGTAAAGTTCCCGAGGGAATTGCGCAACCGGTCACTGCATTCCGAAGAGGCCTGAGATCCATACACTGACGTTTTAAGGCGCACCCACTCGCGAGCATTGAAAGCATGAAGGGCGGCACATTTTCTTTTTTGGGCACTGGAACATCTGTTGGTGTTCCCATGCTGGGGTGCGATTGCGATGTCTGTCGTTCTTCAGACCCCCGCAACAACCGCTATCGGTGTGCCGTGCTTCTTCGCCTGCCCGGCGGGAACCTTCTGATTGATACGCCGCCAGAGCTTCGGTTGCAGCTGCTGAGAGTCGGATCGCCTCCTGTGCATACCGTGCTGCTCACGCATTACCATGCCGATCACCTCCACGGCCTCGACGACCTCCGCCCCATTCCCTTCCAAATTGGTGGTCCGGTACCATTGCTATGCGATGCCGAAACCGAACTGCGTGTTCGTCAGGCATTCGGCTATGCCTTCAGTGCCGGTGCCCAGTCACTCACGGCGGGATTCGTTCCTCAGATCAGTCTCAGGCGCATCAAGCACGAACCATTTGAAGTACTTGGGGAAACGGTTGTTCCTATTCCCATGGAACACGGCCCGTTCCACGTTTTGGGGTTTCGCGTACGCAATGCCGCTTATTGCACCGATGTTAAGGAAATCCCGCGCTCGAGCTGGCCGCTGCTGGAAGATCTCGACACCCTGGTACTCGGTTGTCTGCGTCGTCGTCCGCATCCGGGCCACCTCAGTGTTCCCGAGGCGCTTGACATTATTGACAGGCTGCAACCGAAGCAGGCCTTTTTGACGCATATTGGGCACGAACTGGATCATGCGCAACTGGAGTCGGAACTGCCACCCAACGTTCATGTGGCCTACGACGGTCTCAGTTTCGACCTGCATTGATTCGGTGGGCGGGTGTTGCGGTATAGCGTCGAATGATGAACGCCTGCTTGCACCCTGAAGTCGCCAAACGCCTGGCCGATTGCGGTCAGAGCCACCTCGTGGATCATCTGGCGCATCTGGATCCGATCGCCGGATCACTTTTCGCCGCCGAGTTGGCAGGGCTCGACCCCGTTATGCTTTCGGAACTCTTTCAAGGGAAGAGTTTGGCGCAACCACTCTCCCTGAAACAGCTTGAACCGCCTCCTATCGCATCAGCCCAAGAGGATCCCGCAGCCCGCGCCGTTGGCCTTCAGGTTTTACGCGATGGATTGGTTGCGGTGGTTCTTGTGGCAGGTGGCCAAGGCAGCCGATTGGGTTCCGACCTTCCCAAGGGCTGTTTTCGCGTAGGGCCCGTAACCGGCGCCACGCTTTATCAAATTCATGCCGAGAAAGTTCTGGAACTTGGCCGTCGTTTCGGGCGCACGCCACCATTCCTGATCATGACCAGTCGGGCAACCGATTCCGCAACTCGGGCTTTTTTCGCCAGTCACGATTATTTCGGGCTCAAAGAAACCGACGTTCTGTTTTTCACTCAGGCGGAAATGCCGGCCCTCGACCGTGCCACCGGAAGGGTGTTGCTGGAAGGCCCGGGCCGCATCTTCTCGGCACCAGACGGACATGGTGGTTGTTTGGCAGCGCTATCGCGGCAAGGTTGGCTCGACAAACTCAGCGCTTTGGGGATTCAGCACCTCTTTTATTTTCAAGTCGACAATCCGTTGGTGCGCATTGCCGATCCTGTATTCCTCGGCCGGCATATTTTAGCCGGATCACAGGCATCCAGCAAAGTGATTGCCCGCCGTCATGCGGGTGAAAAGCTCGGTGTTTTTGCCAGCGTTGCAGGTTCCTGCCATATTGTTGAGTATTCAGATCTGCCTAAAGAAATGGACGAGGCGACCGACCGCAGCGGTGGTATTTTGTTCAATGCGGGGAACCCTGCCATTCATTGCTTTTCGGTTGAATTTCTCAAAAGGGCTGCATCGGGTAATGACCTGATGCCTTACCATGCCGCGCTGAAAAAGGTATCTCATTGGACTCCTCAGCATGGGATTCAGGTGCCGGCGCGAGAAAACGCGCTTAAATTCGAAAAATTCATGTTCGATATTCTACCCCATGCCAACCCATGGTTGTTGGTGTGGACTTCGCGGGAAGACGAATTCGCCCCACTGAAGAATGCCGATGGCGCTGACAGCCCAGCCGCTGTGCGTGTGGCGCAGTCGCGGCTGGCGGTTCGGTGGATCCAGGCGGCAGGTGTTAGCGTGCCCACGGATGGTGCAGGTAATGCCCAAGTGCCTATTGAAATTGCCCCGTCCGCAGGGCTTGAACCGGCGGACCTCGATCCGAGCATGCTTCGCGCCATCGACTGGTCGCGTCCCGTGCTCTTAAAGTCTTGATTCTTTTTGGTTAGTACAAGGATTTGCCATGACAACACCTATAAAGTCCTTAAGAGCCCTGATTATGGCTGGTGGCGGGGGCACCCGATTCTGGCCACGCAGCAGACAAGATATGCCCAAACAATTCCTCGCCATGCGCGGAGATCGCTCGCTGCTTCAGGAAACTGCCGACCGGCTCGAAGGGTTGGTGGCCCCACGTGACCTGATGGTTGTAACGGGACAGGCACATGTGGCCCGAACCCGCGAGCAATTACCGGAAATCCCATCCGACATGGTGATTGGCGAACCAACCGGTCGCGACACGGCGCCATGTGTTGCCTTGGCCGCGGCGTTGTTGGCGCGAACAGATCCAGATGGCGTGTTTTTCACCTGCCCTGCCGATCATGTTATTGAACCTGCCGGCTTGTTTCGCCGAGCTCTTCAGGCGGCGGCCCAAGTGGTGGAAGAGCATCCACGGGCATTTGTTACGATTGGGGTGCCTCCTACTTTCCCATCCACCGGTTACGGTTACATACAACGCGGGCAGCCGTTATCTGGCAGGTTGGGAGTGGAGGCATTCCGCGTGCGTTCCTTCCGCGAGAAACCGCCTTTGGAGGTGGCACGCGACTACGTGGCGAATGGTGAATACCTTTGGAATGCCGGTATTTTTGCCTGGAAACCGCGTGCGGTTCTCGATGCCTTGGCAGCTCATAAACCAGCCTTGCGGGACGGCGTAATGCGTATTGCCGAGGCTTGGGACACCCCTCAGCGCGATTCAGTTATGGCCAACATTTTCCCAACGCTTGAAAAAGTGAGCATTGACTACGCACTGCTTGAGAAACATGACGAAGTCGTGGTGCTGGGCGCGCCCTTCCAGTGGGACGATGTCGGTAGCTGGTTGGCCCTCGAACGCCTCAATCCGCAAGATACACACGGGAATACCATTCAGGCAGACCATGTGGGAATTCGAACACGCGGTTGTGTGGTTGTGGCTCCCAAGGGGCGTACCATTGCTACACTGGGCGTAGAGAATTTGTTAATCATTGAAGATGGCGACTGCCTGCTGATTGCCCGCAAGGAAGATGAGAGCGCGGTCAAGGAGATTGTTGAAGAACTTCGCCGAACCGGAAGGAAGGACCGTCTGTGAAACCACCGGGAAAAGTGATGGCGGTAGACCCTGGCGAACGCCGGGTTGGTTTCGCTATCAGTGATCCGGACCGGAAATTCGCGTTTCCATTGAAAAAGCTCGAGCGGTCTACCCAGGTCCGCGACGAGGCATTTATTTTGGCTCTGGTGCGCGAGGAAGAGCCTGTTTTGCTGGTGATGGGACTACCCCTGCGCGGTTTGGGCGAGGAAGGCGAGTCGGCCAGACGCGCAAGGGCGTTTGGCGATTGGGTGGCCGATGTCACAGGCCTACCAATGGTGTACTTCAACGAAAGTTACACAACAAAAATCGCTGAAGGACTTTTGTGGTCCGCAGGTTTAAGCCATGCCGAACGAAAATCGCGCCGCGATGCCTTGGCGGCGCAGGTCCTGCTCACAACGTGGATTGAGGCAGGATGCCCAGAGGTTCAGGAATCATAACGTTGGGTCTACGCGGTTTTGTCCATGCCCAATGACGACAACACCTGACGGGTCGCCTCAGACTGGTTGAGCACATAAAAGTGGATGCCCGGTACCCCCGCGGCCAGTAATCCTTCTACCTGACGGGCCGCATGTTCCACGCCGATGGTTGCGGCCGCTTCAGGGTTTTCTTTGCTCGCTTCAAGCTGCGCGTGCAATTCCGCTGGAATGCGCGCCTTGCAAAGCGAAGTGATTCGCCGAACCTGCGGGAAATTAACGATAGGCAAAAGACCGGGAACAATCGGAACGTTAATGCCTGCCCGATGGCATTGATCTCGGAACCGGAAGAAATCTCCGTTTTCATAAAACAGCTGCGTGACAATGGCATCGGCACCTGCATCGACCTTGCGTTTCAGGTTGGCTAGGTCAGCTTCCGGCGATGGTGCTTCTTGATGAACTTCAGGATACCCGCCTACTCCTATGCCAAAATTTGAATATCGCGACCTTATGAGTTCCACCAGTTCGTTGGCGTAACCCAATCCACCTTCAACTTTGGAAAACTGTTCCTGCCCCTGAGGTGGGTCGCCGCGCAGAGCCATGATATTCGGAACGCCGCGCGAACGTGCCTGATCCAGCCATGCCTCAAGTTCGGCAACGGTGGAACCCACGCACGTGAGGTGTGCCATGACCGGCACCTGATGCCGCCGCATAATTTCGGTGCAGATGTCGAGAGTTGGCCCCTGTGTGCTGCCACCTGCTCCATAGGTGCACGAAAAGAACCCGGGCCGAAAGGCCATTAGCCGATCTACCGAGGCATACATGGACTGGTAGCCCGCCTCTGTTCGTGGGGGATAAACCTCGAACGAAAGTACTGGCCCGGCAGTGTTGAAGATTGACGAAAGTCGCATAATTACCATTCCCATGAGTCTGTTCAAAGGCAGGATAGCAGGCAAAGGGCTAGACGTCTTGATGATAGAAGGCCGGGCAATGGCTAATCTGCTAATGTTGCGTAATTGTCTTTGCCCGGAATCAACATGTCATCAAATAACCCTGATCAACCAGACCGTGCCACCCTTGAACGTTGGGATGCCGATCACCTGTGGCATCCATTCAGTTCTCCCACGCTTCATCCCACCGATCCGCCGCTCATTATCGACCGTGCGGAAGGATGTTGGTTGATCGACCTCGACGGTAATCGATACCTCGATGGTACATCGTCTCTTTGGTGCAATATCCATGGACACCGAGTTCCAGAGTTAGATTTGGCGATCCGTAATCAGCTTGGCCGGGTTGCACACAGCACACTTCTAGGGGCAAGCCATGCCCCAGCGATTGTTTTGGCTAGGCGTCTGGCAGAATTAGCTCCAGCCGGTTTGAGCCGTGTCTTTTTTTCAGATGATGGTGCCACGGCGGTCGAAGCGGCTCTGAAAATGTCGTTTCAATATCAGCTTCAACGGGATGATCCCAAGCCGGGGAAGTCGCTATTTCTCTCGCTGAGGGGGGCCTACCACGGTGACACGCTTGGCGCAGTGGGAGTTGGCGACCTGGGTTTGTTTCACGATCGCTTCGGTCCCTTGAGAGTGGCGGCGTTGCATGCATGCCAGCCCGCGTGTTACCGCTGCCCTCTGAATCTGAAACGACCCACCTGCGGCATAGCCTGTGCTGCCGAAGCAGCGCAACTTATACGGAAACATGCGGATCAACTTTCAGCAGTCATTATTGAACCGGGAATTCAGGGTGCCGCCGGGATGATTCCTCTTCCCGATGGTTACCTGACGCAGATCCGTGAAGTGACTCGTCAGTGTGATGTGCACCTGATTGCCGATGAAGTGGCGACGGGCTTCTACCGAACGGGGACCATGTTTGCCTGCGAAGGTGAAAAGGTGATCCCCGATTTTCTGTGTTTGGCGAAAGGATTGACGGGAGGCTATTTACCGTTGGCAGCTACTCTGACAAACAGCGAGATACACAGTGTTTTTGCAGGAAGGCCGGAAGCAGGAAGAGGTTTTTACCACGGGCATACCTACACGGGGAATCCGCTGGGTGCCGCCGTGGCTCTTGCAAATCTCGAATTGATGGCAAGGCCAGGTTTTGCCGCACATGTAGCAGAATTGATTAGCACACTGGAGCAGGAACTTTGTGGATTTCAGCGGTTTTCAACGGTTGGAGATATTCGTCAACGGGGTCTTATGGCGGGTGTTGAAATCATGAAAGATCGGGGCAGTGGCGAATCTTTCCCGTCTTCAGCGTGTGTTGGCAAGATCATTTGTGGTTGGATGCGGCAAAAGGGCGTATTGCTGCGCCCGCTGGGAGATACCATCGTGATCATGCCGCCACTGGCTTCGAGTTCCGATGATATTCGCCACATATGCCAGACCCTGATGCAGGCAATTCTTGCATTTGAAGATGGCGGACAATTGGGAAAGGTTTGAAATGGCCGGGATATTGATACTTGGGACCGACACAGGAGTTGGCAAGACAGTGGTGTCATGCGGCATTATTCGGTTGTTGCGTGATCAGGGAATAGAAGTGGGTGCCTTTAAACCCGTGGCAACTGGGTATCCTCCCGGCCAACATCCAGATATTCTCGATCTTGCCAATGCAAGCGGCAAAAGCTATGAAGACATTGCATGTTGGGAAGGGTGTGTTCCGGCGTCCCCAAGCTTGGTAGCACGCCTTGAGGGAAAGAAACTGGACGTGAATTCTATAGCCGCATCGGTAGTTTGCCGGTTGCCGCTATCTAAGTTCAATGTTGTGGAAGGCGCTGGTGGCGTTCTTTGCCCTCTTGGGCCGCGCGTTACCGTTGCTGAATTAGCAGTGGAGCTTGCGCTTCCATGTGTACTTGTGGCGCGCCGCTGTTTGGGAACCCTCAACCATATTTTGCTAAGTCTTGAAGCGTGCGCTTCCCGCGGCCTGCATGTTGCCGGGGTTGTTTTGAATGCGATAACTCCGCCACATGACATTGCGTCGTTAGAAGCAGGCTCCGAGCTTGCCCGATTGACCGAAGTGCCTATTCTCGCCCAAATCGGTTTTCAAGTTAACCCTGAGATGGCAATGTCAACGGTCGATTGGGCAGCCATTGGAAACCTTTCTGGGGTCAAAAAATGACAGCACTGGCGTTCATATGCGGAAAATGCCGAACCGTTCAGTCAGCTCCTTCAAACAGTCGCGGCCGCGCGGGATGCTGTGGCGGATGCGGTGCAACAGTTCGTGTGCCAGAGTTAGCGCTTGAATTTGAGGGTCCTGAGGTTGGCCAGGACCAATCCTTGGCGGAAACGGGTACGAATAATATTGGCGAAGAAGGCTATATTTCCAGCGGTAAATCACGTCCGCGGAAGGCGAATTCGCAGATGGCGTTTTTGATGCTTTTGTGCTTGGCGCCTGCTTTGGTTTCTTCTATGGCGGTAAATGTTTATCTGGCGATGCAATTGCGTGCAGTCGCTGCGCGACAAATGAATAAGTAAAATCTACTTTATCTTGAATATGGTTATAGTAGGGATTTTCTTTTTTCCTCTTAATTTGTCTTGTCAAGCCCCCAATTGATCTTTAGTATAAATCTCTGAAGGAGAATGAATAATCGGTTGACCGGTTTGTTCATTCTGGAGGTGGCAGGCCAAGGATGGTTGTCTTAGGCTTGTTTCGTTCCCGCCCGCACACCGTGCCCGTGTAGGTGGTTCTTTTGCCTTATCACAGGGTCCTCCACCACTGTTCCTAGGATTGGAACTGGTTTGAATTGCCTGTGTTTTGGCAGTTTTTGAGAAATATGGTATTGTGGACAGCCATATCTGTTTTTAATAAATTTAGGAGCTTTCGAGATGAAACTGACGCGCGCTTCCAGCTACGCCATTCACGCTGTTGTATACATGGGACAGCTCAAGGACAAAGACCGTGAGAAGCCAATCGCTTCCCACACGATTGCCAAGGAAAGAGGAATCCCCGAGCGCTTCCTGCTCAAGGTTCTCAAGCCCCTCGTTTCTGTTGGCATTCTCAAGTCCGTGAAGGGTCCTAACGGCGGTTACCGTCTTTCCAAGAAGCCAGAAGATGTCAATCTTCTCGACATCGTTGAAGCAGTCGACGGACCAATCCGTGGTCAGGCTCCACTCAGCGAAGAAAACAAGAAGAGCCCACTCGACACCAAGCTTCAGGCTATCTGCAATGCAGCAGCCGATGTTACCAAGGCTTCCCTCAAGAAAGCCAAGATCTCCGAGCTGACCCGCCGTTGATTCATTGACCGTTGATCGACAAGAGACTGCGGAGGTAACTCCGCAGTCTTTTTTCGTTCCCCTCCACCATTTCTCCACGCATGATGTAAGATCCATTCATGCCACTTCGCGTTTCCAACATTCGACTTCGCTGGGACGAGCCGGAAGCTACGCTTCCTGCCCGCATATCCAGTATTTTGGGTATCAAAAGCGAGGACCTGTCGTCCTGGCGAATCTTGCGCAAAAGCCTTGATGCCCGTGACAAAGGCGCCCTTCAGTTCGTTTATGCGGCCGAAGTGACTTTTCCCGATGCTGAGGCTTTTCTTGCCCAAAGAGCCAATCGCCAATCGTGGCGCGATACTCCCGTTGATCTGTATGTGGAACCGCCTTTCATTGTTCCACCCTCGGGGAATCAACCGCTGCCCCACCGCCCCATCATTGTTGGCACCGGACCTGGGGGGCTTTTGGCCGGTTATATCTTGGCCGAGCAAGGTTATCGCCCCATATTGTTGGAGCGGGGCCGCGCTGTACGTGATCGTATTCGCGATGTGAAGGACTTCGATGCTGGCGGCGTGTTTCAGCCCGAAAGCAACTATCTTTACGGTGAGGGAGGCGCGGGAACCTTCAGCGATGGCAAGCTTACATATCGTGGTTCTGGACCCGATGTGAAGCGCGTGCTGGAGGTATTTGCCCGATGCAATGGCAAGCCCTCAATCCTTTACGAACAGCGTCCTCATCTGGGCAGCAACCGCCTGCCAGCGGTGGTTAAGGCGCTTCGCAGGCGCATTGAGGAATTTGGCGGCGAGGTGCGCCACGGGGTGATGGTGACGGATATCGATCTCTCCGGAGGCGAAGTCCGGGGCGTGAGCACCACGCAAGGTTTCATCGCGTCCAACGTGGTGATGCTGGCCATAGGCCATAGTGCCCGCGACACATTTGCCATGCTGCACGCGCGTGGCGTGCCGCTAGAACAAAAGCCATTTCAGATGGGTGTTCGCATTGAGCAGCCGCAGGCAGAAGCCAACCGATTCAAATTTGGCTCCTCTCCATTGGAAGACCGCCTTGGGCCCGCCGACTACAGCATGGTCGTGCGCGGCTCGCGGGATCTGTTCACGTTTTGTATGTGCGCGGGCGGTTATATCATGCCCAGCGTATCGTCGCCGGGTGAATATTGTACCAATGGCATGTCGTTGGCCAACCACGATTCACCGTTTGCAAACAGTGGCCTTGTGGTAACTGTCGAGCCCTCTGAATTTGGAGGTGTTCACCCCTTGGCTGGGATTCACCTTCAGGAGCGTTACGAAAGGGCGGCATATGCCCTGAGTGGCGATGACTATAAGGCGCCCCTCCAGCGCGCGACAGATTTCATGAACGACCGCAAGTCTGATTCTGTCCCGGAAAACACCCACCCTAGGGGTGCTGTTTCTGCGCGTATGGAAGAGGTGCTGCCCCCGCAGATTGCCGAGGCGCTCCGGACCGGTCTCCCCTTGATGGACCGGCAATGGCGCGGTCGCTTGATACCATCATCTCATATTGCCGGGCCGGAAACACGAGGGAGTTCGCCTGTCCGTATTGTTCGAGAGACGGATTCGAGGCAGTCACCCGGTATTGTTGGTTTGTATCCACTAGGCGAAGGCGCTGGATATGCCGGCGGTATTGTCAGCGCGGCGCTCGACGGTCTCCGCTCGGCCATTTCTGTTATCAAGAGACACCGCGTCCCGGATGCCTGAACCCCGGTGAGGTCACTATGTTTGTTGTTCTCAAGGTGATCACAGGACCGCGGCAGGGCGAGGTATTTCGGCTCAATAAACACGAGAATTTTGTTGTTGGCCGCTCCAGGCAGGCGCACCTTCGGTTTGCGGACAATGATCCATATTTCAGCCGCATGCACTTCATGGTGGAAGCCAATCCACCTGCCTGCCGTCTGGTGGATTTGGGTAGCCGTAATGGAACCCTTGTGAATGGCCAGAAGGTGCGCGAAGCCGAGCTGCATCATGGCGATGTGATTCGTGCCGGGCACACCACCATTATGGTAGAGGTTGAAGGTATCGTAACTGCTCCGGTGGAGTCCAGTACCTACGCCGAAGGCGAAGTATGCCATATTCCGGAAGCTCCGCCTGGGTACCGTTTCATTGAGGTGATTGGCAGGGGAGGTATGGGGCAGGTCTGGAAAGCGGTACGCGCGTCGGATCATGAAATTGTGGCACTCAAGATACTTCTGCCAGATCGGCCGCTGCGTGACCGCGATACCTTGCGTTTTCTGCGGGAGGCGAATTTACTGAAATCGCTGACCCACCCGCACATAATCCGAGTTCTCGACATGGGAGAAGATCAGGGCAAACCATGGCTTGCCTTGGAATACATCAACGGTCCGGATCTAGCGCATGTCGTGCACCAAAAAGGCAAACTTCATTTTTCACGTGCCACGTCGATCATGCTTCAGGTGCTCGATGGGGTTGCTTATGCCCATGATCAGGGAGTGATTCACCGGGATCTGAAACCCGCCAATATCTTGTTGGGAAGTTCTTCGAAGGGCGATTGCGCGCACATCGCGGATTTTGGTTTGGCCAAGGCTTGGCAGGGCGCCAACATGTCGGCTTCGACACTCACGGGGAATGGCGCTGGAACGCCAGCCTATATGCCACCCGAGCAGGTTGTTGACTTGGCGAATGTGAAGGAACCAGCCGACCAGTATTCGGCAGCAGCCACGTTCTATGCGATTGTTACAGGCCATCATTGCCACAGCACTTCGGGCGGCGAATCGGAACTGTTTCGGCGGATCCTTACAGAGGCACCGCGCCGCATCTCTTTGTTTGTTCCGGACCTGCCAGTTGCATTAGCCGACGCAATTCACCGAGCTTTGTCTTCTAATCCCGCGGACCGGTTTCCGTCGGTCCGCGAGTTCGCGGAAGCGATCGCACCTTTTGCTAAGGCATCTCCGGTATTATCGGATGATGATACGCAGCATTAAAAGACTGCGGACAAAAATAGGTCAGTCGAGCGGCTCAAGTACCATGGCCTTAATCAGCAATTCGGCGCCCTCGGACTGGAACTGAATCTTGCCCCTGGTCTTCTTGAGACCGGAAGCCGCTGACATCGGCGTACCATTGAGCGTGATGGTTACAGAATCGCCTTTGCACACAGATACCAGCGAATTGAATTTTCCCACAGGATATTCAGGATCGGCTTCGCTGCGGAACCCGAGCGTGTTGGTCCATTCGGGCGATTTTGCAGACCACAGCAAGCGGCCACCGAGAGTAAATACTTTTTCAGGTGCATTCGGCTTGTAGTACCAGCCGGCCTTCCCTGAGGCGGGGCGCTCGACGCAGGGGCTGGAAAATGTGTAAGCCGGATCTTTGCCCAAAATGGAAATATCGCCCGTTCCGCCTTCGATCATGTTGCATTGCAGGCCATTCATCCAAGAATCCGCATAAACGCCATCGGTACCGGTGGCATGAAGAACCAAGCCCGAATCGCGTGCCGTTTTTTCGCGTGGTGGCCATACTTTCCCGCCCCAAGCGTAAGTCAGGGTGAGCTTGTAGTTGGAGAATTCTTTTTCAGTGGTCAACGCACCCCATTCCTCGCCTGAAATGCGCAGCATGCCATCCTTGACACCAAAGACCCCCTTAGGGTCGACTCCCTTACCTTTCCCTTTGACGTAGCCATACCAGCCAGACATATCTTTTCCATTGAACAGGGCAATAGGCTCTGCAGCCGATGCTCCCAATGTGATCAAAAAGCAGGCAAGAAGAACCGCGGTAACATGGCGCATGATGAATTCCCTTGGTGAATATCAGACGGCCCCTGTTTTAGCCGAAGTGAGGGTGTTGCGCCAGAACCGCTTTCGTTTGCCGGCAAAGTCCGCCAAACCCAAGCACGATCGGAACCATTCGTTCCGACGAACCCTGTTTCCCCAAGGCCAGACAACCCTTAGACTAAACAGAGATCGCAACACGAACTGGTGCCCTGGTAACCCGGGAAGCCGGTGAGACTCCCGCGTTAAGGAATGAACGGTGTCAACGACACGTCCCCTGCTACCGCAAATTGTCTCCCAGACTGATGGGCATAACCCTGTATCGGAGCCAGTGGTTCCGGAACATGGGAGTCCCCACTTGGCTCCGGATACTAAGGCGATCATGCCCCCGGGGCGGCTCGGATCGCCCCTTCTCAATCGAATACTGGCCCTGACGGGTTCGCCATGGACTCGCCGTCTGGCGAAATCCGCGTGCTACCTTGAAGCTATTCGACGTCGGGAGAACGAGTTTTCATCGCTTTCCGATGCTGAGATTCGTAGCACCGGCTTGAAGCTGAAGGGGCGCGCCCGTGGTGGTGAACCGCTCAAGGACATACTGCCCGAGGCGTTTGGTTTGGTGTGTGTTGCTGCCAAACGCACGCTTGGTCTTCGGCCATTCGATGTTCAGTTGGGTGCTGGCGGCTTGATGTTCGGCGGTGCCCTCGCAGAAGTGGCAACGGGTGAAGGGAAAACCCTGATTGCGGCGTTGCCTGCTTATCTGCACGCACTTGCAGGCAAAGGTGTGCATGTTGCCACGGTGAACGATTACCTTGCCAAGCGCGACAAGGAATGGCTTGAACCGCTCTACACGGCGCTTGGGCTGTCCATGGGTGTGTTGCAGCAGCAGATGTCCGATGCGGATCGGAAGGCTGCTTATCGGGCAGATGTGACTTACGGAACTGCATCTGAATTTGGATTCGACTTCCTTCGTGACCGATTAAAAATGACTTCCGCCAAAGGCAACGACAAGCCATTTTGGGCGGCGTGGCAAAAAGGCGGCGGCGCTGGCGGGAATGAAGATCCCCGCGTTCAGAGAGGTCACCACTTCGCTTTGGTGGATGAAGCTGACAATATCTTTATTGATGAGGCTCGTACACCCCTAATCATTTCGGGGGAAACACGCCCGGCTTCGCCTGAGGAAAGTATTGTCTACATGTGGGCCGATGCACTTGTAAGGCAGATGCAGTATCAGCGTGAGTTCACGTTCAACGTTGCCAAGCAGAAACTCGAACTTTCCGATGCGGGCAAGCAATTGGTGCGTTACAGCAATCCGCCATCGGGTGAGCACGCCGACGCCATCGACAAGCTTCACGATGCCGTTGAGCAGGCGCTTCAGGCGCATTACCGGTTTCGTTGCGACCAGCACTACATGATTGAAAAAGGCAAGATCGTCATCATCGATGAAGGTACTGGCCGCCGCATGCCGGACCGTAGCTGGCGCGACGGCCTTCATCAGGCGGTTGAGGCCAAGGAAAAGGTGACCATCACCAAGCAGGCTGATCACGCAGCGCAAGTAACATTTCAGAGTTATTTCAGGCTTTATACGCACTTGGCGGGTATGAGCGGGACTGCGGTGCAGAATCGCTGGGAAATTTTCCGTGTTTACCGGCTATGGGTGGTTCAGGTCCCGACCAACCGCCCAGTGCGCCGTCGCCAATTGCCCGATATCATTTACCCCAATGAGGAATCCAAATTCGAAGCGGTTGTTCGGCAAGTTCAGGCCCTTATGGCTGCCGGGCGCGCGGTGCTGATAGGTACCCGCACGGTGGATAAATCGGAGCGACTGAGTGAAAAGCTGTCGTTGGCTGGTATCGAGCATAGGGTTCTGAATGCCAGGCAGCACGAAAACGAAGCTAACATTGTTGCGGATGCGGGCTTGTCAGGGCGCGTGACCATCGCGACCAACATGGCAGGCCGTGGAACCGACATCAAACCGGACCGGGCTGTTATTGAGTCTGGCGGACTGCATGTTATTGGTACGGAAAGACACGAAGCCGTTCGTATCGACCGTCAGCTTGCCGGCCGCGCCGGTCGTCAAGGCGACCCAGGCAGCGCGCAATTCCTGCTTTCTATGGAAGATGAATTGCTCGAGGCAGCAGGACCCGGCAGGAAAAAGCGGCTTGAGGAACAGGGCCGCCGCGCCGGGGTTCAGGAGGGTGGTGGTATGTGGCAACGCTATCTGGGGCTGTTTAGAAGTTGCCAGACCGCTGTTGAGGCCAGACACCTGAAAAACCGTATCGACCTTCTCGTTCACGAACGTCAGCGTCAGGAAGTCCTTAAGGACATTGGCGCTGATCCCTATGTCGATTGATGTTCAACCAAGGAGTTTGCATGTCCGCCTCTTCTCATGAGTTTCGTACCCAATTGCTGATTGATGGTGCTTGGGTTGCCTCTGATTCCGGCCGTACTGTGGGTGTTGAGAACCCCGCGACCGAGGAAATACTGGCCCAAGTATCGTCCGGCGGTCGCGCTGAAACGCGCCGCGCGCTTGAGGCGGCACAACGCGCCCTTCCAGCTTGGCGTAAAGCTCTGCCTTACGAGCGCGCTAAAATTCTTAAGAAAACAGCAGATCTGATGCGCCAGCGAGCCGATGCCATTGCTCGTGCCATGACACTTGAACAAGGTAAACCCTTGGCAGAGTCCATGGGTGAGGTCCTTCACTCCGCGGATACGTTTGAGTGGTTTGCCGAAGAAGGTAAACGCGCTTACGGTCAGGTGATTCCGCACGGGCAACCCGGTCGCCGTCATTTGACTGTGAAGCATCCGGTGGGTGTGGTCGCCGCCATTAGCCCTTGGAACTTCCCGATTACTTTGCAGGCTCGCAAGATCGCCCCTGCTCTGGCTGCTGGATGTACCATTGTTTCTCGTCCAGCCACTCAAACCCCACTATGCCTCATCATGGTGTTTGAGTGTCTTGTAGATGCGGGATTGCCCGCTGGTGTTGCTAATCTTGTGATTGGTACGGCTCAGGAAATGGCCGATGAATTTCTGACCAACCCGATCTGCCGGAAAATCTCGTTCACGGGCAGCACGGAAGTGGGCAAGCAACTCATGCGCGGCGCGGCAGATCAGGTCAAGCGCCTGAGCCTTGAACTGGGCGGCCATGCTCCGTTTATTGTTTTCCCCGATGCTGACCCCGAAGCAGGGGCTCGCTTGGCGGTAACCGGCAAGTTCCGCAATAACGGGCAGGTCTGCATTTCCCCTAGCCGATTCTTTGTTCACCACAGCTTGCGCAAAAAATTCACCGAGGCCGCCGTGGAATTCACCCGTGCTCTCAAGCAGGGCAACGGACTCGATGCTGGCATTGAAGTGGGCCCCATGTTCGAGCGCAAAGCTTTGGACCATACCGCCAGACTTGTCAACGACGCGCGGTCCAAAGGGGCGAAGGTGCTGATTGGCGGCGGTCTCAACACCAATTTTGGCAAAGGTTATTTCTATCAGCCCACAATTATCGATGATGTCAATCCGGCATGTGCGATCATCGAGGAGGAGCCATTTGCCCCGCTCATGCCTGTGATGGGATTTGACACCATCGAAGACGTGATTGAGCAGGCCAATTCAACCAAGTATGGTCTTGCGGCGTATGTCTTTACCAACGACCTATCCACGGCATTTCGTATGGCGGATGGTCTTGAAGCTGGTATTATCGGCATCAATGACCCTGTGCCAGCCACCCCGCAGTGCCCCTTTGGTGGCATGAAGGAGAGCGGCATTGGCCGCGAATTGGGCCAAGAAGGGCTCGAGGCTTATCTGGAAACCAAGTATGTGGCGATCCGCATCAAGGAATAATTCCACAACTTCAGGGCACCCAGCATCGTCTCGATGGTAGGTTTTTGTTCCGCGAAAGGTGGTGTCCTATGCAACGGCGAGCGGTCTTGAAGTCGGCATTGGCAGCGAGTCTTGGAGGTCTGCTGATGCCCGATGACGTGATTGGGGCACCCGCAGATGCCACTGCTGGTCTCAGCAAAGCCAGCAATGGCTTCGGCTGGTCGTTGTTGCGGGAACAGGATCCTGCCAAAAACGCGTTTTTGTCGCCCACCAGCATTGCTGCTGCGTTGGGAATGACAGCATGCGGTGCCCAAGGTGAAACACGTGAGCAGATGGCGAAGGTTCTAGGATTTGCCGCAGGAGATCCATCTCTTGATCCTGCCTGGAAGGAACTGATTGGTGCCTTGCGTGCCGATAAACCGGGCCGTCAGGTTCAACTGGCCAACCGCTTGTTTGGCCAATCTGGTTATGGGTTTCTTCCAGAATTCACAGCGAGGCTAAATAACGGCTTTGATGCTCCACTAGAGCAGGTGGATTTCGGTACTCCCGAGCCTGCGCGCGCCCGCATCAACGCTTGGGTCGCCAGCCAAACGCGTGACATGATCAAAGATCTGATCCCCTCGGGTGTTCTGACCCCGTTGACTCGACTGGTGCTGGCCAATGCCATTCATTTCAAAGGGGATTGGGTCCTGCCCTTCACCAAGTCCAAAACGATGGAACTGCCGTTCGAAACGGCACCCGGTGTCTTCAAGAAATTGCCGATGATGAATCAGCAGGGTCGATTTGTTCTTCGAGAAGACGAGTCGGCTACAAGTCTGGCGCTGGATTGCAAAGGTGCTGATCGCAGCGTGGTGTTTGTGCTTCCCAAAAAGAGGCACGCCTTAGCGGAACTAGAATCGTCATTCACGCTGGCTCGCCTCGAGGAATTGACCTCTTCTAGTGTAGCAGCACAAAAGGTCGAATTACGGTTGCCCCGTTTTGAAGTCGATACCCGCTTTAGCCTCAATGATGCGCTGAAAAAATTAGGCATGGTGCGCGCGTTTGAGCGTGGTCGTGCTGAATTTGCCGGCATGAATGGTGGCAAGGAACAGCTTCAGATCGACGCGGTGCTCCACAAGGCTGTTCTTAAAGTCGATGAGCAGGGTGCTGAAGCCGCTGCAGCCACTGCTGTTGCCATAGGTGTTAGATCCGCACCTTCCCAACCGATCCGCCGTTTTGTGGTAGACCAGCCATTTCTTGTAGCCATACGGGACCATGGCACGGGCGGCCTACTCTTCTTGGGTCGTGTGCGTGAACCTGTAGCCAAATCCTGACACGAAGCATCTTCCATTTTGTCCAGATTGACATTTGTGTCTAAGGTGTAGCCATGAAAATGGCCGGCACCTTAGGGCTTGACCTCTTTGGGCCGGAAGAGATCCTGTTTCACCAGCCACATGACATATTTGAGGCACTTCGTGCGGCATATCAAGGCACCACCTGCCTCATATGGCACAACTGATTTCTGGTTAACCGATCGCAACCTCATGTCAAGCAAGCGTTTAACGTCTTTTTTATTCAATGGCCTACGGTTTGCTTTGTAAAAGGTGTTTCCGCAGAAGATTCTTGAAACCCTCTTTCAGTCTTTGCCTGATCTGAATGTTGTTTGTCCAGAATAACAATTCAGATCTTGTCCCGTTCATTGGAGGTTTACCATGAATCGTTTTGTGTTGGGTGGTGGTTTTGCTGCTTGCGCGCTTGGAATCCTGTGTGTGGGGGCAACCGGTCTGCCTATTGCTGGCAATTCGGATTCTGCCGCACCATCCATGCAGCAACTGTGTGAGAAGGATCTTGCCCTGACTCAATTACAGAATCGTGTGATTTCACGCATGGATAGCAAGGTGGAACTGATTCGGGACTATATGCGCAATGAGATATCATTCAATGAAATGACAGACTTGTGGGTTTGCCTTAACAACCAAAAACCGTATTACCATGTCGCCATGGAGGCCAATTACCCCAATATGACACCCAGACAGATAGCGACAAAGCAAATCTTGCAGACGTTGACCGAGAAGATGATGACGGAATTAAAGTCTGATGAATTTTTCGAGCGCGGTTTGGAATTTCAAGTATTTGAAGCTGCCGCGAAAGAGCAAGCCAGCTATTGAAATCGCGGCAAAGCGTGGTTGTTTTGGCTTGATTGCTTGTAATAACAAACGGATCGCGCTTTTTCACGCGCAATCCGTCAAGAATGTCAGAACTGATCGAGCCTCAGCATTATTTTTGGGAAGCGCGATATGCCTTAACGATATCGCGGTATTTCCGCGCGGTTTCGCTGATGGTGTCGAATTGTCGGGCGGCCACGGCTTTGGGATCGATCAACTGGCTACCCAAGCCAAGACAGCAAGCCCCAGCTTCCAAAAATGAATGCGCTGTTTTTAGGTCCACGCCACCTGTGGGCATTAGTCTTATTTGAGGTAAAGGCCCGCGCATGGCCTTGAAAAAGCCAGGCCCGAGCAACTCGGCTGGGAAAACCTTAATGATATCGGCACCGGCCTGCCATGCCTGCAACGCCTCGGTTGGTGTGAAGCAACCCGGCATGACAAGTTTGCCGTAACGGCGTGCCATGCGGATAACGTCTAAATCGAGGGTTGGAGATACGAGATACTCAGCACCTGCCAGAAATGCGGCCCGGGCTGTTTCGGCGTCGAGAACAGTTCCCGCACCCAGAAGTATGCGGTCGCCCAGTGCCTTGCGCGTGGCCTTAAGAACATCGAGGGCATCGGGCACTGTGAAGGTGATTTCGGCAACATCAATGCCGCCATCTACAAGTGCCCGGCAGACATCGACCAACGGCGCGCTTTCGGTGGAGCGAACCACCGCGACAATTCCACAATCAAGCACCCGACGCAGATCTTCTTCACGAGCCATCCGGTTTGTCTCCACCTTCGGGGCGATCATTTTATTGGCCAGGAAGTCTGGCCCACTCAAACATCGATACCGTGCGCACGATCGCACGTTCCGATGGGAAGGTATGGAAACTGGAGGCGATAACAAGTCCATCCCGCCCTTCGACAACCAGATGTGATAGTGGTGAGGTCTCGCGGATTTCATCGGGAAAGGCGTGAAGCATGCCCCTGTTCTTCCCGGAAGTTACAATTTCATCATGAACCTTGTCGAAAGCCTCCGCGTCTAGCACTTCCAGAGAGTAACTGGCCTCGTAGCGGGGGCACCCACCTGGAAGTAGCGCCAGTCTGCGTTCCTGCCTCAGGCGGCCACGGAAGAGGCAACCTAATTCCGGTAATGCCTGTGTCCGGTCTGAGGCTATTTCCCAGACGGTAAAGCCATGGCGGCTGAAGCGGATCCAGTGACCAGTAGGTAGGACCCCAACTTCAACCACAGCGTCGCGCCATGTTACGCGACGGGTTGCCACGGTATCAAATAATTCAGGATGCAGTGCCCTGCCAAATACCTGAAAAGTAAGATCCCGCACGAGCGGACGTATCGCGTTCATGCCAACCTCCGCTGGCATTGTACGCCGCTCGCACCGTCAAGCGGAACGAACTTTTCCAAGTGGCAATCGTAATGTTTCGCCCGGCAGGTTGGGCAGCACGTCTTCCGCGAATTGAATGCCATGAACCGATGCCAACAGTGCGACGCGTTCGAGGAACAGATACCTGCCTTCAATGGACGATTTGCCACCCCATCCAGGCAACCAGACTCGAATTCGAACCTGAATAGGCTTGTCGGCGAATGCCGCGACCCATTCAACGTTGGGTTCCCGCTTCGACCAAGGGGCCATCTCGCGGCACGTGGCGCGGATTCCTTGTAGAAACGCTTCGCGACGCTCCGGGGAGGCATCTGCAATGAGTGGCAGCGTGAGCCTTTCAAAATGCCGATCGCGCCGCCCCAGATTTTCGACAGTGCCTTCAGCGAGCACGCTGTTGGGCAGAATCACTTGGGTGCCTTTGTCTGTCCGTATGCGAGTTGAGCGGAACCCAACGGTTTCAACCACGCCACGGTGCTTGTCGATAATAATGCGATCTCCGATGCGAAATGGCCGTTCTGATATCAACAAGAGGGTGCCAAAGAAATGCTTGATCGCATCTTGAGCTGCTAGCGAGATGGCCAGACCAACGATTCCAAGCCCAGCCAGGATTCGCGTGAGTAAGTCGCGGTCGCCCAGCAGATCGATGAGGAAATAGCCTGAAACCAGAAAGAAGGCCATTTTGACCAAGCTTGCCACGGTGGGGGCGAGCAGGTCGTGGAGTCCGGCGCGTTCTTCATTCAGCGGCCGGTTTCTTTGGATGTCGAGCATCAGGTCGGTGAGTCTGTAGCAGGCCCACAATGCCAAGAAGATGGCAAATGCCTTCGATGCCGGTAGGAATGCTTTTTCGAAATGAATGGGCATGTCGAGCATGTCCATGCCCCAGAGGATGGCAACGAAAGCAACCAGCATGCGGATGGGGCGCAAGCGTCTGAATACGGTGCCGCAAGGCAGTGTGACCCCTGTTCGCTTCAGCAGTAGCAGCGTGACGATATTTGCAATTTGGGTAGCAAGCCAACCGATAGTGTAGGCCCCACCCAGAATCACGGCGATTCCGATCCACTGATAAGCTTCCAGCGGCCCCAAGGGAATGCGCAAGGCATCAGGCATGCGAACGTGAAGCCATACGGCTGGGCATTCAAAAAATTGTGGGCCTTCGCGGTACCAGTAGGAAGATGCTACTTCCGGCAGAGTTTCCTTACCAATGACACTGGGGAATATCTTTTCAATTCTCGAGAGTGAATCTGCCGTGAACAACCAACGGTCTTTCCACGGATCGGTAGTCTTGCGGGTGAGCATGACCGAATCGCCACCCTCGGCACGGAAAGGAGTCCACCGGCGTCCCTCTGCCTGATTGGGGGCTTCCTGAGGTATAATCAACTTTTTGCGGTCGAGATAGTATCTGATTTTCCATGCCAGGCGCGGACCCAAGCCGTTGCGTGCCGCAGATGGGATATCGGTTAGGTCCAAGCACTCCATGGCCCGTTCCATATCTTGGCGGTAAACGCTCCATTCAAACGTCGCGTATGTTTCCCGAGGTGTACTGAAGTCGTTATTACGTTCCCGAGCGGTCTTTTGATTGGCCGTCAGTTTCGCATAAACATCGGGTAATCGCAAAAGCGTGTCGTAGTCGAATCGCCATGCGCCGTCATCCATACGGCGCATGGTGACCTCTGTATTCTGCGCTCCGCCTTTTAACGTGTGCGGTTCATCGTTCCAGAGATCGGAAATGGCGCCTAGTTCAAGATCCATTGAACGGAGTACCGCATCAAGGTTCAAGGCGATGCGAACTGGGCTCACTTCACGGCCCAGACGGTTCTTCAACGGCCCCAGATCGAGGCAATTGGCAAGCGGATCCCGCACTTTGCGTGAGGCTTTCAATTCCTCGCACAGGCGGAAAAATGTGGTTACCAAGGCCCGCGGTGTTTCTTGCCCTTCCGGAAGCGTGCCTGCTGCTGGCCGGGCAGCATTGTTACTGGTTTCCTGTTCCCTTAAAATTTCGGGCCCAAGGCCTAAACCAAGGCGCACCCACCGTGGATCGGGTAACTGCCCGCGTGCTTGTTCCACGAGCGCCGGCAGGGTTTCAAGGGTTGCCCGGTTAAACAACCACGCTTCTTTGCCGTCGGCCCCCGTGATGCGTTCCAGCGCAATGCGCCCTCGCTGGGATGCAAACCATGTGTAGCGCACGCCTGCCGGGTCGTTAGGAACCTCGGCACCATACAGGAACCCAGCGCGCTGGAAGACAAACGCCAGTTGCCGTGCCAGCATCGGCCCTCGGGTGACCCAAAGGCGGGGAGAAATCCCTGTGCTGTCGAGGCAGCTTGCTGCTTCCACGAAGTCGCGGCGGGCAATCGCATCGCGGAGTGATTTTAGCGTCATTTCCGGTGTTCGGCGGCCTTCCACGAAGTTGCCCGTGGGTTTGGTACCTTGGGATTCGCGACGCAGGCGAAAGACTTCCCGGCGCATGTCCGGGATCGATTTCACGGTTTCCGGGCTGAATCTCCAACCGTCTCCCGGGATATGACGTAAAGCGATTCTGAAATCGTCAGACGAAAACAGAACTACTTCCTGCGATGTTGTCGTTTCCGGCAACGAATTATGCGAAAGATCGAAATGGTCGAGAATTTCTCCCATATGAACCGCTGCCAGACCCAACATCATCGCGTCGCCCTGATACAGGGTGTTGTCGAGGCAACGGGTAGCAGACGAGAGAAGGTCTGGGCGGTGATCGAGCCCCTCTAGGGCAAAGTAAAATGTTTCCAGCATTTGTCGGGGCGTGATTCGGCCAAGCAACGGATCTTCCATGCTCGGAAATGCCGTGCCTGCAGACAGATCTACGGTCTGTGGCCATCCGTGCAGGCGCGGAGCACCCACTGCCAGAACGACCAACAGCATGACCACCAACCGATAGCACATGCTTCTCATAGACGCGAACTCCCTAGGGCCGGGTTTTCCGGCTGCCAACAGGCTAAGCTCAAGCCGCTTCCAAAAGAAAGATCGGGTCCGCAGGCACTTTCGTCTTCTGCTCACAGGGCCTCTCAATCTGCAAGGCTCAGGCGGTGCCTTCCCATTTCCTTGTGAAATTCACAGATTCACACGTTGGGTTATTGGGGGGAACCTGCAGTACTCTGACCGTGTTGATGGTTGCCTGTCCTTGGAAGTTGTGGTTCCATGGTCGTGTCCGGAGATTTAGGAATTGCTCCGGCTCAATGACACCAATACCCACAAGGCCGTACCTCTCATGGCACGATTTTTATCACTGTTTGCGCTAGCATTCGCGATCTCTGCAACAGAGGCTCGCGCTGCCAAGGTTCTTGTCATTACAGGCGACGAATACCACGCTTGGAAGCAGACCGCACCATTCATTAAGGACTTGCTTGCCAAAGCTGGTCATACGGTCGAAGTGACCGAAACACCGTCGAAGGACCTGACACCTGAGAACCTCAAGCGGTTCGATGTTCTGGTGCTCAACTACCGGAACACCCCCAAGGGGGCCAAAGACAATCCTGCCAGTGTTTGGTCCAACGAAAACAAGCAGGCATTCCTCGACGCCATTCAAGGTGGCAAGGGCTTGTACGTGTACCACTGGGCCTCTTCAGCCTTCACGACGGATTCGGCCATCGATAAGGAATATGAGCGCGCTCTGGCAGGCGGTTGGCGCAAGCAGGGCAACCACGGCAAGCCCCATGCTTTCTCCGTAACAGTTCGCAAAGACCACCCGGTGACTGCTGGAGTCACTGAATTCATGCACGGCCCTGACGAGCTTTACCAAAACTCGGTGATGTTCCCGGAAAGCACAGTCCTGGCCACGGCGTTTGCTGATTCCAAGATCGATCCCAAGAATTCTGGCAAGCACGAACCTGTGGTGTGGATTGCCCAATATGGCAAGGGCCGCGTGGTTGAAAACGTACTGGGGCACGATGTCGCAGCCATGCAGGGAGTGCCTTTCCAAAAACTGCTGGTGCAGGGCGTGTCTTGGGCTGCTGGCACTGCTAAGTAGCATGTCTGTCTAAAAGTATCAATCTCCAGTCCAAGTCGAATAGCTTGGGCTGGAGCCACGGTTGGATTGCTGTTTTCCATAAAAATCTGTTGGCAACAAATCGCTCTGATAACCAATGAACTCAGTGCAACCCGTTTCTTCCTTTTTATAATCTGCCACATTTGTATTGCAGCATAATGCGAGTGCGATGTTGCTGTTTGTTCAAATACAATTCTCGACATAAACATTGCATTGAGATATTGCTGAAAAATGCGACAATTGTTATGAAAAGCGCCATGTTAGCTATGGGACAGCATCATTGAGGTGCAAGAATTTGTTTGGCTTGCGTTAGTTGTTTGACAGGTTTGGCGATCGTGCGGGGATTGACGACAATTTTGAGAAGATGCGTGTAATCCTTGCTTGACCACGTGCCAAACGCGAACAAATATTAATGAACTGAACGAGGGTGGGGAGCAGGGAATCATTCCCGCGGTATCCAGGAGTCTTATACATGGCGGTGCCATTTCTGATTCGTGTTGGCGCGGGTGCTTTCCTTATGGGAGGAATGGCGTTCCTCCTTATTCCGGGTTCATCACCCGCTCAGGGGTTCAGGCCAGCCATGCCGCCACGGCCGTCTCCTCCCGGCCCACTTCGCCCACCGCTTACGATCGGTGGCATAACTAGCTTGGGAGGTCAGGGTGGCGTTGGCCAACAGGGCAATCAGGGCGGTAATCAGCAGGGTGGCTTTGGTGGCCAACAAGGTGGCGGCCAGCAAGGCGGATTTGGTGGCCAACAAGGTGGTGGATTTGGCGGTCAGCAAGGCGGCCAAGGCGGTTTCGGTGGCGGCTTTGGTGGCGGTCAGGGCGGTTTCGGCGGCGGCCAAGGCGGCGGTCAGGGCGGTTTTGGTGGTGGCCAAGGCGGTATTGGCGGAGGCGGTGGTGGTTTTGGTGGTGGTGGCGGTGGTGGTTTTGGCGGAGGCGGTGGATTAGGTGGTGGTGGTGTCAGCGACCCATTCGGTGGTTACATACCGGGAAACATCGTTCGGCCTAATGCAATAGGTGGCCCATTCAACGTGATTCCGATCCCACCCGGTACCTATATCGGTGGATCTGGTTTTGGCGGTAATCAGGGCTTTGGCGGTGGCGGCCAGTTCGGTCAGGGCGGTTTCGGCGGTGGTCAGGGTGGTATTGGTGGTGGCCAAGGCGGTATTGGTGGCGGCCAAGGTGGTATTGGTGGCGGCCAAGGTGGTATTGGTGGCGGCCAAGGTGGTATTATTGGCGGCCAAGGTGGCTTTGGCGGTGGTCAAGGCGGCTTTGGCGGTGGTCAATTTGGCCAAGGCGGCGGCTTTGGTGGCGGACAAAAGGGCTTTGGTGGCAACGGCGGGACTGGTGTTTGATCCCGTTGTCTTGCCTGGGTCCATGATCTGAATAAGAGAAGAAGCCGGTTGATGAAACCGGCTTCTTTTATTGAGAATAGTAGTCATCACAACACCAGCGAATTCAGCCCAGTTTCGGCAAAGCTGCCGGACTGGGTCTTTTTGTTTTTATCGACTCCCAAGCGATCGCTCACGGTCCCTATTACATCTATCTGGCACACCTAAAAGCTAATGATGGCGGCCTTTGACAGACTTTCTTACACTGACCTTGAATGCTCAATGACGAATCGGTGGATTGCAGGCTGTGACGATACCGCCTGAATTTATCGCAACGACACGACGTGGTGCCATTATGAACCGTACGATTCCTTACGTGGTGATTCTGATCTGTTCCATTGCCACCGGTTGGGGCATGGCTCAGCAACCCCTTGTTTTCAATGATAGATCTCCCCGCAAATACGATGTCAAGGCTCGCGCCAGCCAAATGGATCCCCGCGCCCAACCACATCCTGAAATCGGATTTGTCTTCGAAAAGGATGGCAAACCCGCAGACGTTGAAAATGCCACCGTCGATACCCGTGTGAAACCGCAGGGAAAGCTGGTCATCTGGCTCATGGGGCACAATGCCCAGCTTTTCGACCGTCTGGCAGGCTATGGATTGCATGCCATTCAAGTACATTACGCCAATGGATGGTTTGGAACCTTTGGTAAAGAACCGCCGCCCGCGGATCCGTTGTTTCTGGGCAAAATCCGTCTTGAGGCCGCTACCGGCGAGGACTTTTCCGATGTGGTCTCCATCCCCCGGCCAGATGGGATGAAGGAGCGGGCACTGCAGTTTGTCAAACACTTGGCCAAAAGCAATCCGCAGGGGAAATGGGATTTCTTTATCTCTGCCGATGGCAACGACCTGCGCTGGGACCGCGTGATTGTCGCGGGAAGTTCCCACGGTTCCACCACCGCTGCGCGCTTTGCCATTCACCAGAAAGTGGATCGCGTGGTCATGTTCTGTGGCCCGCGCGATCAGTATGAATCGTGGCAGGAATTACCATCTGCTACGCCATCCAACTGTTTCTTTGGCTTCAGTCATGTTCTCGATGGAGGATGGAAGGGCGACCATTACTGCCGTTCATGGATTCTGCTAGGGCTGAACAGACATGGCCCTCTTGTCAATGTGGATAAAAACAAAACTCCATATGGCAACAGCAGGCGCCTGATTACCGATGCCGATGTGAAAAACGACGACAAACGCGCTCACAGCGCCGTCACGCCCGGTGGTGCGGCTGTCAAGGATGCCAATGGGAAGTACATTCATGAAGATGTGTGGCGTTACCTCTTCAACCATCCAGTCGAGAAGACGGGTGAGGCAACCGCTGCTGAGAACGATTGCAGAATGAACCTGCGATCCAAACAATAATCAACAGCCATTGTTGATTTGCCTCGCCTATCATTCTTCTGACTGGAAGGCATTTTTCACAGGGCAATCATGCCACATCATTCCCTATTTGATTTCTCCCAACCGGGCGCCATCAACCTTTGGCGTGCTGTTAATGATGGCGTGATGGGCGGAGTATCGTCGGGGATGGCAGGCATCAGCAGTACGGGAACATTACTGTTTTCTGGCACAATTTCGTTGGCAAACAATGGAGGTTTTGCTTCCATACGTACTAATTCCTTTGAATTCCAACTGTTGCCTTCCGATTCGTTTCAGGTGCGCATGCGCGGCGATGGCCGCGTCTATTCCATGAATCTTTACATCCGCCAGCAGCTCAGGGCCTTTTCCTATCGGGCCATGCTACCCTCCATTCGCAATGAATGGACCGAGACTAGGTTGCCTTTGGGGCAATTTGTCGCCACTCAGTTTGGTAGGCCTGTGGCGGGTGCGGGGCGTGTCGATCCGGCTGAAATCGCCAGCATCGGTTTCATGTTGGCGGACGCGAAACAAGGGCCGTTCTGCTTGGAGGTAGAATCGATTGGTGTAGTGAAGGCCAATGGTTCTCCATAACAATACATTTTATTTCAGCGCGTACTGTTTGAAGAAATCCCACAGAAGATCATTGGCGGAGACACTCCGCACCGATTTCCCGATGAACATAACCGGTGGCGCTTGCCCTGGCCAAGTATGCCCGCCGTCCTTGATGGTGATCAGTACCACTTCAGATGGCCCTTTCCCGTTTTTGTAGGTTTCACGCGTCACGGTCAGGTCGTCGGGTTTCTGGCTGATGATTTCCGTTTTGGCAGTGGCATCGCATCCGTTCAGTTTGACCCAGATGCGGACCGAGTCTTCAACCCCTTTCAGTTTCATAAATGGCGGGGCCTTGCCACCCGACATATCAAAAGGAACGATTGAGTCGCTTGAGCCGTGAAAATGGATCACCGGTACCGGCCTGCTTGGTTTGCATTCGTCGATGGCTATGGTGCCCGCCACGGGTGCGATAGCTGTAATCCGGTTGGACAATTCCGATGCCAAGCGGTAGCACATCATGCCACCATTGCTCATGCCGCAGGCATAGATGCGTTTTGTATCCACATGGGCGACCGTGTTCAGGTCGTCGAGTAGGGTGCCTATGAAGGCGACATCGTCTGGTTTGCCTTGCGCCATGGTCCCCCTCAATCCACCGGCATTCCACGTGAGGAACCGGCCTGTTCCCGTGCCGCTGGGGTACACAACAATAAAACCTTCCTGCTCGGATTTTTTGTTGAGGCCTGAAAACCAGACCATCATGGGGCCATCCATGGCGGCACCGTGCAGGGCCAGAAGAACGGGGGCAGGCTTGGTGGGGTCGATGTTCTTGGGCACATGCACCAGATACGTCCGCTTGAGGGAACCAGAGGTGACGAATCGTGTGTGATCACCTGGTTGGAGGCGTTCGGGTGTGGCCATGGCGAATATGAGCAGGGCTTGAAGCGGAATCATGGTAATGCGCTTTCATCAAAAAACGATCGGGCGTGGTGCTTGGCAACCCATGCCCTCATAGGTTGATCAGGCGACGCCAGTTATGATCAAGATACTGTTGGCGCTTTAATTCTGGAAACAGTGAATCGTTCTAAATAGGGAGCCTGTTGTGAAGAAAGTGCTGAACGTTGGCGGCGGGTCCAAAAGCATCGCGCTTCCTCCACAGTATGCGGCCTTCGAGCATCTCTTGCTCGATATCGATCCGAAAGGGCAGCCCGATATCGTGTGTGATGCCCGCCAGCTTTCCGGGTTGCCGGCGGCCCAGTTCGACGCGGTGTACTGCTCGCATAATTTGGAGCATTACTACCGGCACGATGTGCCCCAGGTTTTGGCTGGCATCTTGCATGTGATGAAGGACGGTGGTTTTGTGCAGATACGGGTACCAGATCTGACCGAATTGATGCGAGTGACGGTTTCGCAAGGGCTGGATGTGGATGATGTGCTTTACACATCACCGGCTGGACCAGTAATGATTCTGGATGTTCTGTATGGTCATAGTCCTACAATCGAGCGGAGTGGTGAGGAGTTTTTCGCGCACAAGACCGGGTTCACGCAGAAGTCATTGTCGAACGCCGTAGCCCGGGCGGGTTTTTCCTCGATGTTCTGTATGACGGGCAATCTTGAAATCAACCTGATAGCGTTCAAAGGCAAACCCGACTCCGAAGTTCGCGCCCTGTTTGGGTTGCCGGAGGGGAATGTGTGATGGGCTTATGTATAAAATAAAAATCGAAACGAGGGTTTGTGGCTTGCAAAAACTTGATCTAAATTAAGCGGTCGTTTGATAACAAAGGTCTTTTTCGCATTTCATGCAGAGTTTTAGTGAAAAGACAGGGCCATATAGGAGGGGTTCGGGGATCATGGCGACCGTGACACTTCAAGAGGCACAGGCTGCACTTGCTGATCTGATTCATCGGCTAAATCCGGGCGAGGAAGTGGTGATTACCGAGAATGAACAGCCGGTGGCAAAGCTAATGGCCTCGCCTGTGGAAAAGGCGAGGCCGCAACCGGGGCGCTGTAAGGGAATGATAACTCTGCAAATCGAAGATGACGAGCATTTGGAGCATTTCAAGGAGTATATGCCTTGAAAATTCTTTTAGATACGCACGCGCTTTTATGGTTTGCATTAAGCGATCAGCAGCTTAGCAGTACGGCCGTGTCACTAATCATGGACCCTACGAACGAGATATTTGTAAGCCCAGCGACATATTGGGAAATTGCCATCAAAATCAGTATGGGGAAATATTCTTTGGCGCAACCATACGAGGTGTTTATGAGCGAAGCCATCGACAGTAATGGCTTTGATTATCTTCATATATTGCCAAAACACACAGCGGCCTTAGCCGCTCTTCCTTTTCACCACAAAGACCCATTTGACCGTTTGCTTGTGGCGCAAGCAAAAATTGAAGGACTAATAATCATTAGTAACGATACAGTGTTAGACAAGTACGGTATTACAAGACGTTGGTAAGCCGCCAAATTTAGCACATTGTTACTAAAGGTTTAGGGCATATCATTGCCGAGCAGCGTGTGTCGTATTCATGTGACGAAAGCGATCAATTTTCTGGCCGTGGTTGCTGGTAGAACAGAAAGCGCTGCACAGACTGTTCTGGTCAGATGGCACCATTCAACAAACAATGGCTGGAACGAAAACAATTTGGTTTGGTGAAGATTGAGGTTTATGAGAAACATCAAAAATCTTTTGCTGAATCAAAAGCAGTTTGGTGATTTGAAATTGTTTCGAAGCGGGATACGAGAGTCGAACTCGTTTCACAGCCTTGGGAAGGCTGGGCACAGCCGGTATACCAATCCCGCATAATGCGATTATGCCACGGGATGCCCGTGGCGACAAGCGAGTGTTCTTGAATGCTGTGATGAAGGAGCATAAAATAAGCCCTCCGGGTTCACTAGACCACCTCTCCCCTTGGTCCAATGAACACCGGAAGGCTTGACGAGAGCGCCATTGGCGCGTGATTTGCAAACTCGAGTGGACAGGCCCACCTCTCCCTTGAACCTGCCCACCCGAGTGAGTGTCTTTCTCTGTGCCCGAGTCAGACAATCCACCTAATGCAGAGCGCGTGCCAATGGTGCCAAACTGTTTTTAAAAGGCGCCGAAATTTGTTGTAAGACCTTATTTCGCAAGTATTTAAATTTTTCTCAATGCTCCCTGTTTCGCGCGTGAGCATTCCCATTGAAGACTCTACCTGCCCATGGTGCAGGCAGATGCCCGCTCACTGTGCCTTGGAATGAGGCAGAAGCCTCTCCATCAGGTCAACCTTCCAGCAACCCTTGGGCCTTCCAACCCTTTCGATACCATGAATGCAAGAATGGGGAGGAACGACGGGTGCAACCGCAGCGAGACTTGTTTCCCGATGAACTCACAGAGGCGCTTGTCGCCTCCTACCGGGTTCACAGCCGGACTTGTAACCTCGGCCACGCGCCGCTCCCTTCACGCGACGCGGTTGCGGCTATCGTTGAAGATCTGCTCGAAGTGGTATTTCCTGGTTTCTGCCGGCGTCAAAATCTAACCAGTAACAACATCCGCTACCACGTGGGCGACCTTCTTGATGATCTGCGCAACCGGCTAGCGGAACAGATCGGCCGTGTTCAGCCCCCAGCGGGCGACGTGGAATCGCACCGCATACGCTCCGTTGAACAAGCCCAAGGGCTTTTAGAGCGCCTGCCCGCCTTGCGCGAGGTGCTGGAAGCTGACGTCACGGCCGCCTTTGAAGGTGACCCTGCTGCTCACAGCTGCCAAGAAGTGATTTTCTGCTACCCCGGTTTGCATGCTGTTGCCATTTTTCGGCTGGCGCACGAACTGCTGAACTTGGGCGTCTCGATCATTCCACGCATGATGACCGAATTTGCCCACGGCCGAACCGGAATCGACCTGCACCCGGGCGCATCCATTGGCCCGGGGTTCTTTATCGATCACGGCACCGGAGTGGTGGTGGGTGAGACGTGTGTCATTGGGAACCAAGTGAAACTTTACCAAGGCGTAACGCTGGGGGCGCTGTCGTTTCCGCGTGATGCCGAAGGCAACATCATTCGTGGCCGGAAAAGGCATCCCACGCTGGAAAACGACGTTGTGGTCTATGCCAATGCGACCATTCTGGGCGGGGATACTGTTGTAGGTCATCATTCTGTTATCGGTTCCAGCGTGTGGCTGACGCAGTCGGTGGTTCCACACACGGTTGTGACGCTGGAAAAACCGTCACTGCGCATGCGCGGCGCGCCCCGTGCCGATGGCGACGAATTTGCCATGAACTACCAGATCTAGTCATGGTTGCCATCGATTTCGGCCTCATTCACGAAGCAGCACAAGTCCTTCTTTCAGGCGGGCTTGTGGTATTTCCCACAGAAACGGTTTATGGGCTTGGGGCCTTGGCTGGAGATGCCTCGGCCGTTGCTCGCTTGTACCGGGTGAAGGGGCGCCCCGCTACCAATCCGCTGATTGTGCATGTGGCCAGCATCGACGCTGCCCGCAAGTTAGCGGGCGAAGGCTGGAACCCTTGGGCTGAGGCTTTAGCCCAGCGATTCTGGCCCGGGCCATTAACCTTGGTTTTGCCGCGTTCATTTGGGTTGGCTGATGCCGTTACGGCTGGCGGACCCACTATGGCCGTTCGCGTTCCTGACCATCCCGTCGCCCTTGCATTATTGCAAGCATGTGGCAAGCCGGTTGTGGCCCCTAGTGCCAATACCAGCGGCAGGCTTTCGCCGACACTGGCGGCGCATGTGGAGGAGGATTTAGGCGATTCAGTCGATCTTATTTTGGATGGAGGCCCATGCCGCGCCGGGGTGGAAAGCACCGTAATCGATCTGACTGTAAATCCACCTCGTGTACTGAGGCCTGGGCCCATTGCTCCGGCGTTGCTTGAAGCAGTTTTGGGTGGTTTGGCGACCGGTCCGGGCAATGAAACCATTGCCCGCTCACCGGGTCTGGAGACACGTCATTACGCCCCGCTAACACCCATGATGAGTTTCGACGACTACCGCGAGGCTGTTCAGCATGTGGCCATTTCAAGGGCGAAAGGCCATTCGGTGTTGCTGATTGTGTTTGAAGATCGGCAAGCCGATATCGTGCTTTCCGCCATTCCCTCCATGGCAGAATCAGCACTGTACGCCGCGCTTCATCGTGCCGATGCCGGGCGGCCCGACTTGATTGTCGTGGTGCTGCCACCGGACCAGCCGGATTGGTGGGCAGTTCGCGATCGACTGAAGCGCGCCAGCCGGGGCATGGACTTGTTGCAAGCTTGACGATTGACATCGCGGTGATATCATGGCGATGTCAAGCTGGAAGATGTCGATCTGGAGGGTTGCACATGGTTCAAGAGATTTCAGGGAAAGCCCGATCTGGCTTTGGGCCCCTTTTCTTATTTTTGCTGGTACTGCTCAGTTCCCCATGGTTGTTGATGCTGCTTGATCCCACCAACGAGGCGGGAAATATCCTCAGGGCGGTTTTGGGCAAAGGCCCGGGAATCGCTGTGGTGATTTCTGTGTCGGTATTAGGCTTCCTATCGGGAATCATCGGTTTGGTTGGACTGGTTTCGATCAATCCCAACGAGTCGCGGGTGTTGACACTGTTTGGCGAATACAAAGGAACCCTGAAACAATCGGGGTTTTTCTGGGTGAATCCATTCTATTTGAAGCGATTGGTTTCCCTGAGAATCCGGTCCTTCGAAACCGGGACCCAGTCGGAAACAACCACATCCAAAGATGCTGCCGGTAATCTTGTGACCACGGATACGGGGCGTAAGGCCCGCCATGCTGCCAAGGTCAACGATCTAGACGGAAACCCCATTGAAATTGCTGCTGTGGTCGTTTGGCGTGTAATTGATGCTTCCAAAGCGTTATTCGATGTGGACGATTACCAAGATTACGTGCACATTCAGTCTGAATCGGCGCTGAGAAGTCTTGCATCGAGGCACCCGTACGATTCCCACGACGATGGCCGCATCAGCCTTCGAGGCTCCCCAGAAATTGTGGGTGAGGAGTTGAAGTCTGAATTGAAGCAACAGCTTCTTACGGCAGGTGTGGAAGTCGTTGAAGCGCGGATCAGCATGCTGGCATATGCTCCTGAAATTGCAGCGGTGATGCTGCGCAGGCAGCAGGCGTCGGCCATTCTTGCTGCTCGCAGGATCATTGTGGATGGAGCAGTGGGAATGGTGGAGATGGCGCTGGAAAGATTGGATAAGGATAAGCGAATTGTGTTGGATGATGAGCGTCGCGCCGCCATGGTCAGTAATCTGCTGGTGGTTTTGTGCGGAGAGAAGGAAGCGGTTCCTGTGATTAATGCTGGAACATTGCACAGTTAAAGCCCGATTGGCGAGTTAAGGGGTTGATTGGAATGGCCGAGCGCAAGGCATTCGTGGTCCGGCTTGATCCTGGTGTGCACAGGGCCATGGAACTGTGGGCTCGTGATGAGCTGAGGTCTGTGAACGCGCAGGTGGAAGTTGCGTTGCGGATGGCGTTGCGAGCGGCGGGCAGGTTGGTGGAACCGGTGGTCCAAGATGAGGGTGAGGGGGCCGGTTGATCCATCATTGGTGCTGCAAGCGAAGTCACCCCCTTGCAATGCCATGACATGGTGGTAGGATGAGTTGCTGGAAAAGTAAAAACGAAGGACTAATCCCGCACGATCGAGGCGGTAAAGGCGAGGAAACGATGGCAGTAACGAAGGAGCGGAAGACCGAAATTATCCAATCGTTCCGCAAAGAGGAGCAGGATACCGGTTCACCCGAAGTTCAGATCGCCCTGTTGACCGAACGTATCAACGATCTGCACGGCCACATGAAAGCCCACTCGAAGGACCACGCCAGCCGGCGCGGCCTTTTGAAGATGGTCAGCACGCGTGCCTGCTTGTTGACTTACCTGCGCCACAAAGATCACCCACGTTACGCTGCGGTGATCGCCCGACTTGGGCTGCGCAAGTAAAAGGTTTTGCCCCGGGTTGATCCCGGGGTTTTTCGTTTCATGGCGTGCGGTCAGGGGGTGGATGTTTCCACCTCAGGTTTGCCTGAAATGGCGGTGTGTGCCGCCTTGACCCGTCTTGTTGAGGGGCTTTGCCCTTACTAAAGGCCTCTCTGGCAATCCATCCTGCACCACCGTCCAATCCAATTATTGGCCTTTTCAGGCCCATGAACACCACACCAAGGATTTCACATCATGCAGATTACGCGTCTGGAGTTGCCTCTCGGTTCTGTCTCTCTCATTCTTGAAACAGGTAAGCTTGCCAAGCAGGCCCACGGTGCTGTCGTGGTGAGCCTTGGCGAAACGCTGGTTCTTGTCACCGCCGTTGAAGGTGGCGTGGATCCAAAACGCGACTTCTTCCCGCTCACCGTTGATTACCGCGAAAAGACCTACGCGGCAGGGAAATTTCCTGGCGGTTACATCAAGCGCGAAACCCGCCCAACCACCAAGGAAACGCTGACGTCGCGCCTGATCGACAGGCCAATTCGTCCGTTGTTCCCTCTCAACTATCTGAACGAAGTTCAGGTCATGTGCAGCACGCTCTCCGCGGACCGCGACTACGATCCGGATGTTTTGGCTCTGATTGGTGCCAGTGCGGCACTGCATATTTCCCACATTCCGTTTGTGGAACCCACCGGTGGCGTACGTGTTGGTCGCGTGGGCGGGCAGCTGGTAGTGATGCCAACATACGCCCAGCTCGAAGAAAGCGATCTCGACCTTGTGGTATCTGGAACGAAGTCAGCGATCACCATGATCGAAGGTTTTGCCCGGGAAATGCCGGAAGAAGAGATGTTGAAGGCGATCCTGTTCGCACACGAACACATCCGCCGCATTGTTGAAGCCATCGAGCAGTTCCGCACGCAGGCAGGTCTTCCTGTGAAGGTGCTGCCCGCGGCACCAGTCACGCCAGCTCTTCACGCCGAAGTGTTGGAAAAGTTCGGCCAAGACTTCGTGCAAGCCAAGTACACGCCTGGCAAGGCTGCCCGCGCAGCCGCCATTTCCGCAGTCAAGGACAAAATCAAGGCTATCTATCTGGCTGCAGACCGTCAGCCGCCCGTTGAATCCTCTGTATTGTCCGGCATCCTTTCCCAGATTGAGGAAAAGGTTGTCCGCGAAGCGATCCTTTCCGGCAAGCGCCTTGATGGCCGCCAGGAAGATGAAATCCGCGCCCTGCATTGCGAAACCGACCTGCTGCCACGTGTTCACGGCTCTGCCCTGTTCCAACGCGGCGAAACTCAGGCCCTTGTGTCCGTCACGCTCGGTACGTCGTCAGACGAGCAGCGGATGGAAGGCTTGGTCGAGGAATTTTCCAAGAAATTCATGCTCGACTACAATTTCCCTCCGTTCAGCGTGGGTGAGTGCAAACCGATCCGTGGCCCAGGCCGTCGCGAAATCGGCCACGGCGCGCTGGCAGAACGTTCGCTGAAAGCGATTGTTCCTCCTGTTGAAGAGTTTCCCTACACCATTCGTCTGGTATCTGACATCCTCGAGTCGAATGGTAGCTCGAGCATGGCCAGCGTTTGCGGTGGCACCCTTGCTCTCATGGACGCCGGTGTTCCGATCCTGAACCCTGTCGCGGGTATCAGTATTGGCTTGGTTCAGGAAGGCGACCGCCACATCCTTCTGACCGACATCCAAGGCGATGAAGATCATTACGGCGATATGGACTTCAAAGTGGCCGGTACCGGCCTTGGCATCACCGGTATCCAGCTCGACCTGAAGAACCACGGTATCAGCGAGCAAATTGTCCGCGAAACGCTCGAACGCGCGCGTGTGGCTCGTCGTCGCATTTTGCGCACCATGCTTTCCGTCCTGCCAAAGCCCAAGGACGAGATTTCAAAGTATGCTCCCCGTCTGCTTACTGTGCATATCAACCCCGAAAAGATCGGTATGCTCATCGGGCCTGGCGGCAAGAACATCAAGGGTATTCAGGAGAGCACGGGCGCCAAGATCGACATCGAAGACAACGGCACCGTCTACATCAGCCACTCCAACGCTGAAGGAGCCGAGGCGGCCCGCAAGCGTGTCGCAGCCATCTCTGAAGAAGTTCAGGTTGGCCGAGTGTACGAAGGCAAGGTAACCAGCATCAAGGAATTCGGCGCGTTTGTCGAAATCCTGCCCGGCCGCGATGGCCTTTGCCATATCAGCGAACTCGACTCGGGTTTCATCTCCCGTGTTGACGAGATTTGCAAAGTGGGCGATAGCATTCAGGTGAAGGTTATTGCCATCGACGAGCACGACCGCGTGAAGCTTTCGCGCAAGGTGCTGCTGAAGCCTGTTGAAGGTGCGCCAGGTGCTGGCCCCGAAGGTGCTAATGGCGGCGGCGAACGCGAACCGCGCCGGGAACGTAATGAAGGCGACCGTGAACCACGTGGCGATGGCGACCGCGAACCACGCCGTGGTGGTGGTGGTGGCGGTCGTCGTGGCGGTGGTGGTGGCCGCGGCCGCTAAAGTCGCTCCCGCCATGTATAGGATCACACCGGACCGCGACTGTCGCGGTCCGGTTTTTGCGTTGCCGGGGGACGGCACGACATGATTTCAAGCCATTACACGGAACTCGCCGAAACGGCTGGCGTGTTCATTCATGAGATCAAGAACCACCTTTCCACGCTGGGACTGAATCTCCAGCTGCTGGCTGAGGATTTTGAAAACCCCCAGTCGCCGCGAGAACGGCGGGCTCTCGATCGCATTGTTCGTCTGCAGAACGAATGCTCCAGTCTGGTTGAGGTCTCGAACGACTTTCTGCGCTTTACCCATGTCAAAGATTTGGCGCTTCGGCCTTACGATTTGCGTAAAGTGCTCGAAGAAATGGTGGATTTCTTTGAACCCACGGCGCGCGCTGCCAATGTGCATGTGAATGTGTTCCTGCCTGCAGACATGCCTCCTGTTCACCTTGATCCAGATCTAATGAAGCAGGCCCTATTGAACCTGCTTCTCAATGCGCAGCAGGCCATGCTCAAAGGCGGCGAACTGTCGCTCATTGCGGGTGTTGAAGCTGGTTTTCTTGTCCTTCATGTCATCGATACGGGCCCGGGCATATCCCCAGAGATGATTGAGAACCTGTTCAAACCATTTTTCTCAACCAAGCCGGGTGGAAGTGGCCTTGGATTGCCTACCGCGCGTAAGGTGCTCGAAGCCCATGGCGGGTCTCTTCAGGTGCAAAGCCAGATCGGCCGTGGCACCTGCTTCACCTTACGTCTGCCAATCCGTCCACCCGTCATTCCGCAAGCCGGCCCCGCCGAGGTTGAACCCGTTATTCATGAGGTTCCATTGCCATGAGTGCTATTCTTGCCAGCCTTAATGGTGAGATTATGCCACTGGAAGAAGTCCGGGTTCCTGTAACCGACCGCGGATACATGTTTGGCGATGGCATTTACGAATTTTTGCGCATTTATGAAGGCCGAATCCATTGTGCCGACGGGCATTTCAGGCGCCTCGACCGCAGCCTTGCGGCGCTGAAAATCGTACATGCTGGTCTTGGCAGTCTCCGCAGGCGGGTTGAAGACCTCGTCGCGCGATCTGGTTTGGCCGAGGCCACTGTCTATTTGCAAGTCACCCGTGGCTCTGCGCCAAGGGCCCATGCATTTCCAGCCGAACCCCATCCGTGCGAACTCATCTATGTTCAGCCATTTCATGATCCCTATGCCAGCAAACGGTTGGCGGGCGTGAAAGTCAGCCTTCAACCGGACATCCGTTGGGGTCGGTGCGATATCAAATCGCTCAACCTTTTGGGTAACTGCTTGGCTGTTCAGGCGGCCAAGGAAGCAGACGCTCACGAGGCACTTCTGCACCGAGACGATGGCACCGTTACCGAATGCGGGCATTCCAGCTTTTATGCCGTGCAAAACGGCACCGTGGTTACGCATCCCAACGGTCCGCGTATTTTGCCTGGCGTCACGCGGGATCTGATTCTGGACCTCGCGGCTTCGGCCAAAATTCCTGTGCATCAACGGGCTTTGAAGTTGGCGGAGTTGTCTGGGTGCGCGGAAATGTTCCTGACCAGTACCTCCGCTGAAATTCTTCCCATTGTGCGGGTTGATGATGCCATCGTCTCGGAAGGCGTGCCCGGTCCTGTTACACGTCGGTTGCAAGAGGCATTTGCCAAACACCTGATGGAATGGAAAGCCCGCGGAGCAGGTCAGGAAGCGACTTTTATCTGATCTGCCAAAATGGCAATAGCGATCAAGGGCGGTCGGGTATAGACACTGCCAAAATGGCACTGGCTGTTTGGCTTGAAACTAATAGCTAGAATTTCTAAGTGCTTAACATGTTTCATATAAAGCATTTGCGGCATACTGCCTGCAACTGAGCGATATTGGCACGCCGATTGCAACTAGTGGATATGAGATTCAATTTCACGATCCGGACACACCGATCGAAACCACTGCTCCGCTGAATGCGGAACGAAAGGAAGAGGACCATGGCAGAAGAGAAGATCATCGGTATCGACCTTGGCACCACCAACTCGGTGGTAGCGGTCATGGAAGGTGGCGAGGTGAAGGTGATTGCCAATCAGGAAGGCAATCGCATCACCCCAAGCGTGGTAGCGTTCACTGACAAGGGCGAGCGCCTGGTAGGTGATCAGGCCAAGCGTCAGGCCGTTACCAATCCCCGCCGTACTGTGTACAGCATCAAGCGTTTCATGGGACGCCGCCGCAAGGAAGTGGTGGACGAGGAAAAGTTGGTCCCATACAAGATTGTTGGCAACGCGGAAGATCCATCGAAGGTCGACATCGACGGCAAGAGCTTCACGCCTCCCGAAATCTCGGCCATGATCCTGCGCAAGCTGAAGGAATCTGCCGAAGCCTACTTGGGCCACACGGTACGCAAAGCCGTGATCACGGTTCCTGCTTATTTCAACGATGCCCAGCGTCAGGCCACCATCGAAGCAGCTCAAGTGGCTGGTTTTGATACCGAGTGGGAAATCGAAGATCCCAAAACGGGCAAAAAGACCAAGCAACGCATGCGCATCATCAACGAGCCTACTGCTGCGAGCCTTGCCTATGGCATGGAACGCAAGGCCAACGAGAAGATCGCTGTATTTGACCTTGGTGGTGGCACATTCGATATTTCGATCCTCGACGTCGGCGATGGCGTTTTCAAGGTGGAATCAACCAATGGCGACACCCACCTGGGTGGCGACGACTTCGATCAGGTCATTATCGACTTCATTGCTGAAGATTTCCGCAAATCCAACGGTATCGACCTTCGCAAGGACCAAATGGCTCTGCAAAGGCTTAAGGAAGCTGCTGAACGCGCGAAGAAAGATCTCAGCCAGCAGCCAACAACCGATATCAATCTTCCGTTCATCACGGCAGACCAGTCGGGCCCCAAGCACCTGCAGATGTCGCTGACACGGTCCAAACTCGAGCAATTGTGCGAACCGTTGTTCGAACGCTGCAAAATTCCCGTGCTCAAGGCGTTGGCCGATGCCAAGATCAAGCCCCATGAAATCGACCAGATTGTCATGGTGGGTGGTATGACACGCATGCCACGCATCCAGCAGTTGGTCAAGGAAGTCTTTGGAAAAGAAGGCCACCGTGGCGTGAACCCTGACGAAGTGGTTGCCATTGGCGCCGCGATTCAGGGCGCTCAGCTTCTTCTGGGCAGCAAGTCCGATGTGCTGTTGGTGGACGTGACTCCACTCTCGATGGGAATCGAGACGCTGGGAGGCCGCCTGACCCGGTTGATCGAACGCAACTCCTCTATTCCCACGGAACGGAAGCAGACGTTTTCAACAGCGGCAGACGGTCAGACTGCGGTCACCATTTCCGTGTTTCAAGGTGAAAGCGAAATTGCGGCGAGTTCCTCCAACCGCAAACTTGGCGAATTCAACCTCGAAGGTATTCCAGCGGCCCCGCGTGGGGAACCTCAGATTGAGGTTACATTCTCGCTCGATGCTAACGGAATTCTGAAGGTGTCAGCCAAGGATGTTGGCACAGGCAAGCAGGCCCATGTGGAAATCAAGGGTTCATCCGGTCTTTCCGCCGACGAGGTTGAACGGATGCGGAAAGATGCCGAAGTGCATGCCACAGACGAAAAGCGCAAGCTGGAACTGATCGACGCGCGCAATGAAGCAGACAATGCTGCCCACCGCGTGGAGAAGTTCTTGAAGGAGAACGGCGAGAAGCTTGGCGAAGCGAACACTAAGCCGCTGGAATTGGCAGCACAAAAGGCCCGGGAAGCCATCAAGGGTGACGACCTTCAGGCCCTGAAGCAGGCGACTCAAGACCTGCAACAGGCTCTGGCCGCTGCCAGCCAGATGGGTGCTGGAGCCGGGCAATCCGACGCTGGCGCCGGCCCCAAGTCGTCTGGCAACGACGATGTTATCGACGCCGAGTACGAAGTGAAGAAGTAAATCTTCATCTACTTTAAGTGTTATCGAAGGCCGGGGCATTTCCCCGGCCTTTTTCGTTTATAGATCAGGGCGCTTGTTTGAGCACGTGATATTGGTTCGGTTGCAGTCCAGTCCATGTTTGTGTGGATCCATCGGGCCAGGTTGCTGTTACCGTGACCGGAACTTTGCTGGCCCCTAAACCGAAGTGCATTCTGCGGTCTGGATTGGAGGCATAGCTTCCACCACCCTTGGCAAAACGGTACTGTTTGCCTGCGTCGCCATCAATCGTTACCCGGGTGCCCACAACATCTGCATGGTCTTTGCGGCTGAGCTGAAATCCGATCCAGTGGTTGGTTTGAGGTGAACTGTTGCGCAAGATGCGCGGAACTTCGTTGGTACCGGCAATGACAAGATCCAAGGCGCCATCGTTGTCGAGATCACCGCTGGCCATACCTCGCCCCAAATACGGTTCCATGATGCATGCACCAGAACCAGCCGAGGCGTCGTTGAATCGCCCTTTCTGATTGCGCATCACCACCATGCGTTGCCTGCGCGTGGTGGTTGTCGGGTAGCGGATGGCATGCCCGTTTGTAATGACGAGGTCTTCCCAACCATCGCGGTCGAGGTCGAGGAATGCGGTTCCCCATCCAACAAATTTCTGTCCGATGGCCGCGATACCCGATGCGGGAGTAAAGAAAGTGAAGAGCGGCTTGCCGGGCTTGCTGAGATTGCGGTACAAGGCATGCAATTCATTTTCGTAGTTGGTCACCCATATATCGGGCTGGCCTCTGCGCATAGGGTCGGCAATGTCGAGCCCCATGCTGCCGTTGGTAGCGCCGTTGCCGTCGCGTGCCGCACCGGCAATGACGCCCACTTCTTCAACCTTGATGGTGCCTTTTACTGACCTGTTGGCATACAGGTAATTGTCAACTGTGTCGTTGGCGACGTAGATATCTGGTTTGCCATCCATATCGATATCAGCGACGATCACGCCAAGACCCTTACCCTGATCGCCCGCTGGTTTCAAGCTGGCAATATCGCTGATGTCTTCAAATCCGCCTTTGCCGTTGTTGCGGTAAAGTTTGTGCGGTAGCCCAAGGAACTTCTTGGGTGGGCAGACATCGGGCGTCTTGCCATCGTAATCGCAGGAAGGGTTCTTGCTGAACGACCAGTCGACGTATTGGCAGACATACAAGTCAGGCCAACCATCCGCGTCCAGATCGGCGAAGGCCGCGCTTGTAGCCCAGGTGATGCCTTTGTCCAGTCCTGCAATTTTGGAAATATCAATGAAGGCGCGTCCTCCCTTTCCGTTTTCGATATTTCGGAATAAGGCGATGCGCCCCCAACCCGTCACCAGAAGATCGGGCCAACCATCGCGGTCCACATCAGCCACGGTAGCGGCATGCGAGTAGAACCACGGTCGGCCTTCAGCCAATGAGTTTAAGCCGCAGCTTGCGGTGACATCGTCAAAACAAAAATTCCCCTTGTTTCGGTAAAGAGCACCGGGATGCCCGGAAATGGTTTTTTGGTCCGGCCCCGTGTAATG
Source organism: Candidatus Kuenenia stuttgartensis (assembly GCA_945875585.1). Taxonomy (GTDB): domain Bacteria; phylum Planctomycetota; class Planctomycetia; order Gemmatales; family Gemmataceae; genus REEB421. The sequence continues at coordinate 6,130 of CAMCLK010000016.1, read as the reverse complement.
GCCTCCGCCCGGGAAATAAATATCTAGCAGGCCGTCTCCATCGAAATCGAACAAGGCGGCACCACCTCCCAGCGATTCGAGAATAGACAGATGGGGCGGTTGGGTTTCCTCGCCATTGCGGTATTGGTGGACAATGCCTGAAGCCCCCGTGACATCGTCGAATCGAAATGGCGAAGCCGAGGCAACTTCGGCCGGTACCACGGGTACCACTGGAGCTTGCTCGGGAGCTTTGGTGCCGCACCCTGTGATAAATAGTATAAAATAAGACAGTAAAAGGTGCCTATTGGTTTTCATGGTGCATCTCCTGCGCGCGGCCGATGGCTTGCCAGTTGACCGTCCCGCTGCGGCGTTGCAGTTCGCCTGATCGAACAAGTGCTTTGACTGTTTGGCCTGACCTGCCTTCCAACAGCAGCATACCGATTGCTCACTTCGGGCTTAAGTCTGGCGCGTGGATTTTCCCCAAGTTGTTCTTGTGCTTGTTGTGAGCCTCCGTCTGTCTATCGAGGTCCTTTTGCCATTTTGGTGAGCAAACCTGAAGCCGCTGTCGTCAAGTTCCTAACCAGTTTCGTAGAATTGCTGCGATAAGCGATCACTCGGAATGAATCGGGTGAAACAGACTGATTGAGCCACGGTTTAATGCAAATGCGCACAACTATGGTGGACATATGGTCTATGAAGTGGCTGAGCAACGCATTTTGCCGGAATAAACCTGCCAATCGACTGGTTTCCGTGGGATTGATGGCACTGGAAGAACGCAATAGCGCCACAAGCCTTTGTGTTCTTGATTTAAGCGCCACATCGTGCCTGTCAGCCATAGCGCCTCGTCCTGTGGAATCTATTGAATCGTCTAGATCCCCTGCGGATCCTTACAGCCCACCTTCTAGCCCCTGGCGGATTTGGCAAATCCTGAACGACAGCGATGGGGCTTGCACTGCAGAGGTTTCTCCGGGCCTTTGGGACGCTGAACCTAGGTATCAGCCAAACACTTCTCCCGATTGCCAGAATTTTGCCCGGTCAGAGCTAGCAGCCGGGGTATCTGCACTGCCTACGCCCGCCTTAGCCAGATCAATCCCGCTGAATCCGGATGGTTCCTCGCCCATTGCTTTGGTGCAGCCTCAGGACTTACCAGTTACATTCCCATCCGGTATTGGTTCTTTTGCTGCCGCCGATGATTATGTGGCCGACAGTATGGTTGGCGCTGCCGATGCATCCGTGTCTGTCAGCAGTACCAACAACTCCGAACCGGAAACGATTTCGGTAAAGCAGCCGGTGGTGGACCAGCCAGTTGCACCACAGCCTGCAGACACAAATGAATTTCGCGCCGAACAAATCCATTGTTCAGGGGTAGGTGCCGAAGGAAATGTTGCCGAGCTTTCTGTGCCGGAATCGGGAATCCAAATCCATGGAGAGTTAGTCGACCCGGTAGCAGTGTTCGGGCAAGAGCAACCTGAACCTGATAGTGCCAGCTTCGACGTTGTTTCCAGTGAAAATGAATTGGCGCAGCTTGCAACTCCGCCGTCTTTTTCCATCAAAGTGCATATGTCGGACGCGCATGTTTCCGCCGACACCATTTTTGATAGTGTTCCTTCAGAGTCAGTTGCTTCCGGCCAGGCTATGGCTGCCCAGCGCCTAGCTGATCCTTCCATGACGGTTTCTGTGGTATCAGCTCCCAGAGCGACTGTGCCGGATGTTCAGATATCTACCGATGGTCAACAGGAACAACTGTCGGTAAGCCCAATTGCCAATGGACTGGCAGCAACTCCAGCTTCGGTATCGGGCCCGATGGTATTCCGTTTGGTCAGACATGCAGAGTCTGGGCCAGAGCTTGCAATCAGCTATTCGGTTACCGGTTTCCGCGGAAGCCAGGCCGTTTCTGCCTCGTTTCAGACAACCCTGCCGGCGGGTGCCAAAGAATCACAAATCAACATACCGTCTGGTGCCGGTGGCGAAGAATTTGAATTGGTGATGGTGTCCCTTGGCAAGGCGTCGAATTGTGGAATTGGTAACATAACATCAATCGGATCGGTAGCAGGCAAAGTGGAGGCTTGCAGCGACACCGTGTTGTTGACTGCTTTCAGGGAGGGTGGATCGGAGGAGGCTTTCACGATCCTGCGCAATCGACACTGGAACGATGTCGTCAACACCTGCCGGAAGGTCCTTGGGAACTGGACTGATGCAGAGGATGCCAGCCAACTGGTCTTTTTTGCCTTGTCTCAGGCCAAGATTTCTGTTCCGGTCATTCTGACGCGGTGGTTGCACAGGGTTGCAAGCAATGCCGCTCTCGACTTGGCGCGATCACGCAAAAGACGCAAGAAGCATGAGCGAGTTGTGGCGCGCCCGGTCAGCGTTCCGGGCGATGAACCGTCAAATCAGTTGGAAGGCAGGCTCGAAGAGGCACTTTCCCTGCTGCCGGGTCCTTTGCAGCAAGCGGTTCGGTTGAAGTACGTCAGTGGTTGGTCCCAGAAAGAAGCGGCGCGCTTGGCTGGATGCCCAAGGGGCACCCTGTCTCGGCGTGCCGCGCAGGGCATACGGTTGCTGCGCGACATGCTGACTCGGGACGCGCGTTTCACATCGTAAACGATATTCAAGATCTGTTGATTGGAGCCGCCAAAGCCCGTAAAAGAGCGGCACCAACGGGTGGAAGGGCCTGCCACGGAATAATAGCCACCCGGCTCGCGTGCTTGTCCACTACTTCGCGAAGGTAACGCGCTTCATGGGCTCGGCGTGCTGCCAGCACAGGATCGGTTACAGCCAAAGGAGTAAGGCTCTGGTTCACCACCCAGGCGAATGGCGTAATTCCCGCGCGTTTCAGATCGTCTTGAAGCTTTGCAGCTTCATGAACAGGTGTGGCTTCCGGAAGGGTGACGATCAGCACGCGGGTGTAATCGGGATCACGCAGACGGGGAAGCAGATTTTGTACGGACTCAGGCATACCACTCGCCTGCCGTGTCACTTCCCTGTGGTAGGCAAGTGCTGAATCAAGGAGCAGAATTGTGTGTCCTGTAGGCGCCGTGTCGAGAACCACGAATCCCTGATCACCCTTGGCCACTGCAGCGGCAAAAGCCCGGAAGACAGCAATTTCCTCGGTGCAAGGTGAGCGTAGATCTTCCTCCAGCATGGCTCTGCCATGAGCATCGAGGTCTTTTCCTGCCGTGGCCATGACTTCGGCGGCATACGCCTCTGTCTCGGCTTTGGGATCGATTCGTCCAAGTGTGAGATGTGGGTGCGTTCCGTTCAGTGTGCCGGCAATATGGGCAGCAGGGTCTGTGGTGCTGAGGTGAACCGGAAAGCCAAGGTCGGCCAAGGCAACAGCGACGGCTGCCGCAACGGTTGTTTTTCCAACACCGCCTTTGCCCATAGCGAGGATCACGCCGTGCTTATGGCGTGAAAGCTCACTGATGAGCTCACCAAGGGCCGGTAAGGTTGGTGGTATGGTGCCGGGTTCCGGGATTGAAGTTTTGTAATCGTGGGCATTTCCCATTGTGCGGATCGCTTCTATCCCTACAAGTCCATGGGGAGCAAGCAAGATGAGTGTGCGGGGGAGAGTGGCCAATTCCACAGGCATCCGTGACAGGGCATCTTCTGCCCGCTTGGCCATGGCTTGGGCAATAGGGTCGGTTGCGTCGGTACACTGAAAGATGCCGTTGATGACAAGATGCTGGTTTTGCACGCCAAGGGTTGCCAAATCGCCGCGAGTTCTTTCTGCTTCACGGAGTGCCGATGCTTCCGGACGTGCCACCAGCACCAAAGTTGTTATTTTGGGATTTCCAAGAGCCGTTACAGTGTCGGCATAAAGTGTTTTTTGGGCTTGCAGCCCTGCCAGTGGTCCAAGGCATGAAGTGCCGCTGGTATTGGCATTAAGAAACTCATCCCATGCCGAGGGAAGTGAGAGCAACCGCAACGTGTGCCCAGTGGGGGCTGTATCGAAAATGACATGGTCGAAATTCCGGGTTGTTCCTGTATCTCCTAGCAGCCTGGCAAATTCATCGAACGCGGCAATTTCTAAAGTGCAGGAACCGGAAAATTGTTCATCCATGCTGGCAACAGCGGCATCTGGAAGGACACCTCGGTAAGGGCCGACCATTTTTTCCCGGTATGCCTTGGCAGATGCCTCAGGGTCTATGTTCATCGCTTTCAGATTGGGAACACCGGGAACATTGGTTGGTGTCCCTCCGAGGTTCACACCCAAAACCTCGTCGAGGTTTGAGGCGGGGTCTGTACTGATAAGGAGCACCCGTTTCCCTGTATCAGCCAGTTTTATGGCCGTTGCGCAGGCGACCGAGGTTTTTCCAACACCGCCTTTTCCGGTAAAAAACAGGATGCGTGTCGGATTTTCGGTAAATACCATGGCGCAAATCTCCCAAACGAATTTTCAACAACAACCGGTTGGCCCGCAACTACCACCCGCCGGCTCGGTCACACCCAAAGATGTGAGCAACGAAACGCCGCACCAGGAAGCCATTTGCTGGCGAGTGGGATAAATCCCCGAGGCAACAATCCGATCATTGACCCGGATCAAAGGCAGAGCGATTTCTGGCCCGGCTTTCAAGGCTTCCATCACATCGGGCAGAGCGACAAAAGCTTGAGGCTGTTGCGCCAGATTAAACCGCTCAACTGATATTCCCTGCTCGTGGAGCCAAGCCAGATCGGAAGCAAATTTTGGCAGCACCGGGTCCACCTGCGGACCGCAGATGCCTGTGGAACAACACATGGGCTTGTCGAATACGTGCAAGGTTGTCATTGGTGCCAAACTCCTGAGAGTGTCAACGAAGAAAAAACCGGGAACAATCGTTACAACTCGGCCACAAGGGCTTTTAATCGAGCAAGGCCTGCAATGTTCACGCAATAACAGACCCTAGGCCCGTCGATCTCACCTTGAACAATCCCTGCTTCCTTAAGGATTTTCAGGTGTTGAGAGACAGTCGATTGAGCCAGAGGCATCAACTCGACGAGTTCGCCACAGACACAAGCGGACCTTTCAAGGAGCAGCCTTACCAGTTTTACGCGTGCCGGGTGAGCGATGGCCCAAGCCAACTCTGCCAGCGCTTCATCGCTGGGGGAAATGTGCGACACCGGGATTGTGCTGCCTTGCTCGCACGGCTTGCAGGATTGGTTTTGGTCTTCCATACGAACCTCGTGTCATCATTATCGTTGATTAACGATGGATCGGCAAGAGGGGGACACTCCAGACATCCTTTGCTATCCAGATGATTCTGATGTTGTTTTATGAGCAAAGTCAGCGAGCATTTTTGGGCCGACAGACGTTATACTCTAAGAGATGAGACTGCCGTTGGATGTGAAAGGGTATCATCATGACTAAGCCTAGGTTTCAACTCGAGTGCCTAGAAGGCCGGTTGACCCCCACGGTTTCCTTCTTTTTGGTGCCGCCTGAAGTCCCTTCAGGTGCCTACTCGATCGGCTCCTACGACTCCGATCAGCCCGATGCCGCGCAACCAACTGTTGCCATTCTTGGGCTTGCAGAAGGCGATACCCCAGTCTTTCTTGCGGAATCAGCTGACTCTACCAGCTCATTGCTCTTGGCTTCGTCTGCCAGCGGTTTCGAGGCGACCCTTTACACCATCGATACGTCAACGGCTCAAGCTGCTGTGATTGGTTCTTCAGCGTCCATCAGCCTGCTTTTGGCTGATGGCTCTGCTGTGGCTTTTCCTGTGGACCAAAATTTCTACTCTGCTGGCTTGGATGAATCTGGCCAACTTCTCATCGATGTTGTGAACGAGTCTTTTGTGACTCGGTTCCGAGTCGATCCAGCGACCGGTTTGGCCATTGATGGCGATTCAGAAGCCGATGGCACCCAGCCTGATGCGATATTGGTTCCTGTCACTTGCGAATTGCCCCCGGTTGACCCGTTTGATCAGCCAGAGATTATTGTAGATCCCGTGTTTGTCACGGAACTACCAACAATTTCCGGCATTGATGGCTCAGAAACTCTCGTTTCTTTAGTAACAGCCGGTGAAACGACATACGGTTTGGCTGTCAATGCCGATGCAGATACTGCCACTCTGTATCTTCTATCCACTGTGGATGATGTATCCACGGCGACGGCCATTGCTGGGGTTGGTTCGATTGCGTTGGTTTTGTCCGATGGTAGCCCTGTAGATTTCACAGCCAA